>NZ_CAJHBU010000005.1 GCF_904846715.1 Psychrobacter vallis
CTCGTTATAGAGTATTATTTATCTCTTGAAGCAGATGACATCTTTGACGGTGAAGTCGAATTAGATGAAAGTTACTTCGGCGGTGTACGTAAAGGCAAAAGAGGTCGAGGTGCTGCTGGTAAGACAGCGGTGTTTGGTATCCTAAAACGAAATGGTAAGGTTTATACCATTGTCGTAGCAGACACCAAACAAACCACGCTAATGCCCGTTATCAAGCGTAAAATCAAGCCTGACAGCTTTGTTTATACTGACAGCTATCGAAGTTACAATGCCTTGGATGTGAGCGACTTTAAACATTTCAGAGTCAATCACTCTAAAGAGTTTACTTGCGGTAAAAACAATCACATCAATGGTATTGAGAACTTCTGGAATCAGTCTAAACGAACCCTGAGGAAATATAATGGAATCGATAAGAAGAACTTCCATTTATTTTTAAAAGAGTGCGAGTTTAGATTTAACTATGGGTCACCATCTAATCAGCTTAAAACCCTGAGAAAATGGTGTGATATTTAATCCTTATCTACTACAGCCCCTTTGTTTTTAAGTCATTCTCGTTCAGATTGAGAACATGCCCTAATCAACTTTCACGCATAAAAAAAGCCTCACTATGAAGTGAGGCTTTTGGTGCTTTTTCAAGCCATATTTGGAGCGGGAAAAGAGATTCGAACTCTCGACCCCAACCTTGGCAAGGTTATGCTCTACCACTGAGCTATTCCCGCTAAATATCAAACCGTAATATCGTTAACGACTACGTCTTGATAGGCTGGCTATTCTAGCAAATATTCTGTACGTGTCAATATATTTTTTAAACTTTATTGCGAATATTTTCGCTTTGATCGTCTATCTCATACAAAAACTCACGTAAGTAATTGATTTTATATCAACTACTGCAAGGAGATAAAATTATCATTTTTTTTACTATTTCTTGGGCGCTTACAATCATACGCTGTGTTGTTACTCTTTCTGCATTGGTTTTATCTTGTTAACATTATTATACTTATGTCCAATGACAGTTCAGGTAAAATTTTACTGTTTCGGTAGATTAGTAAGCGCTAGTAGAATATTAATAAAAGGCTGCTTTTTTACCCATTTGCTCAGTATTTGGTTTGTGCAATTTTACTTTTTATCATTTATGGCGAGGATATTTATTATGAAGAAATTATTAACCACTACTGTGATGGCAGCATCATTGTCAGCACTTACTCTGACAGGTTGTACAAGTACGACCAATACTGGCGCGGTCGGCGTTGACCGTCAACAGTTGCTCTTAGTCTCTAGCGAGCAAGTGTTGCAGTTATCAGCGCAAAGTTATGCTAAGACACTACAGGAAGCCCGAGCACGCGGTTTGCTAGATACCAACAAGGCACAACTCAATCGTCTAAAAAACATCTCTAACCGTTTGATCGGTCAAGTTGGTGTCTATCGCCCAGATGCAGCGAAATGGCAATGGGAAGTGCATACCATTAAGTCAGATCAGCTAAACGCCTTTGTCATGCCAGGCGGTAAAATTATGTTTTACTCAGGTATCATTGATCGTTTGAATTTAACGGATGATGAAATTGCCGCGATTATGGGTCATGAGATATCGCATGCGCTACGCGAGCATTCACGTGAACGCCTATCACGCCAATACGCTACACAAACCGGTATCGGTGTCGCTGCTAGCATTTTTGGCTTATCACAAGGTCAGGCAGAGCTAGCAAACGTCGCAGGTGATTTGGGTTTGAGTCGTCCCCATAGTCGCACCCAAGAAGCTGAAGCCGACCAAATTGGTCTAGAGCTGATGGCACGCGCAGGTTACAATCCACAAGCGGCGATTACCCTGTGGCAAAAAATGCAGCGCGCCAGCCAAGGCGAGCCACCTCAGTTCTTGAGTACTCACCCATCAAGTAGCAACCGCATTGCTGAACTACAATCATTGATGCCTAAAGTCATGCCACTGTATCAAAAGGCGCGTCGTTAGTTGATTTTAAATATGCTGCTTTGAGTCAGCATTGTTAGAGCATAAGAGCAGAGTACAAACGATAAATTGTGCTCTGCTTTTTTATGTAAAAAATGAGAATACGCTTTAGAAACAGGCGCTACGCAATAGCCTGCCATACAGCCAATCGCCTCTGCTATAATGGACACGACACGCCATTTTTACGCGGCTAAATACCATTAAATATAGTCAGGTCGATATAAAAAAGCGTCAGCAAGACTGGGATACATTTTTTGTAGCCTCTGGCAGCAACGGCACAGCCAGCAAGAAAAAATTGTGCCAGTCTCGCGTCATCATATCGTGTATCGACTATACAATACATTAAAGGATTGTTATGAGTGCCACCCCTACCGCTGATGCGCTGGAAGCTGAACTACAAGCATTACAACCGCAATATTTAGAGCTGATAAATGAGTCGATGGATCATGCGGGTTATTTTGAAGGTAAAGAAAGTCATTTTAAACTGACTATCGTCAGTGATGCCTTTGATGGCAAAAGATTGGTCGCTCGTCATCAATTAATATATGGGCAAGTTACCTCGTTATTAACCTCTCAAGGTGGCCAAGTACACGCTCTGGCTATTCACGCTTACACGCCAACAGAATGGCAAGGTCAAAGCCCTGATAGCCCGTTGTGCGCTGGACAGAACAAATAGCAAACGGTATCTAAGTATAAATACGCTGAAAAACTGCCATTTTAGAGGAAACGATATCCAATGAAACATTTACATATGCTGATGGCCGTACTGGTTGTTGTGTTGTTTTTATACCAGAGCTACTTAGTATTAAGCGCAAACAGACAAGCGCCTCGTGCGGTCAAAATAGCCAATCATATTGTCTATGCCCTCGTGATTGTGTCAGGCGCTGTCATGTTAATGCAGCTCATGAGTGCCAACGCACCCGTACAATGGGTCTTTGCCAAAATCATCTTACTGGTTGCAGCTATTAGTTCTAGTATAAAGGCGTTTAATACTCATGCGACGCCAACGCAAAGAAAGACCGGCATTCTCATTGCCGCGGTGGCTTATATCGGTATCGTCATACTTGCCTTTAGCAAGCCTGAAAACTTATTTTGATAAATGTTTGAAAGTAGCGCTGAGCGTCGCACAAATTGTCATATTCGAGCGTGTTGAGCATTCACAAATAAGGTTAACAAATATTAAATAGCCAATATCTTAATCCGGTTAATTTTGCTATCTTAAATAAACACAAATACCATAATTCGGCTTGATGGAGCAGCTATGAAAACCTTTACTACAGCGACATTACTGGCGGCAGCTGGCGTTTTCGGTCTCTCAGGCTGTGCCACTACGAGTAATATAACACCGCAATATGTACCGCCAAGCACTTATCAAAATTATGACTGCCAAGCGCTCAACCAAGAGTATGTCCGTGTCAATCGCTATGTAGACGCGGCGCGTAACGAGCAATCAACCTTATCCACCTCAGGTATCGGCGTTGGGGTTTCTGCAGGACGCTGGGGGATCTCACCCAACATCAGTTTTGGCGTTGGCAAAAGCAACGATACCAAAGCGCGCGATGCAAAATTATCGCGGCTATACGGCGAACGTGATGCCATTGTGCAAATAGCTCGTATTCAACGTTGTAGCTTTGCCAACGGCGTTAAGACTTATGGCGAGTAGAATCGACTAAGTAAGTACAAAACCGCGCCATCATAATTCTTATACAACGAAAAAAGCCAACACATTATCGATGTATTGGCTTTTTTTATATCTATCGCTCTAAATGTAATGGACAAAGCAGAGGTAATGGACAAAACCCAAGCAAAAAATCTTGGACGTTATGAATTCCTCAAGCTCCGCACCCATTGGACAATTTGGTCACTCGGTAATGCGCCTGACTGCCGTGCGATTTCTTTGCCATTTTTAAAAGCCACCATAGTGGGCAAACTACGAATATTATAAGGTGCGGCGGCTTGCTCGTATTTATCCGTTTGTATCTTGGCAAAGACCACTTGCGGCAACTGACTGGCCGCCGCTTTGAACTCCGGTGCCATCATCAAACATGGTTGACACCAGCTCGCCCAAAAATCAACGATGGTCAATATCTCATTTTTTTGAATGACTTTATGAATCGTTTGGGCGCTCAGCTCGTGAGGCCGAGCCGTCAATAACGGTTGGCTACATTTACCGCAATTCGGTGCGGCAGTTAGCTTTTCCACGGGTACACGATTGGTCGCTTGGCAATGCGGACAGACTAAATGAAGGCTTTGCTCACTCATTATAAGACTCCTATATAAATCGTATGGACACTCATCCACGATAGATTGGTAATATGGCTTACACGATAGCTTAGTATCATTTAAGATAACAGCTTTGATGTGTCATCTCATTTGTTTTATTGTCCAAGGACATTGATCGGTATTTTTAAATAACGCGTACCATTGTCTTCTGGCTTTGGAAAATGACCAGCATCAATGTTGACCTGTACTGATGGAATAATCAAGCGCGGCATCTCCAAAGTTGCATCGCGGCGCTCACGCATCTGCACAAACTCAGCTTCATTAATTCCGTCTTTAACATGAATGTTGCCCAGTTTTTGCGCAGCAACCGTGGTCGTTGGACAATGCTTGCGGCCTTGACTTGGATAGTCATGACACAGATACATGATCGTGTCTTCTGGGAGCGCCAACAGCTTTTGGATCGAATGATACAGGGTTGCGGCATCCCCTCCTGGGAAGTCGCAGCGAGCCGTACCCACGTCGGGAGCAAATAACGTATCACCAACGAAGACCACGGTTTTTTCTTTATCAGTGGCCATATAAGCCATATCAGCACGTGTGTGGCCGGGTACGTACATGGCGGTAATAGTGATGTCGCCTAGTGCTAGCGTCTCTCCATCATCTGTCAAAATATCAAACTGACTGGCATCGGTGCGAAAGCTGGTATCAAAATTAAAAATTTGCTTAAATATTTTTTGTACTTCAGTGATGTGTTGACCGATGACTAATTTTCCGCCCAGCTTTTCTTTTACATGGATAGCAGCAGACAGGTGGTCTGCATGCGCATGGGTCTCGATAATATAGAGCAGCTCCCAACCATGCTCATGTACAAACGTAATGACTTCATCAACGCTACTGGTTCCCGTACGACCTGATTTTGAATCGAAATCCAATACTGGATCAATGACAGCACACACTTGCTGCTGTACGTCCGCAAGCACATGGGTATAAGTTTCTGTGTCGCTGTGTAAGAATGAATGAACTTGCATGGCTACCTCTTTGCTTTATATAGGAATGTTTTATTTTCCAATGAATTCTTAAGTATACTGTGCTTGTTTATCATATTGGCATGCACATACTCATTGATGATGAATACCAATATAGCAATCATAAAACAATTTATCAATTTATATAATGTAAATAATGATAACTTGCTATACCTTGTAATATCATTGATAATTCACTATATCTTATCTATCAACTCTACCCTTTTTACCTATGCCTCATATAAGGAGCTCGCTCTGACTACGTCCACTTCAGCATTGAGCACATCTACTACTGGCGCTAGTGATGACATTTCTCCCAGCGTAACAGATTTCGTGCCCAAAGACTCTGCGCCTAAAGACTTGGCTGAGCAAATGCAACAAGCATCCATGCAAGCCAGCCAACTATTGAAGTCGCTATCGCACCCTGATCGCTTATTGCTCTTGTGTCAGCTGACGCAAGGGGAATACTGCGTTAGTGAACTTGAGAGCTTAGTCGGTGTCGGTCAACCAAGCTTGTCGCAGCAACTGGGTATCCTACGCAAGGATGCGCTGGTTACGACACGCCGTGAAGGCAAGCAAATTTACTATAGCATCGCAAGTGACGATGCTTTAGCGGTACTAGAGCTGCTTTATCAACGTTTCTGTGCCAAAACCGACGGCTAGCTTATCGACGAACGCTTGGCTTTGATTAACTTTTATTGTGATGACTACTGCTATGCCTTCTATTGCTGCTCGTCTGATTCCTACTTGGTTGCGCCAGTACCAGCTGTCTGATTTGCCAACTGACGTCATCGCTGGGTTGGTCGTCGGTGTGCTGGTCATTCCACAAAGCTTGGGTTATGCCGTGCTAGCAGGATTGCCACCCGTCTATGGACTATATGCGGCCATCGTGCCCGTCATTGTGTATGCATGGATAGGCTCAAGTAATATTCAAGCGGTTGGGCCTGTCGCTATCACTGCCATTATGACGGCCAGTAGCCTGCATCCTTATGCCGCACAAGGCAGTCAACAGTACTTACTGATGGCAAGCTTGCTGTCACTGATGGTCGGTGTGTTGTTATGGTTGGCAGGTCAGCTCAAGCTTGGTTGGATTATGCAGTTTATCAGTCGCGGCGTTTCGGCGGGCTTTATCAGTGGCGCAGCAATATTGATTTTTGTCAGTCAGCTGAAGTATCTGACGGCCATTCCTATCGCAGGAAACGGCTTGCTTGGTTATTTATCGAGTATGCAGATGTATGCGCAGCAGCTACATCCGCCAACTTTGCTTATTGGTATGACCGCCTTTGCGCTTTTGGTTGCCAATCGCTACGCCAGCAAATGGGTATGGCAATCTTGGTTGTCATCCGCTTACGCCAAATGGGCCGAACGTTTATTTCCGCTTATCTTGCTGGGTGTTGCCATACTATTGAGCATCGGCCTGCACTGGACGACAAATGGCGTAGCAACGATTGGCAGTATCCCGCAAGGGCTGCCGACCTTTACCCTTCCCTATGTACCTAACTTTGATGAAGCGCTTAATTTATTGCCTAGTGCAGGGCTGATGGCGCTGATTATTTTTGTCTCCAGCAGCTCAGTCGCTAACAATTATGCTCGCCTGCGCGGTGAAGCATTTGATGCTAATCGTGAGCTGACTGGATTAGGACTTGCCAATATGGCTGGCGGATTTTTTCAAAGCTTTACGGTAGCTGGTGGGTTTTCGCGGACGGCTATCAATGCCGACTCAGGTGCCAAAACGCCTGTCGCCAGTCTAATGACCGTGGTGGTAATGATTGCCGCTTTAATCGCTTTTGGCAATGCTCTAGCACCGCTGCCTTATGCCTTGTTAGGTGCGACCATCATGGCGTCCATCATCGGTCTCGTTGATATGACAACCTTTAAATCAGCATGGCAACGTGACCGCTTGGATGCTGCCAGCTTTATGGCAGCATTCGTGGGTGTACTGATATTTGGGTTAAATACGGGTCTGGTCATTGGTCTGATGGTGTCGTTTGCTAGCTTGATTTGGCAATCAAGCAAACCGCACGTCGCGATTGTGGGTCAACTGGCAGGTACGGGGCACTTTCGCAATATCAATCGCCATAACGTGGTGACTTTTAGCAATTTACTCATGCTGCGTATTGATGAGAGCATATTTTTTGGCAATAGCGAATCTGTCCATCGCCGTGTCGTCCAAGCCACCCAGCAATATCCAAAAGCTCATGAGATTATCCTCATAATGTCAGCGGTCAATCACATTGATTTGACGGGGCAAGAGATGCTTATTAGTCTCAATCAGGAGCTTTTAGTTCAAAACAAGCATCTGAACTTTAGCTTTATCAAAGGGCCTGTGATGGATATCATTGAGCATACACCGATTATTACCGAACTGTCAGGGCACGTTTATCTTAGTACCATGGATGCGGTAAATGCCTTAAAAGATACATATAGCCCCATAACTTAAATGTTGTTACATTCATGATTGTTATTGTCTGTGACAAAATATAGGTATGATAACAGCTGTGTTATGCTAAATTAGCATAAAGAAATAACGCTTAGCTATAACACTAAATACCCTATCGCCTTTTAATATATATGACCGAAGCTACTTATGACTGACAATGTAACTATCTATAAGCAAATTTACCCAAGCCAATGCGTAAAAATTGCTGAGCTTGGTTATCGTTCCGTGCTCAATATTCGTCCCGATGCTGAAACAGAGACCCAGCCCAATAGCTGTGACTTGGCCAGCGCAACGGCGAAAGCCAATTTGACCTATCATCATTTGCCCTTCGATGATGAGCGATTGAGTATGGCGACTGTCGAACAGTTTGCTGATTTTTATCGTGCCATGCCCAAACCCATACTGATGTTTTGCGGGACAGGCGCACGCGCCAAGCTGCTGTATCAAAGTGCATTGATGCAAGGGTTGCTATAAAGAGTGATTATAAGAATATTATGACGCTTACATATCGCCCCTTTAGAAAACCACTCATTCAGCTTACGCTTAAACGCTGTGTTTCCAAATCAAATCTGTCATTCTTTCATAGACAAAATAAAAAGGAGCTCTCATGAGCCATCAAATAAGTATTACTGGACAAATCACTCCTGACCAAGTGCCGATGATTGCCGAAAATGGTTTTAAAACCATCATCAATAACCGTCCAGATGGCGAAGAACCAAATCAGCCGACCAGTGCTGAGATCGAAGCTGCTGCTAAAAAAGCAGGACTTGCTTATAAAGAAGTGTCATTTGCAGGTAGCGAGCTCAATCAAAACCATGTCGAAGAATTTGCTGATTTCTTTAACCAAGCCGAGCAGCCAATGTTAATCTTTTGCCGTACTGGCAATCGTTCGACGGGTATCTATGAAGCAGCTAAGCGCATGGATTTGTTGGACGACTAATAACTATCTAAAAAAGTTCTACAGTTTAAAACAAAAATGCCTGTCCAGATATTGGATGGGCGTTTTTATTTGTTTTCTTAGATACATTGAACTGCATTTATTTGCTAAACAATTTTACAATAAATCAGAGGTATGTTAGATTCAAGATTGTGAGGGAAAAAGCAATTAATCTAAGTCTGGTCTTATATTTAGGTACCTGCAAAGGTCACCGCTAGGTAGAAAGCTGCTTAGTCAAGCAAATATCATATTGTGAGCAGTTAGCACATATATGATGTACGATTAGTGTAACAAGGTATTGAAGCATAATAGTGACAATTTCCGTAAGCATGAAAGTAATTATTTCCAATAAAAGGGGTGTTACCTTCTATGGTAACGGTAGGACAGTTTTATCACGTTTTTATTAATCGCTCTAAGCGTAAAAATGCTAGCCCCGTTCCCTCACTTCTAATACAAATTATAAATATATGAAAAATAAAGAAGACCTAGATAGCTGGTATAAAATTAAAAGATATCCTCATATTGGACTACCTTCTGAAAATCGTCGACAGACCATATCATATATAAAAGATAAAAATAAAATAGCTGTCCATGGTTTCGTTCCATTCATTCATAAAGTCATATCTACGAATCGGTATAGAAAAGAGTATGATAATGATGGAAAGTTGATGAATAATGGAAAACGCACTGACAAAAGCACAAAAGATAGAGATATCTATTATGCGAATAATCTAGACTCAAATATTTATGCCTACTACTCTCACTTACTAAACGTAAAGTATGAAGATATATTAGAAGATAGAAATCTAACCAAAGTAGTTACTGCTTACCGAAAGACCCCAAAAAAACTAGAACCTAGCCTCACTCAAAAATCTCCCAAGAAAAATAATATTTACTTCGCAGACGAAGTTTTTGAATATATTAAAAAAAACATAAGTGACGATAATGGCATTGTTGCTATAGCTTTTGATATTAAGAACTTCTTTCCTAGTTTAAACCATACCATTCTTAAAAAGAAATGGTGTGAGGTCCTTGATATAGATCACCTACCAAGAGACCATTACAACGTGTTTAAGAATATCACTAGATTTTCTTATGTCGAAGAAAAGCATCTTTTCAATTTATTCAAAGATAATATCTTAATCAGAAAAAATGATGGAAAAGTTACGGATAAGTCCATAAAGCGAATTGAGCATTTATATAATAAAAATGCTATTGCCTATTGTAAAATGCAAGATATACACACAATTCGAAAAAAAGGACTAATAAGATCGAGTAAACGAATTGGCAGTACACTTGTAACAGATGGCATTTGTCAAGGTTCTGCTATCAGTGCCACATTAGCAAATATATATATGCTAGGCTTTGATGAAGCAATTTATGACGAAATATCAAGAATCGATGGGCTTTATCGGCGTTATTCTGACGACATGGTTGTCATCTGTTCGATAGAAAACAAACAACATATTATTCAGCTTTTCGAAAATGAAATTAAAAATATATCGCTAAAAATTCATAAGGACAAAACTCAAGTTTTCCATTTTTCCTCCTGTAACGGTAGAATTATTTGCAAGCAAGAATTTAATGGCCGAATAACGCCAAATAGTATCAACAGAAATTTTGAGTATCTCGGTTTCAGTTTTGACGGTAAGTATGTACGCCTAAAGACAAGCTCTCTAGCCAACTATTACCGAAAAATGAAAAAAGGTGTGCGAAGAAGTGGATTTTATAGTAGTAAGATAAATAACGAGACAAGAGGTGAAATATTTAGAAAAAGACTGTATAAAAGATACTCATATATTGGTGCTAAACGCTGCATAAAATATAAACGTGTACGAGGTACTACAGATCAATGGCAACCTGACAAGTATGCCATAAACTGGGGCAACTATATAACATATGCTAAAAATGCACATAAAATAATGGGTAGTTATAGCAAAATTGACTCGCAAATTAAAAGTCATTGGAAAAATATACATAAAGAGATTGAGAAATCTAAGTAATGAATCACATATAAAAAAATTTCATCTATCTATTAAAACAGAACCACCTCATTTGAGGTGGTTTTTTTAACTAACTACAAACCGACTGATGTTACTACATGACTAAGTATTTAAACGCTAATAACACTTTATCCGCCTACCTCCTAAGACTAGTATCGCTTTTATCGTAGCCTCCAAACAAGTTTGGAGGCATACTACAATGCTACTCTCTCAAAAATATAGGATGCGACTGTGCAAAAACCACTACTTCTCATCGGTAATAAAAACTACTCATCTTGGTCGCTACGGGCTTGGCTACTACTCAAGGCATTCAATATTGACTTTGATGAGCAACCGATTGAACTGTTTCATCCATCAGCAACACCCATTCTCAATGAACATGCGCCAACAGGAAAAGTACCAGTTTTGGTCTATGGTGAAGGTGATAACAAAGTAACCGTTTGGGATACGCTGGCCATTGCGATGCATATTAATGAGTATTTAACGGATATCAATCTTTGGACAGGCATCAGCAAGTCTGACACTAACGCTCAAACTGACCATCAAAATAGAATCAATAGTGCTTATTGCCAAAGTATCGTTGCTGAGATGCATTCAGGACTCATGGGTATTCGTAATGAGATGCCGATGAATATTAGAGCAACAGCTAGGATACAACCGAGCAGTGCTTGCTTGGCTGATATTACGCGTATCGAGGCTATTTTTGCAGATTGCTTGAAAGGTCGCTCAGAAAACAGCTATTTGTTTGGGCAGTTTACAGCAGCTGATGTCTTTTTCGCCCCAGTGGTGCTGCGATTACAGACCTATGCTGATGCGTCCAATATCACTTTGCAACCGCTTACCAAGCAGTATTGCCAAACCATGCTGAATCATCCGCACATGCAAGCATGGCAAAAATCAGCGTTACAAGAGACGCGTATTATTGAAGAAGATGAAGCGGGTGAGATACTGTCAATCATTGGCGTGTTAGCTAATTAGATAAAAAAACCACTTTAACGTTAGTTAAAGTGGTTCATTTTTTCATAAAATATAAAGCGTATGCGTATTACTGTTTTTGATCTAACGCTTCTTTTACTGCCTTTTTACCCCATGCACTCAAATCAAGATCCAACTTTTCATACTCTTGTGCATCGAATAATGGCTCTTTAACGCCTGATTTTAATTGACTTGCAAAGTCGTCAAGTAGACGCTTGGCACGCGGGAAGAGCATGATCAAGGCCAACAAGTTGGCTAGTGCGAGTACGCCCATCAATGGATCAGCGAAGAAGAACACAGCGGTTGCCGTGGGTGCTACTGCGCCCAAGAACAAGATCGCAATCACCACAATGCGTAACACCAAGGTTGCCGTTTTGATATTCTTCTTAACTAAGAAGTTAATCGCATTTTCACCCATGTAGTAGTTATACATGATAGAACTCAATGCAAATAACAATAGTGAGATGGTCAGAACATACTGTGACCAGTCGCCCAGCTGAGCCGTAAGCGCTTGCTGTGCCAGTACAATACCATCGACTTCGGCACCTGGTTGATAAACACCACTCAGCAAAATCATAAATGCCGTAGCACTACAGACGACGATCGTATCAATAAACACCGATAATGACTGCGAGATACCTTGACTGACAGGATGTGTGGCATAAGCGGTGGCTGCAATGTTAGGCGCAGAACCCAAACCTGCTTCATTAGAGAACAGACCTCGCTTCATGCCTTGCTCAATCGCCACACCAATACCGCCGCCGACGACAGATTCAATACCGAATGCATTTTTGACAATCATCGCCATCAACGCAGGCAATTCAGTAATATTAAGCACGATGACAATCAGCGCCATGCCAATATAGATCAATGCCATCACAGGAATGACAACGTCGGCTACTTTTGCAATACGCTGGATACCGCCAAAGACAATGAATCCACCTGCAACAACTAGCACCGCACCTGATATCCAGCGATCAATGCCGAAACTTTCAAGCGCAGAACCTGCTACCGTATTGCCTTGGAACGCCACAAACCCAATAGAGAAAGACAGTAGTAGCGAGACCGCATAAATGACGGCGAGCCAGCGATAATCTTTACCTAGACCGTGCAGGATATAGGTTGCAGGGCCGCCGCGAAAGTTACCATCATTGTCTCTACGCTTATAAAGCTGAGCCAAGCTACACTCAACAATACTGGTCATCATCCCAATAAGGGCTACAACCCACATCCAAAAAACCGCGCCGGGGCCACCTAAAGAGATTGCAACGGCAACACCTGCAATATTACCACCGCCAACACGCCCACCGATCGAAACGAGCAACGCCTGACGGGCAGAAATGCCGTCATCTCCTACCTCATCCGTCTTAAACACACGGAACATACGTTTAAAATATGTAAACTGAGCGAACCTGCCCACAATGGTAAATAATAAACCAAAAATAATTAACATAGGCACGAGTGCCCAGCCCCACGTTAGATCGCCGAGTAGGGCGAAAAAAGATTCAATGTATTCCATACCTATTTTCCTTGTATTACATAATGCTATGATAGGTTTTTTCAAGCTCATTATCGCATCTAAGACACGCATTTGTAACGCGAATGACGACTTTGTAACTCAAATAATGACATTTTTTGAGAGAAATTGCTCTGTTCACTCATCCAAATGACTGGTTTCTAAACTTTAGGCGCTATTCTATAGAAAAATTCCTACACAAGCGCAAAAAAAAGCCACCTCAATTGAGGTGGCTTCTAAATCTTACGCTAAATAACTTACTGCATTACTAAGTACTCAAATGCTGACAATGCCGCTTTTGAACCCTCACCCATCGCAATATTAATTTGCTTAAATGGAACCGTGGTCACATCACCACAAGCAAAGATTCCTCTACGATCCGTACGGCAACGCTCATCAATCTCAATCTCGCCAAAGCGATTCAGATCCACAAAGCCTTTGACAAATCCAGTATTTGGTACGAGACCAATCTGTACGAATACCCCTGCCAGCTCAATCTCTTTGGTCTCGCTCGTGTTACGGTCTTCGTAGACAATTGAGCTAACTTTACCATCGGTTGCTTTAATTTCTTTGGTCGCGGCACTGGTCACGATATCGATATTGGTCTTTTCTTTGGCTTTGTTAATCAATACCTGATCGGCTTTTAAGCCATCAGCAAACTCAAGAACCGTGATATGTTTTACGATACCAGCAAGGTCTAGCGCTGCTTCAATACCTGAATTACCGCCACCAACGACAGCCACTTCTTTGCCTTTAAAGAACGGACCATCACAGTGCGCACAATAAGCCACACCTTTACCGACATTTTCGTCTTCACCTGGTACACCAAGTTTACGCCATTGGGCACCAGTCGCTAGAATGATACTGCGAGTGTTAAAGATCTCACCTGTATTGAGATGGATGCTATAGTTTTCGTCTTTGGTTTCACCAATCTCTTTGACACTGACATGCTCTTTGAGCGTGATGTTGTATTCGCCCAAATGTTTGACAAAGTTGGTCGATAGGTCTGTACCATTGGTGAGCGGCACAGAAATTAAGTTTTCGATGTCTTGTGTGTCTTTAACTTGACCGCCGATACGGTCAGCCACCATGGTCACTTTTAGCCCTTTACGAGCCGTATAGATAGCAGCGGCAACCCCAGCAGGACCTGCACCAATGATAGTCACGTCTTGCTGCTCTAGTTGCTCAGCATCGTCATCACTGGCCTCGTCCAACAAGTCAGGATATTGCTCTTGTAGTTTTTCGATCAACTTAGCCGTGTCAATTTTACCATTAGCAAAAGGCTTGCCATTTAAGAATACCGCTGGTACGCCTTGGATATTGTTGGCATCGACTTGCTCTTGAAACAATGCCCCATCGATCATCTCGTTACTGATACCATCATTGAGTAGCGCAAATTGATTCAGCGCTTGCACCACATCAGGACAGCTGTGGCAAGATAGCGACACGTAAGTCTGAAATTGTAGCGGCTTATTAAAACGTTTGACAAGCTTTTGCACGCCTTCATCTAGCTTTAAAGTGTGACCACCCGCTTGCAAAATCGCCAAAATCAACGAGGTGAATTCGTGACCGCCTGGAATACCACTAAACACGATGCCCGTGTCAGTCAGAGCGCCATCGATATGACTACGAACCGCAAAGCTGATCGGACTTGGCAAGCTGTCATCTGTCACTGTGCTATCAAAATTGATTTTATCGGTTGTACCCGCAATCTTGGTCAAAAAATCAATCAACTCGGCACGTTTACTGTGTTCACCGCTACCCAATACAAAGCTAATCGGACGGGTCATGTTTTCGCTATAGGTTTTTACCGCGTCTAATAAATTTTGATCTATCATGTTTGTTCCTCATTATTACTGAATATGTAACGGTAACTGTCATGTCACGCGTCGAAATATGGATTATTTGATACTCATAATTTGTCTAAAATGCTATAGGCTTCTGCCTTTTGATGTCCCTATTATCATTGGTTACAAGCCTTTAGACAAGCTGAGAAACTCAAACTTTGAGTTTTATAAAACAAATCATAAACCATGATATTTAATTAAATTTAAATATACAGGCGGATTATTGCTATAGCACCGATATTCTTTTTTCGCTACAATCAAATGAGATCGATAACGGTTTGTATTCAGAACACTTAAGTATCACTATCACTATCACAAAAAGTCTTAACAACCATGCGCGATTGCTTATCGCAAGCTTGCGCCTCATAACAAGGATGAGCAGATGAGAAAGACCGAAACGTTTCAAGATAACAAAGAGATCATCGCTGAGCTTAAACAAAAAGACAGCCATTTTTCGAATATATTTGATGAGCATACTCAGCTCGACCAGCAGATCAATCATCTTGAAAAGGATGTGATACAACACGCCAGTCGTGAAGAAGAAATAGAGCAAATGAAGCGGCGAAAGCTTCATCTTAAAGATGAGATTTATAGAGTGATTGAGAAAAACAAAACGCACTCTTTGAATTAACAAACAATCGCTATTTTTTGACAGTTACATCGTTTGAGTGCTACACCGTTTAAAAATTACATTATAAAGTAGCCGCTTATGTGGTTCGTTAAATCGTTAACTAGCACATAAACGGCTGTTTTTTGTCTAACATTTAGAACTGTTGATTATTGGTTCTCTACATGAGCAGACACTTACCCACCAATAATTTCACCACCATTCACATGAATGACTTGTCCTGTAACATAGCTTGCGTCATCACTTGCTAGATATAAATAAGCAGGCGCTACCTCATTGGGTTGACCGGGACGTCCCATCGGATTGTCTTGTCCAAAGCTTTCTATCTCATCAGGCGTAAACGATGCCACAATGAGAGGTGTCCAAATAGGTCCAGGTGCTACACCATTAACGCGAATACCTTTTTTCTCACTGGTTAAATTGGTCGCCAGCGCACGAGTGAACGATAAAATTGCACCTTTAGTAGAAGCATAATCAATCAGATGACCGCTGCCGCGATAGGCAGTAATCGATGTTGTATTGATAATGCTACTACCTGATTTCATATGTGGTAGCGCAAGCTTACTCAACCAGAAGTGTGGATAGAAATTGGTATGCAGCGTTTTATCAAATTGCTCAGTACTGATATCAGTTAATGACTCTTGCTCAACCTGCATGGCGGCGTTATTGACCAAGATATCAATCTTACCAAACTCAGAAATGGCCTTATCGATAAGGGCTTTACAATTGGATTCTTGCGATAGATCAGAAGCCACCAAGACACAACGTTGATTGTAAGATTCGACATACTTTTTGGTCTTATTGGCATCTTCATCTTCGCATAAATAACTGACCACCACATCCGCACCTTCTTTGGCAAACAGAATAGCAACCGCTTGTCCAATACCACTATCTGCACCCGTTATAACGGCTACCTTCCCAGCGAGCTTACCGTTTGGATAGTCGCGCGGTAAAACCTCAGGCATGGGCGTTTGCTCCTGCTGTGAACCCGGTAATGATTGTTGTTGATCCTTAGGGAAACCTTCTTCAGATGATTTATTATCACTCATAATAATTCCTTTTTTTAACATGATTTTTCATTAAAACGGTTATATTACCCGTATATACATAAAGGCTTGATAAGCAAAAATGCGCTTCGCTTTATTTTTTCTTTATAGTCTTCATCTATAAACTGTTTTTTTAGCAGTAATGATGATTTGCTTACTTTAATTACTAGGATAACGAGACTGGGCTAAAAATCGAATAGCCTTACGTGACAGTTTGTGGATAGGTTGTAATTAATATGACTAAATCTAACAGACAGTAAATTATGTGAAAAAATAGAATCGCTTTTATAAGAAGAACGCTTATTAATATAAAAAACTTTTAGACAACCAAAAAAAGGCTCTATCAACCATTGCTGATAGAGCCTTTACGATATTTAGCATTTACCTTTGTAAGATAAACAACAGTTAAATATTTTTAGTCTTAGATTTTACCAACAAGATCAAGACTTGGCTTTAGTGTATCGCCGCCTTGTTCCCAAGCTGCTGGGCAAACTTCGCCATCGTTTTCACGAACATATTGTGCTGCTTTTACTTTACGCAGCATGTCTTTAGCACTACGGCCAATACCGCCAGCATGGATTTCAGCTACTTGGATCAGACCATCAGGATCCACTAGGAATGTACCGCGCTCAGCCAAACCTGCTTCTTCAATCATGACGTTGAAGCCACGAGTGATTTTACCAGTTGGATCGCCGATCATTGGATAGTTTACTTTACCGATGGCGTCTGAAGAGTCATGCCATGCTTTATGCGTGAAATGAGTATCGGTTGATACTGAGTATACTTCTACGCCCAAGCCTTTTAGTTCTTCATAATGGTTTGCCATGTCTTCAAGTTCAGTTGGGCAAACAAAAGTGAAATCAGCTGGATAGAATAAGAAAATTGCCCAGCTACCTTTTACGTCTTCTGAAGTGATGGTTTTGAATTCACCATTTACATATGCATCTGCTGAAAATTCTGGAATTTCTTGATTGATAATAGACGCCATGATTGGCTCCTTTATAGTTAGGTTGATTGAGATTTATTTATACAATTAACTGAACTAACCCTATATGCTATCTGGGCTACCTGACAAACTATACGCGAATTCTATCGTTAATCCAGTTAAAAGTTTTTAATGTGATGTTTTGTTTTATTAAACTTGTTAAACTATTCTCTCTGCTTTTCATCATCAGTGTACTATACGTAAGTGACTATTTGATTAAGAACTTTAATAATACATTATAGTGATTCAGTATAAAAACAAGCCAGAGGAACTGGAATGAATTTTTCGCCGCCTCTGTCTGCGCAGGCACAGCAAGCAAGAAAAATTTATACCAGTTCCGCATTGAAATATAATGTAGCTTTTTTAATTAGAATCGAATATACATCGCCTGAGTATGTCAGATGAGCCAGCATCACAAATTGCGCTAAAAGCCCATTAATAGAGAGGTTTTATGATTACTTTACGTCAGCTTGAGTTTGCTTTAGCCGTGGCCAAACACCGTCATTTCAAACGTGCAGCAGAAGACTGCAACATCTCGCAATCTGCACTCAGCTTGGGTATCGCAGAATTAGAAAAACAACTGGATACCCAGATTTTTGAACGTAATAACAAACAAGTCTTAATCACGCCTATCGGTGAAGACATTCTGACTCGAGCGCAGCGCGTTTTTTCTGAAGTACACGATCTGACCACGCGGGCGCATAGCCATCAGTCTCCGCTGGCCTACCCGATGACGGTTGGCATTATTCCAACTATTGCCCCCTATCTACTCCCTAAAGTGTTGCCTGCGCTGCGAAAGCACTATCCAGAGTTTCGGATGAGCATCGTTGAACAACAAACGGAGCGCCTGCTCGAACAAGTACGTTACGGTCATATTGACACCGCTATCATCGCCTTGCCTTATGCCGTAGATGGGCTGCACAGCTTTGAGTTTTGGAGCGAAGATTTTTTTGCGGTATTTCCAAAAAACGACGTGCATGCCACGCTTGAAACCATCAATGCCGATGAGCTGACCACTGCTAATCTTATGCTATTGGGTGAAGGCCATTGTTTGACTGACCAAACGCTGTCTGTCTGTCATTTTGACCGCACGCAAATGAAATCCAGTTTTTCAGATGCCAGCCTCAATACTCTTATTCAGATGGCGCTTGCCAACATGGGTACGACATTGGTGCCTGAAATGGCGCTTGATCAATTGCATCTGCAAAATCAAAATGCGGTCGCAGTGCCACTAGCAGAAGAAGGGCCGCATCGTCATATCGCCTTTGTCACCCGTCTGAACTACGCCCGCGTCGATGATGTCAATTTGCTGGGTAAAGTATTTAAGCAAGCGTTTGAAGAGGCTACTACTAAAAACCATGGTACTGATAATCTTACATAAAAAGTCAGGTTAATGATGAACGATTTTTCGCCAATAGATGCTGAGCTGGGTAATCGATTTACTTTGCATTTATTTGCCATTAATACTGATGTCACGTCAGCGCAAGCAAAGACACTCTGGCTGGATATCGCAGCTCGTTACAACGAAACCCAGCGCGCCTATCATAGCTTACGTCATATCCAGCAGCTGTTTGTCCAGTTTGACAAAATCAATCACAAACTCAGTGAACCGCATCTCATCGCCTTAGCACTCTATTATCATGATGTCATATACAATCCGACACGCTCAGACAATGAGCTAAAAAGTGCAGCATACGCAATAGATCAGCTAAAGTGCTACCTAAATGAAGAGCAATGCCAAACTATTCACGCACTTATCATGATGACTGCTAGTCATCAACTTGCTGAACTGGCAGACAATGATAAGAGCAGCGATGCGGCGTATTTACTAGATATGGACTTAAGTATTTTAGGGGCATCTTGGTCGGAGTATGAACAGTATGCTCACGCTGTACGCCAAGAGTATGCGCATATTCCAGCTATGGACTACCGCGCCGGACGAATAACAGTTTTAGAGAGATTATTGGCGCATGCACAACTGTATCTCACTAAATACTACTATGAACGCTTAGAGATGCAGGCGCGAGAAAATATCGCGCGTGAGATTAGGTTTTTACGTGCATCTGAATAAACAACTCACTGCCCTGCCTCGCTGGATGTGAATTACGACTAGGCTCCATAATTTCAATCTCAAAATGAGTCTCAAAACGCTGCTGATACTCTTCTTTCGTCCCACCAAATGGCGGATCCTCTCGTCCAAAATCCTTCGCAAATAGCAAACCAACCAGCTTACCATTAGGCTTGAGCAGTGCCGCCATCTGCTGGACATATTCATTACGGCGCGACGGATTTATCGCACAAAAAAACGTTTGCTCAAGTACCCAATCAAACCGGTATTGCTCAGGCGATAAATCAAAAAAATCAGCGCAAAGTAAATGCTCAGCTGGAAAGTCAGGATAACGCTCAGCAAACGCCTCAATAGGTGCAAGTGCAAAATCAACCAAAGTGACATTGGTAAAACCTTGCTCATGTAAGTAGCCTACTTCATAGGCATTACCAGCACCAGCGACCAAAATAGCCTGATCTTTAGCTGAGTCAGGTAATTGGTCAATGTAAGCTTTTAGGGGCGGTGACACCTCACCCATATCCCAACCGATATTGTCTTGCTTGTAACGCTGCTGCCAAAATTCCGCTTGGCTGACGTTTTTCATATGACATCCTTGTGTATTTACCGTTATGACTTAGCATTTCAGGCTTACTGAAATTTTTGATAATGCTAAGGTAATAAGGTTAATCTAACTGTCCTGTTTTACCTGCTAACATGTCATGCCAGCGCCGATAGTCTGGCATCGCTGTCGCCACCGTTTGCCAAAACGCGCGGCTGTGATTGGCATGATGCAAATGACACAGCTCATGGACAATGACATACTCGGTACACTCTATAGGATAAGCGGGCAAATAAACCGATAGCCAAATTCGGCGCGCCCGAGTGTTACAACTGCCCCAGCGTGTGTGCATTTTTTTCAGGCGTATCTCATTGGCGGCTGCTCCAACGACTGGTTGCCACTTATCAAATAACACCGTTATGACTGCAGCAAGCTCTTGTCGATAATACGCGATTTTTTCATCATGACTCAATACAAGCGGTTGCGCAATACCCCAAAGCAATAGCGGACTGTCTGCCGTTGAAGTTTGGGATATAGGTAACGGTTTGCGCTGATGTTGCTCTAATACTTGTGGATGGTGAGCAATCGCCCATGGTACGCGCTTAGCAACGGCTTGCCCGATCTGCGCAGTGCTGATAAATATCGGTACAGATACCATCAACTTATAAGGCTTTAGACGAAAATTGATGTTTTTGACGCGCTTTTTGGTTATTTTTAACTCAATACCTCCTCTTGCCAAGCGCTGGATAGCACTCTCCAATAAAGGAGTCTTATACTCTGGCAATAGACTCATTTTCAAAGCGCTTGCAAGTGATTGTCAAAGGACATCATATGGTATTGACTGTCGGCAAATATACGCCCAGCACTATCACTCGAGCTTATATCTGTCGCAGGTATGTCTCTTATAGATAACGTGGTCAACTGGCCTTGCCCATCACTAACAATAAAACCTGCTTTTTCACTATGCTCATGAGTTTGCTTAGTCTTGCTACTGCTATTGTTTGATAAAACCGATGCCCCTGCGCAGTCCGGCAGACTGACTGCATCAGTCAGTCTGTGCGTATTTAGGTCAAATATGGCGGCACAACCGCCAATCGGTGTGGTCACACATAATTGGTTACGCTCACTATCTACTGCCACGCTGGCAATATATTGATGAAAGCGCTGCCATTGATTATTGGGCATGATTAAAGGCCTAAAGTCAGTCTCACCGCGTTTATGAGTCAGTACTAATGGCACATTGATGTGCTTTGCGCCTTGAAACTGAATACCAATCATCACCGTGCCGTTGTCATGCATGGCTAAATGACGCACGCTCATCTGATTGTGCTCTGGCATAATTTGCTCAAGCAACGAGCCATCATGACGGTTGAGATAAACCAACGATGGACGCATAGTATCTAGATTTAGCTCTTCGCGCGACGCTCTTTCAGTTTTGATGCCTCCATTGGCGATAACTAACGTATCACCATCTGGATGTATGATCAGCTCATGCGGCCCAATACCGTGCGAATCAAATTCAGCTATTTTTTGATAATGATGACGAGCATCGTAGATACCAATTTTCCCAGCCAAGCTTATCGCATCATTTTCAGTCACATATAGCGTTGCGCCATCCAAGCTATAGCACGCATGCCCATAAAAATGACGATTGGCGGTGGCGGTAATCGCATATTTAACTTGCCCTATCGCCGTGTCCAATACCCAAAATTTTTCACTAGGACGACGACCCATCACCACGACGTCTCCATTTCTACTACCGATAAATGTACTTTGAATATCAGCAACGGGCTGAACCACAATATCGTGGACACGTTCAGGCATGGTCATCTGCCAAACGATTTGTCTATCCGCATCAATACCGACGACGCCAAAATCATTGGCATTGACGGTGTCGTCTCTGTCTTTTGTCAGTGTGATGTTTTTTGGCATAGAGGCGACGCCACTGACCCAAAATACAGGGCGCGCCAGCATGGTGGTGGTGTGTATAGCACTAAAATCAGTAGCGCCATTGTCGCACTCATTATCCTTTATTGAATCGATATGGTAAGCCTGTTGCCACGCAGCCGTTGCCTGTTGACAAGCGTAGCGAAAGCGCACGAGTGCTGGCTGCGAGATGGAGGGTAATGACTGCCACTGCGCCCGCACGCCCGTTACGTAGTCTTGCAAATTCGCAGCAGGCTGACGCTGTTTGCGATAGTGGTGATGGATACCGACCAGTGCTGCTGTGCCCATTACTGTCAATATTGACGTCACTAACAGTTCCTGAGCGAAAGTCCTCTCTACTTGTCTATTTTCTAACCTAGAAAATTCACAGGAATTTTCACTCACTGACATCGCTGGCGTGGCGTTGGTATTTTGCATGACTCAATCGCCATCAGTGCTGTTAAAGCCTACACGAATACCAAGTGTCGGAATCAGTTGACGCTTAATCAAACGAGTAATGACAGTCAGTTGATCAAGCAATTTTTGCTGGGTGGCTTTATCAGCAGTGGTTAAGTCTTCGGGCATCTGTGCCAATAATGTCGTGGTATCGGCAAGCGCCGTCGATAGACTATCCGCCACGTTGTTTTGGTTATTACTACCCAAAATAGTGATTAACACTGGATCGGTCAGCACTGTATTCAAAGTGGCCAATTTAGCATTAATAATAGCGCGGCTTTGGCCAGCAGTAGCTGCTGGTACATGACCTTTGGTCTTGCCATTTAGACCCAGTGGCTGCTCAATGGCATTTGATTTCATGGTCTCAACTAAAGACAATAAAGAATTGAACCATTGGTTCAAGCCTTGGTCGCTATCGCCCGTTTTATCAATTGCTAATAATTCGACTGAATTTTGCTGCCAGTTTTTCTCGATATCTTTTAGACGCGTGCTCAAAGCACTACTGGCACTCATGACATAAGCACATTGACCAGCGTTTAGACTATCATTGGCATACAACGCTTCTTCCAACCCTGGTACGCCTTGGACAATCGCACTCTCATTGGCGAGTTGCTCAGCAGTTAGGTTTGGATTGGCAGCAATAAGCTCAGCAACGCCGCTATGTACCAGTCCGCGCTCGTCAGGATAGTAATTGATATATAGATTGCTCATACTGGCAGTTGCAGGGCCAAAATTCACCATTTCAGCACTCGCCCATGCTTGTGCCAATACCAACCATTGATCACGCAATGCTTGTAGCTCATCACCGCTGACTGGTGCTTGCTGACAGTGCTTTTTTGCCAAATCATGTAATATATCACTTTGCTTGGCTGCATCAGCATATGCGGGAATAACTACATCATTGGCTACATGGGTCAAGTAAGTCTGCTCCGTATCGGCACTAATGTCTACGGCCGTTATTTGAGCCGCAGCGTCGCCCGTAACGGCTGTTGAGCTGGTAGAGGTGGCACTATCTTGTGCGACTTTTTGGCTGTCTACCTCTGGGGCTTTATTCTCATCAGCGGGCTTTACACAGCTGATAAGGAGGCCAGCGCTTAAAGCAGATAACGCCATTGCTAAAGCATGATTTATCTTCATAAATTTCTCGGTAATGTGATAAGCAATTATTTAACTCGTTATATTGATAATGTTATGAGGCAGATAAAATAAATACGGCCCTGTCTCTTTTATAGTCAGGTCGATATACAAAAGCGTCAGCGAGACTGGGATAAATTTTTTGTCGCATCGAGCTGCGTAGGCACAGTAAGCAAGAAAAATTTGTGCCAGTCTCGCGTCATGATCTCGTATATACATTTTATTTGGCATTGACTATATTTAGGATCAGCTATACTTATAATGATTTTAAGAAAGCATTCAGTTCAGCACGCCCTTGTTTATCCAATTTCAGCACGCTTTTTTGTTGCTTTTGTGCTTCTCCACCATGCCATAGTACTGCCTCCATGAGCGTACGAGCGCGGCCATCATGCAAAAACGTCGCTTGAGGATCAACCGTCTGAGCAAGACCGATGCCCCATAATGCTGGCGTACGCCACTCATAAGAGTTGGCTAAAAACTCAACTTGGAAAGTTTTGGGGGGCAATTTACCCGCAATCGTACGATCAGCCAAATCATCGCCCATATCATGAAGCAGTAAATCCGTATAAGGATAAATCACTTGTCCATGCTGCTCAAGGTGATCGTCATCGGTTTTTGGCAACTCATATCGTGGCGTATGGCAACTTTGACAACCCATATCATAAAAGCGTTTTTTGCCAGCCAATACCTGTTTGTCGTCGGCATTGCGGCGATGCGGTACGGCCAAATTGCGTGTATAAAACTCCACGAATTTTGCCACTTCATCATTCACTTCGACGGGTGGTTTACCATTGCCTTGCTCATCAGCCCCAGTTGCCGCGTTCATACAAGCCGTTTGCATCGGCATACAAGACTCATGCGGACGAATGTTCGACGTCAATCCCATATCTTCATTGAAGGCGCTTTGGTTTTGAGTAATGAGCTTGGTTTGACCCGCTTTCCAACCAAAACGTCCGAGCGCATGTTTGCCAGTTTGCGGATCCATTACCCAATTAAATTTACCACTAATATCACCATTTGCTTTCATAGCTTGATTTTTAATAGCCTCATCAGGGATTTGTTCTAGCAGCCCAAGCCCAATCATTGGCAAAGCAACCCGTGGCGACACCATCAGCTCATCATCAAATGGACCATAACCGGGATTGGTCAATGTAAAGGTTGGCGCGCGCAATGTCTCAATATGACCATCAGCAAACGTGACGGGTTTATCCGTCCACTGTACCGCGATTCTTGCTTCGGCAGGCACCCCTTGAATACCTCGATCTTGCAACTGACCGCCATACATCGGATGGGCAACTTTTTCGATCAATGAATTCTGCAACTGCTGACGCTGCTCATCAGTGGTCGCTGGCATAGCAAGGCGAATGAGCAAACTGTCCGCATCGTCTTCCGCGGTCATTGGTGCATGACCGCGACCATCTTTAATATGACACGATTGACAAGCAGCAACATTAAACAATGCCCCTAAGCCATCGCGGCTGTCGGTACTAGCAGGAGCGATCACCCACGGTTGCTTGAAAAAGGCATTGCCAATAAAAAAGTGCCCTTTACGCGAAGCTGGTAAGTTTGAAGAAGGTTTGGAGTAGCTCTCAGCACTGCTAATACTCAGTCCCGTATCACCGCCTTGCTTAATCTCTTGCGGATCAAAGCTTGCCAACTGCTGCATGGATACGCCAGCCAGCCTTTCTATGGTTTGGACACGTTGAGGTGCTACAACTGGATTTTTCTCAGTATGAGCAGCATTATCCCCCACATCGTCCGCTGGTTGACAGGCAGTCAAAGACAAAGCACATAAAATGCCCAGTGTCAGCTTCAATGGCGTGGTTTTAATGAGTAAACAAGAGGAGAGAGAGACAGATTTTTTGACTTTTAAGACAGTCGAGGTGTTCATAGAGAGTACCTTAGTTCTAACATAGAACCATCAAAATCGCATGTTATAGAACGCTTCATTGCTAGTCGATACTGCCTAAAATGGATATGCGACATTATAGAGTGAGACTGATACAAAATTTTCTTGCTTGCTGTGCCTGCGCAGACAGAGGCTGCAAAAATTTGTACCAGTCACACAGACTCTTTTTTATATTGACTTAACTATTTTTTAACACAATATAAAAAAACACGTTGCCAACTGCGGGCGGCAACGTGTGTATTATACCTACTTATTTTTCTATCAAAATAAGTAGGTATAAGCTAAGCTTATAACGAATTATCCAGCATTATGAATAGACATAGCCAACCGTTTTAAGCGTATTCATCTTCACTTAAAACTGCGACCCTGCGTCAGCGTCTAGATTATCAATACCAACCGCTTTGGCTGCATTTTCAATACCAGCAGTCAGTTCTTGTAAACTGTTGATACTGTTCTCAATCCAACTGCGACGGAGATTTTGTTCATCAGCTGAAATACCTTGTTCGCTTACTTGACCGGCTGTAGCGATCATTTGATCGACTTTGATATTTTCTTTTTCACCTTTTTCAACAATCACATTGAAAGTGGCTTCTACTTTTGCAAAATCAGCCGCCAATTTATCAGCCGCTTCTTGATTGCCGGTATCGACCAGATAGTTTTTGACACCATAACCACCGACGGTTTTGCCATCAACGGTCCTATAGCTACCATTAAAGACATTTTGGATACCGCGAGCATTGTTGGCATAGCTCAAATGCGTCAAATCACTAAAGCACTCGTGCTCATCTTCGGTAGAGCCTGTGACAAAAGCGACCTGCATACGCTCAGAAGCCAGCTCACCCAGTGCTAAGCTGCCCATTTGATACATAATCTGACGCAGACCGTTATCGTATTTGCGTGCTATAAAGTCACTGCGGAGGGTATTCTCGCTTTCAGGCTGCCATTCGGCTTCCATCGCCGTTAGATCATTAACTAATAATTGCGTGGCTGCTTTTAAGAACTCACCACGACGTGTACATACACTGCTATCTTCATTGACTGTATCGCCGCTGGTGCATTGACCCGCTTCAGTTGCATAATCGCTCACTGGACGATTGCCTGCCCCTTCGCCAACACCGTTGGTATCTTGACCCCATAACATAAATTCAATGGCATGATAACCAGTCGTCACATTGGCTTCACTACCACCAATCTCATTCATTTCTGCCAACAACTCAGGGGTAATTGTGCCAGTATCTTGTTTGACACTACCAACTGTAATGCTATCGCTATTGATGATATTATCTGGACTGTTGTACTCACCTTCATAGCTATCACTGACATAATCAATCAGCGCTTCATCAAGTGGCCAAGCATTTACTTGTCCCTCCCAGCTATCTATGCTGCCTATAGCACGTTTGTCATTGGCTGTGACAAAGCCTTCATCAAAACGGAAAATTTCAGTTTGTGAGTATGGCTGACGCGCGGCTTTATAGGCAGATTTTGCAGCGTCAAGATTTTCTTGCGTGGGTGTGGTTACGTACGTTTCGACTGCTGTTTGTAGCACTTTAGCAGTGTCTAACGAGTCTTTATAGGCTGCGTGCGCCATGTTTGCATAGCTTATCACCAGTCGATCGGTGTGGGCTTTATCAGCAGCTGACATGTTTGTCGTATCAGCTGCTTCTGTATTCTGTACCTCAGTTTGCGTCTCCGCATTAGCGGCAGTGTCTTCTTCAGTTTGCTTGGTACAACCTGACACCATCAACAGCCCTGCAAGCGCAGCAGCCAAAGTAGTTGGTAAAATCTTACGGCTCGTTACGGTGGTCATTGTCATACACATCCTCAAGAAATATAGCAAAAGAAAATTGGTTTAGATTAGGTCATACTGCCGCAATAATATCGTAGCTAGGTATATTTACTATTTACCATACACAATAAAATGCTTAATATTGCAGCAATATAAAATCTTTATAAAGTATAGTTTTATTGATAATCATTATCAATAATTAATTTCATATTATTGTCATCTTTTGTCTGTCATTGATACGCTGAAATAAACCAGTCAAAAGTACATATTAAATAGAATTCCGCACAAAAAAAAGACCAGCTCAGTGCTGATCTTTTTTATAAATAAAACTAAGATATACAGTCGTTATATAAAGAATACTTATATAAAACTAGTGATTAGTTGACGCTTTGTGGTGAGTTAATAGTTAATTCAACACGGCGATTTTGCTGGCGGCCATAATCAGTATTATTATCAGCTATTGGACGTGATTCGCCATAAGCAACAACATTGACACGGTTAGAAGCAACACCGCGCGATGTTAGATAATTGGCAACTGAATAAGCACGATCACGTGATAGACCCATATTGTATGAAGCTGAACCTCGGCTATCAGTATGACCTGCGATGTTTACTGTAGTCTTGTTATACTGATTCATCGTTGAAGCCAACTTATCAAGCGTTGGTTTGAAAGATGAATTTAGCGTAGCGTCATCGAATGAGAAAGTAATGCTACCTGGCATAACCAAATCGATGTTACCTGTGGTTGGGTTTTGCTCAACCGTCACGCCTGTACCAGCCATTTGTTGCTCAAGCTGCTTGGCTTGACGCTCCATATAATAGCCAACACCAGCACCCAAAGCTGCGCCGATAGCTGCATCACGACCTGTTTTATCACCACCTGTTGCTTTTGAAATTGTTGCGCCACCTGCCGCACCAACCAAAGTACCAAGCGCCGTTTTATTCAAACGTTGTTGTCCAGTGTTTGGATCAGTCGTACAACCACTAAGAGCCAAACCTGATGCTACTGCTGCGATTATTAATGTATTACGCATAATGTATTTCCTCTTAACTTAAAAGTGATGAATAAGTTGTGTTTTTTATAAATATGTTCCGATAATCCTTTATAGGTGCATATTTGCACTCGTGATTATTATGGCAATTACAATTTTATCGTGTGTAATATTTTGTCACATCTATGTATAAAAAGTGCAGGAAGCGTTTGCGGTTATCATACTTTTACGCCTTCGTGAATGTTATCACAAGTCACGTTTACACCCGTACACTATCAATCGTTTCTGCTAAAATTGTGCCACAGAATAAGCCATGACTATGCAGAGTACATAGAAGCTATGAATCAAGTCTCACCTTTATAAACAGTATTTGCGTTATTGATAAAAACCGATGAATTAACAAACCGATGATGAATAACTATATTGATAAGCGTGACCGAAAAGGAATGAGCATGCGACTAACCTCTACGATTCAAAAAATGCACAAACGTAGCCCTAAGCTGGGAAAAGCCGTTTCGCTTGCAACAGCAACTAGCGTCATCGCGACCAACAGCTTCGGTGGTAGTATTCCTTTATGGTTGATGGGGCTTGGCAAAACGCTTACTGGCGCACCGATTGCGGACAAAGCCGTCATAAAAATCGCCACTTATTGGATCAGTAGCAATAGTGCCTTAATCAACAATATGCTGCCGCGCAAAGACTGGCGTATCAACTTGCCTGCTGACGTTCATATCAATGGTAAATATTTGCTTGTCAGCAACCATCAGTCATGGGTTGACACCAGTGTCGTGCAATATATTGGCGAAAAACGCCTGCCATTGACACGATTTTTTACCAAATTTGAGCTGATCTATATCCCCATTGTAGGTCAAGCGTTTTATTTTTTAGACTTCCCAATGATGCGGCGATATTCCAAAGAAGCCGTGGCCAAAAACCCTGCCCTAAAAGGTAAAGACATTGAAGAAGCGAAGCGGGCTTGTGCCCTGTTGAAAAACAAACCATTTACCTTATTAAATTATCTAGAAGGTACTCGCTTCACCAAGATCAAGCACGCTCAGCAGCAGTCGCCCTACACGCATTTGCTCAAACCACGAGCAGGCGGCCTGTCATTGGCGATTAATGCGCTAGGCGCAGACATGGATGGTATATTAGATATGACCATTGTCTATCCGGATGGCGTACCAACTTATAGTGATCTATGGAAAGGTAACATTAAGCGCTTAGGCGTTGATGTCAGACATATCAAGATACCTGATGCCTTGTTTGCTGGCATTCAAAATGGTGGCTACGAAAATGACGACTCTGTGAAGGCGCAAATGTTTGCATGGGTTGAGCAAATATGGCGTGAAAAAGATCAGCTGATTACGGATATGCTGGCTGAATTTGAAACCAACCCCAAAACCGAAAAGACGTAAATATGATTAATTCTCCATAATAGTCAATGGACTATAAAAGAGAGGCAGAGAGACTGAGATAAATTTTTTGTAGCCTCTGTCTGCAACGGCACAGCAAGCCAGAAAGATTTATCCCAGTCTTGCATTATAATATCGTGTATCCATTTTATTTACTGTCAGCTATATAGGGCGTGTTTGATAATTCAACCATGGCACTGACAGAGACTATTTTTTAGGCGATTCGACGGTAAAAATAGTAAGTTTAGTCATTCTATACGGCTATTTTTATCAATGAAGCGGCAAAAAAGAGTCCTGTCCCCTGCTTTTATGATTGGGGTTGATGCTAAAACTGCCCCATACTGCGTTGCAAGTCTAGCTAAGGCATGAGCATTATCGTCAACTTGCGCCTTGTCTGGAACTGTTTTAGCGATCAGCAGTGCCTACTTGTGAATATCAAACACGCCCTAATAAAAGATGGGTTGTTTTTTGGAACGATTCATTGATAATGGGAGCAGTGATAAGCGTCTATTTTTACTGACTCAATAGTCGCGTATTTTATCTAAGCTGCTTCTTTATGCCATTTATTATTTATAAGGTTTGACTGTGTCCGCCTCCACTATTACTAGCTCGTCTCTAGACTCAGCACCCGTGCCAAATCAGTCGTCTCATCTATCGGACGATAAGCCGTCACGACCCAATCGTCCAAAACCAAGTCGCTTAAAACTCACTTACGATATTGTGATGATTATTGCCATCAGTATTGATCTATTATTGATCAGTACTGATGCGGTCTTGATGAGTGACTTTAGTCGCCATGTCGCAGGGTGGCTAACCATTAGCGATGCGCTCATCTGGTATCAAAACACCTTACATGATCCTTTACGTACAGCTGGTGGATTTTTTACCATATTTTTAATTATTGAATTATTGTTACGTTGGGCAGTTGCGATTAAACAAAAAATCTATTATCGCTGGTTCTTTTTTCCTTTTGTGCATTGGTACGAAGTGTTAGGCTGTTTTCCTCAACTACGAGCATTGCGTTTGTTTCGAGCAGTCGTTATCGGGCGACGTTTATACCAACTTGGCTACCAAGTGCTGCCACAGCCGTGGATCAATCGAATTAAATTCTATATTGACTTATTATTAGAAGAGTTATCTGACCGCGTCATATTGACAACTATTCAGAATTTTCGGCAACAACTGACCAATCCTGAGACACACAAATCGCTTATTGAATCCACGATTGCACGAAACCGTAATGAGATTGAGGCAGCACTGTTGTCTGTATTGCGTACAGAATTGGCCCCCAAATTACAGGAATTGACGGCAGCAGCAGGCGGCGGCAGTATATTGGCCAGCGAAATGGGCAATGCTATCGAAGAAGGATTGGCCAACACACCTGAGTTACGCCGCTATTTGCGCATGATCCCTATTGCTGGTAGCTTGATTGAATCGCAACTACAACACGTGGGACATAATATAGGTGAAAATATCGTTCACGCCTTGAATAAACGCCTCCTTGATCCTCAGCGTCTCGACTCATTGATGATGGCTATTGCGAGCGGTATTGCAAAAATAGACACGGATAATAGCGCGCTAGATACTTTAATTTCTAGTATCATTGATGACAGTTTGACGGAATTTGAAGCCCAAGTAAAAGTACAACAATGGAAGCATCAAGACATGCTCAATCTATGACCAATCATCCGACTTAACCATAAAATAAACAGTACGACTCGATAATAAAAACAGCATCGCGAATACAGCGACAGAATTATCTTTTGAGGATTTATATATGACAGTTTCAGGCAACGACAATCAGGACTCGATCGCCGTACCAGCATTGGCGTTTTATGGCAAAATGCTGACCTTTTCACGTTTGCAATTCAGTACAGATGATCTAGGCGTTATTGAAGCCCAGCTTGCTGAAACGCTAAGTAACAAATCCAGCAATATCCCAGTTCTCATTGATAGTGAGGTTGAGCAAGATCTATCAGCATTGGTAGAGTTGTTGTGGTCATGGGGTTTACAGCCCATCGGCGTAGTAACAGGGATGCTCGATTCACAAGCACGCGCACAGCGATTGGCCATATTTCCCGCCGATGGCAAACGCATTGAGCGGATTTTGGCCAATAAAAAAACCGTTACTCAAATTAGCAAAGCTCCAGAGAATACAAGCGAATTACCAGAGGATAAAAGCGCAGACTTGGCTGGCAGTAGCGACACTGCTACCATTGACAAGTCGGCTGTGGAAACAACGATAGCAGAGCTCACAGCAGAGACTTTATTGAGCGCTGAGCATATTACCAGCTTGATCTATGACCAAATGCTACGCTCAGGACAAAGCCTCAACCACGTCGGCGGCGACTTAATTTTGACTGATAGTGTCAATAGCGGCGCTGAAGCCATCACTGACAACAATCTGCATGTCTATGGTCGCGCCCAAGGTCGATTGGTTGCAGGAGCAACAGGCGACAAAGATGCTCGTATTTTCTGTCAGGTTTTTAATCCTTCACTGGTTTCGGTGGCGGGTACTTATTGTTTGCGAGACAACTTACCCGAGCATGTGATCGATAAATCAGTACAAGTGAGGTTTATAGAAGGTGAAGGCTTGGTATTTACCGTTATGGATGATGCCTAAGTTAACATGCTATTGAAAACCATAAACGTTCAAATGGTTATTAGAAAAATACAAAGCTGAGCCAAGCAATTTTTCATAAAATACTCTGAGGTGATTGGATTCATTATTAGCGTAAGTTTATTTAACAAAAATACTCTATGATGAATCTCTGGCTCTGCCACTATCTACCTTGTTCATGAGCGTTTATTTTATCATTCACAAAAGGCTGTATTGGCTAAAAAACGTTAGGTAACCATAGCGAATGGCTTACTGATACGCTGTTTTTTGGCTTTAGCATTGACTTGCTATAAATTTTTGTTTATTTGTGCTAGGCTAGCTTCGCAGGTAGTGCATGCTTAGTATGTGAATAATATGTAATTGCGCTATTTATATAAAAGATATCCCATTGATTCATAGGAGTGTGCCATTGTGGCGAAGATAGTTGTAATCACTTCAGGTAAAGGCGGTGTGGGCAAAACCACGACAAGTGCCTCTTTTGCCGCCGGCTTAGCATTGCGTGGCTATAAAACAGTCGTTATCGATTTTGATGTGGGTCTACGTAATCTAGACTTGATCATGGGTTGTGAGAACCGAATTGTTTACGATTTTGTTGATGTCATCAACGGTAATGCTCGTTTGTCGCAAGCACTTGTCAAAGATAAACAACTCGAAAATTTGTACATCCTACCCGCCAGTCAAACGCGTGATAAAGACGCACTGACGGATGAAGGGGTGGCAGAGATTATGGCTGAGCTGTCTAAACAGTTTGACTATATTATCTGTGATTCACCTGCGGGTATCGAGCGCGGTGCGCAGTTGGCAATGTACCATGCGGATGAGGCGATTATTGTTACTAACCCTGAGATTTCTTCAGTACGTGACTCAGACCGTATTATTGGTATTTTGCAAAGCCAAACCAAAAAAGTTGAAGAAAATCAAGGTTCTGTACGTGAGCATCTGATTATTACTCGTTATAACGCCGAACGGGCAGCAGCCAACGAGATGATGGATATTGATACGATTTCTAACGATATCTTAAAAGTGCCCTTACTTGGGGTTGTTCCTGAAAGCCATTCGGTTCTTGAAGCATCGAACCATGGTGAGCCAGTTATTCATTATACCGACTCTATTGCTGGTCAATGTTATGATGACATTGTCGCCCGTTTCTTAGGCGAAGAACGCCCATTACGTCATATTGATGTGAAGAAAAAGAGTCTATTACAGCGTTGGTTTGGAGGTTAATGATGACGAAGAAAAAAGGATTTTGGAGTAGCCTATTTGGTACTGATGACAACAATAGTGGCGGTAGTGCTAATTTAGCGACTGAACGCCTTAAGGTCATTGTTGCTAGTGAAAATCGCTTAAACAACCGCCTAACCGTTGATCGTATCGAAAAAATGAAACGTGAGATATTAGAAGTGGTTAATAAGTATGTCAATGGCGTACAGATAGATGATGTCAATATCAATCATCGTTCTGAGGACAGCTTAGATGTATTAGAGATGAATATCAATTTGCCTGAGCATAAAAAATAATTTGCTGCATCAGACTTATTTAGCTTACTAAATATAGTAAGTGTATTCACAAAAAACCCTAAGTATTCGTACTTAGGGTTTTTTATATGCGTTTTTTAGGTAGAAAAAAATACTTTCATCGATAAAAAACCGCTTAAAGTCAATTATTTCATACGTGCCATTAAATTGTCTTTTTTCACGAACTGATGATATAAAGCAGCGGCAATATGAATAAGCGTGAATGCAATGATTGTTGGCCAGATAATCTCAGTATGCAAATCATTATAAAAGCGGGCTAAACCTCGATCTGGAGTCACAAACACAGGGATTTGAAACAAGCCAAAAATATCAACAGGTCGACCACCATAAACAGACATCAATAAACCCGCCATTGGCATGGCAATTAGTAGCGCATAAAGTCCAAAATGCGACAATTTTGATAGTAACAATTGCCATTTTGGCATGGATATTGGCGGCGGTGCTTTAGTCACTACACGGTTAATTACCCGTGCTATCATCCAAAACAATAAGCTGATGCCAAAAGATTTATGCAATCCGATATAAAGGTTACTATCAAGATTGTCGTACAAAAATATCATTACCCATGTGACCAGTAATAAAACTGCACTGATCCAGTGAAAAATACGACTACTGACAGACCACTTTGATAAGTGTGAACTTGTATTACTCATGCGCTATCCCATTGTCCTTATCACTCATTATCTACAATCAATGTCATAGACAAAATAGCCACTTATCCAGCGATTAGAAATAAGCAAAATTTCTAGGCTAATATCTTGATAGCCAAGAATTCACTCAAATATAGACGAGCAACTAACTGTCTAAATCAATTAATTGATGCGCAATTTTATCCAAATCTGGCACCAAGTAAGTTTTGTCATCAATCATAACGGTTTGAAAAAGGTAGGATAGCACAACGTTTTCATTAGCAGGTACTACAGTTTTGTCGATATCTGTATGATTAAGTTGCTCAGGAATATCGATATCTTTGACTTGAGAAATACGTACTTGTAATTGATGGAGCTCGCCTGCCGTTTGCAATGCTAAGCGATGCTCTGAGGTATTACCCTCTAACACTATTATTTTATCTGGCGACTGATCCTGTGGTAGTAGATGAAATACCACCACTGCTTGCTGCTGCCAATCATATGTTGAGACACTTTCTTCATAGTCATCCACACTCAAAATCAAGCTGCTTGGGATAAGCCAGTCAGGTTGGTTAAAGGCAGGAACAATCGTAACATCAAGCATACCCTTGCTAGTGGTCAGTAAGCTTACCGCTTCAAACGAGTGTTTCAAAATTTGTTTCATACATCGCTCACCATAAGTTAATGCGAAGAGGCTGTCACCGCCCTTTCACCAATATAATCTGTAAGTTTTTGCGCCAGATCTGCTGGACTACCAACAAAGCTGCAATATCCTGAATCAATGATCGCCTGAGGTTGACTTGGACAAGCACTTAAACTTGGATCTTGCGCCCACAACTGACTGTTGTTTTCTTGAATGACATCCAAATATTGCGAGCCATCGTTACCCATACCTGAAAATATAATATTGATAAGCTCACTACCATAAACGTCGCTGGTATTTTTGAGGATTTGACCAATGGCAGGCTTATATTCACCACTCCATGCTTCATCTAACAATATCACACGACCTGTCGAGTCACAGACGATCTGCTTATCAATGGGTGCTATGAGGCAATGACCTGCTCGTAAGCGCTGTGAAGATGCAATCACCTGACAATGCCAATTATTATGGCGGTTGAGTATACGTGGCAAGGTATCAATCATAGTTTTATTAAAATGATGTGCCAGTAAGATAGAAACTGGTAGCATAGGTGACAAGTTGTCTAAAAACTCTTTAATCGCACTAGGACCACCCATAGACGCGCCCAAAAACACAACATAATGCCAATCTGCTTCCGTATTATCCTTCTTATAAACTAAATCATTGACCAACACAGGTAACGCGAACATGTGCGCAAGCTTACGCTTTAATTTGCGCTGCCACTTGGCATATTGCGGCGCTTCGTTAAGATAAGGTGCTTGACTAAATCCAACCAACACTGCGGCTGGTTTGGAAACAGTCGTGGCCATCATAACATTGTCATCATAGTCGCTATCTATCAGCCAAATATCGACTGCTACCTCAACACTCTCTTGCAGTTGCGCTCGTGACATACAACCAACGAGGATAAAACCACAACTGCGTATGGTATCCGAAAAAGCCATACGCTGATGATGATCTTCTGCTACGACCATCACCCTAATCTCATTCTTGTTTTTTTTTCTTAGTGCCAAGATACGTGCATTATCCTTCATGAGTCAGGCTAACCTTTTTGCCCAATATCCCCTGAATTTTATTAAGCAGCTCCTGCTCTTGGAATGGCTTACCCATGTAATCATTTACCCCAATTTCTAACGCACGCTCACGATGCTTCTCGCCCGTACGTGAGGTAATCATGATAATAGGAATATGCTGTAAACGCTGATTATATCTGACTTGAGTTGCGACCTCAAAGCCATCCATCCGTGGCATTTCGATATCCAGCAATATCATATCTGGCGTGGTGTCTTGTAATATCTCAATTGCATCAATACCATCTTTTGCTACTGCCACATTAAACCCTTGGCGCTCCAAGAAGCGTGACGTCACTTTGCGTACGGTGACTGAATCATCAACGACTAAGATAGTAGACTTAAACGCTATACTCTTTCGTTTAGATTCAGCAGATTTCGACATATTTTTAACCAGCTGTGCATTGCGCATCAAAGCAATCAGATCCAAGATAAGCATGACCGAGCCGTCGCCCATAATGGTCGCTGCTGAAATCCCTGGCAGATTTGACAACTGTTTTCCTAATGGTTTTACCACTACTTCAATACGTGATCCTGCAATTTGATCAACCTGCAAAGCAATATTGTGTCCAGTACGGTTTTTAATAATAATAAGTGGCAGACTGGTATTGGTATTGACGACCAGTTCGTTCAATTTATTACCCGATAAAATCTCATTTAAATAGCGAACCCGATAATCAACATCTTCAAAATTTAGCGTGGCAGCATTTGACTGATAATAATCGTAAAGTTTTTCTGGATTGACACGAACCACACGCTCGATTTGCACCAGTGGTATCGCATAATAACGATCTGCCGCCCTAACCACCAACGCATCAGACACTGCCACAGTCAGAGGTAAACGCATCGTGAAGCGCGATCCCTGACCCAGCTCTGAAACAACCGAGACCGCACCGCCCAATTGGCGAATCTCACTAATAACCACATCCATACCAACGCCGCGCCCAGAAATCTGCGTCACTTGCTTACTGGTACTCAGTCCAGCATTAAAAATGTATTGCATGATATCAAGGTCAGTTAAACTATAATCGTCTGCATTAATGAGACCTTGAGAGATGGCTTTGTTACGTACGGCTTCTACATCGATGCCACGACCATCATCTGACAGCTCAATGACAATCTCACTGCCTTCGCGATGTACTTCAAGCGTGATATGCCCACTACGTTCTTTACCTGCTCTTAGACGCGTCGATGTATTTTCGATACCATGATCGACGGCGTTGCGTAGCATATGTTCAAGCGGCGAGGTAATACGCTCTAGGATGGTTCTGTCCATCTCGTCGTCAGCATTAATAATCGTCAACTCAACAGACTTGTTCAGCTCATTGGCAGTCTGACGCACGATACGCTCAAGACGTGGTGTCAGACGCGTAAATGGCACCATACGCGAGTTCATAAGACCATCTTGCAACTCAGTTTGCGTGCGTGCTAACTGCAACAAAAGACTCTCACTATCACGTATCTTCTCTAGCAATGTATGGTTAATATCGACCAAATCCGATGCGGATTCTGTCAAGGATTTTGATAACTGATTCAAAGAAGAGTATTGATCCATTTCGAGAGGATCAAAATCTTCATTCTGAATCAGCTCATCGTCGATTTGCGACAGAATTTGTGCCTCAAGCTCGATTTCCATTCGGCGTAACTGATCCGCCAAACGCTGTACCGTAGTTCCCATATCTTCAATACTGTTGGTCAAGCTGGTTATGCCCATATCAATACGAGCACGGTTAATGGCTGATTCACCAGACAGGTTGATCATATGCTCAATCAACCCCCCTGAAATACGAATCATCTCATTGTTATTATCAGCTTGATCGTCTTCATTGACGCTACTGAGCATAGACGGCATTTCACTAATATCTTTTGCAAGGTACTGTGAATCCTGCTTTGCTTTAGCAATAAAGATGGCTTCACGCTGTGCTTGTAGAGACTCTTTGGGTATTTGTTTTAAGCTATCAGGGTTTTTACCAAACTGTTGCAATGCTTCAATTAATAGCGCAGGCGTCGGTGGATTGACCTGCTGTCTAAGAATAGACACTGCATCAGCCAGCCAATCATGACTGGCGACTAGCAACTCTAATACTTTCTTGGTGGCGGGACGGCGACCATTCACAAAATCCTTATAAACTGCCTCCATTTCATGAGCCAGATCAGCGATACCAGTCGCCGTAACCATTCGCGCACCACCTTTGATGGTATGCAAATCACGCTGAAGCGCTTGTAACGCGGTGGTATTGTTGGTATCTTTTAAGAATAAATGCAGATATTTATTACGATTGGTAAGTTCTTCTGCTTCTTCTAAAAACACCGCCAATATATCAGGGTCAGGTAAGCCATTCGCCCATGACTGCTGAATCATTCTATCCAAACTTAAGGTATCTGCTTCGTCACTACTATCAGTATTTTCAGCATTCTTACTTTGCGTATCAGATTCAAAACTATGTTTAGGTACGGGTATAATGAGCTCTACCGTTTCTGGCAATGTTTTTGCTTTTTCAAACTGTTGTAGCTGCTCAATCAGCTCTGATGCAAAAAATGATTGTTTATAATTCGCGATATGCATCACTTGCAACGACATCGTGTCCTGTACCATTTGCATAATTTCGAGCCATTGCGCTGTTGGGGCTCTTCTGTTCTCTACAAATGACTCATAAACACTCTCAGCTTCGTGCGTCAGATCGCCAATACTACGGATACCCGCCATCCGTGCGCCACCTTTGATAGTATGAAGGTGACGTTGCAAAACTTTTAATGAGTTGATATTGGTTATATCAGTGCGCCATTTATTAAAACTCTCATCTAGCGCTGCATCCAGCTCTTGGGCCTCTTCTAAAAAGATTTCTAATAGCTCAGCATCTGTGTCAATAGACTCAAGCTCAAGCTCAGGTGCTGAGACACTTCGAACGATAAAAGCACCGTCATCATTGTTGTCATCATCCTGATAAATACTGTGTAGATCCTCAAGCACTTGATTGTTCACTTTCAATGACGTACTACCAGCCAATGCATCAAATAAACCGACTACCTGAGCGTGCCCAGCATGTAATATGGCTTGAATGTTTGTATCCCTTGCTTTATCAAGATTGTCACTCAAGTAAATATACGTATTGCCTAGCTCATTAAGGATTAAAGTAAACTTTGGAAACGCTTGTGCTTTATTGGCCAAATGGTGTATTTGCGATATTTGGCGCTTTATATAGCCCTGAATATGTTCTATTTCAGAATGATTGAGAGCGGCATCTAGTTCCCATTCCGCATCTAATAATTCATCAATATTATTATCTAACAGCTGCTCTATCGTCGGTTTTTTATCAGATACGGCCTTAGTATCGCTAGTGATATGTTGCTCATCAAGCATGGCCTGTAACGATGAGATGTCTTGTTGGCTCTGCATCTCTTCTACTGCTACGTTTTGCGGCTGAACGTTTTGTTTATAATGGTCCAAATAACCATCCATCAGCGTGGCAGATTTGGCTAATGCCTCTAGATGCTGAGCATTCATGGCAGTATCTTGTTGTTGTAACAACTCCAAACTATGCTCTATGGTCGCGCTCACTTCGCTGATGGCCGCTAGCGCACTTGAGCCAGAAGCCCCTCTCAAAGTATGAAAGGCGCGTACGATTTCATCCGTGACTTCAACATAAGGCTCATCTTTATGCTCATCAACAAATTGATTAATATCCTGTAATAAGCCTTCCGCCTCGTCGATAAAGATCTCACAAAATGCTTTTTCTTTTTCACTTTGAGGCGCTAAGACAATAGCTGCGTCTGCTATCATTTCGTTGACGCAGTTGATCGTCTGTAGTGTGATGTCTATCTCTTCATTGGTATTATCATGAATGAGGTACGTATTATCTGAACCAGATAGCTCAAATCCGACTGAGCTTTGATTTTCCTCATACTCAGAGTCATTTGATGCTGGCTCATACGGCTGCGCAAATAAATCAGTGTAGCTAAATTCATCATGTTGCTGCTTACTATAAAATTTCGCGCAGGCAATCCATAAGGGTATCATCTCTGGATAGTCTTGGCTGTCGTGCTCAAATACCGTCAGCATCTTGGGATAAGCGGCCAATACATCTGCAATCAGCTGACACATATCCTCTGAGACAACAACGCTACGATCCAAGATGCGATTAAGCATATCTTCTATAGCCCATGCCAGCTCAGCCGTATAATGAGCCCCTACCATACGACCTGAACCTTTTAAGGTATGAAAGCCGCGGCGGATGTCTACCAGTCCGCTCAAATCAGTGATTGATAGCCGCCAATCTTCAAATAAAGGAGCGATGTCAATCAATACTTCATTGGCTTCTTCTAGAAATATCTCTTTAATATCAGGGTCTGCATCACTAGCATCTGCTGGTAACTGCTCGATTTTTTGCATAAAAGGGACAAGCACCGCTGGAATCGCTAAAGTAGCTAATGGTGCAGCTATCTTTTTATTTTCACTGTCATTACTTGTCTTGTCAGAATCGTAAACGGTATCCAGAAGCATTGACGCCTCAACGTCAATGGTTGCGCTGAATACGTCCGATTCTGAGCGGTTTGCTAAAACAGATTGATTGTTATCGGATGCGGTTTCACTGTCAGTAAGCGCAGGCACAGGTAGACCAGTATTGATAGGCTGCTGCGCCATCAAATTATGGCTTTGCAAAATAATGACAGCAGGATCAAAGCTTGGAGATTGCTGCGCTTCAAAATCGGCCACCAATGCTGGTAGGTGTTTCGTTGTCTCTATGACCAGATTTACCACTTCATCTGTGACAGATAGCGTCTTATCCAAAAGGCGATTTAGTAGGTTTTCGATTGACCATGCCATTTCACTGATACTAAAAGCACCGACCATACGGCCTGAGCCTTTTAAAGTATGGAAGCCTCGACGCACTTCAGTTAGTGGGGTTAAATCCTGTGAGTCCTGCTGCCAAATCGGCAGGAAATCTTCTAGATCAGAGACTACCTCTGTCACCTCTTCAATAAAGATGTCACGGATATCTGCGTCCATTTCGAAGTTGTCAGGTTTAATTTGCTCACGAACGCGCGTTAACGCTTCACTCTCTACAACATTATTAACGGTATTGCTATCAACAGTATGGTCGCCAATATTATTAGTATCTTCATTATCGACGTCTGAAACGATAACAGGGGCAATCTCGCCACTATCATCATAACGAAGTACATTCATCGCTGCTGGCTTTTGTGTAAGAAAAGTATCGTTGATCGTCTCTGGTGCTTCAATATAAACATTAAGTAGCTGTATGGCTTTGGTCGTATACTCATTTGCTTGAGTCAATAACTGCTGATCAAAGACCTGTTGTGCAAGATAATCAAGCAACAATTCAATAGAGATTAAAGCCTCAGCCAATGCTTGAATCACATCCCAGCTGAGCACTGCAATATTATGATTTGCCAATTGTGCAAATATACTGGCCATCTCATCTATGGTTTGACGAATTGCTGGCAAACCCATATCAGCGAAAGCATCGCCAATAGCGGTAAAATCAGCTGCATCTGGCAACAGATGAATGTTTTGGCGCTGTACGTATTCATCGAAACTTTGTTTTACTTCTTCTACTGCGATGCGCAACTCACGCAAATCTGCACCAGCAGAAGCGACGTCATGATTATCCTCAATCTCATTATCCACACTATCAAGTGCTTCAGACCCTGTGATAAAAGAGGCCGCGCCCCCTATCTTAATAGATATTGTTTGTTCGGTATTATAGATAGCACTATATAACTCTTGCAGCTTGCGCTCAATCTGCCATTGCTCTTGTGCAAAACCATTTTCTGATGATAAAGCGTGCTCGATATCCGTAAGGATTGACTCGACTTGCGACACATAATATGTCCAGCCTCGCCTCTCAAGTTGACTTTTTACTTTTTGTAAAGGCGTTAAAAGCGTGTCTGGTTTATCTAAATTAAAGATAAGTGTCTCAAGCTCACCAAGTATCCGTGATAGAAAACGTGGAGCGGTTGGCGCACTCTGCGATAGACCGTTTAATATAGATTGAGTGGTCGTGCTACTTTGGCCAAGACCACTTAATTCGATATAGATTTTTAAAATTAAGCTTCTGATAACGCTTGAGGGTAGCTCAGCTTGATTGGCACAAGGCTCTATCATTTGCTCAAGTTGACTTAATAATGGCGCATACTGCTCAGGTAATGGTGTGTCATTGTGCGTAAGATCAGTTAGCCACAGTTCAGTCAAATACCAAAGGCGCTGCAAATCGCCATTTTGCGTGGTTTGCCACAAATATTGGCTTACCGTTTTTAACACGGTCAGTAAAGATGATTGATTGCTATTAATAACCAATAACGATTGTACTTGCTGACGCCAAGCCAGTAATAACTGTTGATAATGATGATCGTCCAAATGCGTCATCATTCGACTTGCAGGTACTATCACCTCAATATTATCGATGATATTGTTATCGACATCATTGTATGAATGCTGATATTGGTTATCGGTAAGGCCTACCAGCGAGTCTGTCGCTATACCCAGTTTTGACAATGCTTGCGTCAGTTCATCAGCGGCTTTATGAATTAAAGCAATATGATGACTGCTCGTACGTGCATACTGATTCAGCTCACGTTGCAACAGCCCATGAGAAAACTGACCAATCCGGTGGTGATAAGTAGAGAGACGATCATGACGGCTTGCTTCTGCCAGTAAACTCAGTTTGTTAGCGAGGTTTGCTAGCAAAGGAAAGCGAATCATGGTCAACGCCCCACCAATCTGATGGTAAGGCTCTATCATCCGCTCATAATCAGTGCTATCCGCACCTAATTGCCAGCCATCAGATACCTGTGATAATTGCTGATTAAATAGTGGCAATAACCACTCAAGCGTCACTATGTCATTGGGCTGGTTTTTCATAGGTTTATCCTAACTCGTCTAGGCACTAATTTAGGCATTAATTTTTTGCCACACATTGACCTGTGGGTGCGCAATACGGCGCATATTCGAAGGACGCCAAAACAACGCCTCACCTGGAGCCAATATAATATACCCACCTAACGCACACTGCTCTGATAGCCGAGCCAAAACATCACGCTGATCAAACTTACGAAAATATAGCAGCATATTTTGACAAATGATCACATGCTGAAGATGCGTAGTGGGTGGTTCTTGCTCAAAAATATTATGTAAAGCGAAACGTACATATTGCTGCAAGATAGGCGCAATTTGCCAGTGCATCTGAGTGCTTGCTCGCGTCTTTTTTACAGAAGACGAATCAAGAATATTTGATTCGTTTATCGCATTCGCATTTTGTAATGGCTGAATAAATTGTTGACAATGTTGAGGAATTAAAGACTGCTGGCGCTTCTCATACTGCCCTAACCGTGCTTTTAAAATCGCCTGTTGGCTGACATCAGTACCCAATATCCTATAGTTTGTCAATTGTTCCGATGCCAAGCTCATTGCCAGCGACCAAGTCTCCTGTCCTCTAGCACAACCAACGCTCCAAATGCGAAACAATTCATTAGCACCATTCTCATTAATACGGTCGTTACTACTATCAGCATCGGCGATAGCCGTTGGTTGCTGATGCTGTAATGCACACTGTGTGGCAAAATCTATAGAAGGCATGTGACGAAAAAAACGACTTTCATGAATCAATACTTTGTCTAACAATTTCTGACGAATCTCATCATTGTTTGGTAATTGATACCACAATTTTTGAGCGGTCATTCCATACGATAATGCCGTATGGTCAATTGCATTTATCAACCATTGCAGTTGGATATCTGGTAGAACAAAACCAATCTCTTGCTCTATATACCGTTGCCATTGCTGCACATCAAAATCGTCCGACTGCATCAAAGGTTTGACTGATGCAGACTTGGCTGTCTGAATATGCTCGCTATTTGGTTGAATAAGAATATTCACGTCACCTGCTATGATTATTGCGGCACGTCATCACCACGCATGCCGCATTTTGGTTAACACACCAGTATGGAAGATGACCAACCATCTAGTAATGACTTAAAATCAAAACTTATTATCAAGCGCTTTTTGACAAGGTTTTCTCTGTTTTCAGCGTGTCATTATCTAACAATACATCATCATTCGTTACTTTAAAGCCCGTCACTGATTCTTGTAGTGCTGCCGCCATTTCGCTCAGCTCACCAATAGAGCGTGCGGTTGCCATCGTACCAGATGAAGTTTGTGAGGTAATGTCTTGAATAATATTCATAGTGTGGGAGATGTGTCCAGCAGATTCAGCCTGCTGCAACGCCGCATTGGAGATGTTTTGAATCAAGTCCGCCAACGTATTAGAAACGCTCTGCACTTCTTCTAGTGCTTCACCCGCATCTTTTGCCAAACGAGCGCCGCGGACAACTTCGGAGGTTGTTGACTCCATCGACATAACTGCTTCGTTGGTATCTGCCTGAATGGTTTTCACCAATGTTTCAATCTGTTTGGTAGCGTTAGCTGAGCGCTCAGCAAGACGTTGAACCTCATCAGCAACCACAGCAAAGCCTCGACCCGCTTCGCCAGCCATCGATGCCTGAATCGCAGCATTCAGTGCCAAAACGTTGGTCTGATCCGCAATATCATTAATCAAACCAACGATATCACCAATCTCTTGCGATGACTCACCCAGACGTTTGATACGTTTTGAGGTTTCTTGAATCTGATCTCGAATAACGTTCATACCTTCAATAGAACGTTGTACAACCTCTGCCCCATTATGAGCGATAGCAACTGAACGCTGGGCAACCGTCGCAGATTCTGATGCGTTATTTGATACTTGGTCAATGGACACAGTCATCTCATTAATAGCCGCTGACACACCCGCAATTTCTTGTGCCTGGTGTTCAGATGCTTCGGCAAGCTCAACCGCATTCATCTGTGTTTGCTCTGAAGATTGCGAAACACGATCTGCCGTGTTGTTAATAACCAATACTAACTGACGTAATTGGTCAATCGCAAAGTTCACTGAGTCAGCAATCGCGCCAGTAAAGTCCTCTGATACGGTCGCATTAACCGTCAAATCCCCTTCTGCCAAATCACCCAATTCATCAAGTAAACGTAGAATGGCTATCTGGTTTCGTTCGTTTTCTTCTTGGATTTGACGCGCGCGCTCAGACTCTGCCTCTGATTCTTGACGGCGACGCAGTGTTTCTTTTTCAATAAGTACCCGTTCTGACCCACCGCGCTGCTTAAGTAATTGGTATGAAGCAAACAGAATGCCTAATGCCCCTATTACAAATATTATTACTGGCAAAACAACAGCTTGATTAAAGTCAGCTAAATGCTGACTCACTGACGATAACGAATTGACCAGCCAAATCAGACAAGCCCCACTTAATAAAACAAAAACCCCCAATAACAATTTCCATAAGTTATTGGAATTATCGCTGTCAGCCATTGTCTTAGTCGTACCAGTCACAGGTTTTTTTATAGCATCACTCATCGTACGTATTCCTTTCAAACAATCGTCAAAGTCTTATCGTGACTGACTTTGACAATCGTACTGTTATAAAAAAAACAGTGATTAACAAAGCCTGTATGAATGCTGATATCCAACTGTATCATGTCATTCGCCATTATTTCATCGTTCTAATAACCAAATGTTTTATCATCAACAGCTATATGGCAGCATTGGCATACTGCGAATCTTGGGCGAGCAAGCTTGGCATAAAAACGTACCAATCCTGTTCATTTTTCAAAAATTTACCATGATTATAAGGCGCAAACGGCGAACTGGGCTCGACTGCTTCTGCACGGTATTGGTCACGAGTAAATTGCTCAATACCAATGACTTGATCGACTACCAGTCCTGAAAAGAAATTATCATGGTCGATAACAATGACTTTGCGTTGACTCATTTGCGTCAAGCGACTAGGAACCTGCAAAAACTGAGACAAATCTGTTATGGGTAATAGACGTCCGCGTATATTGGCCATGCCAAGCATCCAAGGCTTTACTAAAGGCAAGCTTGTATACTCTGGCATGGCCAATACTTCTGATATTTGACCCATCGGAGCAACCAGTCGCTGTCCACCAATCTCAAATACCACACCTTGCCAGTCATACTCTTGTCCACCGCGGCGACCACTTTTGCGCGCGCGGGCCAAATCTGCTAAACGCAGAAGCTCAATAAATCCTCTGGATGCCACAATCTACTCCATTACTTTGCGAATGATATTGACCAACCCACTTTCATCAACTGGCTTGGCCATATACTCTTTAGCACCTTGACGCTTACCCCAGACTCTGTCTGTTTCCTGATTTTTGGTACTGATCATAATCACGGGAATATGAGCGGTGGTTTTACCACGAGTGATTTTTCGAGTAGCTTGAAAGCCATTCATCTCAGGCATGACCACATCCATCAAGATAACATCTGGCAGATGATCCATGGCCATCTGACAGCCTTGCTCACCATTTGTCGCCTCTAATATTTTAAAATTATTTTTAGCAAGCAGGTCGCGAAATTTCGCCATTTCAGATGGCGAGTCGTCAATGACTAAGACGGTAGTCATAGTGATTTCCTTTCTTTTTCGAAGATATCCTTAAGGATATATTGATATATGATTGAGACAAACTGAGTAAAAGTAACCTGCCAAAATAAATGGCAAAATGACTTTCCTCACAGTCGGGATTAAATATTGAGCCATTATCAGTTATGAAACCCGTACTAAATATATTTACTGTAACGCTAACCTATGAATATGCATCAATCATGCCAATCCGTAAGGCTTAATTCAGTTGTGTATTTATAGATATACCTATCCATTCGTACTAGCGATACTGATTGATTGCCTCAAACAACTCATCTTTACTAAATGGCTTCGTCAAGTACTCATCAGACCCAACGATACGACCTCTTGCTTTATCAAATAAGCCATCTTTAGACGACAACATAATTACAGGCTTATTGGCATAATCAGGATTGTTTTTTATCAGCGCACAAGTTTGATAACCATCTAAACGCGGCATCATAATGTCGACAAAGATAATATCTGGGTTATTATCAACAATTTTTGCTAAAGCATCAAAACCGTCAATTGCGGTCACTACTTCACAACCAGCTTTTTGTAACAAAGTCTCTGCGGTACGGCGAATGGTTTTTGAGTCATCAATTACCATCACTTTTAAGCCATCAAAATTATTTTCCATTATCATTGTCCTATAAACGACTATTTATGCGTAACGCTCTTTATTGATACAAATGATTAACTGTTATCTCAACTTACCCTACCATTGATGATGGGATTGATAAGAACGGCTAAGTTTGCATTGCTATTTTCATGACAGTGAACTTTCCATCTATCAGTATCTGCCTCTCAAACACAGCGTCAACATAAGTTACTATACGCACTTTCTTATTAATAAGCTTACTAAATTGAGCCTGTTTTTTATCTTTTTGGATGAATTATTTCGCTTTTATACTCATGCATTGAAACCGTATTTGTTTCAGACGCAATTTACAGCGTCTCATAACAGCGTGATAATTATTATTGAAAATAAAAAGCCCAAATCAGAAAAACCCTCAGTTTTATGATGTTTTTGTATTATATAGAAGCGATAATCACATTGCTGGATAATTTTGTTTTGTAATAAAAATGTACAGTCTATTTCGTTATGTTTGTTTTATCACAGTTATCGACCTTTTTCCAGTCATTAGTGAATCAATGTTCGCACTGATCAGTAATATTTTCGACCGACTCACTTTATTGGACTCTATACTTTGACTATCTGTATGGATTAATAGCCTTATTTTCCTAAGTGTCATCCATATTGGGCAATTGTTTCACCTCATTGCAATTCACTATATAATAAAACCATGATTATTCTGGTGACTGCTATGACAGCTTCTAAAATTTTAAAAAACAGCATCTATTTGCTCAGTGCTTTATTGCTTGCTGCCTGTCAGCCATCACCGCCGACTGATGAACCAGTCACGTCCGAAAACAGTGCCACCGTAGACACTCCCGTTATCATTACTGCCGATAGCGTTACCATGACACCCGATCATATCTTGAGCATAAAGCCTTCGCGTTATCAGCCAAGTTTGGGGTTACAAGGCCGTATCGAACCCATCAAACAGACCAAGCTTATTGCAGCGCATCCACTTGATGTCGAAAAAGTACTGGTCACTAAAGGTCAATGGGTGGAAAAAGGTATGCCTTTAGTGATTGTGCGACGTTTGGCTACCGCAGACATCCCCTCTTCGGTAACCGAACAGTCTGATCGAGAGAATGCATTGGCTAGCGATGCAGATGATACCCAATCAAAAGACAAACAAGAAAAAAACACCACGCTCAATTCTGAATTGGCCCAGCCTACAACTGAAGACAGTACGGCGCCCATAAACAATACGGTAACCACAAAAAGCACCTCACCTGATAAGAAAGATCCACTAAAAGCAGAGCCTGCCACAAATGACAACTCTCGTGCAGATACGGTAAATGCCAGCGACAGTGCAACGAATTCGACATCACCGTATACTTTAGTCACGGTCCGTGCCAGCTTTTCAGGGCGCGTAGAAGACTTATATATCAAAACAGGCCAAACACTAACGGCGCGCACACCGCTATTACGACTGAGTGATGAGACGCAATTACATTTTATCGCGACCCTACCTATTCAAGCAGAACCGCAGCTCTCGGTTGGTCAGACCGTGAACTTTACTGCTGAAGGACTGTCGGACAAATTTACTGGTCAGGTCAGTAAACTGACAGCGACCAGCCAGCCTAAAAAACTTTTGGTTTATGTGGAAGTGGTCGAAAATAAGACCAGTCGTGACATGTTGATGCCAGATATGAAGGTCACGGGACGCGTTGATTACGGTCAAATAGATGTAGGTACAGTTGTGCCTAAGCGCGCACTTCATGATGTTGACTTGACAGAATTACAAAAGCCACCATATAAACCGCTTAGCCCTTTGACCGCTAACGTGTGGATTATTGGACAAGATCAGCGTTTGATTCGCCGGCCTATTGAGGTAGTTGAGTACAGCCCCATTACAGACCAATATTTAATTGCGGGTATTAGTAACGACAGCTTAATTTGCTTAGCTGATTTACCGGTTGATTCTAAAGGCAAAAAAGTCATTGTTTCATAGCCATTCATGCTTACAGTTACATTGTGTAGAAACATTAACAAAGGCTCTCTTGTTTTGTAACTGCATAATTAGGCAATATGACCGTATTATATATCATATACCGAGTATTTAGCCGTCTGTGTCTCGCCAGATAAACGCCCAAACACAAAAAGTTAATAAATTATTGGAAAATTTAGAGAGTTGATCGCTTATTTAGAGAGTTGATCGTTTAAATGCTTGAGAAGCTGATGTACTTATCATGATATAAAACAGTAGAGCACGTTAAGTTTTGACAAACCATAACAACAACTAGAGGATAAACCATGAGCAAGCAAATTTTATTAATTGAAGATGATCCCGATTTAGCTGAATTAATCAGCGACTACCTGACAATGAACTATTATGATGTGCATCATGCAGGACTCGGTCAGGAAGGGCTTGATTTATTAGATACCAAAGAGCGTGATATCGACTTGGTCGTGCTTGATTTAATGCTACCTGATATGGACGGCATGCAAGTATGTCAAAAAATCCGTGGCAATAAAAACAACATGACCAATAAAGTACCAATTATCATGCTGACCGCAAAAGGTGATACGACAGATCGCGTACTAGGTCTTGAGATGGGTGCGGATGATTACATCGCTAAGCCTTTTGAGCCACGTGAGCTTCTCGCGCGTATTCGCGCTGTTATTCGTAGGCATGAACAGCCCAATCAAGCAGACAGCCAATCAGACAGCTTAACTTTTGGTCGTTTGAGTGTATTCCCTGATAGTCATGAAGTGACTATCGATGATGAACCAGTACGTTTGACAACGCATCAATTCCAATTATTGCATTACTTTGCCACCCATTCTGGCAAAGTCTTAAATCGCGAGCAGCTTTGGCAAGCCATGCCAAATGATGACAGCTCAGACAACATTGATCGCGCGATTGACGTGCATATCTCACGTCTGCGTGCTTTAATTGAAGACAATCCGCGCCAGCCAAAACGTATTATTACCGTACGCGGTGTTGGTTATCAATTTGCCACTGATCAAGTTTGATCACAGAAATCACTGACTTATTGAGCAAATAATCATACGGTTTATTTCATAATATAAAGTAAATCGTATGAGCCAATATAAGAGTCTGACAATAGAGATGGTTTAATGCAGCAGTTGGGATTCCGTTCGGTATTTGCTAAGCTATTTGCCAGCGTGATGCTGGCACTTATTTTGTTTGCCGTCGCTATGGTGTTATTGACACAGCTTGTGCACGATAAAGATGCAGGTATCCGCTCAGAAGTCTTGGCCACACAGATTCTGGGACAAATAGACCCATTTCTGCACGAGCTGAACATCTCCGTTAGTAAAGACAACCGTTTACAGTCACGCTTTATGCTAGCTGTCGTCAAAAAAAGCTTTGATATTTTTGATGAGTCATTACAAGCAAAGATGGGCTTGTATGACAGCGAAGGTCGGTTGCTGATGCAAACAGACAATAGCGATTTACCGCTAGAGCTGCCAGAACCGCCTTCTCTACTATCACGCGTTTTTCCTTCATTTACAGACACGCCTCCTACCAAACAAGCCCAAGTGTATAGCAGTACAGGCTATACGCTTTTGTACGAGTCACGCTTGCCACCCAAAAAGCCAGTACTCTCTGCCGCCTTAAATTTATTCACTGGTACGCTACTACTGCTGATCATTATGGCAGGTGTACTATGGTGGATTGCCCGTACCATCACATGGCGTATCAATCAGATGAGTCAACAGATGGCACAGTTGGGTGATGGCGACTTTACGGTGCGCGTTAATGCTCGCGGTAATGATGAGATTGCCTCATTGGCACGCGGATTTAACCAAGCGGCGCAAAAGATCGAACACCTTATCGATGCCAATAACTTATTATTAGCACATGCCTCTCATGAACTGCGCACCCCCATCACTCGCATTCGCTTACAAATCGAGATGATGGATATGCTGACGGGCGCGCTACCCGCAGACACCAAAGCAAAATTCGATAAACGTGCGCAAGCGATTAATCGTGATTTATCTGGACTCAATGATCTGGTAGAGAGCATTTTATTGGTCAGTCGTTTAGATGCTGGCCATGCCTTACAGCAAGTTGAAAATTTGGATTTGTATCAGCTAGTGAACCAAGAGCGGCAACATTATCCTGAAGCCACGCTGATTGGCGAGCACATCGTTATTGATGGTCAATCATCCATGTTGACTCATCTGATTCGCAATTTATTAACCAATGCCATGCTACATGGTAAACCGCCAGTGACTGTATTGCTGTATGGGGTTCAGAGTATTGATGAGGCCGGCACCGTTCCTGATTATCTATTGCAAACAGTGCTTTGTAGTAGTTTTGCTGATTATAATAATTCAGACTTTGCATCTTATGATCAACAGAGTGATATCAACGAAGATGTGTCGCAACACCCATTGAGTTTAGACGAATCCGCTACTTCTAATACGATTGATAACGTTAAATCTGAGAAAACAGATTCGACCCCTTTATTGCCAGCACCACCTATTTATAAAAATGGGGAAAGTATGGCGACTAATGGCGATAGTGAGGGAGAGGTTAGGCTAGATATTGATAGTAGCACTGATGCTGAGAGTCCTACCAGTGTGGTATCACCAGTATCTACCTCTTCTAATACTGCAAAGGATTTGGATGCTGTACAAAAATCAGAAAAAAGTAGCCCTATAAACGAAACCACTAGCCATGAAACCACGAGCACCTCATCATTGTTCGCTAACTATTATAGCTTCACCACTGATTTGACTGACAGAATAAAAAAGGTCATGTGGAAAGCCGTTCCTGACTCTGAAGCGAGTAACTACTCTAAAAGTGCAGTCACTAGCGATACGACGTCTAAGCCTAGAACCAGAATAACGAGTGGAAATATCAGTGCACGCAAAAATGATGAAGCTCCTAAAACAGACAAAACTATGGTTGATTCAACTGTCATTAAAAACGATGCTAAGCCCAACGTTCAAAATGAGATTGAGACAGCGAGTGCACCCCGTAAAGAAAGCTTATTTGCCAAGCATATAAAGAAAGCCAAAGCCGAACCTGTACGCTCATTACCAAAATATGCGGTATTAGCCGTCATTGATGAAGGCACGGGCATTCCTGAAGACAAACGCGAAGAGGTATTTAGCCCATTCGTACGCTTACAACAAAAAAATAAAGGCTCTGGTTTGGGATTATCTTTGGTTTCACAAATCGTCACTGCCCATCAAGGGCGTATCCTCACCGATACTCTGAATGGTCATACCAGATTTTTAGTTGTTATACCAGTCAATCACGATCCTCATTATCATCAGCATAATTAGGTCAAACAAGCATTTTTTTCGACGCTCTTCTTGCAACTCATATTCTTTAAAGTCCTTTTCATTAATAGCTATTAATCATAAGCGGTGCACGGATGCGAATATCCAAAGTGCTCGATAATATGCTATATTAGCGCCCCTTGTTATAGGGTTATTGACTGTTGTTTTCTAATTGGCTGCTTATATTGTAAAAAAGGCTGATAACACGTTTATAACTATTAAAAATTATTGAATTTTGAGCCCGCCATGAATGACATGATTGTCTTAAACGATGTGACCAAAAGTTTTTTAAGCGACCGCTCAATCAAAGATAAAGACGGCAAACCGCATTGGTTTACTGCTGTTGAGCCAACCTCTCTGTCTATTCAGCAAGGCGAAATATTTGGCCTCATGGGCTATTCGGGTGCAGGCAAGTCTACTTTGTTACGCCTGATTAATATGCTTGAGCGCCCAGATTCTGGTCAAGTCATTATCGATGGCACCGACTTAACCACATTGTCTGCCAGTGAGTTGCGTATCGCTCGGCATAATATTGGTATGATTTTTCAGCAATTTAACCTAATGTCCAATCGTACCGTCTTTGATAACGTGGCTTTTAACTTAACTGTTTCGGGCTATCCGAGCCGTGACATTCACAAACGTGTCATGGACTGTCTTGCGATTGTAGATTTGACAGATCGTGCTGGTCATTATCCTGCGCAGCTATCAGGTGGACAAAAACAGCGGGTTGGTATTGCGCGAGCGATTGCCCCAAGTCCAAAAGTATTGTTGGCCGATGAGCCGACCAGTGCGCTTGATCCGGCCACGACCCGCAGCTTGCTCACTTGTCTGCGTGATATTAATGAGCAACTGGGCGTAACCATTGTGATTGTCACTCATGAAATGAGTGTGATTCGTCGGCTTTGTAATCGCACAGCGTTATTGCATCAAGGGCAACTGTTAGAAGTGGCAGAAGTAAGAGACGGTCTGATTCAGGCAAATACTCCGATTGGTAAAGGTTTGGTCGTTGAGGACTAATGAGGCAGGAGAAATAGATATGTTAACTGGTACTGAATTATCCGCCTCGATAGACAAGCTGTTTGCACTGCGCAAAGAGATTGTGAATGCGTTTCTCGATACGTTTATCATGCTGGGCATTTCAACGACCGTCGCTATCGTCATCGGCGGGCTGTTTGGCGTGTTTTTGTTTTTATCCAGTGACCGCCAGTTCTTACAGAACAAGACACTTTATGGTGTACTTGGTGGTATCACCAATTTTATGCGTGCTTTTCCTTTCGTTATTTTGATGATTGCTATGAGTCCTTTTACCAAAGCCATCGTTGGCACTGGTATCGGCCCTATTGCTGCCTCGCTAGTGTTGGCAATCGCTGGTTCGTTTTATTTTGCCCGTTTGGTCGAGCAAAATTTACGTGAAGTGCCGCGCGGCATCATCGAGGCCACTGAATCTATGGGCGCACGTCCCTTTACAATTATCAAAGTTTTACTCAATGAGGCACGCTCAGGCCTGATATTGTCAGTGACGATTCTCTGTATCAGCCTGCTGTCTTATTCAGCGGCGGCTGGTATGATTGGTGGTGGCGGTTTGGGTGATTTGGCCATTCGTTACGGCTATTATCGTTATCAAACTGAGGTGATGATTTTTATCGTCATTGTACTATCTATCATGGTCATCGCGATTCAGGCCTCTGGTAATTGGTTAGCCACTCGCTTGGATAAACGGTAAAAGCCGTATCAAGACAAAAAATCAAAAGGCCGTCAACATTGCTTATTATGAAGAACACTCAAGGTTTAATGCCGATTCGTCCTAAGCAAAATGCTTGACTTTGTTACTGAGACCCTTTAATTTTGTCACTAATTTAATACTCATTCATTTAGCAGCATTACTATCCCTAATGTTGCTTTTTTTAATGGCACATTTTGCCTACTGTCTCCCCCTCTTATTAAGGAAATCCCATGAAATTAACAGATATCAGCCGCCAGTTGGCGAATGCATTTGCTGCTGTTGGCGTATCAGGCTTAGTGTTGGTTGGTTGCAACAATTCATCAGCACCAGAAGCGACTAAACAGCCCGTTACCGAAGGCGCAACGGCAGAAACTGCCGCTAGCGATATCGATCCTGAGCATACAAAAATTGTCATTGGTACTACCGAAGGCGATTTTGCTGATATGGTACGTAACCAAGTGAAAAGCTCACTTGAAGCCCAAGGTTATGAAGTAGAGCTGGTTGCCTTTACGGATTATGTTCGTCCGAACCTTGCGTTGGCTGAAGGTGATTTGGATATCAATATCTTCCAGCATAAACCGTACCTTGATAACTTCAAGAAAGAGAACAACCTTGATTTGGTTGAAGCATTCCAAGTACCAACCGCCCCACTTGGCATTTATTCTGGCAAAAAGACCAGTCTAGACGCAGCTTATAAAGGTATGAGTGTTTCTGCTCCAAATGACCCAAGTAACTTTGCTCGCGCTCTTGTGATGATGAGTGATCTTGGTTGGATTACGCTAAAAGACAACATCGATCCATTGACTGCGTCAAAAACCGATATCGCTGATAACAGCAAATACGATATTGAAATCGTTGAGTTGGAAGCCGCTCAACTACCGCGTGCTCGTGATGAAGTGGACTTCGCGGTTATCAATGGCAATTATGCGACAGACGCTGGGATTGTTCTGACTGACGCTCTATTCCAAGAGCCAAGCTTTGCTTACGTTAACTGGTCAGCTATCAAATCTGCTGACGTTGGCAAAAAGTGGGTCGAAGATGTGACAAACGCTTATAACTCAGAAGCATTCAAAAAGTACGCGCATGAAACCTTCCCCGGTTATAAATATCCAAAAATTTGGGGAACCGATCACAGCGCGCATACAGACACTGCTGCGACCACAGCCCCAGTAGAAACTGCTGCCCAATAAGCTTTAAACTAAAGAATACTCCAATATAAGAGTATCTTGTTTACAGTAAACGCCCATTGCTCAATAGCGATGGGCGTTTTTTATGGCATGGATTTCGAAGTCTGTATTTTTTGAAAAAATGCTAAAATGCTAATCAGTGATTAAAAAATCACGTTACAGCCTGTTTGTCCTTTGTAGGAAACCGTCACCTACCCTTTCGTTTTGCCTCGCTTTTTTCTATAGTAGACGAGCTAAAGAGTACTCAGTTGAACCGACTATGACTGTTGCTCTGTTTCAATCAGTTTTATGAGTCAGAGTCTATAAGACATCATAAAATCATTAACGATAAGGATAATAATATGAGTACGAAAACTTATAATATGCGTACAGCTGGACAAGCAAATATTCCGGTACTAGGACTGGGCACTTGGCAATCAACGGGCCAAGACTGTATCGACGTTGTCAAAAAAGCGTTAGAGATGGGCTATGAGCATATTGATACTGCTCAAGCTTATGACAATGAAAAAGAAGTGGGTCAAGGCATCAAACAATCAGGCGTGGCTCGTGACAAGTTCTTTTTGACCACGAAAATTTTCCCTGATGACATGAAGTTTCAACCAGAAAAGTTGGTCGAAGCAGCCAAACGTTCGTTAGAAAACTTAGATACCGATTATGTCGACCTCTTGCTATTACACTGGCCTGATGATCGCGTGCCATTATCTGAAACGATTCCTGCATTATGCGAGCTACAAAAACAAGGATTGACCAAACATATTGGTGTGTCTAACTTTAATATTGCCAATATTATTGAAGCAAAAAAACATGCCGATGTACCGATTGTGGTCAATCAAGTTGAGTTTCATCCATTTATCAAACAACACACCTTGCAGACTTTTTTGAACAATCATCACATTCTCTTAGAAGCCTACTCGCCATTAGCACGTGGTGATGTATTTGATAATGAGACCATCAAAGAAATTTCTGATGCGCACAATGTCACGCCAGCACAGATATCATTGGCATGGATTTTGTCCGACAAGCACCGTATTGCTATTCCAAAAACCGCTAACCCTGATCACTTGCAAGGAAACTTAGACGCTATCGATGTGGTACTAAGTGCAGAAGAATTAGAAAAAATTGGCAATTTAGCGCGCGCTGATGGTCGCAAAATCAAACATCCTGATTATAGCCCTGTATGGGATGATTAGTAGCTGATAGTTATTTATGAGAAAGCATGAAAAAAGCCACCGATACTCTCGGTGGCTTTTTTATCAATCTATTTTAGGATGGGACAGCCAAACAAACTTATTACTTATTACTTATTACTGTTGCAGCGTCTGAGTCTCATGAAGTTTTTCGGCAGGATTGTACTGCTCAGAAGGAGGCACAACCCCATTACGATTGTTCTCTTTCATTGACTTAGCGACTTCAGGCGGCATATAGTTTTCATCGTGTTTGGCCAATACTTCTCCAGCGACAAACGTATCACCTTGCATTTTACCAGTGGCGACGACACCTGAGTTTTCAGCAAACAAATCTGGCAAAATACCTTGATAGGTCACCGGCACTGTCGACTGAAAGTCAGTAATAGCAAACTCAACATTCAATGGATTGTCTGCTGCTCGCTGGACACTACCCGCAACCACCATACCGCCTGCGCGAATACGTTTGTCTTGTGGTGCTTCACCTTGTGCAATGGCCGTAGCATCAAAGTAGTAATCTGTCTGTTGCCCGATGGCATAAAGCACCAACACCACGGCTATCGCCGCTCCTGCAAGCGTAAACATAACCCACATCAGTTTTTTGCGACGAACTGCGTTCATACCACTACCTCATTGATGAGTCACTGTTTTACAAACTACCGTCAAAGCCTTTGTACATCGTTACCCTGTACTCATATTAAATGGCTTTGACAATATTAATCTATAAAACAGAAAATATTGAAGACACTACGATTAGAAAAACTTTTTAAGAATGTCTTTCTAGTCGTACGCTTCTAATAGCTATATGATAGCATTTTTTCTATAAATCAATAAGCACCATCGCAACTTATGCGGTCACATATTGATGATTGTACTATAAAAAATTCTATAAAATCATGATGTTAAGCGACTTTTTAATCAGCGCGCTTATTTGTTGGCGGTTGTGTTTTAGCCGTACGTTGTGCTTGACGTGCTTGCTGGATAGTCAGCTGTTTGATCAGTGCTTTTCTTTGCCTACGGCTATACATAATAAAAACCAGCATCATGCCAACGGTAATAGCCCAGCATGACCAGACAAAAACCCCATGCTTACCCATGGCAATAAATTCAGAAAAGCTATAAAAATAGGGCTGCATAATAATTTCCTAGCCGTTATTTGTGTTGACCACGGATATATTCTTTCACCCACGCTTTACCTTGATCACGGTATAAAATGAGTGTATTGGTTCGATAAATCGCCAATGTCCCCACCAGTAAATAACTACCAATAGTCGTGAGTAGCAACGGCATCCACATATCTGCTGACATTTTTGGTGCTGCCGTTAAGGTAAACGTTGCGCCTTGATGCAAGGTATTCCACCACTCTACTGAATACTTGATAATAGGCAGGTTCACCGCGCCAACAATCGACAGAATGGCCGCTGCTTTACCACGGTTGGCGGTATGTTCAAAAGCAGCAAACATCGCCATAACACCTGCATATAAAAACGCCAAAATCAGCATAGATGTCAAACGCGCGTCCCAAACCCAGTAAGTGCCCCACGTTGGTTTTGCCCAAATAGAACCTGTTAGCAAACTAATCACACACAGCAAAAAGCCTATCGGCGCAAGTGCTTGCGCGACCAAACTGGCAGTCTTAATCTTCCATACCAAATAAATTGCCCCCAATACTGCAAGGGCAAAATAGATAGAGATGGCAAGACTGGCCGCTGGGACGTGGATAAAGATAATGCGATAACTGTTGCCCTGTAAGTAATCAGGTGGTGCAAAAGCAAGACCCCAGACACTACCTATCAGCAGACAGATACTGGCTAATATCGCTAACCACTTAACCCAAGGTGCAAAAATGCGAAAGAACTGCTTGGTGCCCACAGTGGTCAAAAAGCCTTGCCAAATGCGTTGCCACAGGCTAGGAGATGAGACGTTATTCAGGTTGGGCATGGGAATAAACCTATTGCGTAGCTTATGGTGACAGGTATAACACATCATGGGCGCTACTACCTGCTAACCTGCTGGCGTTAAACACTGGATAGAATCTATAAGGGAGTGTTTACTTATTTAATGGACTATTATAGCAAAATTGCCAGTTTTCACCATGCTGTTAGTAAAAAGGGTTTTGATAAAATAATTGATCTACTGTTTATTGGTCTGTTGTTTATTAGTCTACTGTTTAATTGAGCCACGCCATTTTTAAGGTCAACGCAATAACCCACGGCATCACCAAAACTGAAACGATACTGCCTGCTAGCAATAACGCCAATATAGGTAATCCATTAAGACCAGTGGCAAACAAATCAACCGCACCCGTCGCAAAAATCAACACCGGCAACTGCATTGGCAATGCAATCAGAGGCACCAGCACCGCGCCATTTTTCAATGACAGTGTCAAACTACTAGCGACCGCTGATAGCATCAAGAGCATTGGGCTACCAGTAACGATAGAGGCCATCAGTATCCACGCCTCAAACCAGCTCAGCTGAAATAAAGGCACAGCAAGCAAACTGAGTAATGCCACAATACCACTGCTAAACACCCAATGAATGACTAAGCGTATCAACACCCACAACGGCAGCGAAGCATTGGCGACGACCAACTGTGCCAGTGTGCCATTATCAAGGGCTGGCTTAAACAAACCATCCACGCCCATCACCAGCGAGAGTAAAGCAGCAATCCACACCGCTGACACCCCAAGTCGTTGCAACAGCGCAGGTTCGCTACCAACGGCCAGTGGAAACAGTGTAATAATCACCAAAAACAAGACCAAAGGATACAACCATTGCACCGCCCCTTGCTGCTTTACTTGCCATTCGCGCCGCCATAACTGCATAAAACCAATACCACGCGATGCCGTTACCATCATGGTTGGGCTTTCATTCGCGGCTTGTACTGGACTGTTTGTCTTTGTCATGTATTTGCTCTTCTGCTCATCGCACTTGTATTATCGTTGGTACGAAATAAACGGTCTAGATCATATATTCTGTCAAGTCGAGCACTTGATTGGCAACGCCGACTGATTGATGACTGGTCATTAAGATTGCCCCGCCAGCATTGGCAAAATCGCGTAATCGGTCTTCCATTCGCGCCACCATATCGACATCAAGCGCCGTGAAAGGCTCGTCAAGCAACCAAAGCGGTGTCACATCGGGCGTCAATAAATACAGCCGCGCAAGAGTGATACGGCGGGTTTGCCCAGCAGATAAGTGGCTTGAGCTAAGGGTCTCAAATCCTTGTAACCCTACCCAAGTGAGGGCGTCATCAATGTCAGCAGCACTTGGTGTAATACCATATAAATTCAGCAAAAACGTCAGATTTTGTGCGACAGTGAGATTGGGATGAATGCCCAGTTGGTGCGATACATATAAAGGCTGCATGGGCAAACCTGCCTTTTCTTGATAAGCAACCTCACCCGTCAGGACTGGCAATAACCCAGCCAACTGCATCAGTAGCGTCGTTTTACCCGTACCATTTGCACCAATGAGATGACAAATACTACCAGTAGATAAATTGAGCGTGACCGCTTCACATAGGGGGATTTCACCACGCTGAACCGTCAGCTCATCAAGCACAAGTAAAGGGGTTTTCAAAGCCGTCATCAAAACCTCTCGTTATTTATCAAGCGGCAGTCAATATTCATCACAAACAAACACGCTGTTCATGGCATAATACTTTATGCTTCCTACAAATACACAGTATAACAAATTGTCGATTACTATGACCTCAAAACCTATGCAGACTTCAAAAGATAGCCAAAACCAAACGCCGCCAGTAGATGCTGAACATAAGGCAGATGCTGGAAACAGCCACTCTCAGTCAAACTTGTCTGGTACACGCTTGACCATAGACGGCTTGATCGATGCCCAAGTTGAATTTATGCAGCAGTGGTTAAGCAAGCAAGCTGCGCCCTTGAGTATAGAAGCTTGGCAGTGGTTTGGTGAGCAACCCTTAAATAAATATATCAGCCGCGAGCATTTGCAGCACTTGATAAATGATTGGCTACTCAATCAGCCGATCAGTGAGGTGATGCGTACCGATATCCGCGATATCTTGCATACCGTTATTTATCATCCCGTCAATGACAACGTGCCATTATCTGAATTGGTGGATGACACGCAAGTTGAGACCCTTGCCAATTATGTCGGCAGCCATGATGAGCAGCGCAATGTCTTGATTCATACGCTGATCGGCAATGAAACCTTTGCAGACTTGCTGACGCAAACGCTATACCACGCCATCAACGACTTTATGGAAACCACATTAGATAAAGCGGGCGGCGTTGGTAAACTGATGAAACTTGGGCGCAGCTCTTTTGAAAAGGCCACCAATAGAAATCTCGATGAAAAATTGCAGGCGTATTTGCACCGTAACATTAAAGATTTGGCACGCCGAGCAGAAACCAATGCACAAGAGCATTTATCCAACGAAGAAGTCGCGCGATTAATGGTCACAGGCTGGGCTCGGATCAAAGATCAGCCTGTCAGTCATCTACAAACCTACTTGCGCGATGAGCCTGACAATAGCAGTATCGACCATATCGAAGCCAGTATCCAGCAAAGCTATAACCGCCTGCGCATGTCGCCTTATTTGCACAGTCTCGTGGCAGCCAGCATCGATACTTGGTACGCCAATCATCAAGCAGACACCATAGCAACCATCGCTGCGAGCTTATATATTGACGAGCAGGCCATGACGCAATTTAGTACCGTGCTACTGCCAATTATCTATGACGCTCTTGCAAGCCCTTGGTTTACGGCACATATCCGTGACATGTTACAAGCATTTTATAATCAGCCAAACATCAAAGAGAGTTTGACACTTAATAACGCGTAATTTGCTGTTTTGGCGTGTTTATCCATATTCACTATCACTTATGTGTCAGCCCAATATTATGAGTCCAATATTATGAACCAACGTAATAAACTCAGCTTGTGGCAAAAAATCAAACGGTTGCTGACGACTTCAGCGCCGTCATCTATTATTAATGGCACAAATAAGCCATCGCATGTATCGTCAGATAAAAGTGAAGTGACCCAATCAGCAACTGATAGCAATCAACGTAATGATACTGACAATGAAGATACTGGCATTGATGATAAAAATGACTCAAACGGTAAACTCAAAACTGGCTCTGAATCTGACGCCAAAAATCACCACGAGCATTCACCAATCACCCCTTCTGACTTGCGTGTAGGACAACAAGAGCGCAACGACACCCCCATTGTCAGTGTGCTAAAACAATACTTCAATAGCAAGCAGTGGCACTATACGCATTATCGACCCAAAACCAATGACGGCCAAAAATCACATCATTTGTCATTAAGAATGCGGCATAAACAACTAAACTGTGGCTATCTGTTTCGGGTTCAAGAGCATAATAAGCTATTGGCCGTCTATGGCATTTTGCCATTTTTGATACCAGAGAGTCATCAAAGTGCTGCGATGCTCCTCATCACTCAACTGAATTATGACATGCTGGTCGGTAATCTAGAAATGGATGTCAATGATGGCGAGATACGCTACAAAAACGCCATCGATGTTGAAGCAGTTGGTATTAATGACGACATTATCGAACATTTACTACAAGGCGTGGTTGCCATGACCACTGTCGCTCATGAATTGTTGAGTAATTTGCTCAATAATCAAGATCCTACAGAAGACTTACCAACATTGCTGATAGCGCTACGCCAACAGACAGATTCACGAACGTTCTTTTTGCCAACACAGTTCGTGCAGTAAACACCTGATGGAAATAGGGTTGATGCACTTTAAATACTCCCCAAACACGCTACCAAAAGAACCCATTTAACATTATGCTAAAAATTGCTTACTCTGATATTTTTCGTTATTCAGTACCTGAAAAACACCGCTTTCCCATGCAAAAATACACCATGATTCCTGAGCGTTTGTTGGCTGAAGGTACGATCATTACGGATAACTTCTTTGCACCTAAGCAATTAAGCGAAGACGAGATTTTGACCACGCATACGCCCGACTATTGGTCTCAGCTTAAAAACCAAACGCTGCCACGAAAAGAAGCACGCGCCATTGGCTTTGATATGACGCCATTGCTGGTAGAGCGTGGCCGTTATATTGCCCATGCGACTTATGAATGTGCGCTATATGCGCAGCAATATGGTGTGGCGATGAATGTCGCTGGCGGCACACATCACGCGTTTGCCGATCATGGTGAAGGGTTTTGTGTTTTCAATGATGTGTGTATCGCTAGCAACTTACTGCTTAATCGCGGACAAGCGCAAAAGATTCTGGTGGTTGATTTGGATGTACACCAAGGCAACGGTAATGCCAGTATCATGGCGGATGAGTCACGCGTTTTTGTCTTTAGTATGCATGGTGCCAAAAACTATCCGTTCCGCAAGCAAATCTCAGACTTGGACATTGAGTTGGACAATGAAACGGGTGATAAGGAATACTTACAGATTTTGGCCGACACGCTACCGCGCTTGATTGCTGATGTTGCGCCAGACATGATATTTTATCAATCTGCTGTCGATGTGCTCGCTACGGATAAGTTAGGAAAGCTGGGACTGACGATAGAGGGCTGCAAAGCCCGTGATGAATATGTGTTACGCCAAGCGAAATCTGCCAACATTCCTGTCGCTATTGTGATGGGTGGCGGCTATTCAGAATATATCGAAGATGTGGTAGAAGCACACTGTAATACCTTTCGTTTGGCTCAGCAGATTTATTTTGGTGAAATGGCTGATTAGGACTAGGACTTAACCTCTGACGACTCAACGGATAACGTCACAAGGCAGTATTTATATGGCAAAAATATTGATAGGCATGGGCATTGTGCTGGTTATTATCGGCGTTATTTGGCTGCTGTTTCCTAGTGCATTTTCGTGGATAGGTAATCTCCCAGGCGATATCAAACACACATCAGGCAATACGCGGGTGTATTTTCCTGTGGTCACCATGATCGTGATCAGTGTCGTCGCGACTATTCTCTTAAATATGTTTAATCGCTAAAGAATAAGTTTGTACTAACCTTTTTTAGTAACTATGTATTTGTTAATTATAAATACAAGAGCTATTAGGACTATCGATATTGAAAGTGCAATAGCTATATATAATAAAAACTGTGTATTCTGATCATCACTGATTGGAAAGCCGAAGGAAAGCCATACTGGCTCAACGACTCTATTTGATAAAGAAAAAGAAGCTATCAGTCCAAAAGTTATAGCAATTAATCTATTCATAGAATTATTGCTAACATTGTATATACGGCTCAACTCATCTAGTTGTAAGTCAAGTCTTTGATTTATTCTAGCTTCTAACTCTGGCACTCCATACTCCTTTAATGACGCATTAATAATGCTCTCTAATCTCGCCATGTCTAGGTGCGTCTTTAATATAGTTTTTGAAATCTAATATTTGGCTCCTTAACTTATTAACAGCCTTCAAATCTTTCGAGTCATTTACTTTTTGAAGTAACATCCTGTTTATCATATAACCATATTCTAAAAATTCATTTATAGCTTGTTGTCCATAAATTAAGCTACCATTATTAGAATCATTCCATTCTTTCTGCGAATCAACACCTTCTTTAGACCAGACACATAACGAGAAAGAGTCTGACAGAAATATTGAGTAATCATCAAAGTATCTATAGTCTTTGGATAAATACTGTTTGGGATTAGCCTCCTTTTGTATAAGGCGCCTTCCCATTATGCACCCTAAACTATGTCCGAAATTATTAATGTTTTCTTTAGCCGATGCTCTTTGTCCTTCAAAATGAATAATAAACGTGTAAGGCCTACCACTCCAAAAATTTCCAGCTTTGATTAACTTCTTTTGTCCGAAAAAAATATAGCTTAGACCTTGTCTGGGATTACTTGCTATATACCCAATTATCGAAAAAATAGTTTGAGCGATAGAGCTTAAATTTTCACGACTATTTTCTAAATTTATCAGTTCAGCTAACTCGAAAACAAAATCACCACTTTCTACACTCTTTTTTACATCCTGAACTGCCCGACTATGGCGATTACCTATACCTATTATTTTTAATCTTTTGTGAAATGAGTATTTAAAAGTAGACTCGTGATAAGCTTTAGCACGTAGATCTACTATGGCTAAGGGCACTTCAACAGATTCAAAACCAACCATACCTAAATTTAAATCTGAGCTGATAAAATCTGCGTAATGAACCTTTTTTTGAGGTGAGATTTCTCTATATTCGACTATGATCACGCCGTTTCTATATAACTTTATTGTTAGGTATAGGTGGTAGTTAACTTGTTTTTCTTCTGAAAATGCTTTGATAAGCCCTACCGATATTCTTATATAATCTGTTAGAAAACTATCTTCAAAAACAATTAATTCATTCATTCTGAATTGAATAGATTGATACCATGACTCTTGAGCATAATCATTTAGTTGATTAAGAATATTGTCAGAATTTTTTCCGACCAAGTTTACTCTAGTTCTACCGGATTCAATTCCGTAGATAGTTTCGCCAGACAATACTCTTCCATCTGACTTAAACCAAGTTGTACCATCTCTATGTAGAATACAGGGAGCAAAATCATTATCGACAAGCGCTGCTGCAACTTCATAAAGATTTAAATCATCCACATCTAAAAAGCTTGTATAAGTATGAAAAATGCTCCATTCATCGAGAATTAGGCTTTCTTCATTACTTCTCCGTAATTTACTACCTAATGCTCTAATGGAATCTAGATTCATAAATTATTTTAGCCGATAAATATATAGTTATCTAAAGGGAGTATTATTTCAATGAGGCATAAAAAGAACGTTTTATGACAAAATCGCTGCAATTCCCTGCCAACCCACACGTATCCCAAGTACGGTTAAAATCACTAAAATAAGCTGACGAAAGCGTGCTTGCGGTAAGTAACGACGTAGACGAATCCCGACTAACAGAGCGACGATAGACAAAACGCTCAACAATACAATGATTTGCCACTCACCACTGCTCAGCGCCATAATCGGCTCGCGTAAGACAATAATTTGGGCGATTTTACCCAAAAAATAGCACATGTTGCCGACCTTGGCGACCGTGTTTTTATCATCGCTTGCAGACAATAAGTACATCATCAAGATAGTCGACATGGCATTGGTTGACCCGCCAATGACGCCGGCGCTAAAACCAACAGCGATCAGCACAGGCTTGGTATCCGGTAAGCGAATCTGTTTACCAAGAAGGCTACTTATCACATAGAAGCCAATGACTGCTGCCAATACCAGTAAAATATAAGCACTATCTACCCATAATAATAACTTTGCACCCAAAATACTGCCGAGTAAGCTGGTCAACGCCAGCAACCAATAGCGTCTGCCGTAATAAATAAAGTTTTGCCAAATGGTGCGACCGCCACCCGCCAGCCAAGTCATTGCATTGAGCAATAAAGAGGGAAAGATGGTTAGCACGATGGCATAAGGCAACGGGTACATACTGGCAAGCGCCGTAGTCGTCACCAACGTCACGCCCAACCCGCTAATACCATGTAACAATGAGGCCAGTGCAAAGACTGCCACCAGCAATAGCGTCTGTGCGCTATCGTTACCGATTATTTCGGTCATATTTGTCGCACCATTTAAGGCTTAGTGCCCATACTTAATAACGACCTGACTAACCATTGTGACGTTGCCAGATTGACTCACCAATGATGCCAGCCAATTGCTCAGCAATCTTATCTTTGCTTGCTTTTTCAAGTGTTAGCGCCTCTTTCTCGTATCGATCTGAGAAGAACACCTGCATCGCATTGTCATCACTAGCAAAACCAATATCTGCTCGTGAGACATCATTACAAGCAATTAAATCGAGATTTTTAGAAACGAGCTTACCACGCGCATAACGCTCCACGTCTTGCGTTTCTGCCGCAAAGCCAACGACAAACAACTCTGGATGAGTAAGCGAAATAGTTGCCAAAATATCAGGATTTTTAACCAAGCTCAGCATCATAGCATCTTGCGTTTTTTTGATTTTTTGCGGAGCTGCTTCTTCGGTGCGATAATCAGCCACCGCCGCAGTTGCAATAAAGATATCCGCCACTCTCACGCTATCATCGACAGAAACGCTAGTCGTATTTTCCTCATCTTGCTCCTCATCGCAATCACAGTCATGAGAGTGATGATGGTCATGGTCATGACTATGATCGTGTGAATGGTCGTGATCATCTTCAAAAATATATTGTAGCTCGCTATGCGTGCCATCCACACATTGCTGTGATGCAAGCAACATTTCTTGGGCAGACAACACATTAATACGTGTGACATTAAGTGGTGTGGGCAATGCCACCTTACCACCAGCGATTAAGATAACTTCTGCCCCAGCCGCCACACAAGCGCGTGCTAACGCAAAGCCCATTTTGCCCGTAGAGTGATTGGACAAATAGCGTACCGGATCGATGGCTTCAACTGTCGCGCCTGCGGTAATTACGACCCTTTTGCCTGCCAATAGCTGCGGCGTTGTTTGCATCGCATTAAATAGCGATATCTCAGCCAATAGCTGCTCAGGTTCAGGTAAACGTCCTGCCCCCACATCCCCGCAAGCTTGCTCACCGCTTGCTGGTTGAATGATCTGATAATTCATATCCAGCAGTGTTTGTACGTTCAGATTCACCGCTGGGTGTGCCCACATTTGCTGGTTCATCGCAGGCGCGATGATGACGGGCGCTGTCGTTGCCAGACATACTGTGGTCAATAAGTCATCTGCCATACCCATCGCCAGACGGGCAAGTGTATTGGCAGAGGCTGGTGCAATGACGATTAAATCTGCCCATTTGGCCAGTTCAATATGCCCCATTCCTGCCTCAGCTCGCTCATCAAGTAACGAGATATGAACCTCATTACCCGTCAAGGCCTGCAATGTCAAAGGAGTGATAAAGGCTTGTGCACCTGTGGTCATAATGACACGCACATCAAAGCCCGCCTTCATTAAAAGACGAGCAAATATAGCAGATTTATAAGCGGCGATGCCGCCTGTGATAGCAAGCACAATATTTGACATAAGCATGGCATCAATAAAAAAGTTGAAAGATAAAATTGCGCTTATAGTAACAATTATGAGATAAATTGGGTAAAATTTTCCGCATTTAACTGAGGTATTTGTTATCAGCCTCTACTCAAGGAGAGATAATGGCCATTAAAGACTGGCATGAAGACGATAGACCCCGCGAAAAGCTATTGAAATTTGGCGCAGCACATCTTACTGATGCAGAGATCTTGGCGATATTTTTACGTACAGGCACACAGTCACAATCAGCCATTGAGCTGGCGCGTCATCTTATTGCGCAATTTGGTAGCTTGGCAGAGCTGTTGGCAGCGCCTCAGGACATCGTCCTTGCGTGTCATGGCATCGGGCCTGCTAAGTACTCGCAGATATTGGCATCGCTTGAGATGGGAACACGATATTTAGACAGCCAGCTCAAAACAGGTCAAGCGCTTGGGCGCTCACAAGCGGTCAAAGAGTATATCAGTACGCAGTTGCGCGGTGAGCATCGTGAGGTCTTTGCCGTGCTTTGCTTGGACAATGCGCTTAACCTCTTAAACTTTGAGATACTGTTTACTGGTGGCATCTCATCTTGTTCTGTCTGTATCAAACACGTATTGCGCCATGCCTTGAGCCACGCCGCCAGCCAGCTAATCGTTGCACACAATCACCCGCATACCAATGCGACGCCCTCTACCGCAGATAACTTATTAACTTATGAGCTAAAAAAGGCCTGTGATTTGTTAGACATAGCGCTCGTCGATCACATCATCGTTGGCCGTAATGAAACCTTATCTTATGCCGAAAGCTGCTTAGCACCTTTTGGTTAATAGGCGCTCTTAACGACTTATCATCTATTAATTAGTGCTATGAGCCATTGAAATGTGATACATATTATCGACACAGCGTAGCATTTCACCTATTGATAGTTATAAGTAACTGTTTCATATTGTTAAGCAATCGTATCTTTTATTGATCGAAAAATAAGTAAAGCAGCTATTAGAACAATAATTATAGTGATCTAAAAAAACTCATTCATATATTTTTCACGCTTATGGTTTAGCGTTACAAAGGAGATAGTCATGGCCATTGGCTTATTTATTTTGGCAGTCATCATTCAATTAGCCGTGGTCTTGGCCATCTTTTTGTTGTCTTTATCTCGTGTGACTGGCAGCGTGGTTGCTCTTGTAACCATCATCGTAACAGCGATCATCAGTCCATGGTCACTCCTTTTAGGCATACCCATTGCGCTACTCTGCTTGGTGCTGCTCGTCACCCCTATTCGGCAATCCCTGATTACCAAACCTGTTTATAAAGCGTTGGGCGGTGCGATGCCTAGTATGAGCGATACCGAGCGTGAAGCGCTAGACGCTGGTACCAGTTGGTGGGAAAAAGAGCTGTTTATGGGTGCACCCAATTGGGATACGTTTGCCAGCTATCCTTATCCAAAGCTATCAGAAGAAGAACAAAGCTTCATTGACAATGAAGTAGAAACACTCTGTGCCATGCTTGATGAATGGAAAATCCAGCATGAAGATAAAGATCTATCGCCTGAAGCGTGGCAATTTATCAAGAGTAATGGCTTTTTGGGTTTAATCATTCCAAAAGAATTTGGTGGTTTAGAATTTAGCTCTTATGCCCAGAGCCGTGTCATGAGTAAAATCGCCTCGCGTTCACCGACAGCTGCTGTCACCTGTATGGTGCCAAACTCGCTCGGTCCTGGTGAGCTGTTGATGCATTATGGTACAGATGAACAAAAACAACGCTGGCTACCCGGCCTTGCCAAAGGCGATGAAGTACCTTGTTTTGGTTTGACTGGTCCTGAGGCCGGTTCCGATGCAGGTGCGATTCCTGATACAGGCGTGGTTTGCTACGGCATGCACGAGGGCGAGCAAATGCTTGGTCTACGTATGAATTTCTCTAAGCGCTGGATTACCTTAGCGCCTATTGCCACGGTTGTGGGCTTGGCATTCAAGATGCACGATCCAGAAGGATTGCTTGGCGATCCTCAAAAAACTGATTACGGTATTACTTGTGCACTCGTACCAGCCAGCCATAAAGGAGTCATTATAGGGCCACGCCACAACCCAATTGGCTCACCGTTTATGAACGGTACGGTTGATGGTAAAGATGTCTTTATCCCATTAGATTACATCATCGGTGGTGTTGAAAACGCAGGTCGCGGTTGGCGTATGCTTATGGAGTGCTTAGGCGTTGGTCGCGGCATCTCGCTACCAGCATTATCGACCTCAGCCAGCGAAATGACGTATTTGTCAGTTGGTGCTTTTGCCAAAGTGCGCGAACAGTTCAAAATTTCGGTCGGTAAGTTTGAAGGCGTGCAAGATGCCACCAGCCGTATGGCCAGTAACACTTATATGTTAGAAGCATTCCGTCATCTGGTGACGTGTGGACTGAATCAAGGTGGTACGCCATCGGTTATGACGGCCATGGCAAAATATTATGCGACTGAAACCATGCGTAGTGTGGTCAATGATGGTATGGATGTCGTTGGTGGTCGTGCGGTACAGATGGGACCACGTAACTTTTTGGCAACACCTTATCAAGCGATTCCAGTCTCTATTACTGTTGAGGGTGCTAATATCTTAACACGCTCACTGATGATCTTTGGTCAAGGTGCCATGCGTTGCCACCCGTACCTATTTGATGAGTTACAACTACTACAAAGTGAAGATAAAGAAGGCGCACTTAAGCAGTTCGACATCCTTTTCTTTAAACATTTGGGCTATACCTTTAACCGCGGAGCAAAAGCCTTTGTGGCAGGCTATGTCGGCGGTAGCAATGATGCGCCAAGCTTCGCTGATGCCTTTACCCGTCCTTATTACAAGCACATCAATCGCTTAAGTGCGAGCTTTGCTTTGACTGCTGATATGGCATTAGGGTTGCTCGCTGGTGATCTAAAACGTAAAGAGATGCTCTCTGGTCGCTTGGCTGATATTCATGGCCATTTATTTATCGCGACGGCTATTTTACAGTTTTATGAGCATGGTACAAAGTCAGACTCTGAGCGCTTGCATGCTGAAGTGGCACTCCAAAATAGCTTTTACACAATTCAAGAAGCGTTTTTGTCATTCTTTGCCAACTTCCCAAATCGTATGGCAGCGAGTGTGGTGAGTTTTGTGACTTTCCCAAGTGGTCGTATCTTTACCCCGCCAAGTGACGAGCTAAAACGTCAATTGGGGGATACCTTTATGGACGATTTTGCAGCGAATCCATTCCGCGATTATCTTAAAACCATGGTTTATTACAATACTGACGCAGATGATGTTACTGGGCGTATGGAAAATGCTTATCAGACGCTCATTGGTATAGAACCCTTATGGCAAAAATTCAAGAAGGCTGAACATAAAGACAATTTTGAAGGTCTTACTTTTGAGGATCATGTGGTTGATGCCAGCCAAAAAGGCGACATTACTGAAGAAGAAGCAGAAGTGCTCATTCAATACAATGCCCTTCGTTTTGATTCGCTGTTGACCGATGTGTTCGATGAGCATTTATTAAAAGCACTAGAACGTAGTAATCCTCACAGCCTTGAGAATGCCGTACAACAGCTGACAGACTATGCGCAATTAAAAAATGAGGCGCAAGCCAAACACGGTATCGTGCCTAATAATGAGGTCGCCTCTGATAACTTGGCGGCACCTAATAGCGCCGATGAAAAGATTGGTGATGCCAATCCCAACCACGGTTATGAGAGTGATGGTGATGTAGAAATGGTCTCTGAGCAAGACACGGCGCAAGAGGTACAGGCTCAGACTGATTTTGCTGATTCTAGTCCTAAAGCAGAAGCGCTTGACCATCGCCATCGCGACGCCGCGACACATTTAAATGAGCGCATGAGTAGCAATCATAGTCTGAATAAATATAGCACTGATGCTACTGAGACTGAGCATGTAGACAACGCTGAAAAACATGATCACTCAGACATTACGAAAGAGTCGATTAGCAACCCTTCTATAGACGAGACTTCTACTCCTGATACCAAATGGCAAGACGGTCTACGTCGTGACGAAAGTGACAAGGTCTAAAAGTAGAGAACTTACTGAGTGTATCCCTATCACCTGATATAAAAAGGCTGTCCAAATTGGGCGGCCTTTTTGTTTGTGAATGACACGTTTAATGATTATTAGAGATGAAGCCTTGTAGCATTTACCTTTTTTGACCACAAAAAACCTGCGTATATGGCTGAAATCTTACGCTTGCTTTGGCTAAATTATAAAAAAACATTGCAGTATCCTTAACAATTATTTTATATTGTGCAAGAAATTGACACAAACTGACTGAAAAAATTCACAAACGCAAAAAAATCAAGGATAGAAGCAGCAACCATCGATATGTTGCGTCAGTCTGATACTTGGCATTGCGTACAAAAGGATAGAGTTTATGTGGAAAAATATGGGACTGACAGGCAAGATCATTGTTGCCATGGTGCTCGGTATCATACTCGGTTTATTTATAAACTATTCAGGACTGAATGCTGAAGGCGGGTTTGTTCATACGTATATTACCAACGGTTTCCTCGCTATCGTTGGCAAGTTGTTTGTTAACTCACTAAAAATGTTGGTTGTCCCCTTAGTACTTATCTCGTTGATTTGCGGCGTTTGCGGTATTGGTGATATCCGCTTGCTTGGTCGTATTGGGAGCAAGACGTTTTTTATCTACATGATGACAACGGCATTAGCGATTGCCACCGCGATTGGCCTTGGCCTGTTGTTTGGTATCGGTAAAGGCATGGATATCGAAACGGAAGCGGCATTTGAAGCGGAGTCTGCACCGCCTCTGTTAGATGTGTTTGCCAATATCATTCCATCAAACCCCATCAGCGCGATGGCGAATGGCGATATGCTGTCGATTATTTTCTTTGCTATCTTAATCGGTATCAGTATTTTGATGGTGGGTAAGCCCGCCAAAGGCTTGGTACAAAGTTTAGAGCTGATTAATGAAGTCATCCTAAAGATGGTGACCATCATTATGAATCTTGCACCATACGGTGTTTTTGCCCTTTTGACCAAAGCCATGGCTGAGCTTGGCTTAGACCTTATCTGGTCATTACTTGGTTATGTTGCTGTGTTGGTTGGCTCACTGGCTTTCCACTTTTTTATTACCATGATGATTGTACTCAAGCTTTTTTCAGGCTTGTCTATCAAGACTTTTTTGGTGAAAATGCGCGAAGTACAAATTTTTGCGTTTAGTACGTCAAGCTCGAATGCGACGATTCCTATTACCTTGCGTACCGTCACCAAGCGCATGGGCGTTGATAACTCAGTTGCTTCGTTTACGGTTCCTTTTGGCGCAACCATCAACATGGATGGTACGGCTATCATGCAAGGAACAGCGACCATTTTCATTGCCAATATTTATGGCATCGATTTGAGCGTGACCGACTATCTGGTCGTTATTCTAATGTCAGTGTTGGCCTCTATCGGCACCGCTGGTGTCCCTGGCGTTGGTTTGATTATGTTGTCCATGGTGTTTGCCCAAGTCGGCTTACCTATCGAAGGTATTGGTTTAATATTGGGTGTGGATCGTATCCTTGATATGTTACGTACTGCAGTGAACGTCGGTGGCGATGCAGCAGTAACGGCCATTGTGGCAAAATCAGAAAATAAAATGGATATCGCTATTTATAACGATCCTGATGCAGGCACTAAAGACGTATTCGATGGTCATATCGATGAAAACAATGAGCGTGAGTTTTCTGAAGTCTTCAGTGATGGCGTAATGGGTAGTGAGTACGATAATGTTGATCGTCGGCGCTAATAATTTATATTAAATACCTATCGATAAAAAAACCTCAGTCACATAATCTTATGGACTGAGGTTTTTTTGTCGATAAGATGAACATATCGTCGCTCATTGCTATCGCTTAACGCCACTTTATATAGTTGAACTACTTTAAAGTCGCTACAGTATTGCTGGTGTAAATTTTTTGCAGCCTCTGTCTGCGCAGGCACAGCAAGCAAGAAAAATTTGTACCAGCAATACGTGCTGTATCGATATTACTTTTCATCGAATATAATTAACGGCATTATCCCATAACGTACTTGGTTATCATTGCCAAGCATACCAGTACAATCAATGGTCGAATCAGTTTGCTACCGCCTTTGACCACCATATGAGAACCAAAATACGCCCCTATTGCTTGTCCAACCATCATGGCCAGCCCTACTTTCCACAAGACATTGCCACCTAGGATAAAAAATATCAATGAACCAATATTGGTAGACAAGTTCAATACCTTGGCAGCGCCTGTCGCTTCGACAATTTGCCGACCGCGTAACGCCACATTGCCCAGCGCAAAAAACATTCCAGTTCCTGGACCAATATAGCCATCATAAAAACCGATTAATGGTGCAGCCACTTTTTGCCACTTCCCTTCTGAGATACGCGGCGCGGCTTCTACTTCGCCAAGTTTGGGTGCAAACAACGTATAAATACCAATGGCTGCAATCAAAAATGGAATCAGTTTTTCGAGCATATCTGGCGGTGACATTTGCACAGCGATCGTTCCGATTACCGAACCGATAAAAGCGGTAATAATCGCGACTTTAATACGCTGAGGCTTGATAACGCCTTTTCTGATCATGGTAATCGACGCGGCAAGCGCACCTGAGGCTGCTTGTAACTTATTGGTGCCCAGTGTTAAAACTGGTGGAATATTAGCAAGCAGCATGGCTGGTATGGTTAATAAACCGCCACCACCAGCGATGGCGTCAATAAAACCTGCCAGCGCTGCCACAACGGTGAGCATTAAGATGATTTCTAAAGAGAGTGATAAGTCCATGACGCTGACCTGCAAAATTTATAATAGAAAAAAGCCTGTAAAAGGCAGGCTAAAGTGATCACCATTGGTCAAGGTTTGAGATTTTTGACACATGCTAGAAAGATAGGTGCGCATTACGTAACATGAGCCATTATAAAGATAAAAATGTAAAAAAAGCCAAAAACGTAAAAAAGTCTGGTAAATTTGCTTAATAGCTCAATTAATTCTTCAAAATAAGTAGGGCTTGCATAGGTAGACTTAACGACTTGTAACTACCTTAGTACTTATATTACCTTTATAATATCGTTGTTATTGATATGACAAGATAAGCTCATGACTTTGAGTTGACGTATTTTCTTGTCTATAGTAATGAGAGTATGAGAAACTGTTCTTGTCTATTTGCTGCGTTGTTATCAGCAGTAATATAGATATTTGAGGTTATTTAATACATTGTGTTTAGTAAATGAGGATGATATGGCAATACGAAGGATTAAGGCATTTTTTGAATTTGAGGCAGCAGGCGGTATCGTCTTAGCATTGGCTGCCGTTGCTGCGATGATTATTGCTAACTCCCCTCTTAATGTTTGGTACGAAGGATTTATCCACGCACCCGTTGTGATTCAAATCGGTGATTTTGGGATTGCCAAAGATGCGCATCACTGGATCAATGACGGTTTGATGGCTATATTCTTCTTTTTGGTTGGGCTTGAGCTTAAGCGAGAAGTGTTGGTCGGTGAGTTGTCTAACGTTAAACAAATTATATTACCAGCGGGTGCAGCAGTAGGCGGCATGATTATGCCAGCAGCTGTCTATCTACTGTTTAACTATAATGAGCCTGAGTTTTGGAAAGGTTGGGCCATTCCAGCAGCGACAGATATTGCGTTTGCACTTGGTATCTTGAGTCTACTCGGTAACCGTGTCCCCAACTCCCTAAAAGTATTTTTGGTATCCATTGCCATTTTTGATGATATTGGCGCAATTTTAATCATCGCGTTATTTTATACGAGTGACTTATCCTTAGCTTCACTTGCTATTGCAGGCTTATGCTTGCCTTTCCTTTACTTGCTCAATCGTCGTAACGTTACCAGACTCACACCGTACCTATTTATCGGTGTCATTATGTGGATTGCGGTGCTTCAATCAGGTATTCACGCTACCTTAGCTGGTGTAGTCTTGGCACTCTTTATCCCTATGTTTGACCGTACTGATCCTGAGCATTCTCCGCTTGAAGAGTTGGAGCATGACTTACATACGACCGTGGCGTTTGGTATTTTGCCGTTATTCGCGTTTGCTAACTCTGGCATCTCGCTCGAAGGTGCAGGTATATCTGAGCTATTTCATTCCGTCCCACTTGGTATTGCGGCTGGTCTGTTTATCGGAAAACAACTGGGCATCATGTTCATGTGCTGGTTGATCTTTAAGCTTGGTCTCTCAACCATGCCAAAAGGTATGGATTATAAGCAAATATATGGCGCCTCTTTATTGTGTGGTGTGGGCTTTACCATGAGCTTATTTATCGGCGGCTTGGCATTTGCTGGTGACAACCCCCTATTTGATGAACGCCTAGGTATTATTATGGGTTCAATCGTCTCAGGTGTGGTAGGTTATATGATGCTTAAGGCAAGCTTAAAAGATGATGCCAGCAAGACGTCAGTCGACTTGATTCACCCGCATTGATAATACAATGCGCTGTGAGTCAGCGGCATAATCCAAAGCGTTTAAAAGCAAGGGTGCTTGACGAATAAGGTTACTTAATGAGCATGGATCAGAACAATCCCGCAAGTATCTTAACTGACCGTCAGCACCGTCAATCGACTGATGGTTATCAGCGTCATGGACGCACCACCGCTATTGACGACCATAGCGATCTGCAAGTGTTAAAACGGATCAAACGGTATCTATTGCCAAAAGACTTTGTTATCTCGCAAGCTTTGTTAAATGAGATGGTCGCAGGTTATGATATTGGTGATCCGCTTGCAGATGCATTGGCCGCTGAAGGCGTTCGTTTTGCGAAGCCTTTACAGCAACTCATTATCAGCAATCACTTCGATAATGATCTCAGTAAAAACCCCACTTTTAGCACACTGACGGAGCAATTTAGCAGCCATCCCATTTGGTTTGAGCCTAAACTTGCTCAAATTGGTGCTGTCGCCTATCGACGCTATCCGCTGATGCTGATTTGGCTTTTGCGTAACGTTGCGCTAATGGCGGGCTATAGTATTCCAGCCTTGTCACTGCCGCTGATTCAGACGGGCGCGCTGATGCACGACGCCTTGCCGCGTTTGATGCGTACTTATGCTTATATTCTAGCCGTCTCTGAACATCCACAGTCAAATATGAGCGTGCGCAATAACCACCAACCTATTGATCAAGTATTGGCCATTGGTTCTGAAGGCTGGCGACAATCTATCAAGGTACGTCAGATTCATACCTTAGTACGTCAAAACCTCCTCAAAGGCAAAGGCAGTGCAGCTACAAGCGTCATAGCAGATATTGATCAACACCACAATCCAGATGGCAGTTGGAATACGGCTTATTGGGGTGTACCGATTAATCAAACTGATATGATTGCCACGCATTTGCAGTTTTCATTGTTAATTATGCGTGGGTTAAGACTGCTTGGTGCGCGAATCAGCAAGGAGGAAGCCGAAGGTATTCTACACCTCTGGAATCTTGCCAGTTATTGGATGGGCGTTGATTTACAGCGCTTACCAAAAGATGAAGCGGCGTGTTGGGAGTGGCTCTATACGTATTTGTCCATTCAGCAGCTTGATTTTAAAATGGGAAAGCCATTGGCAAAAGCCCTGCACGATTTACCGCGTCAGCTCATGGGTGAGGACAATCGCCGCGGTCGTTTCGTTGAGATGGTCAATGCCAGCGTGACACGCACTCTGGTGGGTGATGATATTGGCGACGGACTGGATTTACCAAAATCTAAGATACGTTTTGGCGTACTGTCCTCAGTGCCAATCTTGTTTGCGCTTGATACCGCGCGTCAGCACAATCAAATCGTTGACAGAAAATTAGAAGCGTTCCGTGCTAAGCGCCAAGACAATATGAACTGGTGGCTAAAGAAAAACGATGACTATTATCAGTAGATGCTAGGGCGTGTTTGATTATTCGACCATGGCACTGACAGAGATTATTTTTTAGGCGATTCAAAGGTAAAAATAGTAAGTATAGTCATTCTATACGTCTATTTTTAACACAGAAGCGGCAAAAAAGAGTCCTGTCCCCTGCATTTATGATTGGGGCTGATGCTAAAACTGCCCCATACTGTGTTGCAAGTCTCGCTAAGGTATTAACATTATCATCGACCTGCGCCTTGTCTGGAACAGTTTTAGCGATCAGCAGTGCCTATTTGTGAATATCAAACACGCCCTAATACTAAAGCGGGATATACCTACAACATAATCTACAAGCGGGTATTTTGTATGCGGTAATACCATTCAAGCTGCCGATCAAAGCCCGTTTCTAGTAAGCTGGCAATGACTCGTCCTGTCAGACCCCATACTGTCTCACCATCAACTTGCCAGCTGGGGGTGAGCATGGTCGCGGTCTGGTCTTGCATTGTGTATTCTACCTCATACTCTACGGTAGGCTGAGTGAGCAACGACTCAAAATCTGCCCAAAATATGCGGGAGATTTCGCCAAGTTCGGGCACGAGCACCAAATCTGGCGCAATGAGTGCCACAATCGGACGTACACTCATGCCACTTTTGGCAGTTTGTATGGGTAGTTGACCAAGCAATTGCACTTTATTGGGTGGCAGCGCTGTCTCTTCGCAGGCTTCACGCAAGGCAGTAATGACATTATTGCCATCGCTTATGTCATATTTACCACCGACACAGGAGACCTCACCAGCATGGCTGTTCATATGCGCAGCACGGCGCGTCAGTAATAGTTTAGGATGGCGCTCATGAGTAATAGCCACGAGGACTGACGCATCTGCAATCGGTGTCTGATAGAGACTGTCTAAGATGCGGGCACTGTAAGAAGGGTGGTCAGTGTCATATAGTGCTGGACTGGTAATGGCATTTAACGTCTCATGCTGTACCCGTTCAGCCAATTTTTTGAGCGTAGGATAACGAATAAACGTGGGCACAGCGACTGAAAATTCATCAAAACTAACAAATTGCGGTGGAAGTAGCATTATAATTGCCTTGTGTTTTTATCAATGTTCAACACGCCCTAATTGATGACACACACTAGCATAGCGCAATCTGGCTACAACTGTATAGATTTTACGGGTCTAACAGACACGTTCGTTCACGCTTGCTCGTCTATGAAAAATTATCAGCCCTTAATCCTTAGCCCTTACTCTTGCAAACTTGTGCTGTTTTTATCATCATTATCAGTGCGATGATGATTTGTGTTATCTTAAACTTAAGACCTATCACCAGATAAAACAGGCATCGGTCATCGCCATGCTATCCTCATAGCATCAGAACGATAATTTTTAAAATATTTTTATTTCCCTTTATCATTATATAAGGCCGTTGATATGCGCTATTGTCTAGAATGCGGGCACGAAGCAGAACGCAAAATACCAGCCACGGATAATATGCCGCGTTTGGTTTGTCCAAATTGCCACTATATTCATTACGAAAACCCAAAAGTGATTTGTGGCGCACTCGTTATTCATGAAAACAGAGTACTGCTCTGCCGCCGAGCCATCGAGCCGCAATACGGACTTTGGACGCTGCCAGCGGGTTTTATGGAAAATGGCGAAACCATGGCGGAAGGTGCAGCGCGTGAGTGCTATGAAGAAGCCGAAGCGGTGGTTATCAATCCCCATTTATACTGCTTATACGACATTCCTGATATTGGCCAAATCTATAGTATCTATATAACTGATCTAAAAGACGGCGCTTATGGTATTGGCGCTGAGAGCCTTGACTGCGCGTTGTTTAAAGAAGCAGACATTCCATGGGACAACATTGCCTTTGAAGCGGTACGTCGCACCTTAAAGAGCTATTTTGAAGACCGTCAGCAATTCGACAGTCATGACAAACTTCCAGTTCACCAAGACTATATCGGTAAAGACCAAAGTATTAAACGCTACTAGCACCTCATTATAAGTATAAAACACTTTACAAAAGTTGTTGGTAAAAGTCATTGATAAGAACCGTTTATAACTATTATGCTAAATGCTTGTAGTTTCTTATCGATGGTTTTTTATTGTCTGAAGTTCATGGTTCAATCTGACTTGTGAGAACATCATGCTGACTTTGTTGCAACGCTCCTTGCCACTATTATCACTGAGCATCGCTATGGCACTAACCAGTATCAGTACCATAAGCCATGCAAGTGACTCACCGTTAACTGCCAAAGAATCCGACCCACAAACACTTGGATGGATGCAAGGCTTTCCGCCTCCAGCTGATAAACTGATAGCGCAGCCCTCCTCTGATTTTTTTAGTTTTCCAAAGCTACGTTGGACAGTCTGTCATATCCGTGAGCTGATGCCGACTACCGAAGTCAGTCGTGGTATCGGCGCACCTTCTAAGCTCAGTTATGAGCTGGATAAAAATATCGATGCCCTTACTTTTACCCCGACTGGTAGTAATCGTCCAATGACATGGCGACAGTCATTAGAGGCCAACTATACAGATGGCATTATGATCCTGCATCATGGCAAGGTCGTTTACGAGCGCCAAAACGGCTGTCTAAATGCGCTGGGACAACATGCCGCTATGTCTATGACCAAGTCTATGACGGGGTTATTGGCAGAAATCCTCGTCACCGAAGGTAAGCTTGACGATAAAGCGTTGGTTGCCTCTATCATCCCTGAGCTTGCGAACAGTGGCTTTGGTAATGCAACGGTACGCCAAGTAATGGATATGACCACTGCGCTGGACTATAGCGAAGACTATGCCGATCCGAATGCTGATATTTGGAAATACTCAGAAGCGGCCAGTCCGCTACCGAAACCTAAAGGTTATGACGGGCCCAATGGCCACTTTGAATACCTGCAAACGGTCAAGAAAAAAGGCGAGCATGGTGATGCCTTTAATTACCAGACCATTAACAGCGATACGCTTGGCTGGATTATTTCACGCACCACTGACAAAGCAGTCGACGACTTACTGTCTGAGCGCATCTGGCAAAAAATCGGCGCAGAGCAAAGTGCCTACATGACCGTTGATGCTAAAGGTACACCATTTGCGGGCGGCGGTATCAGTGCAGGCTTGCATGATATGGCACGCATTGGTAATCTGATGCTCAATAAAGGCGTCATTGATGGCAAGCGTTTGTTCCCAGCAGCCGTGGTAGACAAAATCGAAGCTGGTGGTGACAAAGCCGCTTTTGCCAAAGCAGATTATAAACAACTCAAAAACGGCAGCTACAAAAGCATGTGGTGGTCATATGACAATCCCACACCCATTTATTCTGCACGCGGTGTCCATGGTCAGAGAATTTATGTTGACCCAGCAGCCGACATGGTCATCGTCCGTTTTGCCTCGCATCCTGATGCCAGTAATGGCAAAAATGATCCCACATCAATACCTGCTTTTCGAGCCGTCGCAAATTACTTGATAACAAAGTAACGGCTTAAAAGTAAACGATGAAAAATAGCAATAAAAAAACCGCTGCTTTTATTATTTATAATGAAAGCAGCGGTTTTTTATACTACACAAATCAACTTAGATTTTTAGCTTTTAATTTTGCAAACGTTAAAGCCAAGATCTTTTACTGTCTCTTCTTTATCATAAGGCGCTAAGACTGCACGTACATGCTTCTGTCCTTGTAAGTATTGCTTGGCGACGCGCTGTAAATCAGCAACCGTCACTGCTAAGATTGCCGCGCGCATTTTACGCTGCCAGTCCGCACCGCGATGATGCAAGTCAGCAAAGCAGGCTTTGATCGCCTCACCTGCTGGCGAACCTGGTTTGTCCATACCAGAGATAATACCTAAAATGGCTTCTTCTAACTGTTCATCCGTTTGCGGATCATTTAACAACCATTCAATACTGGCATCAAAATGAGCAAAAGTCTCCGTGCACTGCGGATCACGGTAGCTAAAGAACTTAAAGGCACACGCATTGGCATCATAACCAGCACCGCCGCCATAAGCACCGCCGCGTTCACGAATGGCACTATGCAAATAACCATTACGCAGATAAGGCGCTAAGACCATTAAGGCAGCAGTATCAGGATGGTCAGCCGCCGGCACGGTATAAGCACTGGCATTATGATAGACATTGGTTGGCACCAACCATGCTAAATCCTCGACCTCTACTGACTCACTCTCTTCTGTTTGAGCTGTGTCTTTTTCACCATTTAGAGACAAATCTAACAGTAAGTCTGCAAACTCACTGGGAATATTTGCGTCAATATCTGTATCAGTGTTACTTAATTTTTCAGCAAGCGCTGAGGCACGACTGTCTTGCCAACTATCCACAATCAAGTTGCTCAACCGCTCGGTTTGCTCGGCTTCACAAATAATAACGGCATGTTTAGGCAAACTAATCAGGCGTTGATGCAAATCCATCAAACCCGTCGCTAGTTGATCCCACTGCGCATCATCTGTACTGGCATCGGTCAAAAAATCTTTCAGTGCATTGAGTGCTGGCAGACCACTGCGTACATATTCTAGCTGCGCTTGGCGACTCATGCCACGGCTTGCCGTTTGCATGGCGTAGGAATGCCCAGAACCCGCAAGGTTTGATTGCCAGCCCGCTTGACGCTGCTGCAAAATCTCTTTGATACGGTCATGTTCACTAAAGACGCTGTGCTCCATGACTTCTTTTAGCAAATCAATCGCTTCAGGTTTGCGGTTAAGCGCCCGCGTTGCCACCACAAAGTAACTGCTAATAGACTGGCTGTCATCAACATTGGTACGTTGACTGATACGCGCCGTCACCCCTGATGAATGCGCCGCTTGCTTGGCTTGCATCTCATGAGCACTGAGCGAATCTGTACCCAGCTCAGATAATAAGCTCAGATAAATAGGCAGTAAAGGATGATTAATCACCTCATTAACTGGTAAATGGTCACTTTCAATTTTACCAATGGCATCAGTCAACGGTACGATTACTTGATAATAGTAGATACCATTGGTGCCTGCTTCATACTCAAACAAGGTGCTGTCTTGTCCACTTAAGCGTACCGTTTTTTGCGTGCCTTGTTTAAAGCTAATGTCCGTTGGCACATCTTCTAAACCAACTTTGGGTAATAAACTTAAGTCATCGGGTGCCGCTTGGCGCGCGGCCAAATCCAACGCTTGCTTATGCAAAATATCTTTGTCGTCAGCGGTCAAATCCATGGCGATCGTATCTAAACGCGTTTGTTCTGCAGCGGCAAGACGCGCCGTTTTTTCACTGTCTGGTGTCAAAGTAACACGCACACGGTGGTTGTTTTCAAGCAGATGGGTTTTGATTAAATTGGGCAGCCATTGCGCGTCGACGACTTGTTCACGCAGCCATTGCAAATGCTCATCGACTTCCCAAACATCAATCGGATTGCCATCATGAATGGCTGTGCTAAAACCCTCTAGCATCAAGTTCAGACCATAAGGAATACTGTCACCGCCGATGTGGCGTTGGTCAATCTCTATCTGATGCAAAATGGTTTCGATGGTTTCGTCATCGACTGGCGAGCTTGCCACGTCAGTGAGCAAATCTATAATGCCTTGCTCTACCGCGTCGGCATGTTCAGGATTGGAGCCACGCAATCCGGTATAAAAAACCATTTCATAATGACTGTCATCAAGGCCCAATAATGGACTTGGCGCTTTTCCTAGCGGATGGCTATCCAAATAAGCGCGCAGCGGCGAGCCTGCATGTTCAATCAGCACGCCTTCTAATAGACGCAGTGCTAAGCGCTGCTTGGGATCGGTAATAGACGGCAACAACCAAGCAACCACATGGTGGGTTTGATCTGGACCCGCTTCGTCAGCGGTATAAGTGTCGGTTGCGCTAATTGGCGCAGACAGACGCTGCTCTGGGCGCGATACGTGTTTTTTGCCCGCCTCGAACTGAATCAAGGCATCGTTATGAATTTTCACCTGCGTTTCAGCGACCGGAATATTACCAAAGCTCATAATCACGCTGTTAGACGGATGATAATGGCTTTGATGAAAATCAACCAACTCAGTGTGTGTCAAATCTGGAATATCAGCAGGATCACCACCAGAATTATAATGATAAGTGGTCGTTGGGAATAAATGATGAGCAACGGCATGATACAGCTGGTCAATCTCACCGCTCATCGCGCCTTTCATCTCATTAAAGACGATGCCTTTAAACTGCGGCTTGTCGTCGCTGTCCAGCTCTACACGAATGCCTTCTTGGGCAAAGTCGAGCGGATGAATATTGGGGAAAAACGAGGCATCAAGATACACTGCCAATAAATTAAAGTAATCATTTTTATTTTGAGTGGCATACGGATACGCCGTCCAATCAGCGGCGGTCATCGCATTCATAAAGGTATTGAGCGAGCGCTTAATCATCGAAAAAAACGGATCACGAACGGGGAACTTCTCAGAACCACATAAGGCCACATGCTCTAAAATATGCGCCTCACCCTTTGAATCCATGGGCTGGGTACGAAAGCCCACCAAAAAAGCATTTTCATCACTTGGATGTGCCAAATGATAATGCATTGCGCCTGTCTTGACATGCTGACTGATCAACACATCCATTGACAGCGCCTCAATATGGCGATGCTCAATCAGCTCAAACGCTGGATGTAGGGTTAAGTCAACAGTAAATAGCGTGTCAGTCATAGTGTTCCTTATAAAGCGTTTTTGACCCAGTAAAGATAAGCGTGATGCTTCATTAAAACCACACATCGTCTGATTTACTTGGATAAAAACCAATAATGTATAAAATAGTGGATACAAAATAAGTCGTTTTATCAGTCATCGATATCAATCAATGTACAAAGACTTTTTGAATAATTTTGGGTAATATTCTTATTTAATGGCTACATATTTCATGGCAATGCTCAATCAATAGGAATTTGCCTAACGGTAGTAGATGGGGCTAAGCGTTTGATAAGTCAAGGCGCGCTTTGAAAGATAAGCAAGAAAGCTTAACCTTTAAATAGACCAAACCTTTAAACAACCAAATCCTCATTCATTCAAAATGGTTTAATGATGTTACTTAACAGTGGCCATCAGTAGTGCTATAGTTAGAATCATCTGTCATCAGGAGCAGCTCATGAGTTACCAACATATTTTATTGGTTACCGATTTAATGTCCGATGCTGATTTGGTCGCCCAAAAAGCCAAACGTATCGTCGAAAATCGTCCTAACGCCAAATTATCGGTATTACATATTGTGAAAGACACCATGGTTGGTTTCGGCTATGAGCTGGTGCCAGCGTCAAGTTTATACGATCAAATAGATGACGAGCGTTGCCAAGAAGCGCGTGCCAAGTTAGCGCAGTTTTTGGAGCGCAATGACTTACACGCGGTCAATTCTGAAGTGACCACCGCCATCTCTAATAGCGAAGGTATCGTCAACTACTGCCACAAGCATGACGTTGATTTACTGGTTATCGGTCGTCACGAACGCCATGGCCTTGTTGCATGGTTAAGCGGTGCTACAGCAGATAATATTTTGCCAAACGTGCCTTGTGATAGCTTGGTGGTGAGACTCGATAAACCAGTCACCAAGTAGCATAAAAGCCAAGACTTACCTAACAGCACTTATAATACTTGGATTACAAGTTACCTGTATAAAGCGTCCTATAATCATCTGTTATGGGACGTTTTTTATTGTGCTTTTTTGACCTGATCGTCATGCTATAGTGGGTGAAAAGTAATATCGATACAACACGTACTGCTGGTGCAAATTTTTCTTGCTTGCTGTGCCTTCGCAGCTCGATGTTACAAAAAATTTCCACCAGCAATACTGTACCCCCAGTAAACTGCTTTGACTATACTGTCAAAATATCAATAAACGTCTGCCATATGGGAGTTTGATGGCGCGCTTTGTGCCAGATTAACCACCATGTCCGTGACAGATCGATACCGGCCACTTTGACTTGTATCAATGTTCCTGCCGCAAGCTCCGTCTCAATAACATGCTGCGAGAGGCAACCAAGACCGATATCGGCACTGACCATATGTTTGATCGCCTCCGACTGTTGTATCGCTTTAACCACCTCCGCATTGGGTAAATGCTTGAGCAACTGCTCATCGATAATTTGCCGTGTGCCCGATCCTGCTTCACGCACCAATAGTGGCAATCGTGCCAGTTGGTTCACGCTCAGCTCGTAACAGTTATCCAACTCGTTATACACTGCCATATCCACCAACCACTGACTGTCGCGTTTGGCAAAAATCATCAATGTATCTGTGCGCCAAGCGCGCTGCTCGATGGCTTTTATGTCTATCGGACGCGGCGTGCCTTCTACCAAAGCAATGTCAATATTTAATTGCTCAACCTCGCTCACCACCTCTTGTGTATTGGCAATATACATATCGACATTTGCATCGGGTAGTGCCTCATATAGTCTTGCCAATAATGTAGGCAAGACATAATTACCAATGGTCGTACTTGCCCCAATACGGATTTGCCCTACTTGGTATTGATGATAATGCTCCAATGTCAGCGCTTGTCCCAAAATCGCTTGCGCTTGTACATAGATGGGATGGGCATTGGGATGTTGATTAAGACGACGCCCAACCCGCTCAAACAATGGCATTTGTAGTCTTGATTCTAATTCAGTCAAGGCACTACTGACCGCTGACTGAGACAAATGCAGTGCTTCACTGGCTCGACTGGTACTGCCCGTTTGGTAAATACTGACAAAAACAGACAACTGTTTGAGCGTAATCTTCGGTAGCATCGGCATAGCTTTTTTCATGATGTTTTTAACACTCTATGATAATCTGTTAACCCAAAAAATCGATAATTTCTATCTTATTAATCTGTTTTTATTATAACCAGTGGTGTCTTATACTGTCCAATTATAAGCTTATGCTTATCTCGATTATAAATGATAGGACAACCAATCATGCAAGCCTTGAGCCAAACCATTCATGATTACTGCCCGAGTAATCGCCATTTAGCAGGGTTAATGGTGGTATTTATCGGCAGCTTGTTTTGTTTGTGGCTTGACGTAAGCTTAGATACTTGGACTGATGGACGCATTGTCGGCCTGTCTTCTCTAACTTTGGCGATTTTGCTCGGTATGATATTGGGCAACACGGCTTATCCTACTTTCGCTCACCGCTTAGATATGGGTGTGTCATTTGCCAAAGGTCAAATACTGCGCCTCGCCATTATGTTTTATGGCTTTAAGCTGACATTGACGCAAGTATCAAGCGTGGGTATGCCTGCGATTATGACGGATGCACTGGTACTGACCTCGACCTTTTTACTGACTTATTGGTTGGGTACAAAGTGGTTAAAAGTCGACAAGCAAACAACATTGCTCATTGGTTCAGGCGCGAGTATTTGCGGGGCCGCAGCAGTAATCGCCGCAGAACCAGTAATCAAAGCAGAAGCGCACAAAGTGACTATCGCTGTAGCAACAGTGGTGGTCTTTGGCACAGTTGCGATGCTGCTCTATCCCTTCTTATATCATCTAGGTTGGTTACAACCTTGGCTAAATGCGCAGCAGTACGGTATTTATACGGGTTCGACCATTCATGAGGTGGCGCAAGTGGTGGTCGCCGGTAATGCTATCAATGCCGACGTTGGTAATACTGCCGTAGTCACCAAGATGATACGGGTGATGATGCTTGCACCCTTTTTACTGGTGCTGTCTTTTGCTTTAACCACAGATAGTGGCGATGAGGGTAATAAACCTTCGATCATGACGCGTATGCAACAGGTCAAAGTACCTTGGTTTGCTTTTATTTTTATTGCTATCGTGCTGCTGCACACTTGGGTACCGATGACACAAAGCTTTGAGCGTAGTATGGTCATGCTCGATGATGTTTTGCTGACGATGGCCATGTTTGCACTTGGCCTAACCACCCATCTGAGTGCCATCAAGCAAGCTGGAATCAAGCCGCTTATCTTAGGTGCTATCATGTTTGCTTGGCTTATTATTGGTGGTGGTTTGATTAATATCGGAATTAGCTCAATCTAATGACTGAGTGATTGCAAATGACTAAAAGAAGTCAATCGCACTGCCCTGCTGATTCTTATTTATTGGAATAATTACCTATTGATCTGACTATATTCTATGGTTCGTATCAAATTTTAGACGAAAAAAAACGAACCCTTAGGTTCGTTTTTTTATTCATCTTGCTTTAATTGTCTATAAAGACAAATTAGATAGCAACGATGTTATGAGCTTGTGGGCCTTTTTGACCTTGAGTTACAGTGAACTCAACTTCTTGACCTTCAGCTAAAGTTTTGAAGCCTGAACCAGTGATTTCGCTGTAATGAGCAAAAACGTCTGCGCCAGTTTCTGGAGCGATAAAACCAAAGCCTTTAGCTTCGTTGAACCACTTAACTGTACCTTTTTGAGTATCTGACATATTGATAATCCTACTTTTTAATTTATTAATGGTCTAGTGACCGGTAACGCTTGCAAATAGCTACTGAACGATAAATATTAAAACGAAGGATTATAACTAATACTACGAGGTAATGATTTGGTGCAGAACTGCTCTTAAGCTTGGGTGTATTATAGGGAGCTAATTCCAATATCGCAAGTATTATCTCATATTTCGTGTAACTGAAGCCCATTTTTTACTGTTTTTTGTTTGAATTGCAGAGTTTCTAGGCATTTGGCAGACGAAACAAATAGATAGCTACCCCACTACATACCACGGCTACCAGCCATGCCAGCCATATCATATCGGTTGGCAGACGATAAAATAACATGGCTGTCGATATGGTCATCATTATTGTTGCCAAACACTTGGCATAGAGGGGCACGGCATGATTGTTTTCCCAATCGCGCACAAACTTCCCAAAATATTTATGATTGATTAGCCAAAAATGAAAGCGCCGTGAGCTACGCGCCCAGCAACCAGCTGCGAGTAATATAAAAGGCGCCGTCGGCATAACTGGCAACAATACGCCGACGATACCCAATACAAAAAATACCCAGCCAAGTGTCACAAACATCCAACGCACGGTCGGGCTATTGGATTGATTGGTCTTCGGACGGTAATAAAATGCTTTTTTGTTTGAGCTCATAACAATGGTGTCGCTTGGTGAGTTAGATAATAAAAATTTAGTCACTACAGTTTTTATAAGTAAGGCTGCTTATATAGCTAAATAAGAATGCAATAACGATCAAAACGGCACAAGACTATTTTTGCTTTTTTCTGTCTCTTATTTAACATGAAGCCATTTTTCATGGGCAAAACGTTAGTGTTACGATACTGAATGTTTATTTAGATAAACTTTTAGTAGGAGAATTGTAATAATTACTGCATAATCCACAATCTGCCAAACTATTGTGCTGAACCCTTAATAATTTTTATTTTTTGCTGTCTATAAGGACATTTATGACTTCACTATTTAATATCTCATCAGCCAAAGCTCTGACGCTACCTTTAGCACTTGCTGCCATGACTGTATTTAGTGGTTGTGCGACCACTACCAGTCCTGAGGTGCGCTCTGCTTATGATAAGACACAGCAAAACCTAAAGTCTCAACCTGTTAGCATTATTAGTGATGGTTGCCTTATCCGCATAGAAAATGGCAATAACGACATCATGTACCAACAGTCGAATAGTGCTTCTCTTGCTATGGCGCAAACTGTCAAATCTAAACTAGTAGAAAAAGGGGTCAAAGTTAATCATATTTCATCTCCTTTTATATGCGGATCACGTACCAAAGAAATATTGACCAAGATGGATGTCGTATTGACCGACGGTGCCAAAGAGCAACCTAATACTGCCTATCCTATCTTGAGCTCAACAAATACCTTCGATTCAGTGACCAATAAGGCTTATCAAGATCTGTACAAGGCATTAATAGTCAGTAGAAAAGCTGTTAGCGACGATCCTACAGACTATCCAGATTTGCTCTTGGATAGTAAGAGTCTGCAAGTCATCAAAAAAATCGAAGGCGCGGAGAAGATATTTGTCGTATTGGCTGATGGCGCACAACCTTCAGTGGGTGCAAGAGTAGCGACTGGTGCAATAGGCATGTTAGGTATGATAACTGGCATCTCTAATATGGATATCCTAGTCAAATCACAGAATTACGGCATTTATCTGATTGATTTGGAAACCAATCAACTTAAATGGAGCAAAGTTGGTGACATCGAGGGTAATATCTTCAAAATGCCTGTTGATAGTAGCTACGTCTTACCGAAAATGCTTGACCCTTTATACGCTGAGTAAGCATCTATAATTTACTGAGTCTTAAAATAAAAACCGCTTACAGTTATTGCTGGAGCGGTTTTTATTTGATACTAATCTGTCGATGCTGTTATTTTTTTATCAACCCTATCTCGCGTGCTTCTTTTAGCCATGTCTCGCCAATTTGCTGACTCATTCAAAACCTTGCATTACCTCTCGCAGGTCGTCTATGATGACGCAGTACCACTCAATCTTGTCGGGGTGCTTTGATTTTCAAGCTGTGAACACAGTCCTAATCATCGCTGAGAAACACCCGTGAACCTGAAGCAGTTAGCACTGACGTAGGAAACAAGCGTGACACGTTTTAATAAATCTCTTAGTGATGCGTTCTTATAATGGCGCATCTAACATTGAGATTTGCCCTTTCTTGTTTTACCTAAACAGTATCAGTCTGATTGTTTCCCACCTGAAAAGGAAACAACGATGCAGCCGACCACCAAACTTACCCTGACCCTCGAATGGTTTTTGAACCCTGATCACCTACCCTTTATCGCTGGGGTGACCACGGGTGCGTATAAGCAAGCAGGACTTGATATCACCATTATCGAGCCAGATGACCATTATGATGGCTTTGCCGAATTGCAGAGCCTAAATATTGATTTGCATGTCAATGAGCCTATTCATCTGTTTGAACGTTACGCGCCTAACTTGCGCGCGCTGGGCTGCTTCTTTGAGACCGATGGCGGCATACTGATGCAACACGCCAGCATGGATAAGCTAAAAAACAATCAGCCTATCCGCATCTGCACCCCTGCTGCGGAGGAGAAAACCAATCGCATTGGCTTTGAGATATTGGCGCGCTATGCCAAGAAAAATGGCTTTAGCATCAGCCGTGACAATGTGAACTTTGTGCAAAAAGACTTTTATCATATAAAAAACCTGCAACAAGACCCAAGCCTTGATGGTGCATGGCTATGCTTTTATAACTTTGAGGGCGTTGAAGCGACTCATGAAGGGTTGGACTTTACGTTTATCGATCAGCATCTGTCACCCTATCCGAACTTTTCAGCATTAGAGATTCTCACGACCGATGAGATCTATAGCGCGAAAAAAGACGCGATAGATACCTTTATCCAAGTGACAAACCAGATGACGGAGCTGTGTAAAAATGATCCAGACGCTGCTCACCATATGTATTACGACTATAGTAAAACCGAAGCAGATACGCTGATGGATGCCATCATTGATAATACACTGGGCAGATTGATCACGCCAATCAAACCAAGTGCAAACAATTGGGAAGCACTGCGCGAGATGCTAGCAGAAATCGATATCGTGACGTTGACGGATGAGCAGTATCAGTCGCTGTGGGCGCTGTAGAAGTTAGAATATTTTAAGTAATAAAAAACCGCCATAGTGTTTACTGTGGTGGTTTTTTATTTGATGATAATCGAATGATAAGATTGTTGCTACACGATACCTAGGGCGTGTCCTCAATTCATTTTGCAATGAATGGTGGTACAGGCTAGGTAAAGCATAGACTTAAAATTGCAAGCCAACTTTCCTGAATACCTATCGATTGCTAAAATATAGGCCTTATTTTAGCGCCTATATTTACTTTTTCCAATTAGGGACATGCCCTAAACCAATATCAACGCCAGTAATGCAAATATCAAAAAATAGCCAAAGACGCCCATAATCGCGTACATGGTTTTGAGCTCTTTACCATTGATCTGTATGCTGGCTAATGTTGTGCTAAGTTTCAAAATAGAGATGGTATAAAAATAAAATGCTAATAAAAGAAGCACCATGCTAATGGTGAATATGGCGATGGAAGACAGTGCGCCAAAAAAGACAACGGTGCCAGGGAACAACGCCTCGCCTTTGATAATTAAAACCAATAGTACGATAGCCACACCTGATGCAGACGCGTGAAAAAATATAATATCGTGCCACGTTGCATCAGCTCTATAAAAACTGGATTCAATATCGAACCTATCGCTACTGAGTGCTTTTGGCATAGAGCCGTTATCACGGATCAACCTATGACCTTTTATATTACTCATAGCAATAAGGAAGGTAAAAAACGACAGGGCGACCCAAAAAATGACATACATATTTATCTTTATCATAGTCATTATTCCTAAACCTAGTAACACTTGATTTAAAAATATCTTGTGTACTACAAGATTCGATAGCGTATTTTCTGTTTATTTCACTTCTTATACTTTCCCAAATTTTATAAGCATTAGTGCTCGTATATTCATATTATCAGCCCTATTACTTTTATTTGTAAAAAAGTGCGCTGATAAACGTCTTTATTGTAGCGAGGCTAACTTTTGTCACTGCTGCCTATGTGGATACTGTGTTTGGTGATTAGGTGTTCATGATTGATTTATACATCACGCTTTTTTTGGCTTAGAAAAACCGCTCACAGCGAGACTGTGAACGGTTTTTAGTTTTAGTGACAAGTTTCTGATTGATTTATTTCGTTACGATACCCAGTTGGCGCGCTTCTTTTAACCATGTTGGAAACTCTTCCAGCATGTTTTCATACAAGGCTTCTTCACTAATGTCATCCAAATCATCAAGTTCAAAAAAGTCGCAATTATCAATCACGCGCCCTGTCATGTCGTCTAATTTCTTAAGGATGCCATAACCACGACCACCCAAGCCCACAAACTGCCAAAATATCGGTAGTTTCGCGGCGTCAGTCATAACTCTCGTGATACCGCGATTGTCACTCACCCCGCCATCACTGATGAATAGCACGTAGATAGGCACATCTAGCCCGTCTTTTTGATAAAACTCAGTCACTGCCTTCATGACTTCTGCTTCGTTATTCACACGTGGGCCAAGTGCCCATTTGCGCCAGCCGCCATGAGCGTTGTCAATAAAACCGTCATAGTTGCTCAGCCCAATCTCGCCCAAATACTGCGGGTCTCGGGCGAATGCCCAGCAATCTAATACTTGGTCGTCATCGAAGCTCACTGCCAATGGCAATAAGCGATTAACCACCTCTTGCACACGTCCTTGTTTATATTGTCTGTTCATCGAGCCTGAGGCGTCCAACACCAGCGCTACTTTTGCAGTGAGTTGTTGTAATTGACGTTTCTCAAGCGAGATGGTGGCTTTTTTGGCCAAATTGACCAGTTTAGGTGCTTTGTCTAGCATGACCTTTTCTAACGATGGTTTTGCTTGAACTGGCGTTACGTCTGCTGCTGTCGGGCTACCCTCTGCTACATCACCACCGAAGTGCTGCACGATGGCGGCAAGTCCACCATTAAAGCCTTGTGCGACGTTAGATACCCGCCAAACGCCACTTTTACGGTAAAGCTGCATCAGCATACTGGCTTGCTGTTGGGCAAAGTCTGCTGCTTGATATTCTGCCTGTACTTTTTGTGACTGCTGCCAAATGCCAATCTCTAACGATTGAATTTGATTAAGCGGGGTATCGGCTGATAACACAAAAAATAAGCTGTCTATATTCGCATCCAGTTTGGATAAGTTAAGTTCAAACTCGGCTTGGATGCCTTTACCCGCCGTTGGCTGCGACTCGTAATGGGTGAGCTTGATTTGCCCGCAAGGTGAGGTTGGCTGATTGTAAAACACCATGTAATCATCATTGATCAGTTTGCCCTCTGAGTCTAAGGCAAAGCAGCTTATGTCCATCTCTATCGGACTTTGGCGAGTGAATTTAAGCGTGATGGGTGCGGTATCGTCAATAGCAAGATTGCTTAGAGGCGCGCGTTGTCCGACGGTGAAATGGTTCATGGTGCTCCTTACGTTAAAGTGTTATTCTTTTAAAGATAATAGACTAATTACTGATATTAAAAAACCGCTAACAGTACGAGCTGGAGCGGTTTTTTACTTTAGCTAAGCTGGAAACTTAATGTTATCTATTAAGAATGAATTACCATCTAATCAAAAGTACTTTACAGATACTATGCGAATTTGCACCATACTTTATTCCCACATTAGATAACTAATTAGCTCGACTGTTTCTTTTTCATCCAATAATAACCTATTCCAAACCTAACTTCATGAGCATGACAGACATAAACAGTCTGGCATAGCGTACATCGACATTCATAGTTAGTTTCAGGATAAGAAACATGCTGGACTTTCTGTAATATCTCTATCAGTCCCAGACTTTCTTGCCCTTCTGGTGTAGGTTTAACATATCGATATTTTGAACATCGACAAGCACCTTCAGCAATATCATTTAGAAAAGTATTAAGCTTATCCATTGAACCTAAGACGTATTGCCTTGAACTGTCTTTTGGCCACGTTTCAGTCTTTTGGAGAACCTCAAATTTATTAATATGTTTTGCTATCTCTTTTAGAACACTCATATCTGAGATATTTATTATCTCATAAGCATTTATCTCACTAGGAATAAGTACTTTATCATCAAATATTTTATTTTTTATGGATTGTACAATATCATCAGTTTTCATAATTAGCTCTACTGCTTACACAGCTACCTAGTTAATATCAACGCTCATTCATTTTTCGTCAACTAATTATATTGTAAGGTTGGCTGATTATAAAACACCATGTAATCATCATTGATCAGTTTGCCCGCTGCGTCTAAGGCAAAACAGCTGATGTCCATTTCGATTGGACTTTGGCGAGTGAATTTGAGCGTGATTGGTGCGGTATCGTCAATAGCAAGGTTGCTTAGAGGCGCACGTTGTCCGACGGTGAGATGGTTCATGGTGTTCCTTACGTTAGCGTGTTATTCCTTTGAAGATCATAGACTAATTACTGACATTAAAAAACCGCTACAGTCAGGGCTGAAGCGGTTTTTTGTTTTTTAGTCAATAGGTTGGCACTATTTTATAATCAGTAAACTATTGGAATACTTTCCAACTGAACTACGGTAAGTATCCTATAGAAGATGCTCATTACGTTCTTCAGTATATTTGTTAGCCAGCTCTTTAGCTTTTGTAGCAAGTATAGTCTTATCTTTCTTATCCAAAATTGCATTCATTTTGTCAAGATAAGCCTCTCTTAGCGCTTTTAATTTCTGTAAGACTTCGTCTTGCTCATTAATAGAAATTTTATCTGAATCTGTTATTTCTATTATGAAATCAGTTGCTACACCATTTGCTCTAGTCGCCCAATCTCTATCACTTTCATCAGCAGACCCTGAAAAATCAAAGTGTTGATGAAATACTAAATTAGATGAAAGCCCGTGGAGTCCACCTTTCAATTTACTACCAAGGGCTTTCTTAAGTTCGAACTGAATATTGGAATCTAACAAGTCTAGCGTAGGGTTAGTTAAATAAATATTACCTAGCCTTTTTAGCCTTAATTTTTGAAGACTAACTACCGACTCTATTTTATGCAGCTCTGCTTTTAACTCAAGCAAAGACAATACTGATAAATCCACCTTATCCTTATTGCGAACAATTAATAATAGCTCTTCTGCAGAATAGATTAAGTCACCCAGAATAAAATAGCTTTCGAGTAGCTCAACGATTTTTTCCTCTTGCTGATTGTCTCTATATAATTCATATAGTTTTGGAATTGCATCAGACAAAGCTCTAAAAAAATTAAGAAACAAATCCAACATTTTCTGTCCTTATTATACGTCACCTATTTTTTCGCGAGGGACGAGCGCCGAGCTGAACCATTAAAGAACACTGCCTCATGCATCGCATATTTGCCCCTTATTAAAGGACTCCGATGCTGAGGCCATGCTTTTTAAGCTTTTGCTTTTTTTACAACGCCTTCAACTCTTCCATCTGCGCTGTCATCGCCGTCAACTGCCCTTCTAACTCAGCCAGTTTCGCCTTCTCAGCATCGACCACTTCCGCAGGCGCTTTACTGACAAAGCCTTCGTTACTTAACTTACGCGCGATACCGTCGGATTGACCTTTCAACTTATCATATGACTTACCCAAACGCGCCAGCTCAGCCGTTGGATTGATCAGCCCTTTCATCGGTACGAGGACGCGTAGCTGACCGACCATACTTGATGACGATAGTGGCACCTCATCACCTTCTTTGACGATGGTTAAGCTCTCGACTTTGGCAAGCGCTTTAAACTGGTTTTTGATACGGGATAGACGCGCTTCTTCATCGCTAGAGACGTTCTGTAGTAGCACTGGCAGACGTACCGCATTACCCAGTTTCATCTCACCACGGATGTTACGGACGCTGGCGATTAGCTCTTGTAGCCACGCCATATCCGCTTCGGTCTGCTCACTGATTTGGCTATCATCGGTCTGTGGATAGTCAGCGACCACGATGCTGTCGGTGTTTTTACGACCCAGTAGCGGCGCGATAGTCTGCCAAATTTGCTCAGTCAGATACGGCATGATTGGATGCGTGAAGCGTAGCGCAGTCTCTAGCACGTGCAGTAGCACATAGCGGATTTGCGCTTTACGCTCATCTGACACCGAATCATCATTTAGGCTGGCCTTGGCAAGCTCAACGTACCAGTCACAGTACTCATTCCAGATAAACTCATAGATATCTTGGCTGACCATATCGAGACGATACTGAGCAAAATGCTGATAAATGTCTTTGATGCTAGAGTTCAGACGACTCATGATCCATTTTTCTGGCAATTCCCACACGTCAGGATTTGCCGCTTGGTCGATAGGCTTGGCACTGCCTTCACTGTCTACACAGTTCATAAGGACAAAACGGCTGGCGTTCCAAATTTTATTACAGAAGTTACGATAGCCCTCGACGCGTTTGAGATCAAAGTTAATATCGCGACCCGTACTGGCTAAGGATGTGAAGGTAAAGCGCAGCGCATCCGTACCATAAGCTGGGATGCCTTCTGGGAACTCTTTACGCGTTTGCTTTTCGATTTTGGCCGCATCTTTTGGATTCATCATATTGCTGGTACGTTTTTCGACCAGCGCTTCCAGCTCGATACCGTCGATCAAATCGATAGGATCTAAGACGTTACCTTTCGATTTTGACATTTTTTGACCATTGCCATCACGTACCAGACCGTGCACATAGACGGTCTTAAACGGCACTTGCGGCGTGCCATCTTCGTTTTTCACAAAGTGCATAGTCATCATGATCATGCGCGCCACCCAAAAGAAAATAATGTCAAAACCTGTCACGAGCACGCTGGTTGGGTGGAAGGTTTTCATCACGCGTGGATCGGCGTTGACGTCTGCCCAGTCAAGCGTACTAAATGTCCACAGACCAGAGCTGAACCAGGTATCAAGCACGTCATCGTCTTGGCGCAATATCACGTCATCGCTTAAGTTATATTTGCTACGTACTTCTGCTTCGTCGCGCGCCACATATATCTCGCCCGTCGCATCGTCATACCATGCAGGGATACGATGACCCCACCAGAGCTGACGGCTGATGCACCAGTCTTGTAGATCGGTCATCCACGCCATATACATGTTTTTGTACTGCGCAGGGACGAACTCAATGCTACCGTCTTCTACCGCGTCAATCGCAGGCTTAGCAAGCTTACTCACTGCCACATACCACTGATCGGTCAGCCACGGCTCAACGATCGTGCCGCCACGCTCAGCACGCGGGGCTTTGAGGGCGTAGTCTTCGATATCTTCGAGCCAGCCCTGCTCGCCTGCTTGCTCAACAAGGAATTTACGTGCGGCAAAGCGCTCAAGTCCAGCGTACTCACTAGGCGTGGTTTCTAACTCTGGCTCACGCGTCTGCAAGTCAGGATAGACTTCCATCGCTGCTAAGATATTGGCGCGCTCATCAAAGATATTGATGAGTGGCAAGTCATGGCGGCGACCCAATTCATAATCGTTAAAATCATGCGCTGGAGTGATTTTCACACAGCCTGTACCGAAGTCTTTTTCGACATAATCATCAACAACGATAGGCACGACACGACCCGTGATTGGCAAGGTAATGGTTTTGCCAACCAAATGCGCGTAACGCTCATCGCTAGGATTGACTGCAACAGCGGTATCACCAAGCAAAGTTTCAGGACGCGTGGTAGCAACAACCAGATAGTTTTTACCATCTTGAGTCAGCAGCTCTGTGTCCGTGAAATGATAGCGGAAATGCCACAAGCTGCCTTTTTCATCGTGGTTTTCTACTTCTAAATCAGACAATGCGGTTTGGAACTTAGGGTCCCAGTTCACCAAACGCTTACCGCGATAAATAAGCCCATCGTCAAATAGACGAACGAACACTTCTTTGACCGCATTGGATAGACCATCATCCATGGTAAAGCGCTCGCGTGACCAATCAACTGAGCTACCCAAACGGCGAATTTGGCTGGTGATATTGCCGCCCGACTCTTCTTTCCATTCCCACACTTTATCGACGAAATCTTCACGCGTCATATCACGGCGCTTGAGACCTTGCGCCTCCAAACGACGTTCAACGACCATTTGCGTGGCGATACCTGCATGATCCGTCCCTGGCTGCCAAAGCGTATTGTCACCATCCATTCGGTGGAAACGTGTGAGCGCATCCATGATCGCGTTGTTAAACCCATGTCCCATGTGTAGTGACCCAGTGACATTCGGTGGTGGCAAAGCGATAGAGAACGATTCGTCTTTATCAAAAGTCGGCTTAAAATAACCGCTTTCTTCCCAGCCTTGATACATACCTGCTTCGACTTCCGCAGGATTGTAGGCGTTTTCAAGTTGAGTCAAAGCTGCTTGAATCGATTGGGTCAGGTTGGTTTTGGTATTTGTACTTTCAGGATTGCTCATAATGGAATGGTCTTTTGTTAATAATAAATGTGGGCAAACACATAAGTGAATAAATGAGGAAAATGATTAATAGCGTGATTTTAACGCAGATAGCCAGATTTTGTTAGATGCTAAGGCAATTTATCAGGTTGGAAAAATGGTATTTAATTATTAATAACGCCAATCGACTAAATACTCAACAGAATAGGCCACCGTCATGCGTCATAATATCGGGTATCCATTTTATGTAGTATCGACTATAGAGTGATACTATCAAATATAAGCCATACGTCTATAATAAATACAATCCGATAAACAGCGAGCCGACCGTGTCCCAAGATACCGAGCATAAAAATAACTCTCAGGCTGATGATATAGTGGACAAGCGGCTCATGACTGATGCTGACAATCGTGAGTATAACGCCAAAGATGGACTTCCAGAGGACGACAGCAATACTCTAGGCATCATTGATACTACCGAGTCTTTAAAAGACGAGGATTTTTCTGAAGAGATCAGCCAACAAGACCGAGAAACCATCAAAAAGGTCGCGAGTGATGACAATGTAAGTCAAGCAAAAAGCTACGCCAGCATTTTGGTTGAGCAAGTGATGGATGCCAAAGAGACGTTTGAGCGCTCGCTTGGGTCACTATTTACCAGTGCCTTTACAGCAGGGCTTGAGATTGGTATCAGCTTCTTTATGATTCTGTCCGCTTTTGCGCTGCTCAGTGGCGTATTGCCCAGCCACTACGCGCTTGTACTCGCCTCTTTGCTTTATCCGATTGGCTTCATCGTCGTGGTCATTGGTCAGTCGCTATTATTTACCGAGCAAACCTCCCTTTTGAGCCTGCCTGTCCTCAATGGCATCGAACCTTTAACCAAACTGCTGCGTCTTTGGGGCATTGTCATCGCGGGCAACATCGTCGGTGGTTGTTTATTTGCCGCTTTGATGGTGGGTTTGGGCTTAAACATGCAGCTGTTTAGCGCGAGTGATATTGACGCTTATGCCGAGCATATTTTGGGATTTAGGTGGTGGGTGATATTTGGTAGCGCCATATTGGCAGGTTGGATGATGGGCATGACTGCATGGCTTGTCACCTCGGCACGCGACACACTGAGCCGTATCGTTTTGGTCAGCCTGATTACAGGTAGCATTGGGTTTTTGGGTTTGCATCACAGTATCGTTGGCAATATCGAGATATTTTCGGCATTGCTATATGGCAATACGGTCAGTTTGTGGCGTTACTTATTGTTTTTAGCGGTGGTTTTGATAGGCAACACCATAGGCGGTGTGGTATTCGTCGCAGTACTCAAAAACCGTACCTTTTTATTTGAAATCAGAAAAGTAAAAGAACAAACCGCAGAGACAAAAACTAAAATAGATGACCTTCGTCTTTAGGGCATGTCCTCAATCTGAACGATAGCGACTAAATGGGTTAAAAATGGCTAAATATTCGCCAAACTGCGTCAAATAGCTGGTTAATATCCCGATATTAACCAGCTATTTTCCTTGTTTGGCTTCAATTTATCTCATTTTTATAACCATTTTCAAAATGAGGACACGCCCTAGTATTTCACGTACAGGCGTTAGCAATAAACGCACGAACTCCCAAAACAAGCGTAAAACCTTAAACTTGTTCTGGGAGTTCGTGCTTAAACGATTTATCTCAATAGTGTACTTATTTTACTCACATCTACCTAAAGTCTGCGCGCGGCCAAAATGCCACTCTCTACTTCAGATTTTTTTAGTTTATTGTACTTGGCACTGAATACCCTGACTAAAATCCCTGCGGTTAAGAACATAATTAACGTATAAATGGCAGGCGTCAGCGACATTTTATAGTTGGCAAGTAACGTCAATGCCATAAATATCGACAAGGTGCTGTTCTGCAAGCCGACTTCTAGTGTCACTGACGCTCTTTGCGCTAAGTTTAAACCAAACCATTTACTGGTGTAGTAACCAAGCGCCATGGTAGAGAGATTTAATAATAAAGATACCGGTCCCGTGGCAAGGAAAGCCTCAACGATGATGTCTCTTTGAACATAGCTCAAAAAAGCCACTAAAAAGGCCAGAAATATAACGCCAAATCTAGACACGTACCGCTGCGAATTGTCCGCGACCTTTGGCGCAAAGCGTTTGATCAGCATACCAACACTAATAGGTACAATCGTCAGCAGCACCAAGGTAAGCACTGTCTTTAATACAGGCAATTGGAACTCGCTGCCCGCGCCCATAAAGTGAATCAATGAAAAGCTCAGAACGACAGGAATACTAAACACGGTGATGACGCTGGCAATCGCCGTCATAGTCACGGATAACGCCACATCACCTTTGGCCAAATAGGCAAATAAGTTGGAAGTTGTACCGCCTGGACATAATACCAATAACATGACGCCGACTGCATACTCAGGCTCAAGCGGCATGATATTTGCCAACGTAAAACCAATAATAGGTAACAGTAACAGCTGATTGGTCAAGCCAATACCGACAGCTTTTGGGTATTTTAGAACGCGTTTAAAATCGTTTGCGACGAGGGTCAGACCCATACCCATCATAATCAAAAATAGGCAAATAGGAATGACAACTGAATTTACTAACGTGACTATCTCAAGACTTTCCATAACTACATCCATGTAGATAAGACCCTGCTCTGGGTCAGTTTATGATAATGCCGTGATGCTTAATCAGCCAATCCTGCTGATTATTTTAGGTAAAAGCCATCAACGTCATCAGCGTTTTTGTGTGATGCTTTTTTGTACCGTACTATTTTTGCAGGACAACGAGGTACATGTCCCACCATAATTTTGGAACAAGGAAAGTAAGTATATCGTTGTGAAAGTCTCTTTATTTGCTTTATTCAACTACTCGCCAGTCAAATATGAAATATTGTCTTGTAAAATACATAAAGAATATGCGGATTAACATTTAAGCAGAAGGTCTAAATAGAGGATTTGGAATGAGCAATCGTAGAGCCAGCACCGTCGATACTGATGACCGCTGTGCCATAAGCAATGGCTTCTACCATGCTGCCCAATTGGTTGATGTTAGTAACCTCAAGGCGTACGCCATAAATATGCGTGTATCCTTTAGCGTTGGCCTCAGTACGCATACGTACGATAGCCTCACGGCGAGCACGATCTAATAATGTCTCATAAGTGGTTAAGTTTTTGCCAAACAAACTTAATACCCGAGCGATAATCATTTTAAAATAATCTTGGGCAATGACGACGCTGCCAAGCACCAACTCGCCCTCACTATCAGCCGCAAGCTTAGGACGATAAAAACGCTCGCTTGAGACAATAATATGAGCCAGCTCCTGCTCGGCAATGCTCAACTGCGCCAAATGCTGACGCTCATGACGCGACCCAAAAAACCAACCAGCGGCGAATAATAAAACAAATGGCGCATAGTTGATAAGAAATTGAGTGAGGGAGTTATTCATGACACGTCTCTTAATATAAAAAGCATCAATGCTTTTGAGATTTGGCTAATTAACCAAAAGGATTGAAACGTGGCAAATCATCTGTCGGCACAGGTGCTGGGGTTTGCGTCGGCGGGTATTGGTCAGATTGTTGATGACCATTCGTTGGCGGATTTTGATAAGACTGCAGTTGCATCGGTACGGCTTTGACAGCCGTACCATAAACAAACAGCTCAGAAGCGCCTTGCGCAATGCTAGAGGTCGAAAAGCGCAGACCAACGACGGCATCAGCGCCGAGTGCTTCGGCCTTGACAATCATCCGATCTATGGCTTCTTGACGCGACTCTTCTAGCAGCTCGGTATAAGCCGTCAACTCACCACCGACGATGTTTTTTAGGCCAGCAAACAAGTCTTTGCCGACATGCTTTGAGCGCACGGTACTGCCGTACACCACATCGAGGCGCTCGGTGATTTGATAGTTAGGCAAGTGCTCAAGGTTGGAGAGTTGCACAGTCATAGTACGCCCTTGTCGGTGACTTAATAGGATGATTCAAAAAACGTTAAACAGCGCTCACAACGAAACACATGGGGATCAGTCAGCGCCGCTCATCAGTTCAGTGGCTAATCATTGGTATGAAATAACAAAAACAATTCTGTCAAATTGCCTTCAATGCTATTGGCCATTTGCACCAATTTATCTTCATCTTTACGCATCTCAGCAAGCTCTGGATCTTCATCATCAATACCGCTCAATACAATCATGGGCAAGGTCAATACTGCCACATCTTCTGCGGTCTCTTCGTCTTCAAACCAATCGCTGGCTTCATCGCCATACATCGCATCTACAAAACCAATCGACCAAGCGACGATATCTGACTCATCTGAAAAATCGACTGCCACCTCTTCGTCACCCGCATCTTCGCCAAACGGCAATTCAATAGGCGTCTCGTTTTTTAGCTCAGCCATGATAGAGTCGCGCCAGCGCTTGATGCCATCGATGACATTGTCTGGAATCTCACTAACATGACCTTCAAACAATGCATCCATCCAATTGGGCAACGGACGCCCAATCACGGTGGCTGTCAAAAAGCCGTGAGCGGCAACACTATCAAGCACAAACTGGCTTTCTTGATTGTCCAAGTAGTCTAGTAATTCATCGAAACTTAATGGGTTACTCATATTGTTATTGTCCTTGAGAGAGTGCGTCACTCACCACAAACGCTTGGTTAAATGCCGTATAGCGGATAATCTGAAAATAAAGGTCATTTGGACAAAGTAGCCAAACAACCCTTATAAAATAAGAACGATTGAACAGAAGGGCTTGCTAGCAACCATAAAAAATCACTAAACAAGATATGATTAGCTTAACACAGTCCAATAAATATCTAGCAATAAAGAGCTTTAGTCGGCTCAAAAACTTTAGCCTCTATAACCCATATCATGAGTCAACGTTAACCACTAAAGATCATCGTCCCAGTCATCGCCATCTTCGTCGAAGTTATCGATATCATCTAGATCATCTTTTAGCTCTTTGGCGAGACGTTTTTCTTCTAACAAATTGTCTATTAATCGACGTTTCTCAAGGCTGCTCAAGCGTGTACGCACACTTGTTTCGGCCTCTTCTACCATCTTTGCATCATCATCGTCGACAAAATCATCATCAAAATCATCGTCAATATCAGCGTCACTCATGAAAAACTCCTGTCGTTTTTGGCAAACGTATTAATAATACATCAATATATATATGCCTTATAAAGTCTCTATTGAGCGTTGTCAATCCTTTTTATCACGATGATAGGTTTTGTGTTCAATACCAAGGCAGTAATATGGACAATATAACAGACAATTGTATATATATTAGTGAAAATAAGTACGGTTAACTGGGTGACTCTTGCTCATTTTCAATCATTAACACGGCATTACGTACGTCCGCCAAACGCTGAATCATTGCGTCATTACCGCCATCGAATATCGCACATTCGCGTTCATAGACAGTCGTTGGGCGCATGATGCTCTGCACTTGTACATGGTGACTGATTTGCTTGAGACCAGCATTCGGCAATAAAATCAGCATTTGCTCTTTTTTGCCGATACTGTCTAGCAGCTGGGTCATTACTTCCGATTGCGCATCATCACTGACGCCCGCTTTTGCCGGTAGCGCAAAGCGTGAGAGTTCGATGTGTTTATCGTGGATAATCTTATTCAGCATTAGATATAATTTGCCAAGCATCACCCCTGCTAGCGCGACTTTTGCATGGCTGTTGTCCGCTTTTAACAACACGCTAGCACCACTACCCTCAAAATGTGGTTCATTCATCACACCCACACCCAGCAACAAGGGTTGCTTAAGGAGCTCGGTGACGGCTTGGTTCAATAGCTGCGTACATAATGCCAGATAAGGCAAGCGCTGGGCGGGTGCGAGACGCTCAAGCATATTAAATTCGTCATGGAACACAATGTGCACTCTGACACTGTCCAATGACCGTGTGGCAGATAGTCGAGAGGCGCTACTAGACTTATGGTTACTACTGTTAGCACCGCTTATTTGATCTTGTTGACTATCCGCTGCTCGCACGTCAGCCGCATCTTCATCAGTGCTGGCAACAACACCTGTAGCATCACTCGCTACCGTTTGATGCTGCTGTGCTCTTAAATATTGATTGACTTCATTATGGACATCAAGCTTACGTACATGAGCTGAATCATCGCCCGTCTCACGCTCAGAAGGATTGCCAGTGCTTTCGCTATTCATGGAGTCGGTTGAACGGCTTTCACGATCATAGCGGCGTTGATCGATTTGCTGATATTGCTCACGATGCAAATCTTGAATTTCGCGGCTTAGGGCATTGATTTGTTCTTTGGTTGGGCGAGCAAGATAGCCATAAATTAACCACAATAATAAATGCAGCAGCATGGTGCCAATCACAAATGGCCACTGCATGGCGATAATCTCACCTTTGCTCACATCTTTCAAAGTCAAGGCTACGCTACCAATCACGGCATCACCTTTGGTGGCAATTTGACGAATGGTCTCACCTTGTTGCATAGGTGCATTACCAACAGGAACCAAAATTTCATCATTATTGTCTTTAATCAAAATCCGTGTGACGTCTTGTTCGCTGGTATAGCGATTGGCAATAACACTGAGACTGACACGGTCTTTGTTTTCTAGAGACAACCTTGCTTCATCAATCAGCTGGGCGACCATCTGCTCGCCTTTTAACGCACGACTTTCGCTCAGCTGCTGATCTGTACTAATGACCAATAGCAGAGTTTGCAAACAAAAACTAACCAGAAGAATAATGGCAAACAACCCTTGCCGCGGCGCTAAATACGTCATGATATGGTAAACTTTTTTAGATAAAAGAAATTAAAAAACAAGGCTATCGCTCATTTTTTGGCTAAGTTAAAAAAAACGGTACTACAAAACGGTTATTCAAAAGACAACTACTTAACATAAGCGGACGCATTTTGGGATGCTGCGAAAAATTCATACCAGTAGCACGGCATCTTTTTAAATTGGATCGACCACTGACACCCTTCATCTCCTCAGCCCATTCTCTCCACTATATCACCATAATAAACCTTGTAGCGTTAGCAACTTTATAAATTTATCACAATAAAGGTATTCAATTTTATCTGCTTTTTGAGTGACAATAGCGGTTTTTAGTGAACCATGATACTTTGCGTGTCCTCTATAGGCGCTGCCCAGTAAAACTGGTATTATTCCTAATCTTATATAAGCATACAAGGGACAATTGAGCCATGCCAAACAATACATCTTATTCGTTACCAAAAGACAGCAAAGCATGGCAACAAGCCGTCGATTCTATTGCGTCACTATTACCTGACGATACCAATTTGCAAGATTTTGATGCGCTACAGTCTCTGCCTGTTTTTGCCCTAATTGTCGTACTACCTAACAAAGTGTCAACGCTTGATATTCATCAATATGTGCAATCGTGGGTAGATGAGCAGCCAAGCTGGCATTTGGTCACTGTCGCAGAAGATACCGATGCAAGCTTTGTCAATATCACCGTTGCGGATACAGAGCCCATGGCAGGAGGCGCACAGCGTCTGCCTTTTACGCAATCGCAAGTATTCCGATACTTGCTGGTGCCAGTGACCGATACACTCATGCATCCAGGCAAAAAAACCGCAGCCGCTCACATTATCGATGACCAGCTGACGACACGCTTACGTCGTGATTTAACCGAAGAATATAAAAACACGAACAGTGCCAACAAATTAGATGTCGTCGATTGCCATATTTTATCTGTCGGTCATATGCTACGCACTCATAAGCTTGCCTGCTTTGATATGGATTCAACCTTAATCGAACAAGAAGTCATCGTCGAGCTGGCCAAAACTGCAGGTATTGGTGAGGAAGTCGCAGCGATCACTGAAGCGGCAATGCGCGGTGAGATGGAATTCGATGAGTCATTCGCGCAGCGTGTGGCGTTATTAAAAGGTATCTCAACCGACGTGCTTGATGACATATGCAGTCGCTTAACACTATCAACAGGGGCTCGCACCACGATCAGTGCGCTAAAAGCATTGGGCTATCATACGGTTCTGGTATCAGGCGGCTTTACTTATTTTGCGCGTTATATCGCTGAACAGTTGGGTATTGATGAAGTGCATGCCAACGCATTAGATATCGAAGAAGGTGAAGTAACCGGACATGTACAGTTGCCCATCATAAATGGTGCCAAAAAAGCCGCTATCGTCGAACATACGGCTCAGCGTTTGGGGATTGAGATGTCACAAGTCGTTTGCATTGGTGATGGTGCCAATGATTTACCGATGATGACCATTGCTGATTTAGGCGTCGCTTACCGTGCCAAGCCAATCGTCCAAGCAAGAGCAGATGCGGCTGTCAATGTGACGGGGCTTGAAGGCACACTTTATGCCCTTGGTTATCCATCGCTTGCGCCTACTCAGTAATCACTAAGCGCTCAAAATCAGAGTACAAACCAAAACCTAAGCCAAATTACGTTTTTTATCATTGGTATTAACCCTCAACACTTATTATTAGATAATGAAGGACTGTCCATGACGGTACCACAACCACCACTTCCAAACGAGCCGTCAGCGCCACAGCCATTGGATCAAGATACCACTCTTACGACGAGAGATACGCCAAAGCAGTTATGTGGTGTTTATATCAAAGGCATGGCCATGGGCGCAGCAGATATCGTGCCTGGCGTCTCTGGTGGTACCATTGCGCTGATTGCTGGTATTTATGAGCGCCTGATTAATGCGCTGAGTAGTATCGGCCCCAATCTTTGGCAAGTATTTCGGCAGCAAGGCGGTCTCAAAGGACTAATGGCTGTCTGGCGCCAAGTTGATGCAACATTTTTGCTTTTCCTGCTGCTAGGGATTGCCACCAGTTTTGCCACGCTAGCGGGTATTATCAAGTACCTGCTAGACAATGAGCCACTATTTATTTGGTCGTTCTTTTTTGGCTTGGTGGTCGCCACAGTCTTGATACTGTTGAGTGAAATTGAGCGCTGGAATATAGGACGGGCGGTACTATTCGCCGTTGGACTTGTCTTTGCAGTGATTGTTAGCAGCTTGCCTTTACTGACGGCCACGCCAAGTTTGCCGTATTTGTTTTTTGCAGGAGCAATTGCCATTTGTGCCATGATATTGCCAGGTATATCGGGGTCTTTTATCCTATTGCTATTGGGCGCTTATGACACGGTACTAGAAGCGGTACACACCCTTAATTTTGCGATCATCTTGACTGTCATGGCTGGCATGGTAACTGGGCTGTTGCTATTTACCCGCGCCCTTAAATGGTTGTTATCCCGCTACTATCAAGCAACCTTGGCGTTACTGACAGGCTTTATCGCCGGTTCTTTGGTCAAAGTGTGGCCGTGGAAAGTAGATGCGTTAGGTGCTCTAAACAGTGAGGCGGTGACTAACGTGATGCCATGGCAATATCCTACTGGTCCGCATTGGTTCATCACAATTGGCCTGATGCTACTGGGTGCCGTTCTGGTATCATTGTTGTCTTGGTGGGGCAACCGTCGCAGCTGATTTTATAAGAAGTATCCTTAAAGTATTTTTCTCAAAATCTCAGATACCATCAACCCCATATCAAATCAATATATAGCTAGCTCTGTACGACTGGGATAGATTTGAAAGAATATATCCCAGTCCGCCGACTCTTTTTATATCGACCTAACTATAAAAATAAGTGCCCAATCTTGCGGTACTTAGTCTCAAAATCTGTACTAAAAACCCCTCAAATACGCTAAAAAATCAAACGTCAACGGTTGTCGCAAAGTCGCCTCTCCCCCCTTTAGCTTTGTTCAGCAAGCTCTCATAATAGCCTTATTGGAATTCACCTTATGAATAGCGAGATGAATGATGTTACTGACTATATTTTCTGTTATTGGTGTCGATACGTGGAGCAGTGCCACAGTGCTGGGTTATGCCGTGCTGGCAGGTTTGGTAATGGCACTCGCCTTATCATCACAACGTTGGCTGCTTTGGTACTTATTCGGTGGTATGGCATATTGGCTAGCGGTCGAAGCCATCCAATACGTACTAGCAAATCGTCCTATGCTGTCAGCTTTATCGGAGTGGCATCGCTATGTCATTGCCATGGGTATCAGTTGGTTGCCGCTGTTGGGTTGGGTATTGTATCGGGCACTTCGTTATGAGGATGTCAGTAAATCAGTGCAGCAGCAGCGCGCATTGGAAGCTGCACGTTATATCGAACATACCCCTGTCTATGACGACGATTATCAGCCACGCTTTCATTAAGCTATAGTCAGGTCAACATAAAACAAGGTCAGCGAGACTGGGAGAAATTTGTCCCAGTCTTGCGTTATCATATATCCGTTTTATTTATTATCGACAGAATAACTATGTTCATTCATTGCAATGTTACAAGATACTTAACGCTCTCTACGTAACTACTAAAGAATTGAGACTTATTAATCGTTTATAATCTATTTATATATTTGTCACAAAAATTGTTATAAAGTACGCGTTATTTTGCGTCTCATTGTTAGGAGTTCAATTATGTTTACTGTTCCTGTATTAGATATTAAGTCTGATCCGCTAGATGTGTTGCTGGCTGTGATTGGCTATCGTTTGTCGATGCTGGCTGATAGCAATGATGAAGCGGTCGAAGCACTATTTGCAGATCGTCAAGTCACAATCGAGTTTGCCAGTGCCGAATCTGATGTCGCTCGTCACTTTAGCTTTGACAATGGTGAGTTTAGCCAGCGTAGTGGTCATGCCGAAAAAGCCGACCTGACTATCACCTTTAAAGACTCTATGACTGGTGTTAAGCTTTTGACCAAAGGCGATTTGCCTGCATTTATGACTGCTGTACAAGAAGGCAATCTGAGCATTGAGGGCGACTATAGCCTAATGATGTGGTTTAATAAGCTGGCCAAACACATCGTGCCAACGATCCCTGATGAATATCAACCCTATGTCCAAAAAGCCAAACCATATGCTTATAAAGCACAGAAGTTTACCAACCATTGGATTGGTGTCGCCAAGCACAAACTGGGCAAATAAACCCAGTCTAATGATTGAATAGCTATAAATACTATATCCTAGTGTTCTGACTTTCCAAAAAGGTTGCGTTATACTATACCGCAACCTTTTTATTATCTTAAAAATGACAATAGACAAAAGTATTTGGATTTATCTGATACCGTTTAATATTATTGTAAAAGGACTTATATCATGGCAGGATTACTTAGCATCTCAGAACCTAACGCCAGTAACCCCACTGACCCACTTGGCAATCAAATTAATCAAATGAATAATCAAGCCAGCACCAACAATGATTTTTTGGCCAGCTTAGCAACCGACGCGATTAATACCGACCAACAAACTATGAATACATACAACCGTGCAGACATCGCGCAACTGTTTGACTTGCCTTTGATGGATTTGTTATTAAAAGCGCAAACGATTCATCGAGCGCATTTTACCGCCAATGAAGTTCAGATCAGCACTTTGCTGTCTATTAAAACCGGCAACTGTCCTGAAGATTGTGGTTACTGCTCACAATCCGGGCATCACCGTGACACAACCAAATTGCAAGCAGAAAAACGCTTAGAAATTGACAAAGTGATTGCCGCCGCCAAACGTGCCAAAGCCACTGGTTCATCACGTTTTTGTATGGGAGCGGCGTGGAAGCATCCAAGCGCTAAAGACATGCCTTATGTGGTAGAACTGGTCAAAGAGGTAAAGGCGTTGGGGCTTGAGACGTGTATGACGCTTGGTATGCTCGACACCAATCAAGCGACGCAACTTGCGGATGCAGGGCTAGATTATTACAATCATAACCTAGATACCTCGCGCAGCTATTATGAGCAAGTCGTCAGCACACGTAGCTATGACGAGCGCCTTGATACGATAGAGAACGTGCGCAACTCCGGCATCAATGTTTGTAGTGGTAATATTGTGGGCATGGGCGAAAGTCGCGACGATCGCATTGACTGGGTACATGAGCTGCTCAAAATGCCCAAAGCGCCAGAATCTATTCCTGTCAATTTATTGGTTCCTATCGCAGGGACACCCATTGGAGATCGGGTGATTGCAGAGGGTCAGCTATCCGTACTTGAATGGATACGTACTATCGCTGTGACTCGTATTTGCTGCCCGACCAGTTATGTTCGTCTGTCTGCTGGACGTGAAAGCTTATCTGACTCTGAGCAAGCGTTGGCCTTTATGGCGGGTGCCAATTCGTTCTTTTACGGTGATAAGCTATTGACCACAGGAAACGCCAGTCAATCAGGTGACGACAGACTCATGCGTGAGCTTGGTCTAACCAAGCAGTTTGCTGCACCCAGAGCGCCTAAGCAAGTACCTGTCATGGATGCGATGAGCGGTCATCAATCACAAGTGGTATTGGCAGAGTAGTTTTTGTACTTTGTATAACGCTACTATTATTGGATAATCTGCGCTAAGCTTGCCAGCCTCATTTACGGCGCCAATAAGCTGGAATACACATAAGAGAGACGATCATGCCAGATTATTTTAACTGGATTAAAGCGGCACACATTATCTCGATGGTCTGCTGGTTTGCGGCGATATTTTATTTGCCGCGCCTGTTCGTCTATCACGCGATGAGCGACGATAGCATCAGCCATGAGCGCTTTACCATTATGGAGCGCAAGCTCTATCGCGGCATTATGACCCCAGCGATGATAGCAACATGGGTATTTGGCCTATGGATGGTAGGATTGGGCTGGGAGGTTTATAAAACCCAAGGCTGGTTACACGTCAAGCTGCTACTGGTAGTACTACTGTCTGGCTATCATGGTGCCTGCGGCTTTTACCGCAAAAAACTGATAGACAACCCGCATTATAAATCCCACAAATTTTGGCGCTGGTTTAATGAAGTACCCGTTTTTGCGTTGGTTATTATTGTGATTTTAGCGGTGGTAAAACCTTTTTAAAATTGATTTCCTTGCAAATTGCCAAAGATATATTTGAAATACTTTAAAGTCGCTACAGTATTGCTGGTGTAAATTTTTTGCAGCATCGAGCTGCGTAGGCACAGCAAGCCAGAAAAATTTTCACCAGCAGTACGTGTTATATCGATATTACTTTTCACTGACTGATATCTTAAAAAATAAAAAAGCGTCCGTAACCTTAAATAAGTTACAGACGCTTTTTTATTTTTGCTAATCAGACCTAAAGCAATATTAGTAGTAAGGTTTATTATAACGCTATCAACACGCCTTAAACGCTCGGACGCATGATTTGATAGACGTTGCTCAAATCATAAACCCGATAACGTGCAGGTTCACGTCGGTTTTGTCCAGCATAGCTCAGTATCAGCGCTTGCTTAGCGCGCTCATCAACCCAGCCTACAAACAAACCACTGTGCTCAACACGATTATAGCCATGATTGATATAGTATAGCCAATCGCCAACTTCAATCTCATCACTACTCGCATAAGGGCCTTGACCGTACGTGCCTTTATGAATGGTATCACGAGACACCCCTGCCCGTTTGAACACAGCATTAAGATAATCCCAGCAACCGCCTTGCACAATCGCACGCTCATTTAGCGTCATCTTACGTGCTGTACTGATTACCTCACGCGCAGCCAGACTGCTTTGCATCTCGGCCGTGCTCAAGAGCGGTAAATGCTCACTGTCGACATTATCATAGTTACCAGACAAAAACGCTGGTAGCACCGCAGGGATTTGACGCTGTACCTCAGGATAACGATATGCGGTATTGATCGTTGGCGAATTGCCATTATTGGTTATATTTGGCGCATTATTGTTTGAATAAACCGTATTGGTCGTTGTTTGAATATTGGTAGGATTTGAGCGATGTGTGCCAGCACGTTGAATGGTAGAGCGAGTACTGACTTTGGCAGAGGGTACTGACGAGTTATAATGAATATTGGTATTAGACTGAGCAGATTTTTGAGCAATAAGCGCACTCATATTATCAGCATGGGCTTGGCTTGTTAGGCCAAAAGTAAACAACAACAAACTGCACGACGCTGTAACCAACGACACGGGCGAACGCGACATGACCAACTCCTTGTCAATAAGAGATAAATGACAAAATAAACAATGGTATCAAGGAAAATTTTTCAATCTTACTTATAAACTATTTAGGCAGGAGTCTGCAAGCATTATTGCACTTAGATAACCGATAGAAGGCATAAAAATAGCGATAAATGGTTAGGGCGTGTTTGATATTCGACTATGGCACTGACAGAGATTATTACACTATCCTGAGATAACATAAGCGTTTTTAACACGTATCACTTCATAGGCAGCGAGCTAAGAATGGGGCTCATCATTGCCCATCTTGATATTTACATGGCGCTTGCTCAATGCTTGACCTTCCAAGATAGCTTTGGTAGCGGTTGCTTCTTGGATACTTTCAAAGCCGCTGATATGGTATTTACGGTTATCATCACCGTCAACAATCTGTAACTGCTCATCAATAAGATGAACTTTATCGCCATCAGCCAGATGGATGTGCTCACGTTTGCCTTGATTGTCATGCACCAGCTCACCAACACGTACCCACAAGATACCGCTGCTAATGACACCTGTCATGGCTTTTTTGCGTTGTTGACGTTGCCGATTAAAAACAAAACTGCCAATGATAAGCAATGCCAGCGCACCAATAGCCAGACGTTCAGGCAATAGACTCATTGCCAGCGCTACCGCCACTGCACCCACCAATAATGCTGACCCAAACCAAAACAAGCCATTGTCCGCCGCTTGTGGCTGACCCTGTAAAGTGATTTTGGCGCCATCATCAGTCAGCTTGAGCATACGTTAGTACCTATTACAAAAATTAGGGTGATTGTCTATGAAAAAACTGCCTATCAAGAGCTAACAGGCAGTTATTGGAACGAAAAATCGAGACAGCGTGCTGAAGATAAAAACAGATTACCAGCCAAGCGCTGTCTGTTGCATTTTAATCAATTCCGCAATGCCTTTTTCGGCAAGAATCAACATATCATCGGCTTGCGCACGAGTAAATGGCTTCTCTTCCGCTGTGCCTTGTAGCTCAATAAACTCACCTTTTTGGGTCATCACGACGTTCAAATCGGTATCACAGCTGGCGTCTTCTTCATAGTTCAAATCTAGGTACGCTTCGCCATCTTTCATACCGACAGAAACAGCTGCAACCAGACCAATTAACGGATCTGCTTTTAGTTTTTTGGTTTTTTGGATACTTTCTAATGCATCGATAAGGGCAATGGCCGCACCCGTCACACTAGCGGTACGAGTACCACCATCGGCTTGTAAAACATCACAATCAAGATAAATGGTGTTTTCACCCAGCTTACTTAAGTCAATCATGGCACGTAAGCTACGACCGATTAAGCGCTGAATCTCTTGGGTACGACCTGACTGCTTGCCGCGTGCCGCTTCACGTTGATTACGGGTATTGGTCGCTCGTGGTAACATGCCATATTCGGCAGTGATCCAACCTTTGCCTTTGCCTTTTAGCCAGCGCGGTACGCCCGACTCAACACTAGCGGTACACAATACTTTGGTATCGCCAAAACTTACCAACACTGACCCTTCGGCATGCTTAGTGTAATGGCGCTCAAAGCTGATCGAGCGAAGTTGGTCGAGCTCACGATTGTCAATACGCATAAAAATTCCTAGTAAGATGTTTTAAAAGCAGTGTCATAAAAATAAGAGGTCTGTTGCAGTTGGGCTGAGCAATCTATATTTAGCAAAGTATGTACACACTAAAAAATGAGAATGGCAGGCCTTAGCACACTTAAATATTGAGATATCCTAACGTGACAGCGGCGCAATAGCAAGATTCTCTCAAGCTATGACGCCGCTACGTAGCCATGGAGCTGGCGTACCAAAGAAAGAATAACCGTAAAATTATTCTAACCCTTCCATCTTACGCAATTCTTTACGTAGGATTTTACCAACGTTCGATTTTGGTAATTCATCCACAAATTGTATATGGCGTGGACGCTTATAGCCCGTCAATTGCTTTTTGCCAAAATCTAGCAACTCTTGTTCTGTGACGTTGCCTTTTTTGACCACAAATAATTTTGGTTCTTCACCGCGCTCTTCATTGGGTACACCAATGGCACCGCACTCCGCTACGGCCGGATGCTCGCTCATGGCTTCTTCGATCTCATTGGGATAGACGTTAAAACCAGAAACCAAAATCATATCTTTTTTGCGGTCGACAATTTTGATAAAGCCTTTTTCATCCATGATACCGATATCACCTGTTTTTAGGTAACCATTGGCCGTAAAACTTTCGGCCGTTTCTTTTGGACGATTTTGATAGCCAATCATGACCTGCGGCCCTTTGACACAAATCTCGCCACGATCACCTAGGGCGACTTCGTTTTCGTCATCATCGATTAGTATGATATCCGTGCTAGATGCAGGAATACCAATTTTATTGGTAAATTCAGCAATAGTCATTGGGTTAAACGCAACCACTGGTGAGGTCTCAGACAAACCATATCCTTCTACGATAGGCAGGCCTGTGATTTTGTGCCACTCTTTGGCCACGCTCGGCAACACGGACATACCGCCGCCAATAGAGGCTTTTAGGTTAGAAAAATCTAAATCCGCAAAACCTTCTTTATGCACCAAACCATTGAACAAGGTATTTACCGCAGGGATAAAAGAGGGTTTGTATTTGCCCATCTCTTTAATCAGACCGTCAAGGTCGCGAGGGTTCGGGATAAGCAAACCCGCATAGCCTTGGTACATGCCATACATACCGCACACCATGAAGGAGAAGACGTGATAAAGCGGCAACGCGGTCAAAATAACGTCGCTTGCATCCGCATCATCTTCAAACGCACTGTTCATAAGCGCGCTAATCTGCAACATATTGGCGACTAAATTACCGTGAGACAACATCGCGCCTTTAGCAACGCCTGTCGTACCGCCCGTATATTGTAGCAAAGCCACATCGCTCAAATTCAAATCAGGGCGTTTATAATGGCTGGCTGATACCTCGCTTAATGCATGCTTAAAGCTCACGCTATTTGGCAAACTGTAAGCAGGAATCATCTTTTTGATATAGCGTGCGACAAGGTTAACCACTGGTCCTTTGATCGTTCCTAGCATATCGCCAATCTTACAGACGATGACATGCTTAACTTGACCTTTATCTTCTGCTTCTTGGTATGTTTTTGCAAAATTTTCTACAATGAATAAGGCTTTTGTACCACTGTCATGCAGCTGATGCGATAACTCGCGGCTGGTATACAAAGGGTTGACGTTGACCAGCACCATACCTGCGCGGATAATCCCCAAAGCAACCACTGGATACTGCAAAAGGTTCGGCATCATTACGCCAACTTTATCGCCCTTAGCCAGTCCTAACGACTGCAAATAGCTGGCAATCTGGCGACTGTATAAGTCTAATTGCTTAAAGCTGATGGAAGCGCCCATACAGATATAGGCCGTTTTTTGTCCATAACGACTAAAATTACGCTCAAACACCTCAAGTAAAGAGGTGTTGTCATCTGGCATATCGATAGTAGCGTCAATACCATAGCGCTCATAAGCGCTCAACCATGGGCTGTCGCTAGGTATCGTCGGCATAGTAGGAAATACATTGTCTTGATGAGCGTTGTCTTGATGAGTACTGATTTTATGGTTACTGTTTTCTTGGTTACTGTTTTGTTGAATACTATCAGACGCATTGCTTTTATTGCTGGTCGCAGCTTTATCGTTTGTCGTCTTTTTATCGATTGTGTCGGTCATAACTTTCCCTAAATGTTACCGTTAAAAACGTAAAATAATCTCAGGTATGTCCTCATTTTGAAAATGATCATAAAAATGAGGACACGCCCTAATGAACACACCATTATTTTTTGTGAGTGGTCAATGACAGCAAAAACTTGTGAATAATAAACGTGGTAACACTCTAAAGTTTGTCATTCACAAGCTTTGTCGATCAAAGCGTCAGCTAAGCCAAATAGAGATGGCGTCATACTTCGGTAGCACCGAATCAAATAACTTTTTTCCATGACAGTTTTACCGGAATCAGAGCGTAAAACTGATGACATTTTGTAGATAAATACAAAAATATGTCGCTGAGCACTATAGCAGTTTTGCTAAACATTCTCTATCTATACTGGCGTCGTCCTAAGGCTAGCAAAGTGGCAAAGACAAAAAAATGATAAGGCAGCCTATAAGCAACCTTATCATTTTTGATTGGACTGTCATTCTGTTTGGTGCCTACCACTCATAGGCACTCGTAATAAACGTTATAAGTTCAATATGGATGGATTAACCGTGATTCTTTTCTTCAAGCGTGCGTAAATCTTTATGTAAAATCTTACCGACGTTTGACTTCGGCAACTCATCGATGAACTCAACATAACGAGGACGCTTATAACCAGTTAAATTTTCTTTGCTATAAGCAAGCACTTCTTCTTTAGTCAAACTGTCATCACTACGGACGACATAGATTTTTGGTACTTCGCCGCTCTTTTCATCTTCGACACCGATGACGCCACATTCCAGAATCTTTGGATGACCTGACATTACATCTTCGACTTCGTTTGGATAGACGTTGAAGCCTGATACCAGAATCATATTCTTTTTGCGATCGACAATCTTAAAATAACCTTCTTCGTCCATCACACCGATATCACCCGTACGGAAATAGCCATCTGCTGTCATGACTTCAGCAGTTGCATCATCACGTTTCCAGTAGCCTTTCATTACCTGCGGCCCGCGGACACAAATCTCACCGCGCTCTCCAAGTGCCACTTCATTGCCTTCTTCATCCAAAATAGCCATATCAGTCGCAGGCATCGGTAAACCAATATTACCAGAGAACTCACCAGTGCCATGTGGATTTGCTGACGCAACAGGCGATGTCTCTGACAAACCATAACCCTGCACGATAACGTTGCCTGTTATTTGTTGCCATTTAGCAGCGGTGTCTTTGAGTACCGCCATACCGCCGCCCATAGACATCTCAAGTTTGCTATGATCCATACCTTGGAACTCTTCATTATTAGCAAGCGCATTAAACAACGTGTTTACTGCTGGGAAAAACGCTGGCGGATAATCTTTGTAGGCTTTGATTAAGCTTGGTAAATCACGTGGATTCGGCACGAGCAAACCAATACAACCACGGTACAGGCCATACATACCACACACGGTAAATGAGAAAATATGATACAACGGCAGTGCGGTCATAATCACTGGTTGCTCATTTAACGTTTCAAACTTATCAAAGGCATTGCCCAAATACGTATCACATTGGATGAGGTTGGCGACCAAATTACCGTGGGTGAGCATTGCACCTTTGGCCACGCCTGTTGTACCACCGGTGTATTGTAGGACAGCCACATCGTCAAGACTGATATTGTTGGGACGCTTGTAGTTTTCGGCAGAAAAACGATTTAGGGCTTTTTTGAATTTTACACTGTCCTTGATATGATAATCAGGAACCATTTTTTTGATATGACGAACGACTGCATTGACGATAAAACCTTTGAGTGGGCTCATTAGATCGCCCATCGACGTGATTACCACATGGTCGACCAAATCTTTACCAATATCGTCATACGTTTTGGCAAAGTTTTCAAGCAAAATCAGGGCTTTGGTGTCAGAGTCTTCTAACTGATGGGCAAGCTCTTTTGTGGTATAAAGCGGATTGACATTGACCAGCGTCATGCCAGCTCTTAGTACACCCAACACAGCAACGGGCAGCTGCAAAATATTGGGCATCATCACCGCCACTTTATCACCCTTTTGTAGCCCAAGTGACTGTAAATAGGCAGCAACTTGTTTACTGTAGCGGTCTAATTCTTCGTAAGACAGTTTGACATCCATACATACAAATGCAGTTTTGCCTGCATGGGTAATGAAGTTCTGCTCAATGATATCGATTAATGAAGTATTGGCAGCTGGCATCTCAATATCGTATTGAATGCCAAGTTTTTCATACGTATTGACCCATACTTTATCATTGCGACGAATTAGGTTACCGTGATTTTCCATAATCTTTTTTCTCCTAGTAATAATGCGCTACCGTCAATCCATACCAATCACAGTGTGATAAAAATACGACAACTCAGAACACAAACTTGTCATCATAATGGCAAGCAAAGCTGCGACGTAATCGTATCGTGACGGACAAACGGTATAGCGGTAAATAGCCCTTTATTAATTAACATACACACTTTATATAGACTACTCAATACAAAAGATTGTTACTTGAGTTCGCAAACTGGCTTGACTAACCATTATCCAATACATATCAATCATTTAGCCATAGGTATCGAACAAATTACCAATGGTTTTTTGACGAACATTTATTCATGAAAATCTGTTAATTTTAAATTGAATCGGTCAGTACAGATGACATAATGGGCAATCTATATTATAAATAGAAAACCACATGAGCACGTCATACACTGTCGTCTATTCTGACTTATGCCTTTTTAATTCGGCCAATATCCTTTACGATAGCACTATTCTATTTGCTCGATTGCCCCAATTGTTGATACCTATTAAAACTCATAAGTGAACCCTATTTTATGTCCGATGTTATTGATCATACGATTGCCCCTATTATTCCTAATGAACCAATGGATACGCGCTCGGTCGCGGAGTTCACTGAGCAAGCCTATCTCAACTATGCCATGTACGTTATTATGGATCGGGCGCTACCCAATATCGCCGACGGTCTAAAACCGGTACAACGCCGCATTGTCTACGCCATGAGTGAGCTGGGGCTAAAATCAACAGCCAAAGCCAAAAAGTCAGCTCGTACGGTCGGTGACGTCCTAGGTAAATACCATCCGCATGGTGACAGTGCCTGTTATGAAGCGATGGTGCTCATGGCGCAGCCGTTTAGTTATCGTTATCCGCTCATTACGGGTCAAGGCAACTGGGGCAGCCCCGATGACCCCAAATCATTTGCCGCGATGCGTTATACCGAAGCCAAAATGTCTGCTTATGCCAATACATTGCTTGCCGAACTCGGACAGGGCACGGTTGATTGGCAAGATAACTTTGATGGCACGATGCAGGAGCCAACCACCTTGCCTGCCCGCCTACCTAATATTTTATTAAATGGTACGACGGGTATCGCGGTCGGTATGGCAACCGATATCCCGCCGCATAATCTGAATGAAGTAGTACGCGCGGCTATTCGTTTGCTCAAAAACCCTGAGCTTTCTGTTAAACAATTAACCCAGACCATACCCGCACCTGATTTGCCGACCCCAGCTGAAATTATAACCAGCAAAAAAGACTTACAGGCGATGTATGAAACGGGGCGTGGCAGCTATAAAATGCGCGCCACCTTTCATATCGACAGCAAAGAAAAAAATCTCGTTATCATTGATGCGCTGCCTTACCAAGTCTCAGGCAATAAAATCCAAGAGCAAATCGCCAAGCTCATGACCGACAAAAAGCTGCCTTGGATTACCGATATTCATGATGAGTCAGACCACGAAAACGCGTGCCGTATCGTGCTCGAACTGCGATCGGCGCGCGTCGATGTTGAGCGGGTTATGAGCCATCTGTTTGCCAGTACTGACCTTGAAAGCAATTATCGGGTCAATATGAATATGATTGGCCTAAATGGTAAGCCGCAGGTCAAAAACCTCAAAGAAATCTTAGAAGAATGGCTCATCTGCCGTCGCTCAGTGGTCACGCGCCGTTTGCAATATCGCCTTGATAAAATCGATAAGCGCTTGCATATCCTCGCGGGCTTACTGATTGCTTATCTTAATATTGATGAAGTGATACGTATTATTCGTGAAGAAGACGATCCAAAATTGTCTTTGATGCAAGACTATGATCTCACCGAGATTCAGGCCAATGCCATCTTGGATATTCGTCTGCGTCAGCTAGCAAAATTAGAAGAGATTGAGCTACGCCGTGAGCAAGATGAGCTGGCTGCCGAACGTGCCATTATTCAAGAATACTTGGACAACCCAGACAGTCTGACCAATCTGATGATCGATGAGATGACCGCCGATATGAAAGAGCACGGCAACGAGCGCGTATCGCCATTAGCAGAACGCGAAGAAGCACAGGCATTAAAAGAATCCGACCTCGTCCCGAGTGAGCCTGTTACTGCGATCCTATCAAAAGCAGGCTGGATTCGCGCCGCTAAAGGCCATGACGTCGATGCCGCTGGTATGAGCTATCGCTCAGGTGACAGCTATCAAGCGCACGTGCGCGGTAAATCCAATGAAAAAATCTACGTGCTCGACAGTACTGGACGCAGCTATAGTATCGATGCGCACAACCTTGCCTCTGCCCGTGGTCAAGGCGATCCGCTGACCAGCGTACTAAAACCACCAGCAGGTGCCAGCTTTGAGCAATTATTAACCGGTGACGATAATCAGCGCATCATCCTTGCCAGCTCAGCAGGTTATGGTTTTATCAATACGATTGGCAATCTCGATAGCAATCAGAAAGCGGGTAAAAACATCATTAACTTAGCGGCTGATAGTCGCCTGCTTCCCATTGTACGTATCGAGGCACCAGTAGATATGACTGCTAATAACAATGCTGAAGGCGAAAACAGCAACGCACGTATGGCGCCTGACCATATCGCTGTCGTCACCAATGCGGGATACTTGTTGATGTTTGCTCTTGATGATTTACCTGAACAGGCGCGCGGTAAAGGCAATAAATTGATTAAATTAAAAGAGAATGAAGAGGTATTAGTGATCACACCACTCAATCAAAAAGATAGCCTCGTCATTACCGCTGGCAAACGTCATGTGACCCTAAAGCCCAATGATTTAGCCAACTATACGGGCACTCGTGGTAATCGCGGCGGACAGTTGCCAAGAGGCTTTCAAAATGTGACGAGTGTTGAGGTTGGGTAGAATTTAATTCAAATTTGGAGTTATAAGTTTTATGTTTTTAAGAAGAGGTAAAACAAAATCAACCCTAGAAAGTTCAATTGATTCAGCTCTACTTGCAGTTGAAATTTATAATAAGCCAAGAACTCCATTTAGAGTAGAAGCATATATTACACATATGATAATGGCGTGGACGCGATTATTCCATGCCCACTTTCATCATACAATTGGGGATAAATACTACTATAAGAATATAAAAGGACATTATGAAAACATTGATGGTGAAAGAAAAGCTTGGGAACTAAGAACTTGCATCAGCAAGTATGCAAAAATCTCAATCCCAATAGAACATAATCTTTTATTTTTTATAAAATTAAGAAATAAAATCGAGCATAGACATATAGATAAAGATGAAGTTGGAGTAATGATTTTTGGTGAATGCCAGTCTCTACTTTATAATTATGAGACTATGCTAATTAATTTTTTCGGAGAGGAATATGCTCTGAATGAGAGTTTAGCATTTTCTTTACAATTTTCTAGGATGAGACAATCCTCACAACTAGAGTCGAGTAAAAAATTGCTTTCGAAGGAAGTTAAAGAACTCAAAAACTTCATAGAAACTTATAGGTTTTCATTAACTGATAGTGTCTTCAACACTTTAGAGTACAGTATTAAGCTGATTGAAGTTCCAAAAATATCTAATACTAATAGGAATGATTTATCAGTAGACTTTGTAAACTGGAACTCTATTTCTCAGTCTGATAAAGACAGCTACGATAAGCTTACTACTATTATAAAAGATAAAGTTATTAAAAAAGAGGTTATTAATCCAGGCAAAAGTAAGCCTGGTGATATAATTAAGACTGTTAATTCGAAAAGTGCATTCAAGATTAACCAACATGATCATATGTGCCTATACACATGTTTCAAGATACGTCCAACAAAAAAAGATGATAAAGATCCTTTTGATACCAACACTAATTACTGTCGCTATGATGAGGTACATAACGATTATGTGTATCAAGATTTATGGGCTGAGTTTATAGTCAAAGCTATTAATTCAGGTAAACTTGATCAAAACTTATGGAAGAGCAAACATAGTAAGAACCAATATTTAAATATTAAAGACTTTGAGTAATAATACTGTTCAGCTTGAAATGTCTTTCATAGAATCAAGACCTAAATATATAGACTCTCTTCATAGGTCGGAACTTTTACCTATATATGTAACCTGCTCTCATTAAAAAGCCGCCTATACACAATATATAGACGGCTTTTTTATACATTAGCTAAAACAACCAAGGCATCAATACCGACCCATCTCAACCGTTGTCTCAGCAAGTACCATATCGCCTTGCCACGCCTGCACATCTACCGTATACAGATGGTTTTTACCGCCTGAACAGGGTGGTTTATACGCTCCTCCCACTTCGCCTGCACGGCTACGGTATTCGGCGACCATTTCAATACCGACTGGCACTTCATAAGTATGACCAAATACGCGTGGTATTTCTGCGCTCGTGGCACCTTTCGGTAATGCAAACTCTACAATGCCATGTCCACCATTTTGCATACGTTTATTGCTCACATCGTTGTAAACGAATACCAAGCTCTCCGCGCCTACCGGAATATCTGTGACTGTCATGCTTGGCGTGGCTGGACTTTTGCCATCATAGTTTAGGCACTGCTGACCTTCAGGTATTTTTTTACCGTTCCAAGAGGCATCAGCAAACTTAACATCCATAGCGAATGTGCTGGCAGATAAAGCAAGTGCTGTTAGAGCGACTACTTTTTTGAGGGTAAAGACTTTCATATTTCTTCCTTTAGGTAGTTGATGCCTTAATAAAGAGAGACGCTATTATCTTGTTAACCGATATTGATCGTTAATCCTAACCTTATAATAAATAGATACTGTTAAGATAATTGGAATATGAACATATTCCGGCAGTAACATCATAGTATCAAGTTAAAAATCATGGTTTTTCGGTAAGTCGATAAGTGTTGCAGCATTTATTGATATGATTTATGAGAAGCAGGCTATGCCGATTCAATCAATTTATGATCAAAAAATAAGAGATTTTTTCGTCTTATATCTGATATAAGTTCTTTTAAATTATGCCTCTCAAATTTTTTCTTAAAAGTTTGGGCTAAAATCTCAGCCTACGCATAATTCTATCTCATATAATTTTTATTAAATTAAATGACAGTCACAGTTAATTGATATCGCTATCTTTAGATATGGTTAGACCTTTCTCTTCAAAAATCGATTGCATAAAGCCTGTGATTTGTGTTTGTTTCATTAGATAGGGGTTGAAGTCAGCACCTGCTGAGAAACTCTTTAATGTATATTCTTCATCTTCAGTGCTTGACGTTAAATATTTGATTAAATAGCCATTCCATTTACGTACGTCTATCTCCTCAACCTCAACGATATGAGGTAATACAGACAAATATTCGTTAATCAACTTTGCCAAAACTTCGTTGATAGCAGGCCTTGATCCCTCGAAACTTTGAATAAAATAATGATCGTTAATAGCAACCGCTGAGCTTACATCCATTTCCATCAAATATCTTCGCCAATGCTCAAGAGTGCGAGCCAGTTCTATTCCTGAATTTTCTTCGTTGTTTTTGCCAATATAGGTCAGGCTCATAAGAATATGTTCGCCATCCTTATTACTATTTTCTGAAATATTTTCTGTGATTGTTTGCATAAAAAATCCAATTAATAGAAAGTGAATTTAAAATATTCTTTATAACCGTGTTACCTCAACAATATTTTAAATATGAAATATAGTACTCAAACCTTCATCGGATAGATATTGCGAGAGTCGACCACTAACATCAATTAACGTCTTATGCCGTTGCTCAGAAAACGCTTCATTAAAACCAATGTCAGTTAAAAATAGCTGACCTCATCACCTTGGGAATCTCTGTCTTCAAAGATTGCTTCCATAAAGCTTATAATTTGATTTTTTTTCATTAAATAGGGATTGAAATCGGCACCTGCCGAAAGGCTTTTGAGTGTATATTCCTCATCTTGGGCGCTTGAGGTTAAATATTTGATTAAAAAGCCATCCCACTTACGCACCTCTATTTCCTCAACATCAATGACATGAGGTAAGAAGTACGAGTATTCATTAATCAAGGTTCCTAGTACTTCATTGATAACAGGTCTTGAACCCTCGATATTTTGAATTAAATAATGATCGTTAATGACAAGGGCTGAGGTTATCTCACTTTTTTCATTATTTCTTCGCCATTGTTCAAGGATACGAGTCAACTCTACTCCATTATTCTTTTCACTGTTTTTACCAATATATTTGCCAATATAAGTGAGGCTAACGAGAATATGTTCGCCCTCTACATTATTGCTTTCTGAATTATCGGTTATAATTGTCTGCATAAAAAGCCCCATTCATAAAAACTTTATTTAAATTAAGATACTCTTTAAAGTAGAATATAATCAACAACATTTTTTGTATTTTACTGCCTTTTTGCCTTTTAATGACAATAAAATAACCTTAAAAAAATTTCCAATCCTATCGACAGCATTACCCTAATCGTCAATGAGTCTGCACGGTATATCCCTATAATTTTAATTTAAACCCAAAATAGGAATCACCAAATCTTCTTCATCGGACAAATGCTGCGAGAGCAAATTACTAACATCAATTAATGTCTTGTGCAGTTGCTCACCCAGCACCTTATTTTCACCCTCACTGGTCGCCAGTTGACCATTCAGTGCTTGCAACTCATGCAATAGGCCATCCAAACGCACATGGTCACGGTCCAATATCTCAAAACCTGTTTTTAGTGGTGGATACATGCGAATAAAAGCTGGGAAATAATTGTTATCTTCGATACTGTGGTGTTGATGTAATTTGAAAATGTACTGATTTATCCGTGGTAAGATTTGTGAGCGGTACTGTGCCCAGTCAATATCACCAGACTGATAAGCGTCACTGATTTGCGTAAGGATATGCTGGCGTTTGCGTATATCGGCATGAATATTTAGCCAGCCCGACGTTTTGTAAACATACTCTGCACTGAACCACTTAGTAGGCGGAAGCGTCTCATATAGAAACAACCAATCTGCCTCAAGCCGAGTGTCAGGATGACGCGGTAATAGCGCGTCTTGAGATTTCATATTTTGAGTAGAAGCAGTCATGGTATTGTTCCTATAGGTGGTTTTTGCTTATTCAATTTTTTACTGATGCTAGGGCGTGTCCTCAATCTGAACGAGCGTGACTAAATGGTTTAAAATGGCTAAATATTGAAATCAAACAAAATACTCATTAGCCATGCTAAAAATTCGCGACTATATATGTAGAGTATATATAGAGTTGAAAGATGCGAAATCAATGGTGTACTTGGTTACGTGTTATGAATTTTTCTCATGGTTAACGTTAAAAACTCATTAATCAGCACGTTACACAACTTAGTCAAAAATTCTATTATTTTTGGCTGACGAGCCTGTAGGATAAAACGAATAATAACGAACAAAAATGGCATATAAAACACAAAGGACAACTATGTTTATTGTTGATAAAGCAGCGACAGCCAGTACGAATCACAAACTTCCCACACCCAAAATTATCTTTTTTGATATTGATGATACTTTGAGCCGTAACGGTATTATCGCCGAGCACAACAAAGCGACCCTTGAGCAATTGTCCGAAACGGATATTAAGCTGGTGATTTCAACTGGACGTTCCAAAGCCATCATACCTGATGATATTTTAGCACTGCTTGATGCTGACGTTTTAGATGCCATTATCTGTATGAATGGGCAATATAGCTTTGATAAAAGGGGTCGCATCAGCCACTATCCACTGTCCGCTGAGCAGACAGATAACATTGTCCAGCTTTGCCAACAGAGTGAGCTGATTCATAAGTTTGACTCTGCCACTCATATCGCTTGGTCCAGCGAAAATGAACGCTTACGCGAATACAATGCCAGAACGCCAAACTCTATCGTTGATCCAGTCTATTATCAATCAACCCCTGTGTATCAATGTTCGGTGTTTTTTAATAATCAACAAGACAAAATGCAAGACGTCAACTTTGCCCAGCATGATTTAAAACTGGTGCATTGGCATCAGATCGGTGCAGACATATTGCCAGTGGATGCGTCTAAAGCTCGAGGCATCAAAGATGTGTGCGAGTACTATTCGGTAGATGTCAGTGAGTGTATGGCGTTTGGCGATGGCATGAATGATTTAGAGATGTTTGACTTAGTTGGATTTGCCGTGGCGATGGGGGATGCGCAGCCCGCATTGATAGCACGGGCAGATTTTGTCACTGGCACGATTGAAGCGTTTGGCATACAAGCGGTGCTTGAGCAATTGTGTATAAAGCAAAAGGCTTAAGAGAAACCTCTGTAGACTAGATTTTTAGCTGTTGTAGGCTGATTTTTTAACTCAGCTTACAACCTACAACGTCCTAAGCTGAGCGATAGATCCAGCCTGCGTCACTCCATAAAATCTGTCCTGATTGATGTATACCTCTTTAATCTAGTAATCATTCTCGTCCAGTCATCTGATCATAAGCCCAAATACCGATTTTATAAAGTCTCATAATAATCAAAACGAATAATCCAACTGTGAGAACATAAACTAAAGTTGTCGATACACTCGTCAGTGTATCAATACTAGAGGCCACACTAAGATAAGCCTCTAACGGCCAGCTTTCTATTGCAGTCCCAGTGCCTGCATTAAAGTAGGCGATAATGCCGAACAGACCTATAAGGATAGTGGTCATACCAGCAAGTCTACGATTGTCCATTTCATCTCTCTTTTATCAAATTTCTTGGTGTTCCTAATAATTAGCTAACGCTCTCAGTCCCTTCTCACAACCAAACCATAAACCCAGCCGCCAACTTTATAAAACCCTATGATCATAAGCATAAGCACTAGCGCTGCCAGCACATAAGCCAGCCAGTTTGGTACGTGGCTCAACCAACCAATCGTAAATGCCAAACCCATATAAGTCTCAACTGGCCAATGGATGATAGGCATTGGTGAGCCAGAATTGAACAATGTCATAAAGGCAACCATACCGATTACAGCGACAATGAGTCCAGCACGCTTGCGATTATTCATCTTTTTCCTCTTCTATATTCATTATGCAGTGCTTATCGAATGTTCACAAATAAGCGCTAAGGCATCGTCAAACCACCATCGACAGCGATAGATTGTCCAGTGATAGCCGCACTTAGATCAGAGGCCATCAACAGCACTGAATTGGCAAAATCAGCCACTGAGGTCGCTTGACGCAGCGGGGTCGTCGTAGCAATATAATCGAACACCTCTTCAGTCGTTAGGCGGCTCGCATCCGTCGTTTTCAGTAGGCCACCTGCCAGCAAATTAACCCGAATACCATACTGACCAAGCTCAGCTGCTAGGTTGCGTGTCAAGCCAATCAATGCAGATTTGGCCGTGGTATAGTCGTAATAAGTGACCACTGGATTATAGACAAGGTTGATTGAGATATTGATAATCTTGCCCATTTTTTGCGCTTTCATCTGAGGTAGTACTGCTTGCACGGTGTTGACCGCACCCTTTACGATGCCGTCTATTTGCTGGGAAAAATGCGCCCATTTTACCGTTTCAATACTGGTATAGTCAGCATTAGGATTAAACTGGTAGCTTGGCAACGCATTATTGACCAATATATCAATGCGACCATAGCGTGCTACTACTTCTTTTGCCATATCTTGCATCTGCTCAAGCTCCGTAACATTAGCCTGATAACTAAATGCCTGTCCACCTACCGCAATGATGTCAGCAACCACCGTTTCGGCGGCTTCTTTGCTATTGAGATAATTGACACAAACGCTTGCGCCAGCTGCCGCCATTGTCTGAGCAATTTGTGCGCCAAGTCCGCGACTGGCACCAGTGACGATAACCACTTTATCGGTCAACAAGGCAGGTATAGCAGCGTTGGTCTGAGTCATGATGGGTCATCCGTTATTATGTTATGGTTGGTATAGCAGCATGGTGTCATATAAACCTGCGCTCATCATATAGTCAATCCACTATAAAATAAATACATAACGTCATATGCATCAACTTGCGTGATTGTTCACTCATATCTCAGTGACAGTGCTTATGACGCCCCTTTAAATTTTTAGGCGTCGTGACCATAATATAGTTACAATACTGTAAAACGCTACAGCGCTAGTGGGATGAATTTTTTGCAGCATCAAAACGTGCCAAGCACACCGCAAGCAAGAAAAAATTGATACCAGTAGTACAAAATTATCGATTTTACTTTTCATTGACTAGAATATGATCGCTTGTATTGAATGTTTATTATTTACCATATTTTACTGACTGCCTTATCTTTACTTAGGAGAGAGATTTTGACCCATTTATCGTCGCGCCATTCAGCCGCAAACACCCCAGCTCGTGTCGGTCGCATCGTACCAAAAGCATTATTGGCCGTGGCTGTTGGCTTGGCGCTTGCCAGCTGTAGTAACTCTGACAACGCCGCTGCTGATGGTAGTACCGCAACGAGTAATGAGACGCTCAATCTATATAACTGGTCAGAATATATGCCCCAAGAGATTCTCGATGGCTTTGAGGCAGAGACTGGTATTAGCGTTAATTACACCACATTTGACTCTAACGAAGCCATGTATGCCAAGCTCAAACTGCTCGATGACTCTAGTCAATATGATTTGGCCATTCCATCAACTTATTATGTCGAAAAGATGGCCAAAGAAGGTCTGCTACAAGAGTTGGATAAATCAAAGCTGAGCAATTTTAAGAATCTGGATACGTCATTTACTAACACCAAAGTTGATCCTGAAAACAAATACTCTATACCTTATATGTGGGGCAGCACCGGTCTGGCGATCAATGGCGATACTGTAGATCCTTCGACGGTCAACAGCTGGAATGACTTATGGCGTCCTGAATACAAAGGTCAAGTGATGCTGACCAATGACGTACGCGAAGTATTTGGTATGGCTCTACTGACGCTTGGCTATTCAGGCAACAGTAGCAACCCTGATGAGATTAAAGCCGCTTACGATAAGCTCACCACATTGATGCCAAATGTGAAAACCTTTAACTCCGATGCCACTCGTATGCCCTACATCGAAGGCGAAACAGCGCTTGGCATGACATGGAATGGCGAAGCCGTTATGGCCAATGATGAAGGCTTAACCAGCTTGGTTTACAAGTACCCTACTGAGGGTGCCATATTATGGATGGATAATTTTGTCATTCCAAAGAATGCAAAACAGGTCGATGCGGCGCACAAATTTATTGATTATCTATTGCGTCCTGAAAATGCCAAAATCGTCAGTGAAGAGATTGGCTATGCGTCACCAAACGTAGCGGCCCGCGAGCTAATGGACGAAGATGTACGTAATAATCCCACTATTTATCCAAGTAAGGAAGTGCTTGCCAAAGCCGAATTTCAAGAAGACGTGGGTGATGAAGCGCTACAATTGTATCAACAATATTGGGATAAGCTAAAAACTGGTCGTTAATAGTTATGGTGTAGCATTCACTCTAAAGATAAAAAACGCTGACACTCAACTGTCAGCGTTTTTTTGTGTGTTATAAATGCAAGTCTGTCTCGCCGCCTTGCTGTTTTATTCTGCGCTGCTCACGGCGCTGATAGCCCAAACCAGACGCTGCATACCAATTTGGCTTGGTCGCTTGCAACAAGTCACTCAATTGCTGCAACTGGGTTTGCAAGGTTTGGGTTAACCAAAAATATCCCTGCCATTCAAACGCCAAATGTTGGACACTTGGATACTCTGAGACGGCAATGCGAGTAATGGGGCGAAACATCTCATCGCTTGGACTACGCAGTACCGCTGCTATGTGTTGCATGGCTTGAGTCAGCTCATGTTGGTAATGTAACAATAAGACATGGTTCTCATCATCGATGTCAATGTTTGCCAAACGCGGTGCCGCACTCAAGAGTAAATCAATCGTACCAATGATATTACGGTGAGTACGCTGAATGGTCTCTAATGTCTCTTTCTTAATTCCTGACTCACTAGCCGTTGCAGCGATGTGAGGGCGTACGGCCAGTAGCCGTTTATTTATCTGTTGTAGTGCAGTGACCAACTGCTTATTCACAGGCACGCCATCAGCGAGAATAGCCACTGGATTCAGTGATTGAACAGCAGCATCCTTTATTACATCAGGCGCATCAATGTGATTGCCCACACCAGCATAAAGACTGCTACAAGCATCGAGATTACTACTCAATAAAAAACGCCACATCAAGGTCGACTTTAATGGCAACACCAGTGTCACTGCTACCGAGACGCCCGTTCCAAGCAAAATATTCAGAGCACGGTAAACACCATCTTGACCAATGTTATTATTGCCCAAATCTGAGACAATCATCAGCATGGTGATACCCGTCAGCAGCCCTGTATACCCAAGCTGTCTGACTGCTAGATAGCCAATGATGCCACTAATCAGACCTATCAAGGCATAATCTACCCACAACCATGCGCTCACATTTTGACTGAACCACAAAACACCAAGAGCAGCGCCGATTCCCAATAAAGTGCCAAGGACTCGCTCTTTTGCTTTGGTATAGATAGCCCCTTGATATTGCAACAACCCCAAGATGATAAAAACAGTAATAGTCGTCCACTCCCCATGTGGGAAGTTGGTGATTTTATTGACCAATAGCGCAAGTATGACGGCCGTACCCAAACGTATGGCATGCAAGGTATCTGCATATTGATAGCGGACATAAGGCTCAACAAACAGCGCGGTAAATCGCTGCCACATAGTTAATTTCACGCAGGGCTACTCTTCTTAGTTGATGGTTAGAATGATAGCAGCAATTATATGCTAACAATTGACATCCTAGCAGTAGCACCGCCATTTACAAAGTCATTCCCAAAAAAAACGTCTTTTGCCCATTAAAGACAAAAGACGCTCAAAATCAGAGCATACTTATCACTGATGTAAGTTAGACGCGCTTAATCATACTTCCAAGAAATCTAAAATACCTTCAGCCGCTTCACGACCTTCCCAAATGGCAGTCACTACCAAATCAGACCCACGCACCATATCACCACCCGCAAATATTTTAGGATTTTGAGTTTGAAATTTAAAGGTTTGTTTTTCTGCTGCCAACACACGGCCAGAGCTATCCATCGCTACTTGCTGCGACTCAAACCAGTCAGCAGGGCTTGGTCTAAAGCCAAAAGCCATAATTACCGCATCACAAGGGATAATTTCTTCTGAATTGTGAATTGGCTCAGGGCGTTGACGACCACGGTTGTCCGGCGCACCCAATTGAGTAGTGACGACTTTGACTCCCTTAACCTTACCATTTAAGCCAATAATTTCTGTTGGTTGACGGTTGAACAAGAATTCAACACCCTCCTCACGCGCATTGACCACTTCACGGCGTGAGCCTGGCATGTTTTCCTCATCACGGCGATAGGCACACACCACTTTTTCAGCGCCTTGACGGATGCTGGTACGGTTACAGTCCATCGCTGTATCACCGCCGCCCAATACCACCACTTTTTTGCCTTTGAAATCGATATACTCTTCGGGATTCTTTTCCCAATCATTGCAACGATTGACATTGGCAATCAGATAATCTAGTGCATCATAAACACCGTCTAGCTCTTCACCCGCAAAACCGCCGCGCATGTAAGTGTACGTACCCATACCCATAAACACGGCATCATAATCACTGAGCAGCTCATCGATGCTAACATCTGTGCCAATCTCTGTTTCAAGGCGAAACTCAATACCCATGTCCTCAAAGATGACACGGCGATTGCGCATCACGTCTTTTTCCATTTTAAACTCTGGAATACCAAAGGTAAGGAGGCCACCAATTTCAGGACGTTTATCAAAGACGACCGGTTTGACGCCATTTCTCACCAATATATCCGCACAGCCAAGACCTGCTGGCCCTGCACCGATGATTGCAACTTTTTTGTCGGTCCAAACCACATCTGACATATCTGGACGCCAGCCGAGCGCAAAGGCGGTGTCATTGATGTATTTTTCAACATTACCAATCGTGACCGCGCCAAAACCATCATTTAGGGTACAAGCGCCTTCACATAGGCGATCTTGTGGACAAACACGCCCACACACTTCAGGCAATGTATTGGTGCGGTGACACAACTCAGCCGCTTGAAATATCTGCCCTTCGGTGGCCAGTTTCAGCCAGTTGGGAATGTAATTATGCACTGGACATTTCCATTCACAGTACGGGTTGCCACACTCAAGACAACGATGCGACTGCTGCGCAACGGCCTCACTCTCAAACGGTGTATAAATTTCAACAAACTCCGTTGAGCGTGTTGCAATGTCTTTTTTGATTGGCTCAAGACGTGGTACATCTAAAAACTGAAAACTATTTTCTATGCGTTTTGCCATGGTGCTATCTCTTTTATATAAGGCTCTTTTATAGTGGGCGGTGACAGCGAACGATGCTCAATGAATTGTCACATTAGAATGTGTAAATCGCTGCTGTCACTTACCTGCTCAAAACCTGTGAGTTAAAGCGTATCTAAAAATCTATTGTCGGGTAACCCAATCCGCTATTGTGGGTCCGCCATAGTCGTTTTTAGAAGGCTCGCAATGTTCGCAGCTTTTGGTTTCACCAAGTAAAACTTACGGACGTAGTGTTCAAAGTCAGCCAATATCGTCTGACCCCATACACTACCAGTTTTATCTATATGCGTTTCAATCACTCGTTGCAAATGAATACGATGTTCCTCGGTTTGCTCGCTGGAGATACGATTCAGATCGATCAGCTCATGGTTACAACGATCAAAGAAATCACCTTCCATATCGAGCACATAAGCGAAACCACCAGTCATGCCTGCCCCAAAGTTGAGACCAGTACGTCCAAGAATGGTGACGATGCCGCCAGTCATGTATTCACAGCAATGGTCGCCTGTGCCTTCGATGACCGCATGCGCGCCAGAATTACGAACACCAAAGCGCTCGCCTGCCGTGCCAGCAGCATACAATTTGCCACCAGTTGCACCATATAAGCAGGTGTTACCGATAATGGCTGTCTCTTGTGCGACAAAGTTTGAGTCTTTGGGCGGATAAATAACAATTTCACCGCCTGCCATGCCTTTACCGACATAGTCATTGGCATCGCCTTCAAGCTCGATATTTAGGCCACCCGCATTCCAAACTCCCAAACTCTGTCCTGCTGTGCCGGTTAGATTCAATTTAATAGGCATATCACTCATGCCAAGGTTGCCCCATAGTTCTGCAATCTCGCCAGAAATACGAGCACCGATGGAGCGATCACAGTTGCCAACATCATAGCTATAATCTCCGCCTATACCTTGGCGAATATTCAATAACATATCGCTAATCATCTGTTCAGCGAGCAAGCCTTTATCAAATGGCGCATTGCGCTCTACTTGACACGTTTGCGCTTTACCAGCACTGGCTGGATGACTGAATAGCAACGGCGTTAGGTCAAGGTGACGCTGTTTCTCAGTCGTTCCTTCGAGTATTTCGAGCAAATCAGTACGTCCGACCAACTCTTCCATGCTACGGACACCCAATGCTGCTAGCCACTCGCGCGTTTCGGTCGCCACAAACTTAAAGAAATTGATCAACATCTCAGCTTCACCAATGAAATGCTCATCGCGTAACTTGGCTTTTTGCGTGGCAACGCCTGTTGGACAGTTATTCAAATGGCAAATACGTAGGTATTTACAGCCAACCGCAATCATCGGCGTGGTACCGAAGCCGAAGCTTTCTGCGCCAAGAATCGCCGCTTTTACCACATCGAGACCTGTTTTTAGGCCACCGTCGGTTTGTATACGTACTTTGTCACGCAGTCCATTGACGCGTAGCGACTGATGAGTCTCGGCAAGACCCAACTCCCATGGCGACCCTGCATGGTGAATAGAAGATAACGGAGAAGCTGCTGTGCCACCATCATAGCCTGAGATGGTGATTAAATCGGCGTAGGCTTTTGCAACGCCTGTGGCGATTGTACCGACACCAGGACGTGATACCAATTTAACCGATACCAAAGCATCTGGATTGACTTGTTTTAAATCAAAAATTAGCTGCGCCAAATCCTCGATAGAATAAATATCATGGTGCGGCGGCGGAGAAATCAACGTCACACCTGGTACAGAATAACGCAAGCGCGCAATCAAAGCATTGACCTTACCGCCCGGTAGCTGACCACCTTCACCCGGCTTGGCACCCTGTGCGACTTTAATTTGCATGACTTCTGCTGAACGTAGATAAGCTGGCGTGACGCCAAAACGACCCGAGGCAATCTGCTTGATTTTTGAGTTACGCAGTGTGCCATAGCGTACTGGATCTTCACCGCCCTCACCAGAGTTTGAACGCCCACCAATGGTGTTCATGGCCATGGCAATCGCTTCATGGGCTTCAGGAGACAGTGCGCCTAATGACATGCCAGCAGAGTCAAAGCGTGTCAGAATCTCAGAGATATCCTCGACGTCATTGACATCGATACTGTTGTCTGTTTTTAGCTGTAATAGATCACGCAATGTGGCAACTGGACGACTATTGACCAGATTTGCATACTGGCGATAATTTTCATAATCACCCGTTCTTACGGCGGTATGCAAGGTGTTGATCACGTCTGGATTAAAGGCATGGTATTCTTTGTTAAAGACAAACTTCAGCAAACCGCCTTGATCCAGTGGCGCGCGGCGTTTAAAGGCATTAGCCGCCAACTGTGCCTGATCGGCAGCCAAGTCTGCAAAGGTAGCACCTTTGATACGACTTTGTACCCCTTTAAAGCACAAGCTAACGACCTCTTCAGAGAGGCCAACAGCTTCAAATAACTGAGCACCGCGATAAGACACCACAGTCGAGATACCCATTTTTGATAATATTTTTAATAAGCCTTTATCCAAGCCTTTACGGAAATTCACCCGCGCTTGGATCGGATCACCAAGCAGCTCACCAGTTGCTACCAAGTCATCGATGACATCATATGCCAAGTATGGATAAACGCAGGTCGCACCAAAGCCAATCAATACAGCCACTTGATGCGAGTCGCGAGCAAGACCCGTCTCAATGATCAAATTAGCATCGGTACGAATACCTTGCGCGATGAGATAATGATGCACAGCACCCGTAACCATAATAGCGTTGGCAGGGACTTTGTCTGCATTAATGGCTCTGTCAGATAATACGATCAAGGTATGGCCAGCACGAATGCTAATCGCCACTTGCTCACAAATAGCGGTAATGGCATCGGACAATTCTAGCGTACGGTCATAGTTCAAATCGATACGAGCCATCTTGAATGCAGGATCATCCAAAGTTTCAAGCTGCTGCATTTTACTGGCTGACAGTACAGGTGACGATAAAATAATACGATGCGCGTCTCTCGCTGATGGCGAGAACACATTGGTTTCAGCGCCTAGGCATGTTTGTAGCGACATCACAATCGATTCACGCAATGGATCAATCGGCGGGTTGGTCACCTGTGCAAACTGCTGACGAAAAAAGTCACCAACATGGCGGATTTGCTGCGACAGCACTGCCATCGGCGTATCATCGCCCATTGAACCGACGGGCTCTTGACCATTTTCAGCATTGGGACGAATGATTTCTGTGCGCTCTTCATTAGTGATGTGATACATTTTTTGCAAGGCTTTTAGCTTATCTCCGCGGCAAGCTTGCGTTGCTAATGTTTCCTCTAAACGCTCATCATCACGAATGCGTGTCGCTTCATCACGTAACCATTTGCGGTACGGATGGGCATTTTTGAGTAAAGTTGCAATCGCCTTAGTATCTAAAATTTGACCGGTCAAGGTATCGATAACCAGCATCTGACCCGGCCCAACCCGGCCTTTTGCCAACACATCTTCTGGTGAGTAATCCCAAACGCCAACCTCAGAAGCCACCGTGATATAACCATTTTTGGTAGTGACCCAACGCGACGGACGCAAACCGTTTCGGTCGAGCATACAAACAGCATAACGCCCATCTTGAATCACCAAACCTGCTGGGCCGTCCCATGCTTCCATGTGCTGTGAGTAAAATTCATAAAACGCACGCAAGTCCATGTCCATGCTATCGACATTCTGCCACGCTGGCGGCACTAGGATTGACATGGCATGGAACAGATTCATGCCGCCTGACATCAGGACTTCGAGCATGTTATCTAAGCTTGATGAGTCTGAACCCGTACTATTTACCAACGGTGTCAACTCATTCAAGTTGGGCAGTTTTTCTGATTTTAATTTTGGCGTACGGGCTTCAGACCAGTTGCGGTTACCCGTGATGGTATTCAATTCGCCATTGTGGGCAAGATAGCGGAACGGCTGTGCCAATGGCCAGCGTGGTAAAGTATTGGTCGAGAAACGTTGATGGAACACCACGATATGCGATGCCAACCGCTCATCTTGTAAATCTAAAAAGAACGCGGGTAAGTCTGATGGCATCACCAAACCTTTATAAATAATCGTCTGGCAGCTCAATGAACAAACATAAAACAACTCGTCATCGCCCAAACGTTGCTCTGCTTTTTTGCGAGCAACAAACAGTTTACGATTAAAGTCGTCCGCAGCCAGATCATCAGGCGCATTGACAAACACTTGCTTAAAATCTGGTAGTGTCTCACGGCCAATTTCACCAACAATACTTAGATCCAGCGGTACATCACGCCAACCCGCAACGTCTAAGCCTTGGGCCGCAATCTCATCGCTCAGTATCTTTTGGCTATGCTTGGCTTTAGCTTCATCTAAATTGACAAACACCATACCAACTGCAAAGTTATCAGTAATGGCTAACTGCTGCTCAGCTGCAATTTTTCTAAAAAACTCAGTAGGCATCGCCAGTAATAGACCACAACCATCACCAGTTCTACCATCAGCAGCCACGCCGCCGCGGTGTGTCATACAACTTAGACTATGAATGGCAGTTTTTACCAAATTATGGCTGGCTTGGCCTTCGATGTGAGCAATCAAACCAAAACCACAATTATCAGAAAAGTCATCTGGCGTCGCCAGGTGGGAGTGCGAGGAAATCATTGACATAGCTGGTCCTTTTAATTAAACGGGCAGCTTATATATCCAATGCGGCACATAAGCTGGCACCCGTAAGCAGAACGGGCTGATAGTGAGTATTCATATATTCGAATTAATAAATCGTGCGAGACTCATAGACATCATCGTTCAAGAGCAAGGTAAAACCTTTAACTCTCCTATAAATAAGTAATGTCTTAACAGATAATTCGCGTATTAACAGATAGTAAGTCATAGACTCTAGCAGTAGGATAAAGTACAACCCTATATGCCAGTTACTTAATCACCAATAACATCATGTCGTTATGTTGAGTCTCGCCTGTCATGATGTCATGCCTAGCGCTTAAAGAGCGCTGGCTGGACATTGAATAACAGCGCATTTGATTAATGTTGAATATCTGACGCTCTATACTCAAGCGCTTTATGAACTCTAAAGAGAGTGACAATAAGAGAGGTTGCGCCACTTGTCATGGCTTCACTGTGAATGACAAGTGGCTTCGCTTGAGACAAAAAATGCTAGTAAGGTAGCTTATAAATAAGAGCTGCTTACTAAATGCTTGTTAGATAAATAGTTTTTTACGATAACTATACAGAACGTCGCCCTCAGTTATATTAGTTAATGCCACACAAAAAATCTAGTCTTTTCTATCGATTCATTAGCCATATTTTGTAAGAGAACTTATTACTATTGGTTATAGGACGACTAAAAACCTTGTGCAGATTTTAATAGAAACGAATAATAACGAGGTCTGAACGAGGACACTTATTCAGACTGGCGACATCTATCACCAATCCTAACTGAAAGATTGATAACCATCATAATGCATCGCTAGAATAATATTTTCTTGCTTGCTGTGCCTTCGCAGGCAGAGGCTACGAAAATATTATTCTAGCAGCACTGTATTTATTTTATAGTGGCTTGACTATAAACCTTCCTTTTTAACATTGGTAAAGAATTTATCATATCCTACAAAAAAACCCACCAATCATTTCTATTAGTGGGTTTTAAAAAAATACAATCACCGCTTCATCATAACGGCTATTAAACGCTAATTACTTTTGTCTTCTATCAAGGTTTTTATACTGTCGGTGCTATTCTTAGGAGCGCTGCCATTGGTATTGCTTGGCGGTTTAGGCGTTGGCACTACTGGTGGTTTTTTAGTCGTGCTATTATCAGTGTTTGAGGCCGCAGGCTTACTCGCACCCTCTTCATTTTTAGGTGACGTAATAGTTGTCTGTTGTTCATAGCCGACGATACGCTCTTCATTGACAGACAAGGTCTCAGAGGTATCAGCTGATTGACGAATACTTTCTGCTTCACTATTGGCATTTGCTGATTGTTGACTACTGCGATCTGTACTGTTACCTGCTGTCTGCTCATTCACACTATCACTGGCTGCTGGCGTAGCCTGACGCACAGGCACTTCACGTTTGGTCGGTTTTAAATTCACAGAACGTGTACGCTTGGTACTTAAATCTTTTACTGGATCAGGGCGTTCATAATTATCGATAATACCGACATAACGATTGATCTCTTCTGGCAACACACGCACATCAGCAGGCAATTTAAAATCGATGAGTTTGGCCGCTCCGACCGCTTCTTGCGGACTGCTCATGAGTCCATAAGTCAACATATAGCGCACTTGGTTTTCATCATCGAGATAGCGGAAATAGGCAAATTTATCACGATCCGCGCGACCTTCTAAATAGCTGACAATGACCTCATTTTCAGCGACATTCATTACCTGAACAGTCCATTTTCCTTTATTAGTCAACAAATAACGCTTGTCTTTAAACTCATCAGGGTAATTACGCAAATCCCGAACCGTGGTATCAAAACTAATCGGCTGTACGTCTGTGTCCAGCTCGTGTAACGACTCAATACTTAAAGGCTGCTCAAGCGCCGTGCTCAATGATTGCGGGGCGGATATCGGGGCATTTTCGATTTTGGCGCCCATCGCTGGTGTTTGACTAAGCATCCAAATTAGCGCGGTGACCACGCCCAACAGCAAGGTCATTATCAGCCAAATCAACGCTTGACGACGATATGATTGGCGAGCGTTACGAGGCGTTGGTCTTGAAGCTGCCATGAGGATGTCCTTGGTAAAAATATATTTAGCCGCATTAGATACAAGCGTATGCAAACGAGATGACGATGACACAGTGCACTTTGAGTAGTTTATCTCTATGAGTATTAAAGTATGTTTGACAATTCAACACGCTCTAATGATAACTAAAATTTTGATACGTTATGTACTATGTTGTGACAATACGTCCGTTAAAATCTCGGCATCAAAATCATTGGTCAGTACGGCGTCACCCAGTGATTTTAACAAAATAAGGCGGATTTGTCCGTGTTTCACTTTTTTGTCATGACCCATCAAGCTCAACGCAGTTTGTACATCGATAGACGGCGGCGTGATGGGTAAGTTGGCCAACGTCAAAATGCGCTTGATACGCACCACCTCTTCAACCGTTAACCAGCCAAGCTTTTGTGACAGCTCGGCGGCTTGTACCATGCCAGCAGCAACCGCTTCACCATGTAGCCAATTGCCGTAGCCTTCATGCGTTTCAATCACATGCCCAAAAGTATGGCCAAAATTTAACAATGCCCGTACACCCGACTCTCTTTCATCTTTCGCGACGATATCAGCTTTGTATTGACAGCAGCGCTTTACCGCCTCACCCAATATGGCCAAATCTAATGCCATCATTGCTGGTAGATTTGCCTCAAGCCAAGTCAAAAAGTCTGCATCCATAATCAGCGCGTATTTTATAACTTCAGCGAGTCCCGCCGATAGCTCCCGTGCAGGCAATGTTTTTAGGGTGCTCATATCAGCAAGCACCATCTGCGGCTGCCAAAAAGCACCAATCATGTTTTTGCCTTGCGCATGATTGATACCAGTCTTGCCACCAACGCTTGAATCCACTTGCGACAATAGCGTCGTTGGGATCTGGATAAAATTCACCCCACGCATAAAGCTTGCCGCCGCAAAGCCTGTCATATCTCCGACCACACCACCGCCCAAGGCTACAAGTGTGACATCACGATTGAAGTGCGACGCCATCAATGTGTCGTAAATTTGATTGATACTGGTCTGGTTCTTATATTGCTCTCCATCGGGCAACACACAGACCTTAACGGTAAATTGCTCTGTTAACTCTTCTTCCAACACTTTTAGATACAAAGGCGCAACGGTATCATTTGTCACAATCAATACTTGGCGGCCACCAATATGGGGTGCAATTTGCTTTGCCATACTGTTGTTCTTTATCGCACTGTTTTCAGTAATGACAATTGGATAATCATGACTCTGCGTATGAACCATTAAACCATTATGAAATAGTGGCACTGCCATGAGATACTCCTAAACATCTTTAATGGGATTAAAATAGCATATGTTAAATCATATGATTTATGACTTATGTTCTGGTGTTATAACAGTAGATAAACCAAACGACTGGAGTTGCTGTAAGAGTTGATTGACCATATGACGTGGGTAAGTATGACCCGTAGGCATAATAATATGCGCCACTTGCCGATATAATGGATCGCGAGTGCTGTATAAGTCTTGCAGTATTTTTCTGGGATTGGGCTGCTGTAATAATGGTCGTGATTTGTCTTTGGCAGTACGCGCCATTTGCACATCGACAGCGGCATTCAGATAAACTACAATGCCACGCTGTTTGAGAAAGGCTCGATTTTCGGCGCACATCACGGCACCGCCGCCAGTCGCCAAGACTATTTGGGATTGCTGAGTCAACTCGTCAATGGCGCGGGTCTCACGCTCCCGAAAGCCAGCTTCGCCTTCTTTGGCAAATATCCAAGCAATATCCGCACCAGTTTGTGATTCAATATACCAATCACTGTCTACAAAAGGGCGCCCTAACTGCTTGGCTAGCAATTTACCGATCGTGGTCTTTCCCGCTCCCATCGGACCTACTAAAAACACCGACGGTAATTCCTCCACCATAATAATCACTCAGCTAAATTAGATATGATACAACGTCATTGATATTCTGGCTAGTAATGAGCGGTGATTATTATTTGCCATCCTTAAATTTTGTGCACAAAAAAAGCAAGCACGACGCTTGCTTCTTTGTTTAAGTCAATCGATAACAGACTAATCCAAACGGCTGGTACCATCATTGATCAATTTAGGTGTCACAAATATCAACAGCTCTTCCTTATTGTTATTGCGCACATCTTTACGGAATGCGCGACCAACATAAGGTAAATCTCCTAAGAAGGGCACTTTACTCACCTCATTGTTAGTACGGTTTCTAAAAATACCACCCAATACTACGGTTTGGCCATCTTCGACGGTCACATTGGTTGATATAGAGTCTTCATTGATAGCTACGATACCATTGGTAAATACTGGTGTGCCATTGGTAATCAGCAACTGCAAACCAATCTTACCATCAGGCGTAATATTTGGTGTCGCCTCTAGACTCAACGCCGCTTCTCTAAAACTGGTCGTAGTCGCGCCACTGGCTGATGCTTCTTGATAAGGAATCTGGGTACCAGAAGAGACTTTTGCCGTTTGCTTGTCAGCCGTCAAAACTTTTGGGGTAGAGATAACCTCACCGCGGTTATCAGCTTGCAATGCTGACAATTCAAGATCAAGCATTGCATCGGATATACCAAGCAAACCAAAAGCGATACGGCCAGCAGGATTGGCAACGCCCAAATCAACGTTTAAGTTATCAGGGCGAGTGATATCATATGAAGGATAAGAAACCGTCTGACCATTGACTGTCGTCGTCTCTATATCAAAATCCTTTAAATCCCACAAGGTTTGATTACTACCGCCTACCAGTAAACTGCGATTATTGGCAGCGCCGTTTGATAAGATTCCCCAACGAACCCCAATCTCCTTGCTGAAACTATCTGTAGCGCTGACAATACGCGCTTCGATCATAACCTGACGGACTGGAATGTCGATTTTGCTAATTAACTTGTGAATATTTTCGATACTTTTTGCCACATCTTTGACAATCAGCGTATTGGTACGCTCGTCGACGGTTACTGTGCCACGATTGGATAACAATGTATTGTTGTCATCAGCACGATTGGCAATGCCGCCAGTAGTAGAGCCAGATGACCCAGACCCACTACCTTGAGAAATAAGAGTCAATACATCTTGGGCTTTGGCATAACTTAAGCGAATATATTCCGTACGCAACGGTGCAAAGGATTCGACCGCTTGTTGCGCTTCAAGTTCACGGGCTTCTTGTTCAGCAAGCTCAGTAGACGGTGCGACCAAGATGACATTACCGTTTTCACGTTTGCCTAGATTTTTACTTTTTAAGATAATATCTAGTGCTTGATCCCATGGAACATTGATCAAACGCAAGGTGATATTACCAGCGACCGAATCACTGGCCACGATATTCATTTCGGTGAACTGCGCTAAAATGTCTAAAACACTGCGAATCTCAACATCTTGGAATTCCATAGACAGTGCTTCACCGCTATATACTCTTTCTTCAAGCGTTGGCTCACGTAGCAGCTCAGGCTTATTGATACTGATATTGAGCTGGTTGCCTGATTGATAAGCTTGATACTCGTAATCATTTTTCATGTTAATGGTGATCACACCATTTTGGCTTTGGTTCTTGGTATCAATACTCTCAACGAGACCACTATTAATATTCAAGCGGCGTAATAGGTTTCTAGGTACGGTACTGCCCGTTAAGCGCACGACCAATTTATTGCCTTGGCGTTGTACATCAACCGGAATCGCTTCATTGGCAAGGGTGATACTGACATTACCGCCACCATCGTTTCCTGCTGAAAAATTCACCGCACTCAGACCATCATAGCTGTATTGCTTACTCACCTGTGAGGATGCCAGTTGTGGATTTAACAACGGATTAACTCTGACCACCATGGTATCGGCTGGTACTTCTTTTTTCACTACTGTCTTACTGGTTGTACGCACAGCTGCCACAGGGGCGCTACTGGTTTCTACAATTGGGGTAACAACTGCGGTAGTCGTGATGGTATTGTTATTATTAAGTACGTCTTGGATAGGATCATTGGTAATCACAGAGCGGCTAGGATCCGTAATCGTCAGCAATAAATCATTACCGTCAATCGCTGTCGTATAGCTGCCAGTTTGTTTGAGTCCCACAATAAGACGGGTTGTACTGTCGCTGTTTAAAGTGGTGACATCATTGACCATACCAATGTTATATTCATTAAAGCGATTAGCAAGTCCGTTTTGCACTTGCTCAAAATCCAGAACCAAACGGCTCGGATCATCAAGCTGATAAGCTGCAGGTAATACGGGTAACCCTGCAAAGCCCAAACGCATCTGTGTTACTGCTGGTGCTGTTTGTACCACAGAAACATTGTTAATACGCTGTGCAGCATGGGCACTATTGCTCACTGCTACCATGCTGATTGCCAATGCTGAAATGGCAAAAGCAGAAGACACGCGGTTGCTCATCATCATTACCTTGTTAGTGCGTACTGTCATTATTTATTCCTCAAAAAATCTGCCGACTTAGCTGATGGGGGAAACCAGCGACTGGGGTTTTTCAACGAACCCTGCGCGGCTGTCTGGCACAATTTCAATCAAATTAATCTGGGTCGGCGTGATTTCCACAATACGGCCGTCATTTAATCCAAGATAATCACCTACTTTGACACTAGCAACTGAACCATCAGGACGTTGTATCAATGCATATTGCTGGCCTTCAGGTGAAATCACCACCCCTCGAAAGACCAGTTGCGATAACTCATATTGCTCAAGAGGTTCTTTTACCCTTGTTATATCAGGACGCACACCATCAATAGAGGTGGTAGGACCGTCCACATTGACTAAACTTGGCGGCAAAAACGGACTACGTTGTGCGCTAGCGCTATAGACGAAGTCTTCTACCAGCTCGGCCTTAGGCGGTGGCTCAATAGGCTGTGCTGGCTGATTACGAATATCTACCATCGCCTGCTCTGCCATACCAATACGGTCCGTACAACCCGTTATTGATAAAACAGTAGCACTTAAAATAAGTAGCATGGGCAGTTTTTGGGTGCGCATTAATTGCCTCCTGCAGTATCAGTGGTAGCGGCGGCATCTGTAGTAGTGGCTTCTTCACCCTCAGGAGTGGCTTCTTTTGAGCGATACGTTTTGGTTTGTAGTACCAAATTAAGCTCTGGTAAAACATCCAAAGTCGGCTGCGGGTTACTCACCTCAAAGTCGTGCATAGTGATAATCCGTGGTAAAGCCGCAAGTCCACTGATAAAGCTACCAAACTGATGATATTCGCCTAAAGCAGCAATACGAATAGGCTGTTCAATAAAGAATTCATTTTCAATTTCAGGCTCTACCGAAATATCTTGGAAACGAATATTACTGCCAACGCCCGTCATGTTTATCCCTTCTACCAGCTCTGATACTCGCGTATCCTTTGGTAACTGATCCAGTAACGTATTGAACTCCGTTTCCATCTGGACAACTTGTTCCTGATAAGCAGTTAAATGACGGGCACGCGATTCTTTTTCACGGTAGCTATCAAGCAAGGTTTTTTGCTGACTTTCGGCGGCCTTGATCTCATCAATCTTGCTACTGATCGGTAATGCCCATGCCAATGCCGCTATAAAAGTGATGATAAGTCCAATCACGGTTACTTTTACTGGTAGCGGCCAGCTGCCATAGTTTTCGGAATCTAACGACTCAAAACTGCGACGGAATTCCTTTAGATCAAATTGTTTCTTTGGTTTCAAAGCCGTTTTCTTGGTTTTTATCAGACTTTTTTTGCGGATAAGCTTCATAACTCACCTCCAAGCTCAGGATCGGCATCAGTAGGTTTGGCCGTCTCTGACTGGACTTTGGTCGTTACTACAAATTGAACATAACTGTCTTCAGGATAAACGGGGCGTGGCTGCTCACCAGTGGTGACCGTATTATTGAGAACAGGTGCAGATTCATAAGCACTAATATTCTGTTGAATATTACTGACCGCTGAATTGTCCATCCATTTACTATTATCAAGGTTACGAATCAAGCTTGACACAACATTGGGATTGTCAGCAAGACCGGTCAACGTTAGCGTATCGCCTTCACGTTTGAGATTATTCAAATAAAGCGCAGGCGGAATGGCTTTAGCAAGATCATCCCATAGACGGACAGGTACAGGACGCCGACCCTGCAGGTCTTGAATCACCTGCATGCGTGAGATGATATCTTCACGGCGCTGCTCTAAACTGTCTATTTCAGTCAGAGCCGTATCTAGGCGTGTATTCTCTTGTTCAATCAAGGCATTCGCATCGAGCTGTTCATCAAGCTCATTATTGAAATAGCTCCATGAGGCAAAGGCCGCCAATAGAGCAAGCAAAGTCACAGCGACAACGAGCGTCATGAATTCTTTATTGCGACGTTCGCGTTCTTCTTGTCGCCAAGGTAAAAGGTTAATACGAGCCATTAGTCGAAGCTCCTTAACGCAAGACCGCATGCTGCCATTAAGCTTGGCGCATCAATGGCCAGTTGCTCATTATCAATATTTGGGGCAATAGTCATATTGGTAAATGGATTGGCAACACTGACGGACACGCCAAGTTTTTGTTGTGCCATACCTGCCAGACCAGCTATAGAGCTACTACCACCCGCAAGCACTATGTGATCGATAGTACTATATTGGCTAGAGGAGAAGTAAAATTGCAAAGAACGAGTGATTTGTTGAATGGTGTTTTCGATAAAGGGGGTTAAGACATCAATATAATAATCATCAGGTAAGGTGCGCTCACGCTTACTAAGCGTGGCTTCTTCAGCAGATAGTCCATAACGATTTTGTATCGCTTCTGTCAATTGGACGCCACCAAAGAGCTGTTCGCGGCTGTATATAAACTCACCATTCTTAGCAATATATAAAGTCGTTTGATTGTGGCCGATATCAACCAAAGCCACCAACTCTGGCGTGCCTGGCAGGTTATTTACCATCAATCCAAAGGCACGCTCAATGGCATGAGACTCGATATCCATCACCTTGGTTTGCATACCACCAAACGTTAGGGCGTCGACCCGTTGGTCGACATTTTCTGAGCGAGAGGCCGCAAGAAGCACCTGTACCATATCATCACTTAATAAAGACGGGCCTAAAACCTCAAAATCCAAATTGACGTCTTCCAGTGGATAAGGCACATATTGATCGGCATCTAGACGAATTTGAGCTTCGCGCTCTACATCGCTTAATGCCATGTCCATATCAATAATTTTGGTGATCACGGCCGACCCTGAGACTGCCGTCGCGGCTTGACTCCCAGTCGCTTGGCAACGTCTAGCCAAACTGGCAATAATATTGCCAACTGCTTCAGTGTCGACTAAGAGTTTATCGACGACCACACCTTCTGGAAGTCTCTCAATTCCATAAGATTTTAAGTGAAACATGCCTTGTTGGCGCTGTATATCGACCAACTTTACTGAAGTGGCACAAATATCTATGCCAATCAAATGTCGACTCTTTGAAGTAAATAGCCTCACAAACCCTATACCTTATATTAAGTGTACACTTTGATAGTTATTTGTAATAATTGAACACAATACTTTACTTGATAGATAGATTCAAGCGTTTAAATAGGTTATTAAGGCTAACTTACACATTTATTATGACCTCCCTATTTTGTTCAAGGTATAATGCCCCATCTGTTGCAAATTTTAATTGATAAGTCTTACTATGATCAAAAATACTGCTACCGCTCGTCTCATTCAATTTTTGGTGGGACTTTTTATCGCCTGCTTAGCGTTGGCAGTTATTTTAGCCCTTGCTGTGCCTATTGGTTTTTATGGTATGGCCATGTATCTATCGCCTACTTTACCCAGCACTCAAGAGATTAAGACCGCAAATTTTGAGATGCCATTACAGATTTATAGTAGAGATGACAAATTAATCGGTCAATACGGCAATCGCTTATCACTACCGATTACGTTTGAAGACATTCCTGAAGATTTGACGCATGCTTTTTTAGCAGCAGAAGATGCCTCATTTTTTCAACATAGTGGGATTAGTATTAAAGGGCTTGGACGCGCTGTTACCGAGGTAGTGACCGATGATGATAGCCAAACAGGTGGTTCCACCATCACCATGCAGGTTGCCAAAAACTATTTTTTGAGTCCAGAACGCACCTTGAATCGTAAATTAACCGAATTATTTTTGGCACGTAAGATCGAAGATGAGCTCAGCAAAAATGACATCTTGACGCTTTATGTCAACAAAATCTATTTGGGGGAAGGCGCTTATGGCGTCCGTGCCGCTGCCAAAAAATATTATAGTAAATCATTAGAAAATCTGACCATTGCTGAGATGGCAATGTTGGCAGGTCTGCCAAAAGCACCTTCTAAATATAACCCTGTGGCCAATCCTAGTCGCGCGCTGACTCGCCGCAACTGGATCATTGGGCGCATGCATGAGCTGGGTTATATCAGCAAAGCACAACGTGATGAAGCGATTAGCTCCCCAGTCGGTATCAACCTTTATCAAGAAAAGCTTGATGTCAATATGCCCTATTTGGCAGAAATGACCCGCTCAGCTTTGGTCGATCGCTATGGCGATCAAGTAATGCATAGTGGCTGGCGCGTACGTCTTACTGTCGATAGCAAAGCACAAACAGATGCAGAAGCGGCCATATTGACAGGCTTGGTTGCTTATGAACATCGTCATGGCTGGCGCGGCGCAGAAGCAAATGATGAACCTCTAGAAAATTTTCGCCGCTACAGCAACATGTCCCCAGCCAAAGTTACCAAAGTCAACGCTCGTAGTTTTGAAGCAACACTGGCATCGGGTGAAAGTGTCACCGTGAACTGGTCTGGGATGAGCTGGGCACGCAAATACATTTCTGCCGATCGTATCGGTTACTACCCTGATAATGCCAGCCAAATTGTCAGCCAAAATGACATTATCCGCGTGATACCTACCGCTAACGGCAACTGGCAGTTGGGACAAATCCCTGAGGTACAAGGCAGTCTTGTATCGTTAAACCCAGAAACTGGAGCCGTTAACGCCTTGGTGGGTGGCTTTGATTTTAATCACAGTAAGTTCAATCGAGCCTTACAAGGCTGGCGGCAGCCCGGCTCAACGATTAAGCCACTTGTCTATACAGCTGCTTTAGAAAAAGGCTATCGTCCAGATAGCATCGTCTCTGATCGGCCTATTCAAGTAGGTGACTGGAAACCCAAAAACTCTGATGAGCGTTTTTTAGGCGACATTACTCTACGTCGCGGTCTTTATTTGTCTCGTAATTTGGTGTCTATCCGTTTGCTACAGGCCATCGGTATCTCTGATGTGCGCAATCTATTAGGTGAATTCGGCCTTGATAAAGAAAAGCTACCAACGACTTTATCGTTAGCATTAGGTGCAGGGCAAGCAACGCCGTTACAAATGGCCACTGCTTACGCAACCTTTGCCAATGGTGGTCATCGCGTACAACCTTACTTTATTGAGCAAATCTATAATTATAAAAATAAGCTATTGTTTCAAGCCAATCCACGCCAAGCTTGTGCGTTATGTTTTAACGAACAACTCGAAGCGCTCAATAAAAAATCAATCGAAGATTATAATCAATCAATTGCGAATAAAGACGGTACTACTGAAGACAGTGTTGCTGAAAATGAAGTAACTACCGAAGAACAAGATTTAGAAAATAACAATGCCGCCGAACAAAGCGATAAAACTATTGATTTGACGATTTATGACGCTAGTCCACAATCGGACCGTCTAAAGGCACCTGCAGTACAGTATGTGATAGCCAAACAAGCACCTCGAATATTAAAATCTAGAGTGGCTTTTGACATGGCAGATATTTTACGCGATGTGATTCAACGTGGTACAGCAGTGCGCGCAAAAGCATTGGATCGTGATGATATCGGTGGAAAAACGGGAACGACCAACGAAGCTAAAGATGCTTGGTTCGCAGGATTTCATCCTACCAATGCGACAGTAGTATGGATGGGTTTTGATCAACCAGCTACCATGGGTCGCCGTGAATATGGCGGTGTGGCAGCACTACCCGTTTGGATGGACTTTATGAAAGCCCAGCTTGAAGACACGCCTCGTCAATGGGTATCGATTAATAACCGCGCCAAATCTGAAAAGCAAAAACAGAAAATCATAGAAATGACTGATGAAGGTATTGTGGCTAATGATGACGAAGACATAGAAGACAATTCATCCGCAAAACCTGTCAGAACCCAAACGCAACAGCGCAGATCACCCATTGCGGAACCTGCTGAAGAGCCAAATACATCACCAACAGTCAGACCCAATAGTGAACGTAACGATAGTGTCGCGCAAAATCCACTATCCGTTACGCCCGCTGAGCGCATGCCACCAATGCCTGAGTAAGTCAGACAGTTAGATGATATTGTCTTCACTTAGGAGTCCTGTCGTTCAGTAACCGCCTTCCCTAAAACTCAACCATACCAGCACGTAATTGTTCGATTAATTCCAAAAGCTGCTGACGCCATTCACGTATGGTTTCCTCATCTGGCAACCACTGATTTGATAAAGTGACGACGTTAACAATAAGATCAGGGGCGTCCACCATGTCACTACTTGGTCGATTCTCTATGATAGTATCTGGTAGTACCGCATACAAACAGCGCTGATAAGCACGTTCTATATTGGCAACGAAACCTTGTTGTTGTAACTGCTGCAATCGCTGAACCTCAGGTGACACTTGGGTACGCTCACCCAATGCTTGCTCAATATCTAACAACGTTGGCGCATTCATGTTCAAACTATAGAAATGACCAAGCTCTTGTATGAATGCCAAAAAGCCACCGTATAGATGAAAGATAGCGGTCTCACAATGCGCTTGATATAGCTGTTTATCATTGGTACTTCCCGCAGCTTGACAAGATAGACGACAGAAATACAGTTTTTGATTGGTTCGATCTGCTTGATATTTGGCAACGCGCGTTTTACCTGCCATTTGCTACTCATCCTTATATTGAACATATATGTTATTCAGTGAAATCATGATAACTTATCACATCAATTTTTTGGTGTATAGTCGATACCAAATAAAATGGATACACGACACTATGATGCAAGACTCTTTTTTTATATTGACCTGACTATACTATTAACCAACTTACTTTTCATAGAAAAATATAGTCAATAGCCTGACAAGACAATCTCAATGTTAGACAAACATAAAAAAGCCTGCAGACATCTGCAGGCTTTTCAATTTTACGAATACTAACTGAGTTAATTAAGACTGGCTGTCTTGATTCAACTCTTGGGCAAAGGCTTCATCAAAACTTGCAAAGTCCTTGCTGTCAGTGCTTGCCGTCATATCAAACGCTGCATTGCGATCTTTGTCTTGTAGCTTCTGATCTGCTTTTTCTTTACGAGCCTTGTGATAAGCAAGACCAGTACCTGCAGGAATCAAGCGACCAACTACTACGTTTTCTTTCAGACCACGTAACTCATCCACTTTGCCAGTAACGGCAGCCGCAGTTAGTACACGGGTCGTTTCTTGGAAAGACGCTGCTGAGATAAAGCTTTCTGTTGCTAGACTTGCTTTGGTGATACCTAGCAACTGACGCTCAAACTGTACTGGGAACTTATCTTCCGCTTCTAGTTTGGCATTCAATGCTTTGATATCAGCATACTCAACCTGATCACCTTTGAAGTGATTTGAGTCGCCACCGTCGGTAATTTCAACTTTACGCAACATCTGACGAATAATAACTTCGATGTGCTTGTCGTTGATTTTTACGCCCTGCAAACGATAAACGTCCTGTACTTCATTGACGATATAATCAGCAAGCGCTGTCTGTCCTTTCAAACGCAAGATATCATGTGGGTTCTGTGGACCATCAGCGATCACTTCACCACGTGCTACCGTCTCGTTTTCAAAGACGTTGATTTGACGCCATTTCGGGATCAGCTCTTCATGCACTTCACCATCTTCATTGGTAATAATGAAACGGTTTTTACCTTTGGTCTCTTTACCGAAGCTCACCACACCTGTCATTTCTGCCATGATGGCATGATCTTTCGGACGACGTGCTTCGAACAAGTCAGCAACACGTGGTAGACCACCGGTAATATCTTTGGTACCAGAAGACGCTTGTGGTACACGGCCTAGAATCGAACCTGCTGCTACTTTTTCACCATCGCTTACACGAATGATGGTTTCAGCTGGTAAGAAGTAAACCACTTCTTTGCCTTCGTCTGTGTTCAAGATGATCGCAGGACGCAAGTCTTTTGCTGAGCTTGAACGGTCACGCGTGGCTAGAATCTCAAATGAGCTCATACCAGTCGCATCATCAACCTTCACAGTAGCAGTCATACCATCAGTGATGTCACTAAAGCGTGCTGTACCCGCGAATTCTGTGATAATAGGATGCGTGTGCGGATCCCATTTGGCGATAGTCTGGCCACCTTCAACCTGCTCTTCGTCTTTCACCAATACGCTTGAACCGTACGGTACTTTATAGCGCTCACGCTCACGACCAAGCTCATCGGTCAACGCAATTTCGGCTGAACGCGATACAATAACTAAATGACCGTCAGTATGCTGAACAGTTTTCATGTTTTCGAAATGCGCTTGACCGGCATTACGTACAGAGATACTGTTGTCTACAGAGGCTGAGCTAGCTGCCCCGCCCACGTGGAACGTACGCATGGTTAACTGAGTACCTGGCTCACCAATAGACTGGGCTGCCATAACACCCACTGACTCACCGATGTTCACTTTATGACCACGAGCAAGGTCACGACCATAACACTGTGAACAAACGCCATGCTCAACATCACAAGTAATAACTGAGCGTACCCAGATATCATCAATCGCATTGCTGTCAAGCACGTTTACCCAATGCTCATCGATCAATGTACCAGCTGGAATCAATACTTTATCAGCATCATCGTTATAATTGACATCACGTGCAGTCACACGACCAAGAACTAGCTCACCTAGCTTTTCAATGATCTCACCACCTTGGATATGCGGTTTCATGAGCAAGCCTTGCTCAGTACCACAGTCATCAGTGGTGATAACCAAATCTTGTGCCACATCGACCAAACGACGAGTCAGATAACCTGAGTTAGCCGTTTTTAGTGCTGTATCCGCTAGACCTTTACGTGCACCATGCGTTGAGATAAAGTACTGTAATACCGTCAAACCTTCACGGAAGTTGGCTTTGATCGGTGTCTCAATGATTGAACCATCTGGTTTCGCCATCAGACCACGCATACCAGCCAACTGACGAATCTGTGCCGCACTACCACGAGCACCAGAGTCTGACATGATGAAGATAGAGTTGAATGATTTCTGCTCTTCCTCAACGCCTTTGGCGTTCATGATTTTATCAGTAGCCAAGTTATCCATCATCGCTTTAGCGACTTTGTCATTGGTACGTGACCAGATATCAACCACTTTGTTATAACGCTCACCAGCCGTCACAAAACCTTGTTCGAATTGATCTTCGATCTCGCGGACTTCACCTTCTGCCACTTCGATGATCTGCTTTTTACTTGGCGGAATGACCATGTCATCGATACCGATAGACACGCCAGACAGCGTCGCTTGAGCAAAACCAAGATACATCAATTGGTCAGCAAACATAACGCTTTCTTTAACGCCCACTTTACGGTAGCAAGAGTTGATCAGACGTGAGATGTTTTTCTTCGTCATCTCTTGGTTACACTCATCAAACGCCATACCTTTAGGCATGATGTTCCAGATAAGTAGGCGACCAGCAACGGTTTCCTTCATGCTGACTTCTTTGGTTTCGTTACCATCTTCATCGATATGCGTTTCTGTGGCACGCACTTTAATCTTAGCATTTACATGCAAATCATTTGAGCCAATCGCCCGCAATGCTTCATTAACGGTGGCAAAAATCATGCCCTCGCCTTTGGCATTGATTGATGAGCGGCTAATGTAGTACAAGCCCAATACCACATCCTGTGAGGGGACGATGATTGGTTCACCGTTCGCAGGTGATAAGATGTTGTTGGTAGACATCATTAGCGCACGTGACTCTAGCTGTGCCTCTAACGTCAATGGCACGTGAACGGCCATTTGGTCGCCATCAAAGTCGGCGTTAAACGCTGTACAAACGAGCGGATGCAACTGGATTGCTTTACCTTCGATCAATACTGGCTCAAATGCTTGTAAACCCAAACGGTGAAGGGTTGGTGCACGGTTAAGAAGCACTGGATGCTCACGGATAACCATGGCCAGCATGTCCCAAACTTGTGGCTCTTCACGCTCTACCATTTTTTTGGCAGCTTTAATCGTCGTCGCCAAACCATGAGACAATAGTTTGTTATAAGTAAATGGCTTGAACAATTCTAATGCCATTTTCTTAGGTAAACCACACTGATGTAGACGTAGTGTTGGGCCTACAACGATAACCGAACGGCCAGAGTAATCGACACGTTTACCAAGTAAGTTTTGACGGAAACGACCCTGCTTACCTTTGATCATATCAGCCAGAGATTTCAATGGACGCTTATTACTGCCCGTAATCGCACGACCACGGCGACCGTTATCTAGCAACGCATCTACTGATTCTTGCAACATACGCTTTTCGTTACGTACGATGATGTCAGGGGCACTCAACTCAAGGAGACGCTTTAGACGATTGTTACGGTTAATCACACGGCGATAAAGATCGTTTAGATCTGAAGTCGCAAAACGACCACCTTCTAGTGGTACTAGCGGACGTAAATCTGGTGGTAGTACTGGTAAGATGTTCATTACCATCCACTCAGGCTTGTTATTAGAATCACGGAAGGCTTCTAATAATTTAAGACGCTTAGACATCTTTTTAAGCTTGGTTTCAGAACCAGTTTGCGGAATCGCTTCACGCAGCTCATCAACTTCAAGATCGATATCGATGTCTTTTAATAAGTCTTGAACGGCCTCAGCACCCATCTTGGCAGTGAATTCATCGCCAAACTCTTCAAGGGCTTTGTAGTAATCTTCATCATCAAGCAACTGATACTTTTCTAAGCTGGTTAAGCCTGGCTCAGTTACAATGTAGCTTTCAAAATATAGAACGCGTTCGATATCACGTAGCGTCATATCTAGCAATAGACCGATGCGGCTTGGTAATGATTTTAAGAACCAAATATGTGCCACTGGACTGGCTAGATCAATATGACCCATACGATCGCGACGAACTTTAGCAGTGGTGACTTCTACACCACATTTTTCACAGATAACGCCTTGGAATTTACGGCGCTTATATTTACCACATAGACATTCAAAATCTTTTACTGGGCCAAAAATTTTGGCACAAAAAAGACCATCACGCTCAGGCTTGAACGTGCGATAGTTGATGGTTTCAGGCTTTTTTACTTCACCATGTGACCATGACTTGATGACGTCAGGTGAGGCTAAAGTAATTTGAATGCTATCAAACTCTTGATTACCGTTGCCGGTAGGGCTTTGCATGATATCGAGTAAATCTTTCAAGTTGCTTCTCCGTTATCTTTATAATCATCTGACAGCGCACTATTGACGCGGATAAGATGAATGAAGGCAATGAATAGGGTTGAGACAAATCACTAAAAGCAGCAGCAATAAAGCAGACTGCCTTTAGTGGACAACTAAGTTAAACAACGAATTAGTTGCTTTGTTTTAACTCAATATTAATACCCAGTGATTTGATTTCTTTGGTCAGTACGTTGAATGACTCAGGCATGCCTGGGTCCATATACTGCTCACCATCAACGATGTTTTTGTACATACGGGTACGGCCTTCAACATCATCCGACTTCACAGTCAGCATCTCTTGCAGCGTATAAGTCGCGCCGTAAGCTTCTAGTGCCCATACTTCCATCTCACCGAAACGCTGACCACCAAACTGAGCTTTACCGCCCAATGGTTGCTGCGTGACCAGTGAGTAAGAGCCCGTAGAACGCGCATGCATCTTGTCATCAACCAAATGGTTAAGTTTGAGCATATACATGTAGCCAACGGTGACTTGGCGGTCAAATTTCTGACCAGTACGACCATCATACAATGTCTGCTGACCATCACGTGCCATACCAGCAAGCTCTAGTAAGTCTTTGACTTGGCTTTCTTTCGCACCATCAAACACTGCCGTACCCATTGGTACACCGCCACGTAAATTATCTGATAACGCCATGATGTCATCATCACTCAAGCTATCAAGATCGACTTGTTCGCCGCCTACTTTGTTATAGATTTTGTCTAAGAAATCACGCAACTCTTTGATCGCTGCTTGAGATTTGAGCATACCATCAATCTTCTCGCCCAAGCCTTTCGCGGCCATTCCTAAATGCGTCTCTAGAACCTGACCGATGTTCATACGTGATGGTACACCAAGCGGGTTCAATACAATATCAACGGTATTGCCATGCTCATCATACGGCATATCTTCAACTGGCATAATGCGCGATACCACACCCTTGTTACCATGACGACCAGCCATCTTATCACCAGGCTGAATACGACGCTTAACCGCTAGATATACCTTAACGATTTTTTGTACGCCATGTTGTAAGTCATCACCTGCCGTTAACTTGCGTTTTTTCTCAGCAAACTTCACATCGATGTCTTTTTGCTTATCAACCAAATAATCAGCGATTTGCGTGAGACGCTCCGAGATTTCTTCTTCTACTGGCTGGATATCCAGCAAAGTCTCAAGGCTCATATCTTTCATATCAGCCAATGCCATAACCGTACCAGCTTTTAGACCAGAACCACCACTGACTTTTTGGCCATCTAACAGCGTACCAATACGGCCACGGGCTGCATCTTCAAAGATACGTAACTCTTCTTTTAAATCTTTACGGTAGCTGTCAAGTTGTGATTTTTCAATCGCTCTTGCACGAGCGTCTTTTTCAACGCCATCGCGAGTGAAGACCTGTACATCAATAACGGTACCTTTACTAGAAGTCGGTACACGTAGTGATGTGTCTTTCACATCAGCCGCTTTTTCACCAAAAATAGCCCGTAGCAGTTTCTCTTCTGGCGTCAGTTGCGTCTCACCTTTTGGCGTGACTTTACCAACTAGAATATCACCAGCGTCAACTTCAGCACCGATATAAACGATACCAGCTTCATCAAGACTTGATAGTGCTGCTTCGCCAACGTTTGGAATATCAGCAGTAATCTCTTCTGTACCGAGCTTGGTATCACGTGCCACACAAGTCAGTTCTTGAATATGAATCGTGGTGAAACGATCTTCTTTAACCACTTTTTCAGACAGCAAGATTGAATCTTCGAAGTTGTAACCATTCCATGGCATAAATGCAATGCGAATGTTCTGACCTAGTGCTAGCTCACCAAGATCTGTTGATGGACCATCAGCCAAGATATCACCCAAAGCGATCTCGTCACCTTGGTTAACAATGATACGTTGGTTGATACAAGTATTTTGGTTCGAGCGTGTGTATTTGATTAAGTTATAGATATCGATACCCGCTTCACCAGCAGTCATCTCGTCTTCGTTGACACGAACCACGATACGCGATGCGTCAACATCTTCAATCACACCGCCACGCTTAGCGATCACACAAACACCAGAGTCACGAGCAACGTGACGCTCCATACCAGTACCTACTAACGGCTTATCAGCACGTAACGTAGGAACAGCCTGACGCTGCATGTTCGAGCCCATCAAGGCACGGTTAGCATCATCATGCTCTAGGAATGGAATTAGGCCTGCTGCGACCGATACTACCTGACTTGGCGACACATCCATATGCGTCACTTTTTCTGGCGGCATACGAACGAATTCACCATAGCTACGCACACTAACCATTTCATCAGACAACGCGCCTTCTGCGGTTACTGGTGAATCAGCCTGTGCAATGACCGTACCAACTTCTTCAATTGCTGATAGATACTCAATAACGTCTGTTACTTTACCATCAACCACACGGCGATAAGGTGTCTCTAAGAAACCAAAGCTGTTGGTTTTAGCAAAGGTCGCTAATGAGTTGATCAGACCAATGTTTGGACCTTCCGGAGTTTCAATCGGGCAAACACGACCATAATGGGTATCATGTACGTCACGTACTTCAAAGCCTGCACGTTCACGAGTCAGACCACCGGGTCCTAATGCTGATACACGGCGTTTATGCGTCACTTCAGATAATGGATTATTCTGATCCATAAACTGTGACAACTGGCTTGAACCAAAGAATTCTTTAACCGCAGCCGCTACTGGCTTTGAGTTAATCAAATCTTGTGGTGACAAGTTATCTGATTCTGCTGAGCTTAAACGCTCTTTCACCGCACGCTCAACACGTACTAGACCAACACGGAATTGGTTTTCTGCCATCTCGCCCACTGAACGAATACGGCGGTTACCTAGATGGTCAATATCATCAACATCGCCGCGACCGTTACGAATCTCAATCAGCTCTTTTAGAACGTTGACGATATCATCGTTGGTCAATACACTGCGTTCGCGTTGAATGTCAGGATCATCGGTATTGTCAAACTCAAGACCCAAACGACGGTTGAATTTCATACGACCAACATTTGATAAATCATAACGGTCTGCATTAAAGAACATGCTTTCAAATAATTTTTCAGCAGTCTCAACCGTTGGTGGCTCACCTGGACGCATGACTTTATAGATTTCGATCAGTGCTTCTTCGCGGCTTGACGTGCTATCGGCACGTAGCGTATCAGCAATATAACTGCCTTGGTCGATATCGTTAGTAAATAGAATACTAAATTCTTTGATAGACTCACTGGCTTCAAACGCACTGAGCTTGACCAATAATTCATGGTCAATTGGTGTATTGGCTTTAGCGATGATTTCATCGTTAACAACGATATCTTCCGCTAAGATACGCTCGTACAAATACTCATCAGGTACTGAAATCTTCGTCATACCCGCTTCTTCAAGCTGACGAATACGGCGTGCATTAATACGCTTGCCTTGTTCAACAATCACTTCACCTTCAGGCGACAAGATATCAAACTGAGCCATCTCACCACGTAAGCGATCAGCAACCAGATCAATTTCAAACTGCTCTTCGCCTTTATAGACGGCTACTTTGTCAAAGAAAAGATCTAAGATTTCAGAAGTAGTAAGGCCTAGTGCACGTAAGATGATAGAAGCAAGTAGCTTACGACGACGGTCAATACGAGCAAAAACTAAATCTTTTGCATCAAATTCAAAGTCTAACCAAGAACCACGGTAAGGAATGATACGGGCGTTATAAAGCACTTTACCACTTGAATGCGACTTACCTTTATCATGGTCAAAGAACACACCAGGCGAACGATGTAACTGAGATACGATAACACGCTCAGTACCGTTGATAATAAAAGTACCGTTAGCTGTCATCAAAGGCATCTCGCCCATGTAAACGCTTTGCTCACGAATATCTTTGATCGCCGCTTTGCTATCTTTATCTTTGCTGTCTTTGTCTTTGATGATCAAACGGATTTTGACACGCATAGGCGCAGCAAACGTTGAACCACGTAAGATACACTCACGCTCATCAAATTCTGGCGTACCTAAATAGTACTCAACAAATTGTAACTCAGCATTACCAGAGTGACTCTCAATTGGGAAAATAGAGGAATACGCAGCTTGCAAACCAGTATTCTCACGAGCTTTTGGCTTTTTATGCTCTTGCAAAAATTGCTCGTAAGAATCTACTTGGATAGACAGTAAATAGGGAATGTCCATCACAGTGGGCAATTCAGCAAAACTTTTGCGAATACGCTTTTTTTCAGTATAAGAATATGCCATCGAGAGTCCTTACAGTAAACGTGGAAACAAATTAAAAGCGCGGCCAGTATGCATAAATACAATGCAAACGTAGCGACGTAAACGATAATATAAAACGGGTGTTCGTGTTCAGCTCATATCTTTTTATCAATTACTACTTTACTAAACAGTGTCCATTTAGCACACTGCCTTTAATCTTATAATCGGTACCTAAGTCACTCTATATGACCACCCATACCAAAAAATTCAATATCATACAATTTATTGCCGTTACGGCATAACTCACAAATAACTTTACGGAAAAATAATTTCTACTGGGGTTTTTCCACGCTATCTGTCATCAAGCCCCATTTTGCATTTAGACAGTTCGCCATTAAAACTCATATTATCGCTGACATATACCGTCTACAAGACTACATACTGACAGCAAACCATGCTAAATGGATAACCTAAGATCAGCAGCTTTTCAGAATTAATAATAGGGGTAACTATAACTTTTAGAATCAGTATAAACTATAGTGTTAATGGGAAAGCATGCAGACACAAAAAAATGCCAAACATCTACAGACGTTTAGCTCATATTAACTGATTTTAAAAACTGGCATGTGTGCTTGCATGTATATCGTCTGTCCTTTTGATGGGTATCCACCGTGTTGTTGCATACGTATGTTGGCAGACACAAAAGGTCAAGCTACGAATTATACTAAAAAAAAGCTGGCAATGCAAGGCATTACCAGCTTTTTTCGTACAGTGTTTAAACTATTTTAGTTCAACAGTTGCACCAGCTTCTTCAAGTTTCTTTTTCAACTCTTCAGCTTCAGCTTTGTTAACGCCTTCTTTGATTGGAGCTGGAGCGCTTTCAACCAAATCTTTCGCTTCTTTCAGGCCAAGACCAGTTGCTTCACGTACGGCTTTAATTACGCCAACTTTCTTCTCGCCAAAGCTGGCAAGAACTACGTCAAACTCGTCTTTTTCTTCAGCAGCAGCAGCAGCAGGACCAGCAGCAGCAGGTGCAGCAGCAACAGCAGCTGTTACGCCGAATTTTTCTTCCATAGCGCTGATTAATTCAACGATATCCATTACTGACATTTCAGCGATTGCGTTTAACACATCATCTTTAGATAGTGCCATGAGAACTCTCCGTTTTCTGATAAAAATTAATTGATTTTAAAATCGCTTTGATTGCTTGCCAATTTTTAAAATAGGCATGACAATTAGGTGCAAATAGCGATGTAAAATTTACGTTAAAACAAGCAATTAAGCAGCTTCTTTTGCGTCTTTGATTGCTGCAACAGTGCGAACGAACTTGCCAGGAACTGCGTTCATAGTCTGGACAAGCTTGGTCACTGGTGCGTTCATAGTAGCCATCAAGATAGAGAGTGCTTCGTCGCGAGTTGGTAGCTTCGATACGCGCTCTAGCTCTTCTGGACCATAAACAACACCACCAACTGATACCAATTTGGTCTCTAAAGCTTTGTTATCTTTGCTAAAGTCGAAAACGACTCGAGCCGCAGATCCCAAATCTTCCATAGAGAAAGCCAAAAGTAATGGACCAGTCATACGGTCTGACATGCTCTCAAACTTAGTGCCTTCAAAAGCGCGTTTTGCTAGGGTATTTTTTACCACTTTCAAAATCACGCCTTTCTCACGGGCTTGTTCGCGCAGCTTAGTAAGCTTTGCAACACCAATACCATGATATTCGGCAGCTACTGCTGAGTAAGCATTAGCAGCAACTTCAGACACTTCAGCCACAACTTGTTGTTTTTGCTCTAGCGTTAATGCCATAAGTTGACTCCTTTAATCTTATCAATCAGCGCAGTATTTCAATGCTCAAAAACCTAAGTTTTCAATTATGAGACATCTGGCTTGGACTGACTTGATACGACACGTTAGTCATAAATCATATAAAAATAAAATTTACTCATAACGACTGATTACGGCACCGTTATCAGAATGACATCAAGTGATAGAATAAACTATCGGCTCTTATCAACAACTGGGTGGGTCACCGTCTGCGTAGGACAACTAAGATTTTCATCTGTCATCGATTAACAAAACCAGCTTATTGTTATAAAAAACCATTTAACAATCGTTGTTTATACCGTTAAACCAGTTTCTACCTACGGTCTTAGACAGCATAGCGTTTGCTACGCTGACCTAATTCTTTAAAATATTGTTGTCGCCTTTATTTAAAATCGTCAAATAAAGGCACATATTTAACTATTTTGCTGTGCGATATGGAACTGGATCAATACTTAGACCAGGACCCATCGTGCTAGACAAGGTGATTTTCTTGATGAAAGTACCTTTAGAAGTAGCAGGTTTAGCACGTTTTAGATCTATAATTAGTGCTTCAGCATTTTGGATTACTTGCTCAGCAGTAAAACCAATTTGACCGATAGTCGTGTGGATAATACCTGCTTTGTCTACACGATACTGTGCCTGACCAGCTTTAGCGTTAGTAACCGCTTCAGCAACGTTAGGTGTAACCGTACCGACTTTAGGGTTAGGCATTAGACCACGTGGACCTAGGATAGTACCTAGTTGACCAACAACACGCATTGCATCAGGAGCAGCAATAACGATATCAAAGTCCATGTTACCGGCTTTGATTGATTCTGCTAGGTCTTCGAAACCAACGATATCTGCACCAGCTTCTTTGGCGGCTTCAGCAGCAGCACCTTGAGCAAATACAGCAACGCGTTTAGTCTTACCAGTACCAGCAGGTAGGTTGGTAGCACCCCGAACGACTTGATCAGATTTACGTGGGTCTACGCCCAAGTTTACTGCGATGTCGATAGACTCTTTAAACTTAAGAGGAGGCAAATCATTTAGAATTTGTACTGCTTCTTCGATAGTGTATTGTTTTTCGTGCTCAATACGGCTATTGATTTCTTTTTGACGTTTGGTTAGCTTAGACATTATACACCCTCCACGGTAATACCCATTGAACGTGCAGTACCAGCGATGGTACGAACAGCAGCATCAAGATCAGCAGCAGTTAAATCTGCATCTTTGGTCTTAACGATGTCTTCTAGTTGTGCACGGTCAACTTTACCGACTTTAGCGGTATTTGGTGTACCAGAACCTTTAGCAATACCAGCAGCTTTACGTAGCAAATACGCAGCTGGTGGTGATTTCATGATGAAGGTAAAAGACTTATCGCTATATACAGTGATCTCAGTAGGAATCGGTAGACCCGGCTCTTGGTTTGAGGTCGCAGCGTTAAATTCTTTACAGAACGCCATGATGTTCACGCCTTTTTGACCCAATGCTGGACCAATTGGTGGTGAAGGATTTGCTTTGCCTGCAGGCACTTGCAGTTTGATGTAACCATCAATCTTCTTAGCCATGATTCTCTCCTAAATGGGTAATAGCGCCAAATCAGTATTAAATATAATATTGATTAACAGCTCCCCGGTTGATGAATTTGTTACTGGTTTAGTCTAGCTTCTCAACTTTACTAAACTCAAGCTCGACCTGAGTCGGTCGATTAAATACGTTCACAGTCAGGTGTAACTTAGATTTTTCGTAATCCACTTTCTCCACCAACCCTTTAAAGTCGGTGAATGGACCATCGATAACCAACAACTCTTCGCCCGGCTCAAATAGCGTCTTAGGACGTGGATCAGCTTCAGTCTGGTTAAGACGGTTTAAAATACGATCAGCTTCTACTTGCGTAATGGGTGCTGGGGTTTCAGGTGTACCACCGATAAAGCCCATAATACGAGGACAATCTTTCACAATGTGCCAAGTATTGTCGTTCATTTCCATCTGGATCAATACGTATCCTGGAAAGAATTTACGCTCACTCTTACGTTTTTTGCCGTCTTTCATTTCAACGACTTCTTCAGTAGGCACCAATACATCACCGAATGACTCAGCAAAGTCACTACGATTAATACGATCAGTTAAAGAACGTTGTACTTGTTTTTCATATCCTGAAAACGCTTGGACAATATACCAACGCATATCACGCTCCTAATCGTTATAAGTAAAAATTTGAGTCATAATATTTAAATCGAAGCGCATTACAATATACGATACTGCGCTTAGACTGAAAATATCTAACCAATAAATATGCCAACAAACCAATTAAAAAAGTTATCCAATAACCAAATAAAAACCCCAACAATAGCAATCACGACAATGACTTGCCATGTGTATTGAACGGTTTCGTCTTTACTTGGCCATGTTACTCGGCGAAGCTCAACACCAGCATCTTTTAATAATATTTTAAAAGCACGGCCTTGATTCGTTAATGCTAAGCATATTACTGCAAATACAATAAGGGCGACAATGATACCAATACGTACCCATACATCATTGGCTGGTTGCCAATAACCGGGTAAATACTGGTTGACTAAAGTCGCCCCTATCAAAAATACTGCGGCAAGTAACCACAACATCAAATCTTTTATTGAGCCAGTCTTGGCAACTTCAACAGCAGAAGTATTAACCGCTGAAATGTGCTTATCTTTAGACAGCATCCCACCACCAACCGCCTTGGCATCAGATAACTTATTCTCGAGGTTATCTTGATTATTGCTCATAAAGAACTCGCTTCGGAGATGGTGAGGTACAACAAAGAGATGATAAAAAGATGGCAGGCGATGTAGGACTCGAACCTACAACCCTCGGTTTTGGAGACCGATGCTCTACCAATTGAGCCAATCGCCTATGGGTGTAAAGGACAGCATTATACAATATTTGGCATAAAATGCAAGCCTTCAGAGATAATTTTTTATCTCGCTTTCCTCTTATTTAAGGTCGTTACGTTTATCAGTGAGTTTTTAAATATACTAACTGTATAGGTAGGTATGTCAACTATATATACATACGACAAGAGTGAGCGCTAATATAGCAAGCTATCTAATAGATTACAATAGAACAAGAGATAAATTCATTATCCTCACCTATAAAACTGTATAAAAATAAAAAGGGCTGTAAGTAGATAGGCGTATTTGAATTTTAGATACACGTCCTTATTTGCAAAAAAAAGCCACCCTCTTAGAGGGTGGCTTTTTCATGACTAACTGATAAGCTCATTACTGAGAATAAGTGATTAGTTCAATACGTTAGCAACAACACCAGCGCCTACCGTACGGCCGCCTTCACGAA
>NZ_CAJHBU010000006.1 GCF_904846715.1 Psychrobacter vallis
GTTTTTCACATAGTTTTTCACATAGTTTTTCACATAGTTTTTCACATAGTTTTTCACATAGTTTTTCACATAGTTTTTCACATAGTTTTGCGCGTGACTTTTAGCATCTACGACAGTAATGCTATCGCTACTCATACGCTACTCGGTGCAGTATCTGTCTCTATGTCACGGCTCATCATATCACTGCTTATTGCTGCCGCACTTGCAACGTTATTGTGCAAAAATTCGTCGGGCGCTGTTTGCTCGTGCATAACGGCATTTATCTGAGCCATAATACCAAGCGCGAGGGCTTCGGGGCCATCTCCACCGAGCTTATAGCCAATCGGATAATGCAACTTACTAATACCAGCATCCAGAACAGTAGGATGACTGATAGTAGCGCTAATTTCATTAATTAAGCGCTCAGTGCGATAGCGTGGTCCTAGTTGCCCAATATATCTGTAATTTTTGGGATGCGCCAGCAGTACTGCCAAACGAGTACGATCTTGACTAAGACTGTGCGACATCAACGCAACAGCCGCATTATTGCTCAGCTTGAGTAACTTTTCGGTACTCTCTAATGGCAGATGCATCACCATATCTGCCTGAGGAAAACGCATCCGAGTCGCATATTGCGCGCGACTGTCTATAACCGTGACATGCCAATCTTGCAGTTTTGCCATCGTGACCAGTGGCATCACATCATTGCCTGCACCGCAAATCAACAAGCGAGTTTGAGGTTGTAGCCGTTGTATGAGCCACTCTGTGGTTCCGTCCCCATCATCTAAAACAACGTATTTAGCATCGTTATCAAGCGGCTCATATTTTAACAATGCTGCACTCATATTCGTCAATTTTTGCCAAAACTCAGAGGGTGCTAGATCCAAATCTTTACCAGCACCTATCACCCCTATTTTTCCTAATTGGCTATAGTCATCTAGATTGATGCGCATGCCAATTTGTAACTCAGCGCTTTTTTGCGATTTAGTACTTTGCTGCTGGCAGTTATCAGAGCGAATCAAAGTCGCTATTGTGGCGGGCTGCTGAGTATAACGAACCTGACAGATTATCTCTAATAGTGGTTTTGCGGTAGTCATTCTTTCAAACAACACATGCACCCGTCCATTACAACCTAGCCCAAAATTTAGCTCATCTAATTCAGTGCCTAAGTCAGTGTTTGGCTCAATATTTATCTCAATATCTGGTTCAAAGTCTAGCTCATCAGATTTTTCAATATCAGACTTGTCTTTTTTGACCGCTACTTGTGCTTGACCATTTTCAGCATACTCAACATCATCGCCTGTCTGATAGACTTGTACATTCGCGCCATTACAGGTGAGCCAAAAGGCGCGTTTAATAATATGCGGCTCTAAGCAACCTCCACTAATCATCCCAACCGAGCGACCATCTTCACAGATGAGCATCATGGCACCAGCGCGGCGATATGCCGACCCTTCAGTACGCACAACGGTTGCCAGTACAGCATCAACGTTTTTTTGCTGAGCCTCACTTGCCAGCTTAAGAATGTCAGCAACTTGATTCATAACGCCTCTTATTTAATAATTATTTTTTTGATAATGATAAAAGATACCACCGATTGAGTTACAAAAACCCGCTCATTAAGCGGGTTTTTGTCATATATATGGCTCGTAAAAGCTACTCCGGCATCTCATAAAGCAGCTTGTCGAGAGTAATAGGGAAGTCATAAACGCGTACACCCACAGCATTGTAGACAGCATTAGCAATGGCAGCGGCGGCACCAGCAATCGCCGTTTCGCCAATACCCTTAATATGCATGGGGTTGGTATAAGGGTCATTTTCTTCTACCAATATCACATCCAGTTGCGGTACATCCGCATTGACTGGCACGTGATACTCTGCAAGATCATGATTGCATAGGCGACCGTCGCGTTTGTCATGGATCACTTGCTCCATCAGCGCTGAGCCGATACCGAACACCATGCCACCATAGCACTGTGAAGTAGCAGTTTTTTGGTTGAGGATACGACCAGCGGCAAATGCGCCCGTCATACGCTTCACTCGAATTTCACCAGTAACCTTATGAACGGCAACTTCAGCGAAATTCGCACCAAACGAAGATTGACGATATTTTTTGCCGTTTTTGCCCGGTTTTATCTGACCTTTTGCACTGATTTTTTGCTCGTCATATTTACCGACAATATCTGTTAGCGCATAAGAGTCATTGTTATCAAAATCGTACTTCTCTGATTCTGATTGTTCTTTCAACACGTGCTCTGATAATGAAATTCCTGTGGTTTCTGATATCTTGTTAATGGTGCTATCAGCGAATGCTTGGCTATTCTTCTTAGCAGTCTCTACAGCAGTTAGCTCATGCTCACCAACTTGCTTGATGTGACCGTCAGCCAGCTGAATGGTATCAGGATATAGGCCAACTTTTTCAGCCAGCATTTCACGCAATTGTTCACAAGCAAGATAAATACTACTACCTGCACTTGCAGCTCCCCAACTGCCTCCTGAGCCTGATGCAGGGGGCAAGGCACTGTCTCCCAATTTCATCTCGATATGATCAATGGGTAGTCCTAATAAGTCAGCAGCCACTTGAGAGAACACCGTATAAGAGCCAGTACCAATATCGGTCATGTCTGTTTCGATGACAGCTTTGACACCGAGTGTTTTTGATTTATCTACCTGAAGCGTTGCGCGTGCCTCAGAGGGCTGTAATTGATTGCCACGTGCCGCAGCAGCCATGCCAGTTCCTATCCACCAGTCCCCTTCTAATTGACTGGCTGGTTTGGTGTTTCGCTTACTCCAGCCAAACTGCTCAGCACCTTGTTCCATACAAGCAATCAGCTGCCGTGTCGAAAATGGGATGTCTTTACTAGGGTCTTTTTCGGGTTCATTACGGCGGCGTAGCTCGATAGGATCCATATCCAATTGAGAAGCCAATTCATCCATTGCGCATTCAACCGCGATCATACCAACCGCTTCACCAGGCGCACGCATCGAACCTGATAGCACTTGATTCATATCTACCATTTCATAATGGACTCGGCGGTTTTTACCACGGTATAAGTAATGCGTAGACAAAGCGGTCGGTTCAAAGAATGCCTCTCCGGGCAAATTGCTAGAAACGGTATCGTGAATCAACGTATCGATGACACCCTCTTTATCACAGCCAATTGCGATACGCTGACGAGTATTTGAGCGTCTGACCGTTGCTTCCATCACTTGTGGACGGGTCATAGTAATCAATACTGGGCGACCAAGCTCTTTTGCGGCGATAGCAGCGGCAATAGACTCAGGGGCAATACCAAGCTTACTGCCAAAGCCACCGCCGACGTAATGAGCGATGAGCTGCACTTGGTCTTTACTCAAGTCCAAAGCGTCCATCACCTGTTGCTTGCAAGAGGCAAGCATTTGATTCGCGGTATAGAGGATTAATTTATCTTCTTCCCAATGTGCCAATGTCGCATGTGGCTCCATGGCAGCGCTGTTTTGACTTGGTGTATGATAAAAACGATCGATCGTTACTTCGGCATCGGCTAGGCCTTTATCTGGATCGCCTTGCACATAATTTTTGTCAGAGCCATTTTTTTCATCGACTGCATGGGCATTGGACAGCTCTTGGGTGAAATTCAATGCCGCTTGGTCAGTTTCATTTTTGTAGGTTACTTTAAGCGCTTTCGCTCCTTCTGTCGCCGCCTCAAAGGTTTCAGCAATGACAACCGCTATCGGCTGGCCATGATAAAAGATCTCAGTTACCCCTTGCTTCGGTGCTTTTTTTGCGCCGCCCTGTTGAGAGTTACGTAAAAAATGCTCAGGATCAGTGACAACTTTGATAATATTTGGAATACCTTTTAGAGAGTCACTGTCGATTTTCTCTACTTGACCTTTAGCAATTGTCGCACCAACTAAGACACCATAAGCTTGATTGTTCAAGTGTATTTCAGCGCTATATTTCGCTTGACCGCTAACCTTTAGCGAACCATCAACACGGTTGATCGGCTTACCGACAAGCTTGCTCGGCGTTTTGCTCAGTAGAGACTCAACAGGCTTATCCATGGTCATTTTTTTGGTCGGTTCTGACTGAGTGATTGATTCAAATAATGCCATAATTATGCTCCCTCGCCCGCTAGTGCGCGCTGAATGACTTGTTTTAGTAGGCGACGCGTCAACGGTATCTTAAAGTCGTTTTGACCATTACCTTTGGCATCATTCAATAATAAATCAGCGGCCTGCGTAATAATGTCGCTATTGCCATCGGTATCCGTTAATAGTGTCTCAACTTGCTCATTGCGCCATGGCTCAGTACCAATACCACCAAATGCCAGTCGTACGGTATTCAAATTGCCACTGTCATCAACGTCTACAACTGCGGCACACGATACCAGTGCAAACGCATAAGAGGCGCGATCACGTACTTTGTCGTAGGTGTGGATACCTTTAATAGGTGCAGGTAACACAACATGAGTAATAAGCTCGCCTTCTTCTAATACCGTCTCAATATGCGGCGTGTCTTTTGGTAAGCAATAAAAATCTTTGACAGCAATGGTGCGCGTGCTGCCATCGGCTTTTACTGTCTCAATTTTTGCATCAAGCAAACGCATGGCCACGGCCATATCGGATGGATGCTGAGCAATACAGGCATCGCTCGTGCCTAAGATAGCAAGTGTACGATTCTCGCCATTGATGGCTGGACAACCCGTTCCTGGCTCTCGTTTATTACAGGCACTGTCTGTCTGATAAAAATAATAACAACGCGTACGCTGTAAGAAGTTGCCACCAGTAGTCGCTCTATTGCGTAATTGTCCAGTCGCCCCTGCCAAGATCGCCCGCGCTAACACGGGATAATTTGCAATGATATCAGGATGTGCTGCCAGATCACTATTGGTCACTAGTGTGCCAATACGCAAACCACCATCATCAGTGGTTTCAACCTGCTCTAACTCTAGGCGAGTGATATCTACCAATTTAATGGGCGTTTCAATCTCTAGTTTCATCAAATCTAATAAATTAGTACCACCTGCGATAAAAGTAGCGTCTTCGGCACTAGCAGATGTGGCAGCTTGCTCTGGTGCAGCAGCACGGTCATATTCAAATCGTTTCATGAGCGACCTCCTGTCGTACCAGTTGCTGTCTTATTATTTGTTGATTTTTTACCAAGCTGGGTCTCACTAGGCGGCGGCGACCAAATTCCTGTCACGCTTGCCCCTTGCACTGAGCTGTCAGCTGTTTGAGAGGTTGAAGACGCTGATACTTGCTCCTCCAGCACTTGTGAGATGGCTTTAATGATATTAGGATAAGCAGAACAGCGACATATATTGCCACTCATGCGCTCAGCAATTTCTTGTACAAGCAAGCCATCAGGGTGCTGCAAATCTGTGCTCACATGACTTGGCCAATTTTGCTTCACTTCCTCTATCAGCGCTGTCGCCGAACAAATTTGTCCAGGAGTACAATATCCGCACTGAAAGGCGTCGTTGTCCTTAAACGCTTGCTGCAATGCTGATAGTGAATCAGGCATGCCGATGCCTTCGATGGTAGTAATTTCATCACCATCATGCATGACTGCAAGTGTCAGACAAGAATTGACCCGTCGACCATTGATGAGCATTGTGCAAGCTCCACATTGACCGTGGTCACAGCCTTTTTTGGGTCCGGTGATTTGTAAGTGTTGACGACAGACATCGAGCAACGTCGTGCGTGTGTCAAGATTATCAAGCTGATAATCCTTTTTATTAATGGTTAACGTCAAAGTAGACATGCTGGCTTCTCGCTGGCAGATGAACAGAATGGAATGGCAAAGAACGCCTGATAAAAGAGCGTCGATAGATTTATTATGCCGTATCAAAACGGTTATTTTGTTTTCACTTTGTAGTTATTAGAGTGTAGTTTTTAATCTAGAACGTCCTTAAAATAAGAAGGCTTTTGGTGTATTACTTTCTGTTAGAGCCTATTTTAACAACTAATTATGACTACCTATCACTAGTGTTTACCCCTGCTGTATCACCGCTACGCATACCTTTATTTCAATTATTCCAATCAACAAAACTTTATACCTATCATTTACCTTGTCGTTAACGACGATTACATTTGCGCTACTTAAGTCGTAACCTAGAGTGCATTGTAATCACCGTATCATTCTCTTAATATTGATTGCACGGATGTGGCTGGACAACACACCAGACACATCTCCTTTAAAATATAAATAACACTACTTGCGAGGCATTATGGAACCATCAGAAAAACCACTTCGAATAGACATCGTCTCAGACGTTGTCTGCCCTTGGTGTGTCATCGGCTATCGTCAACTGGCACAAGCACTTGAGCAAACCAATACCGCTCATACCATCCACTGGCATCCGTTTGAGTTAAACCCTAACATGCCAAGCGAGGGTCAGAACCTACGCGAGCATATCATTGAGAAGTACGGCTCGACGAAGCAAGAGTCCGATGCGAGCCGAGTTAGAATGGCCGAAGCAGGTCGTGAAGTGGGCTTTGAGTTCAATTTCAATGACGATACGCGTATGCACAATACCTTTAATTTGCATCAGCTCCTGCATTTTGCAGATCAGCAAGGCCGTATGCATGACTTAAAACAAGCCTTGTTTGTCGCGCATTTCACCAATAACAGAGACATCTCTGATATCAATGTACTTGCTGATATCGCAGCAGAGATTGGGCTTGATCGTAGCAAGGCGCTGGCAGTATTGGAAGGTCAGTTCTTTGCTAAGGAAGTACGTACGGCAGAGCAGCACTGGCAACAACAAGGCATTCAAAGTGTACCAGCGGTTATTTTTAATGAGCGCCATCTTGTCAGCGGTGCTCAAGGCGTCGATAATTACATAAGTATTTTAGAGCAGTTAGCCACCATGCCTGACTGAATCATTATTTAGAATAAAAAGGATTTTTTATGTCCTCTGATTACAGCCCAAATATCATTGTGTTCGATGTTAATGAAACCCTGCTTGATATCAATACGCTTGCGCCTTTATTTACACGGGTCTTTGGTACGCAAGCTGTTCTGAGAGAATGGTTCGCACAACTGGTTTTGTACTCACAGACCATGACTTTATCTGGGCTGTATACACCTTTTGGTGAGCTTGGCATCGGTGCGTTACGCATGGTAGCTGATATTCATCAGACAACGCTGACAGAGAGCGATATTGCCGAATTAAAAGAGCGTATGAACAACATGCCTGCCCATGCGGATGCGATACCAGCACTGACTCGTTTACGAGAGGCAGGGTTCCGATTGGTAACGCTGACCAACTCAGCGAGTGGCGCTTCCCCAACTCCTTTAGAAAAAGCGGGATTAAGCCACTTTTTTGAGCAGCATTTCAGCGTTGAGACCGTCAGTAAGTTCAAGCCTGCACCTGAAACTTATCAAATGGTAGCGAAGGAGTTATCTGTTAAAACGTCAGACTTATGCCTTGTTGCCTGTCATCTTTGGGATACCATAGGCGCGCAAGCGGCAGGTTGTCGTGGTGCATTTTTGACGCGTCCTTATAATGCGATGCTTAACGCGCCAAATGTACCAGTACCGGATTTGACCGCATCAGATTTATCGACGCTAGCAGATCAAATTATTAGCAAAAAGGGTGCTTAATACAGGCGTTCGCTAGAGTGCTATTAAGCCTATCTTGTAGCTTTCAAAAAACCATAGCGCAAAAAAATGCTGCTTCAATTTTGAAACAGCATTTTTTATTGTAAAGTCGGCAATTTAAAACCGTAACCTTGATATTACCGTCAGCAACTGCTCTTAGAAATTGACAACCGTACGGATGCTCTCACCCTTATGCATCAAGTCAAACGCTTCGTTGACGTCTTCTATTGGCATCGTGTGCGTGATAAAGTCTTGTAAAGGAATTTCACCCGCCAGATAGCGCTCAACATATCCTGGCAATTCTGTACGACCTTTCACACCGCCGAATGCTGAGCCTTTCCAGACACGGCCCGTCACTAACTGGAATGGACGAGTAGAGATTTCTTGCCCTGCGCCTGCGACTCCAATGATGACCGACTCACCCCAGCCTTTATGGCAGCACTCAAGCGCTGATCGCATGACGTCAACATTACCAATACATTCAAACGAATAATCAACACCGCCATCGGTTAGCTCAACGATGACTTCCTGAATTGGCTTGTCATAATCTTTCGGATTGATGCAATCAGTAGCGCCAAGTTTTTTGGCCAGCTCAAATTTGCTTTCGTTAACGTCAATCGCAATGATACGGCTGGCTTTTGCCATTTCAGCGCCAATCACCGCAGATAACCCAATACCGCCTAGGCCAAAAATAGCAACCGTCGCGCCTTCTTCAACTTTGGCAGTGTTCATGACAGCACCCATGCCAGTGGTCACGCCACAACCCAGCAAGCAAACTTCTTCTAACGGCGCGGCTTTGTTGACTTTGGCCAAAGAAATCTCTGGCAAGACGGTATATTCTGAAAAGGTTGAACAGCCCATATAGTGATAAATTGGCTCACCGTCTTTATAAAAACGCGTGGTGCCGTCTGGCATGAGACCTTTACCTTGGGTTTCGCGTACCGCCGAGCAGAGGTTAGTCTTGCCTGACGTACACATTTTACAGACGCCACATTCTGCTGTGTATAAAGGAATGACATGATCGCCGACTTGGACGCTGGTCACGCCTTCACCGATTTGCTCAACGATACCGCCGCCTTCATGACCCAAAATCGCTGGAAACACGCCTTCTGGGTCTTCACCAGACAGCGTAAAAGCATCAGTATGACAAACGCCACTTGCCACAATTCTGACCAACACTTCCCCTTTGCGCGGCAACATGACATCCACCTCTTCAATCGACAATGGCTGATTTGGCCCCCACGCAATGGCGGCTTTAGATTTAATAAATTTGTCTGACATATAAATACTCTCTTTTAATTGGTTATTTTTTTACGATACACATCGCTACTGTTTTAGTGTCATTATAATGATTTCAATATGTAGTGAGTTCAGTATAAAAACGGGTCAGCGGAACGGGTATAATTTTTTGCAGCCTCTGTCACGCTTGTGAACAGCCAGCAAAGAAAATTGATACCAGTACAACACAATGGACGAATGCACCATTTCTATTATGAATTGCCTATACTTGAGGCCATGCGGTAACAACTGATCTGAATAAAGACCCTTTCAGCTTATCTTGCTTACTGATGATAGGCAAGCTTGAGAACAGTAAGCATTTTTATCTTCACCGATGTTTACCATTATAGTTTTTTCTGTAGGTATAACAATATGCTATATTTGCAAATATCTTTTACATATTGGTAATAATAATGCGCTGGGATGGTATTAGCGAGTTCGTTTACGTGGCAGAGTACGAGAGTTTTACGCGCGCGGCAAAAGAATTGGGCGTATCGACCGCGCAAGTCAGTCGGCAAATAAGCGCGTTAGAGAAACGGCTGAATATCAAACTGCTGTATCGCACCACACGCAAAGTCGCACTCTCAGAAGAAGGCCGCGTGTTTTATCAGCACTGCCGCAGCGTACTTGATGGTTTGGATGCTGCGGAGCAAGCCGTGAGCAATTTACAGTCAAAACCACAAGGCCGAATTAAACTGACCGCACCTGTGACCTATGGCGAGCAGCAATTATTGCCACTCATCAACGATTTTATGGTGCAGTATCGCGATGTCGAAGTGACCGCTTTTTTGAGCAATCAAAAGATTGATTTGGTCGAAGGGGGTTATGATTTGGCTATTCGTATCGGCAAATTAAGCGACTCAACCATGATGGCCAAAAAGCTCAGCCGTCGCACAAACTTTGTCTGCGCTGCACCCACTTATCTTGATAAATATGGTATCCCGCACACGCTAGACGAGCTGAGTCAACATAACTGTTTACTCGGTACGCGTGACTATTGGCATTTTATTGAAACAGATAAAGGAGCGAATAAGGAAGTGAATAAAGAAAGGAACTTACGCGTGGCCGGAACGGTGCAATACAACAGTGGCCATAGTCTGGTTGACGCTGCTCTAAAAGGTTTGGGTATCGTCCAGCTACCCGATTACTATGTACAAAAACATTTAGCATCAGGGGCGCTGGTGAGTTTCTTAGACGACTACAGAGAGCCTGACGAAGGCATTTGGGCAGTGTATCCCCACAACCGTCATTTATCGCCAAAGATTAGATTGCTAGTAGATTATTTGGCGAAGCGCTTAGCCTAGCACTCGGTCAAAACAGATTTCTCAAAGAAAAGCACTGTTCTGACAATTCAAATCGCATCAATTGGTCATTCAGTTCTACTTTTAACTTTTTGGCACATTCGATAATTTTTTTTCGATCGGCAGGAATCGCACCTTGAGCAATGGCTATTTCGCGCATTTGTACCGTGATGTCATAGTGCGGATAACTAGCATGGCGATGGAATAAACGCGCATCCACATCAATAAGTGCTGCAAACTCATGCAGCTCTTGCAACGTATCGGCCAACATATGACACCACTGATAACCTTTAAATGTTATTTTCACAAAATCTACGTATATGGCCATTTTACCATTCCCTAAAGCGCTTACATCAATTGACGTATATGCTTCTTAAGCTGTTTTAGCTGTGTTTGATATTCGCGATCATTGGTATCCAATGTACTAAGGCGTCCATAACGCAGCTGCCGATAGTCTTGTTGAATCTGCTCAATTTTTGTGCGCATATCTTCTGAATGAACGCGATCTTTTGATTGATTGGCATTATCACTTTCAAGGTGACGACGCTGAGTCATCGTATCGGCAGTGCGGTTATCCAGCGTTGCTGCCAAACGCTCAAGCCACGCCAACTGCCCTTCGCTATCGCCGCGCGCCAGTAATTTATCGCGCTTACTCAGACGTTTTGAGAGCTGGAAAAGGGGTAGATCCGCTGTATGCCACCGTTTGCGGCGACGCTGCCAAATAATAAATATCAACACCGACATAACCGTAATAGCACTAGCAGCCAACCAGACAATTTGCTGCCCGATTGAGCGGATATTGAACCACTTTAATAGCGAATCTGCTTGTTTATCCTGATCGTAGCCGACAACGTCTTTTTGCCAATAGTAACTGGCCTGATCGGATAAGCGCCGCAAAGATTGGAGCATCTGATACTGCTGATAGCTGATTTGTGCGCCAGCGCCTTCTCCAAACATCGCCGCACCTTGTGATTGCGTCATCGCATCCATACCTTGCTCTACACGCTCAGGAGCAACAAAAGCCGTCGGATCCACTCGTACCCACCCTTGGCCTTCAAGCCAAACCTCCGTCCACGCATGCGCGTCTTTTTGGCGCACTTCCCAGACAGTGCCACCGCGGCTCAGCTCGCCGCCTTGATAACCCGCCACGACTCGTGCTGGAATACCAGCTGCCCGCAGCATAAAGGTGAAGCTAGAAGCATAATGCTCACAAAACCCCGCTTTGGTCTCAAATAAAAACTCATCAATACGGTTGGTATTCAGTCGCGGCGGTGACAGCGTGTAGCGAAAATCTGTTTGATTAATCCAGCGCTCAATAGCATTCATATAGCGAACGGGATCAGAGCCTGACTGGGCAAAAAGCTGCTTAGCCAATGCCCGTGCTTGCGGATTGCCATCAGCTGGCAATGCCAAATTCAGCTGCCGCAATTCATTGTCCAAAATAGGATCGATACGCATCGGCGCAAATTGTAATACATCGTAGCGCAGTTGCTGCGTGACAGGTTGATCTTTGAGTAACGTAAAGTCTGACGTAACACTGACATCTGGACGCTGGCTAAAAGGATAGTCGAGTCCAAACAGCCAGTTTTGTTGCGTGGGTTCTAAGATGATCTCATAGTTGCTGGGCGCGACTTTTACCGCGTCAGGGACGGTCGCAAATGCATTTTCAATCCAAGCAGGCCTTTGCGGCGAAGGTTGCCATTGTCGTTGCTGAGGGCTTGGACGCCATGTAACGCCATCAAAATCACTAAAAACCAAACCCCGCCAATAAAGCTGCTGTTGTGGCGGACGGTTATTTTCAAACTCAACACGAAAAGCCAGCTCAGTCGATTGTCCTAGATTGGCAAAATCACCAGGTGACATACTGTCAGAAACACCCGTCGTCGCTTGTTGACCGGATAACTGTACTGACCATAACGGTGGCAGACGCGGAAAAAACAAAAACAGCACGACCAGCAAAGGCAATGCACCGATACCCAATATACCTAAAGTACGCAAGCGACCCTCGCCGCGAGTATTGCCATCATCATTGAGTGCGATGAACGCCAACAACACAACAACGGCACCGACCACTACCTCAAGCGTGGTAACAAGACCTTGATTCATCAAAAACAGCGCAGCAAGTACGAATAGCGACAAGTTCAATACCACATAGGCATCACGGCGCTTATATAACTCCCAAAGCTTACTGATCAAGCACAGCACCAAAAATGCCACGCCCATATCTAGCCCAAATGCCGTGTTGTAGGTCAGCCATAAACCAACTAATCCCAATAAGAAGCCAAGCATTTGCATGGCTTGATACAGTCGTTTTAAATGGCGCAGTTTTCTAAATCGCGCCTTTACCTGTGGCAATTGGGCGGCAATACTGACGACCGCAAAGCCTATTAGCCACAGGGGCAAATGGGCAGCATGGGGTAAAATAACGATCATTTGGGCAATTAATACCCAATAATATGCTGGCAATGCCAATAATTTGCGATACCCTTTGTTATCATGGCTAATGTCATCGCGGCTTATGTCATCACGGCTCACTCCAACTTGGGCATTGGTATATTGACCCAATGCCAAGCACTCAAAGCTGGTAGCAGCGCTCGTTGTAAAGCCTGTTTCAGATGAGTTGTTAGAAAACGTTTTGCTTAAGGGCTGAGAGTCAGTCATGGTGCTTTCGCCAATCTTAGCAGGCAAACTTGCGCAAAGCCGTCGCCCTCACCCATTGGTACAACAGTCTGTTCTTCACTGGGTAAGCGCATTTTAAATGGCACTCCTAGCTGAGCCAGTGTCATCACACCATAAGCCAGTTGCGCAAGCTTATGCTCATGATGTGCCGCTGGCATATCAACATAATCTAACATTTGCTCATGGCCGACAGGATCACCGAAATGCTTGGTAAACATACCTTGACCACGCGCCACATGACCCCAAGAAACCCGTGCCAATGACTCACCTTCTATATAATTATCTAGCCGCTCAAAGTCATCTTGACCTTGTCGATACTGTCCACCCGTTGGCAAATCGTCCATACTGACGACTGCATACTGCGTTTGCCAATCAAATGCTTCTGGCTTTGGATACACCCAAGCGGTACGCGCAAAATACACGTACGACCATGCACGCATAATACCCAAAGGATAAACCGTCTTTATTTTTAACCGTGGTAATTCAAGCTGACCGCGAGTATGAGTCTGAATAGGCAGACGAATGACTTGCTCACCTTGTAGCTGGTTCACCAGCACAGAATGTTGATTATCCTTACTGTCTTTAGTCTTTTTATCAGCACGCTTATTGATTTTTTTATCCAGCTGCTCAAAGTCAAACACAAGCTGGCGTCTAGATTGACGGCTCTCACTACGGAGTTGTAAGGTAACCCAAATAGGAGCGCCTGCTTCTGCCGTGGTCACTTCCAATATACGCACTTGCAATCCTGAGATATGTGCAAAGGTCACATGAAAGCTGATGAGCCAAACGCTGACCAGATAAAAAAACAAACCCAGCACCAAATTATTACCGTAGTTGATACCTGCGATAAAAGTGATGATTAATAACAGCGCAAACAGCATGCCTTCACAGCTAAAAAAGATATAGACGTTTCGAAAATTGAGCGTAACGCTGTCACTTTTGGGCGCGCGCGACGCAAACCAACGGCGCAATGCTGACGTTATAGGTACAGTTAAGGCTTTTGGCAAAAGGCTCATGATTACCCTATCGTTACCATAAAATTGAAAACATAGTCAAAGCGTCTTAGGGCATATCATTAATGTGCTAATTGATGACACGCCCTAGGCAAGAAAAGATTAAATAACAATGGGCACTTCTGCCAAAATACGTTGGGCGATGGTCTGCACTGCTTGTCCACCCACGACATGAGCAGGTACAAAACGCTGACCCAAACGGTGATCTGTGACCGCTGCAAATACCGCTTGGATATCTTCAGGCGTCATTTCCATATGACCCGACACATAGGCATAAGCCTGTGCGGCACGTTGCAATGACAGCACACCGCGCGGCGAGAGACCATGATATTCCTGACTGGCTCGGGTTTTTGCGACCAAACGCTGTAGATAATCTAATACCACATCTGCGACGTAAACTTGCTTGACCCCATGCTGAGCCAACAAAACAGCCTCTGTGTCCAATACCGCGTCCAGACCTTTTAATAGCTCACGGCGATCCTGACCTTTTAATAGCTCGCGCTCTGCTGCAGGCGATGGATAACCCAGCGATAAGCACAGTAAAAAACGATCTAACTGCGACTCAGGTAATGGATATACGCCCGCTTGCTGGAGTGGGTTTTGAGTGGCAATCACAAAAAATGGCTGCGGCAAGCGATACGTTTGCCCATCTTGCGTTACCTGCCGCTCTTCCATGGCTTCTAGTAAAGCACTTTGCGTCTTAGGACTGGAGCGATTAATCTCATCAGCGAGCAGCAATTGCGTAAAAATAGGGCCAGGACGAAACTCAAATTTTAGTTTGCTTTGGTCGTAGATACTCATACCTAAGATGTCGGCAGGTAGCATATCGTTGGTAAACTGTACCCGACTAAAACTCAACCCTAGCAACTGTGCCAAGCCTTGAGCCAAAGTCGTCTTACCCATACCTGGCAAGTCTTGCAATAATAAATGACCACCTGCCAGTATGCCGCTGAGGGCCAACTTGACCGCTTGCGGTTTGTCCAATACGATTTGATTTAATTGCGCCATTAATTGGGCAATTTTCTGTTGATTGTGGTGATAGTCAGCAGGACTAACGGTGGATGGACTGGCATCCTTTACTGTTGACTGATGCATAAACGCAGATGGTATTTCGGTAGCTGAATGGGTCATAGTAAGTTACTGGCTCATTTTTTAGGGGAGTAGTGATGATAAATCAGGCGTTACTGGGCAGCAGCTTCAGTTATCGGCGCCGCGGCACGCAGCGTTGACAGATAAGCGATCACATCTGCACGCTCTTTGGCATCCGGCATAGGGTTTGATAGCATCTTTGATTCTGGCATGGCTTTTTGGGCATCGGCAATATAAGGATCAAGTGTCTTAGCATCCCATATCCAACCTGATTGTTCTAATCCTTGGCTATAAGTATAATCCTCTAGCTCAGCCGCTTGCGCACCGTATATGTTCATCAGCTGTGGGCCTTTTTTATTGAGACCTGCATTGAGCTGATGACACTGACCACAAGCTTCTCGATAAATGATAGCGCCCTTAACATCATCACCCTGAGTATATAGTGGCAGTGTGACAGGAGCACGGTGATCGGGTGGCGTTTGCTCACAGGCAGTGAGTAATAAAACAACGGCAAAAAGACCGCTCATTTGACATTTACTGATGATAGGCATTTTTGGCAATCTTTAGTTAAGAAGCATCCGCTATAAGTGCATAATATAAACAATACCGAGATGACAGTTGTAAGGCATGTCATTGATTAGCACATGTTATGGGCTTAATTCACCACTATCGTACTGCTCGGCTTTTCTAAATAATCACCTTGCAGATAGCGCGCGCCCACACTCCAAGCGACAGACATGGTTGAGGCATCTTCGATATAAGGCATCAACACATCAACCTTGATTTCATTGGTAAGCATAATGAGAGATTTGACCGTTTCTAAATTGTTCGCTGAATCAATTCCTTCCACGTAGTTACGGGCTAAACGCACCACATCTGGCTGCACAAAACTTGCAATTTCTATCGATTTGGCAGAAGAGCCAAAGTTCTTGATGCTCAATTGACAGCCGACTTGACTGAGTGCAGAAAACTGAGTTTTCGCCACCGTTAAATGATCCGAGACCTCTTTTTCGTTAAACTGTAAGGTTAGCACACCCGCCGCACCGCCCACAGCTTTTATGAGTTGACTAACGACATTGGGCAGCTTTTTATCGGTCAGTGACGCACTATTCAACTGCACCAGCAATCTGGCTTCAGGTTGTGTTTTGCGTATCTCATTTATTTTTTTACAGGCATTAATCAATACCCAGCGATCTATTTTCTCACGCAGTTTATGCGTCTTGGCAACTGCCATAAATTGATCGGGTGTCAATACGGTGTTGTCGGCATCTGACAATGGCAATCGCAGAAATACTTCGAAAAAATCGCTGCGATCATTATTGATGTCATATATTGGTTGGAATGACAGCTCAAAGCGGTTATTGGTTATGGCATCGATCAAAGACTCAGCAAGGGCATGATCATCACTATTGGCGTGTTCGCTTGGGTCATATAAATGATAGATACCACCATGGTCAGAGGTCTCTATCATAATTTGATTAATAACCTCCATCGCCCGCTCAAGTAATATATTTGGCTCGGCAGTGTTTTTCTCAATTTTGACAATACCAATACTGACCGTCGTACTAATGGTGCGCTTATCCACCTCAATGAACGTATCTTTGATACGTGAAACAATATGATCAGCCAAACTTTCCAGCTCTTTCGTTGTTTTGTCTTCCACCAAAATGGTAAATACCGTATCACTAAAACGACTCACATGCCCATCTGATATCAGCTCATCCAACATATAGGCAACATGCTTGACCGTCGCGTCGATTCCTTGTAACCCCAAACTGCTTCTAATTTTACCGACATTATCGAGCTGAATATAGAATAGCGCCGCCGTGACCGTCCCTTGCTGCGATTGTTTATATACACTTGCCATTTGCTCTTCAAAACCGCGGCGATTGTCGATACCAGTTAAGCTGTCTTTACGCTCAGCCGCTGCCAACCGCTTGGCCACTTCAGCACTGCTGGTGTTGTTTTGTTGAATAATGACCTGAGTAACTGGCTCTCCATCTAAGGTCGCTGCAGCCAGCTGTAATGTTGCTTCAAAAGTACTGCCATCCATCCGCACACTTTCGAACTTAAACTCTACGTCTTGCCGGTTTCCTTTATTGAATTGGCGTAAGAATTGTTTGAAACCCTTGACGTTATCGCTGCCTGCAATCAGGTCAATAATAGGAACACCCATCACATCATTCAATGATTCAAAACCAAAAAGCTGAAGATAAGGATCATTGGCGAAAATATGTATCCCTTGATCGATATAAGCAACGGCACTTTTAGAGTTTTTGATCAAGACATTGGCACGTTGCTCGGCTTCAGAAAGTACATGCCGTAACGCTTTAAGCTCGTGGCGACTGCGTAAGTTATCATGTTGTAAGCAAATAGACATTACGACGGCCATTTCTTGCTTTACTGTGAGCGCCTTGACCATTGTTCCGCTGATAATATCAGGCAATCCCTCATTATTATGGGCTATCGCTGCCATCTCTTCACTCATCAGGCAGATCATAGGCAGATCGATATTCTGATCTTGAACAATGCCCACGACATCCGTAAAACTCATATCATAAGCATTGCCAAAAACCAGAACGTCCCAAGGTTGCCGCAGTGACTTTAGCAGCTCCTCTTTGTCATCTAAAAATCCCAAATTGACGGTTTCGTAATAACAATCTAGGAGGTGCACAAGGCGCTCAGCGTAGAGCTGATCGTCATCAATGACTAATAGATTTAAGACGGACTGTGCGCGCATAAGAAGCCTTTTGAGTCTTGTGATCTTATTGGTGTGTCTTACTTGTGATACCTTACAGCTTGTCCAAACATCCACATAGCGCAAAAAGCACTATAAGAATTAGACTGAGCGATTTTGATTGACGGGTACGTTTTTCTGCATGAAGATGACATGCTTTTAAATCAGCATTACTGTATAAACTTTTGCCATTCTATCCATCATTATAGACAATAATTCAATTGGTTGCAGGTTAACTTACTATCCTCGTTATCTAGCGTACTTCTGTAAAAACGCTTCTACATGATAACTTTTTTATGCCCTCATTTGTCCATTTTTTATCAGCCGTCACATAAACGACTGTTTGACCACTTCATACTGGCTAAATTCATCCGTAATCAGCAATCTGCGCCCCAAACGTAAAGGAACTTGTTTATTACTGATACGCATTATGACTTTGTCGTTCACCTGAAAATGAGCATTTGGCACGATCAACGTACCAATAGTTCCTAATTGCTCATTTCTACCAAGCATAAATGCTGGCACAAAATGTCGACTACGCACCTCTCTACCTTCTAAACGCAAGCCACAAGCCACGAGCTTATGACCAAGTACTTGCCACTCAACTTCTGGGTTTTTGGCGTCAAGATTCAGCCAGCGCACTATTCCCATAGACCAATCAGCTGGCGTGAGCGTATCAGAGCGGCAGATCAAAAAAAGACTCATGTTATATAAGGGTGGCGGTTCCGTTGTAGCAGCATCATTGTCCACCATCACCACATTAAGGTCATCTCTGTGAAGACACGCTTTATCCTTCAGCACCTCATCATCATTAAATGTTGCCTGTGGTATTTCTTTATCAATGGCGTCTAAATTGTCTGATTTTGCGGGCAAACGCAGAGTGCGAAATAATGATAACGCATCATGACTACCAAGGGTTTCGCTGATGACTATGCCAATACTGTCTTGTTTCTGATTAACCGTATCATAACGAGGGCGCTGCCCATCTGGCAGCTCCTGCATAGCAATCAAGCTTGTGAAGCTTTGCGACCCACTAACACGGTAATGAATGTTGTTGAAGCCAGTAATTAAAACAGCCTCTTTTTTGATAGGGTACTTGGCTTTTGGCGTGAGCGGTGACTGTAAATACCGATAACTGAGTGTCATCAATACTTTATTAAGTAAGTAGCACTCAACCCCTTCACTGCCCTCTTCAATTAAGACTTGTATACGTGATTCAAAATACTCAACCATCGGTGCAAGTTCTATAAATAAACAATGATGGCAATCTTCGTATGGGTTGATGTCAGAGTTGGCCGTCAAATAGGTTGGCAGCATGTCGCTTTTTAGATCAACAAATACCCGTGTCTCGGTTTCTGGCTCTATCGTCGCAATAATGCGGGTGGCCCACTCAGGTAATAAACGTTGTACTAGCAAGATATTAGGACGACGCATGGCACGTACGTTCAACAAACTATATAAGCAAATTTGACAATACAGCCGATGTATATTATTTGAGTGCTGAGTAACGATACTTTTGCTCAAATCAGTATCCGCCACCTGATACTGATGAGCAAGGGAGTACAGATGATTGATTTTGGCCCATAAGTAAGGTGATGGTTTTTGATAACAAATCGCATCCTCACCCAATAGCTTTTGATACATCAGCAGTGTTTGATAAATAGCGACAGCCAGTGTGGTGGTTGATGAGGACTTGGTGGCTTTAAAATAACGCTGCCAGTTATTGCTTAAAGTATGTTTCTTCTGACTATTTAATAAGGATACTTTTCGGTGTATAACACTGTCGTAGATCATAATCATCAGATAATACAGTGACTTTGTCTGCGCCACATAACCCAACTGAGCAGCACTCAGCGCTCCTGTCTCATAAATATAGTACTGCCGCAAAGTAGCCACCAATTGATCTAAGGCATCTATCGTCGCAGCCGTCAGTTTGAGACGTTGCGGCCCATCTATATCTGCTGTGCGTAATATAGTGAGAATTTTTTCTAGTTGCTCAGCCTGCTGGGCTTGCGTTCGAGCAGGCAAGGTTGCCAGCAACTTGAGCAACTCATGCTCATGAACGCTGATTGCTTGATTCGTTGATGGTGGTGATAGCTCTATAGCAGACAAATACGCTTGAAACGTCGATAAGGTTATCATGAGCATTCCTAGTAACTAAGGCGCGGCCTAATTTTGAACCTGAAAACGAGATAAATTTTAGTCATGACATTAGGGCGTATTCAACACGCACTAGTATTGGCTATCCATAGAGCATACTTTTTTGAATCCACTATTTTTGAGCCAAACCTGCCTCCTCTCCAACTATCACTTTCTAATAATCACTCTTTGTTTACTAATTTTTTAATATACCATAATGTTTATATTAAGTATCACTGTAAATATCAATTGGCACTTTAAAAGGTCTGTTCGGTAACTCTCTCACCAGCTTAGGCACCAGATAACCTGGCAATGCTGCCAGTAATGACCAATAAAGCGCAATTGACGCCTGCTGTTCATTATCAAAATGAGCCGCACCTGCTACTTTGTCTAACACATGCAAATAGTAAGGCAATACACCAGCGGAAAACAAGTGCTGGCTTAATTGCGTTTGGGTCTCAACACTGTCATTAATGCCTTTTAATAAGACGGCTTGATTTAATAAGGTAATGCCAGCCGCGCGAGCGCGCTGTAAATATTCTGACGTCAGGGTGTCGATTTCATTGGCATGATTACAGTGGATCACCATCACAATATGACAGCGACTTTGGGACAATCGTTCCAGTAATGCCTCGTCCAGACGCGCTGGAATGACCAATGGCAAACGCGTATGCAACCGAATGGTTGTCAATTGAGAAATGGATTCTAGCGTCTCCAACCACGCAAACAAACGCCTATTTGTCACATTTAGTGGGTCGCCACCACTCAAAATCACTTCATTAATCTCAGGATGAGCAGCGATATAGTTAACGATGTTTTCTTTTGCATCCGCTGTTGGCATATTGGCACTATAGTCAAAATGCTGACGAAAGCAGTAGCGACAATGAATGGCACACGCGCCAGTAATGGTCAGTAGCACTCTTGACTGATACTTATGAAGCATGCCTTTGACTGGATTTTGCATATTTTCACTTAAAGGATCTGCCACATAGCCCGTTACCTTAATTTGCTCACGCTGGTCTGGCAGTACTTGTCTGAGTAAAGGATCATTGATATCGCCAATGGTCATTTTTGCCACAAACGCACGCGGCACTCGTAGCTCAAAATGCGTGGGCACATAGACCTCTGCGCGTCGTGATTCGAGCTGTAAGAGACTGAGTAGCTCATCAACGGAGGTAATGGCTTCGGATAATTGCGTTTGCCAGTTCTTTTGTGTGATTAAATGGTTTATCATGACAGCCTATTATCTGTGCCTAAAAGGCGATATTATACGCCCTTACGGTGTACCCTATCAAAGTATACCCGTTAGCCTCGAAACACTTGGCGTAACCACAGCTTTTTGTGCAGTAAGCCCTACCTATCATCATACTTACAATCCCTAGGAGTCTCTTGTGGCAAGTTTTTCTACTAATGAATTTAAAGCTGGTCTAAAAGTTATGCTTGATGGCAATCCCTGCGCCATCCTTGAAAACGAGTTTGTCAAACCCGGTAAAGGCCAAGCCTTCAACCGTGTCAAGTTGCGTAATCTTCGTAGTGGTAAAGTATTGGAGCAAACATTCAAATCAGGTGACAGCTTAGAAGCCGCTGATGTAATGGATACTGAAATGAACTATCTATATAACGATGGCGAGTTCTGGCACTTCATGCATCCCGAAAGCTTTGAGCAGATCCAAGCTGACAAGACAGCGATGAGTGACTCAGTAAAGTGGCTAAAAGAGAACAGCAATGCGTTATGTACCATTACCTTGTTTAACGGCGCACCTTTATCAGTGACTCCGCCTAACTTTGTTGAATTGCAAATCACAGAGACAGATCCCGGTGTCCGCGGTGACACGTCAGGTGGCGGTGGTAAACCTGCCAAGCTAGAAACAGGCGCTGTCGTCCGTGTGCCATTGTTTGTACAGCAAGGTGAAGTGGTTCGCGTCGATACTCGTACTGGTGACTACCAAACCCGCGTTAATTAATAGCCTGTAAAAAGAACAGACAGCCTCTAAAACATAGCTTCTAAAAAATAGTTTCTGAAATATAGCGTCTTTCGGTTCTTCAATAAAAAAGCGGAACTCCTTATTAAGGGGTTCCGCTTTTTTTATAGTTATAATCAATCCTAAATAAAGTGGATAATCGATTGAATTGAGGACACGCCCTAAACTCACTATATCAATCTTTCGAACCGCTATTCCTCTTCGTCATCCAATTGTTTTTGTATCAGCCAATACTGTACCAACGCATTCAACTGTTCTTGCTTAAAAGGTTTGGTGCAGTAATCTTGCATGCCAACCTTCAAATATTTTTCGCGTTCACCATCCATCGCATTGGCCGTCAAAGCAATAATAGGCGGTAATAATTGAGGGTCATAAAGTTCATGCAGTTTGATGGTGGCCTGTACACCGTCCAAAATTGGCATATGATGATCCATCAAAATAATATCATAACGCTCAGGGGATAAAGCAAAGGTCTCAATGGCTTGTTGGCCGTCAACGACATGAGTAACTGTATGCCCCCCATTATTTAGGGCTTTTTTAGCGATAATAGCGTTGACGGTATCGTCTTCAACCAACAGTATATGACCTGCACGCTCGTGGGTAGGCTCTATCAAGGTCAAGTCATTTAAATTTTGCCACGTTTCATAGTGTTTTTCGTCGATAGACGGTAGCGGCAGCAAAACCCTAAAAGTAGTGCCGACACCAACTTCACTATAGACATCGATATAACCGCCCATCAAGCCGACCAATGACTTACAAACGGAGAGTCCCAAACCTGTACCACCGTAGAGACGGTGTGTGAATTTGTTTGCTTGACCATAAGCATCAAATATTGCATCCAATGATTCTGCTTTGATACCGACACCAGTATCTGTGACCTCAATACATAGAGTCATCACTTCATGAGAGACAACCTTATTAATGGTATTCTGAGGTGTATCTTTATCCACATTTCTTTCTTGAATGTCCTGTGTGCGATATGATGAATCAGTACTGTAACCATCAAAATCGTCAGAGTGACAATTAGGCACGTGTTTGACATCGATACTGACTCGTCCCCCTTCACGGGTAAACTTCACTGCATTATTGACGAGGTTTGCGAGGATTTGTTTGAGGCGTACTGGATCACCTTGCACGTAAGGCGATAACGACTCAGTATAATGATAATCTAAAGTCAATCCGCGCTGACGTGCTTTGACCGTAAAAAGACTGACCACTTCATTACACAATGCCGATAAATTAATAGGAATAGAGTCAATAGTCATTTTTCCAGACTCTACTTTCGATAAATCCAAGATGCCGTTGATGATTGACATCAAATGCTCATTGGAAACTTTGATATTATCGACGTATCCTTGCTGTTCACTGCTAAGTTCAGTCTCGCCTAGCATTTCTACCATACCAATAATACCGTTCATTGGGGTGCGAATTTCATGACTCATGTTGGCCAAGAAATCCGACTTCATCTCATTGGCATATTTGGCCTCGCGTTGCTTATCTTGTAGCTGCAAGGCATCGGCTGCCATCATCGCAAATTGCGCTAATACCTTTGCTTGCTGATCATCAAAGCTATGATTGGGCTTCATATCCATTAAACATAGAGAGCCCAAACGATAGCTCTTATTGTTCTCATGTAAAATAATGGGTGCGCCTGCATAAAACCGCAGGTAAGGAGACTGTGTTATCAATGGGTTTTGGCTAAAACGTTCGTCTTCTAACAAGTCTGGTACGATGAAAACCTCGTTAGACAGCACCGTATAGTTGCAAATAGCCACTTCACGCGTCGTGCGACAGATATCACCTAAGCCATAGACAGATTTTAGATACTGCGCTTCCTCATCCATAAAAGTGATCGTAACCACTGGCATGTCAAAAAACAGCTTTGCAAGGTCAATAAGGCGCTTAAATGCTGGCTCATCATTGTTATTGAGCACTTGGTACTTTCTAAGTTTATTAATGCGCTCGGCATCGTCTACCGCTACTGGGTAACTATGTTTAGGTGGGTTAAGTATAGGCAAGACAGTCTCCATTCAGTAATATCATATGCTAGATTTTATGCTCGCCTGCTTGCTTTATCAGCAACTGCAATGCTTCGCTCACCATGATCATTGCTACAACCGAGGTAACAACGACTGCAGAGCCATAACCACCACAGTGCAATCCACCTGTTTGACAGCTCTTGTCCACGCGCGGTGGCTCTATAGAATAAACACACTTGATACCGAATTTTTCTTTAAGCGCCGTATTAATACCTTTTTCATGGCGTAGCTTATAACGCAATTTGGCAAGTAACGGATCTTGGTAACTTTCACGTAAGTCGCTCACTCTAATTTGACTCGGATCTGTCTTACCCCCAGCCCCGCCTGCACAAACCAGCTTGAGTTTATTAAAACGGCAATGCAGGGCAATGGCCAATTTGGCATTCATGTCATCTACGCAATCGAGTACGACAATAGGTTTGCCTTGGGCAGCGGCAGCCTTTGCCTCATGACGGCTGGGCAACAGTGTCTCTATATTATCTACCGTCAAAAAATCATCAATTAAGTTTAGCATTATCTTGGGATTGATTTCACGCATACGCATTGCCATCGCTGCGATCTTACTTTCCCCAAAGGTGCTGTCTAGCGCTGGCAGCTGGCGATTGACATTAGAGACAACCAACACGTCTAAATCAATCAAAGTAATCGTCCCAACTGCTGTTCGAGCTAAGGCTTCCGCAGCCCAAGAACCCACACCACCTACGCCAATAACATACACATGAGCGGCAGCAAACGTATTGACTGCTGGTGCGCCATAGAGCGTTTTTGTCCCTTGGAAACGACGCTCATACTGCTCATTTTCTTCATTGAGGTCAGCCTGCATGGTATCGTATTCAGTAGTGACTGGCTGCTCCATTTGTCGTGTTTCATTCATAACAGTTTAAATGCTCTTGTAGATTATTTTGGTGGTACTGGCTTTGGTTAGCATTTTATTTGCTAACACTTATTATTTGTTAGCACTTACATAACTAATGATAATCTATTATGACTGTAAAATCATTGTGGATAAGCCCATGTCGTTTTTAAAGCAGTGCAACTGTTGTGCCACAATTGCTCAGCAAGAATAGCAGGTGACACATCAAGTAACTCACTTAAGCTCAGCAATACCCATGGCAGATTAGCAGGCACGTTTCTGTCATGCATAGAACCATTATGAAACGAGCTATCAGGAACAGATCTGTCATTTGCTGTCTGACACATGATAGGTGTCATATCCGGACAATCTGTTTCTATCACCAAACACTCAATACCATGACTGGCAACGGCTGCTTGAATAGCGCGTCGCAGTTTTTTAGCATTTGGATTGGTGACTTGACCTGTTACACCAAGCTTGAATCCTAATTTCACAAACGCTTTTGCCTCTTGCGCGCCGCCGCTAAAACTATGCGCGATACCGCCCAACTTGTGCGCGTCATAATCATGCGCTTTTAGTATGGCTAATGCTTCTGCATGTGCCTTACGAATATGTAGCAGCACTGGCAATTGATGGGTCACAGCCAAATCCAATTGTGCCATAAAAAATTGTACTTGCTTGGCAAACATATCAGGGGCTTTCATCGCATCAGTAAAAGTATCCAATCCAATCTCACCAATCGCTAGTGGACGCCGCTCAGCTATCATTGTCGCCATGTCTTTGAGATGATCTGCGGTATGCTGTTCAATATAAAAAGGATGCAAACCCAACGCAATATGGATGTCAGTATGTGACTCATTTTGGTTATTAGTGGCTATTGTAGAAGATTGCCACTGCGTTTTGAGTAATTGCTCAGTCTCGTACATACGCTCAAAATATTGATGCAAATAACCCACTAGTACGAGATGTCGTACTCCCTGCGCATAAGCCTGTTGTGCTAGTAACGCCTTGTCATCATCAAATACTGAGGCATCAAAATGCGTATGCGTGTCAATAAGAGGATAAATATTAGATAATATTTTTGTACAGGGTGTATATGAATTAATAGGGGTCATTGAGAGACTCCAAAATCAATGTTTTTTGCGATTTGTGATGTATGTCGTTAGTCTTTGCTTAATTAGTCTTTGCTTAAAAAGGCACACAGCTGCGTGACTGAGTTCTTAGTAATACTGACAACTATCAAAATAGGACAAGTCAAAAACCTTTTACTTTTATGTCACTCTTTACATAGCATCTGCTTTGGCGCTATCAACGTGGTCATTGTTGGCATTTACCTGTTTTTTATTAGATAAAGTGATGTCAGCTTTTCGGCTACTGCGTCGAGGAACAATCAACAAAGCCGTAGCAACAGCTGCCAAGAGAACCCATTTTTTTGCATTTTTAGAGCCCATCACTGTCGCTTCCTTCTCTACATTTGTATCATACTTTGCCGTGTTCATACTACTTTACTAGCATTTAGTATACTTCGATATAAAAACCGCTGTGTTTATCTGTGTTATGAATGCGCAAATCAATGTAAGAGATGCCCGATACGAACTGCGCCTGTTATCTATGCATCATACATCTAAACATTATGATTCATAGATAACAGGCGCTTGATTTATATCGGATTAAAACAGTTCTTTGCAGCAATATTAACGATTTAGCGGATAGGTCGTTATATCATTACTTGTACTGTCCACCTTAGTGAAACCTTGAGGCGCGGCTTTTGGAGTTTGATCGCGCTTAGGGATGAGAGGATTAAGCGGCATCAACTCATAATCTGCACTGACCTCACCATTCCAACCTTCTGTGCCACTTAATGGCAACTGTTTAATCGTACCGTTTTTATCAATGACCAGTTGCAGCACGCGCATCTGATTGAATTTGCGCTCAGTGACGCTGGCTACTGCGCCGCCATCACGCAGGATAGTTGGTTGTAAAAATATGATCAAGTTACTCTTTTGGGTATTGTCATTATCAGAACGGAACAACCTGCCAATGAATGGCACATTACCTAGACCTGGGACTTTTTGTTGACGTGTGGTGGTATTGTCACGCATCAGCCCCCCAAGAGCGATGGTCTGTTGATCGTCGGCTAAAATCGTCGTGTTGATCAGACTTTTATTGGTAATCAAACCACTCGCGTTACCAGTGCTGCCGGGTACAACAGACGAGACCTCTTGTGAGACCTCTAAGCGTACAGTGCCATTATCACCAATGTGTGGAATGACATTAAGATTGATACCGATGTCTTGACGTTCAATGGTCTGAAACGGATTGTTTGAATTATTGCCACTGGTGGTAAAGGAGCCGGTCACAAAAGGCACGTTTTGACCAACCAAAATACTCGCTTTTTCATTGTCCAATGTCAAAATCGATGGCATAGACAATAAATTGGCGCTAGTAGAGGAATCAAGTGCCTGTAAGATAGCCCCATAAAACTGAGTATTGCCTTTGCTGTCTTTACTACTATCACCAATGCCAATTAAAGCGCCAGCTATCGAACCTGCGGCGGCACTGATACTGGCAGCACCGCCACCTGATAACGCAGCGGCGGCAAGCGAAGCGGCACTTGCACCAACATTATTAAAGTTTACCACTCCATAGCCACTATTGGCATTGCCAAGCGCCCATTGCACACCAAGCTGAGTCGCATCATCACCTGAGACTTCGACGATAGCGGCCTGAATCAGTACTTGCGCGCGGCGATTGTCTAACTGATTAACGGCCTCTTCAATCTCAAACATCAACTCAGGTGCCGCATTAACAATAACGGCGTTTTGGGTTTCGTCAGCAATAATACTAAACGGGCGACCACCCACACCTGTACCTGCGCCACTGGTGCTTGAACTTGAGCTAGCAGCAATTGAGTTCGCGGCACTGGTATTAATACCACTAGCCTCATTAGTCAATGCAGCCCCTGTACTACTCACATCGTTCAATGAGGCTGACTCTAGCGAAGAGACTGCCCCAGCGCTATTAATTGATTGATTGGCGAGCAATCCACGTAGCATCTCTGCAATGTGACCCGCACTGGCATATTTTAATCGAAAGACACGCAGACCACTCAAACGCCTTGTGGGTGTCGTATCCAACTGATTAACCATCTCTTGAACCTTAGCAATCATTTCAGGACTGCCTTTAACCAGCAGCCTATCACTAGAAGTATCAGCGATCACTTTAAGCTGATTGCTACCTCCTTGTGCTTGCCCACTACCCGCACTCATCACCAGCGAGCTGATCAAGTCCATCATGCGCTCAGCATCGACATGGCGCAGCGGTATCACACGCAAGCTATCATTGACATTGCTGTCCAAATCACGAATAAGCGCGGTCAATTGATTAAGGCTCTCAGCACGATCGGACAATACTAGGGCATTTACCCCGGGCACAGCAGCGGCATGGGCAGACTGCGGCATCAAGGGTCGAATGACACCCAATACTTCGGCAGCTTGTGTGTTTGTCAGATAAATAACGCGAGTTGCCAGCGTTTCACCCATGCTATTACCGCGCAAATCAACCGCCACGCCAGATTGTTTGGCGACACTGTCGGGCACCAACTTGATGGTTGTGCCCGAATCAATGGCTGCAATGCCATTCACTTGCATTACGCTGAGAAATAATTGATAAATCTCATCACGGGATAAGGCTTTGTTAGATATTACTGTCACGTTGCCATTGATACGCGGATCAAGAACAAAGTTTTGATCAGTGATGGTCGCCACCTCATTGATAAAGGCTTTGATATCCGCATCCTGTAAATTGACTTTCCAGCTCTCAGCATTCACAAGACCAGTACTGGCGGCCCATAATGGCACTGCTAAGCAAAGAGGCCGGCACAGTCGCATCAAACGCTGCAAGATATGGTGCAAGGGCGTGACTGAAAAACTCTTAAAACTTACCATATTGATGATTACCTACAGTGATGTCGCTTTAGTATGTACTGAGTGTTGTCAGTGAGCGACTCACTCACCATAGCAACAACCAAACGCTCATTTACTTAAAATAAAATATTTAACCCAGTGATTTTTAAAACTGCTGACGAATGGTAATGACTTGCTCGCCACGCTGCACCTCTATCTGCGCCTCACCTGCTTGCTGTACCTGTTGTAGCACACCCGCATCCTGTGCAGGATTGTTACCCACACTTTGACCATTGACCGTCAGTACCCGATCACCCGGCTCAAGCCCTAGACGATTGCGCAATTTGGCAGGCATCGCTGCGGTCACTTGATAGTTTTCACCTGACGCCATGACACCCATTCTGCTCAGATAACTGGTAGGATCTTCTTGCAGCGCTGTGACGGCTTCTTCAATCGCGGATTGCGGATTGCTGTCGCCACCCGTCTCGGCTGAATTATCATCAGCGTTTTGAGCTGACTGAGGGGCGTTAGGCAACATATTATTGTCTGGCAGACGTTGGTTACTCACTGCCCCTGCGATCATATCGCTTTGGTCTAGTGGCATGGCCTCTGGCATGCTAATAACCGTCTGCTTATCATTGGCATCAGCGATGATAACCGCGTTCCAGTCGACAGCGATCAGGGTGTAATCGCTGTCTTTTAGCGTATCACCGATGCGATAGTTTTTTACCTCGCCATTTACGTCCAAGAGCGCCGAAGATAGACTTTCTGGTATGGCCAACAAAACCCCTTTTAAACCCACACTAGGCGGTGGTTGCACCGCTGCCGCGACAGGATCAGGATCTGCAAAAATGGCGAATAGGCTACTGTAATCTTTGCCAGATGTGGCGGTGGTTTGCAAAGGCGTTAATGGTAATGCGGGCGCTAATGGCGCAGCCAACAACAGCCATAACAGTCGCGCTGCTGTCCAGCATAACCAAGCAATGGCTACCAATAACAACCAACCTGAGAAACGATTCAGAATATTAAGCACAGGTTTGAAAGTGGTCGCGACATTCATCATCTAAGGCGTCCCCAGTCCATTTAACAGCGGTTGACGCACACTGACGACTGGCGTGTCTTGCGGCGCTTGTCCCTTATACTCAGGCATATTTTCCAACAGACGCTGCGTCAAACTGACATCCAGCATATTATCGCCATCGAGATACAAATCACCTAAACGCTTATCCTGATTGTTTAGTAGATTGATATGCAGCAGGTTCTTATTACTTTTTTGTTCGGTACTTAGTTCTGCACGTAGCGCTGGCATCGTAATATAAAAAACCTTACCGCCGCTAGGGTAGCCCACTTCACCACCGACCCATGTCAACTGCCCATCCGCTTGACTAAATCCAGAGAGATTTTTGCTTGAATCATTATCTTCTGCCTGAGAGCCAGACTGACGTTTTAGCGAGACATTATTGACCTGAATCGGGGTATTGGGCAGCTGCCAATCAACCACATTGGCCAAAGTCTCAGGAGCAATCTTACCGCTCAAATCATCAATTTGCCACGAGCTCAGACCTATTTTTACTTGTCCATTCAATCTGGTTTGTTCTGAGTTGATATTGACCTCTGCACCCAACTTGCCAAACAACAAATGCCATGGCTGCCATGACCATTCAGCCATCCCTGTCAGCGGCGCCGCTGACAGAGGCATCTGCCAAATGGCTGAGCCTTGCCATATATTGCCAGACACATGCTGTACATAAGGCGTATCGGGCGCATACTTCTCAAGTAGCCACGCCGCGGGCATTTGCAGTATGGCAAATAGTGCAAACAATATGAACCCAACCAGCCACCACAGCTTACGAGGGCGCTTATGAGAAGACGCGGATACTTGGGGCACGATTGCTTAACTCTTATATAAGCCAAAAACGTCATTATCATAACAAACAATGGCATACAGATGACAGAAAAAAAGCCAGTATCTTTTTACCAAAATAATGGCAATAAAGATACTGGCTTCTGTCTAGCGATGTGCCTTTATGCAATCATGATAAATTCCTCATGAAAGTAACATAAAATCGCACGTTGCTATGAAATTCACAAGCGATTAGATAGCAAAATCTTCAAGATCACGACCTGCTGCGAGCGCGTCAACCAACCAAGTTGGCTTACGACCACGGCCAGTCCAAGTCTCTTCTTTGTTGTCAGTATTACGATATTTGATACTGCGTTTTTTCTCTAGTTTTTCACCAGCTTTTAAAATATCTTCAATAGTAGCATTGCTCTCTTCTGCAATTGTTTCAAACTGCATATAAGCATCATACAAACGCTGATGCTGTTTTTTAGCGATAAGCTGCTGGGCATTTTCGGCGATGGCACGTAGCTCATCGACATTTAAACTGTTTAAATCCATTGCGTTATTTTTGCTCATAGTAAATCCAACTGTAAAATAAGGAATGTCATTTTAAAAAACTAAAAATTTCTATTCATTCGTCATAAATGTAACGAATTACTGTCTTTTTCAACTGCCAAAAGCATAATTAACCACAGTGTTTATAAGCGCAGACAATATAACCAAAAAGCCGTGTTAAAACAATAGCAGATTATTTTTTATAACAAAAGCCAATAGCTAATAAAATTAAAATAGCTACGAACGCCAAACATATGGCCCAAAAATTTATCGCTATATTTGATTTATTAAAAAGTTCTTCGTTCACTAATCTTGTTGATCGCTAAGCGCGTTCATTAAGTCATGCGCGGATGCGGCACTCAATAAATACGGATTAAAATCAACAGTCGTAGAATATTTTAGATAAATCGCCGCGTTTTTTTCAGTTGGAGACGCATAGTTCATTGACCACTCAGCCCATGCTCTGTGAGTCAATTCACGCGTTTCGATGACTTGTAAATCATGATGACGCTGATCAGCAATCAAACTATACAATAAACGATTAATCTGCGCCCTTGGTCCTTCGACTGTCTGCAAAAAATAATCTTTATTAAACGTCAGCATACCAGTGATACCATTGGCGGCATTGTTTATTTGTGCTTGCTTCAAGATTTCATGAAAATCTTTAGCAGACACGTCTGGGTTGGCGCGGCTCGCATATGTCATGCTCATTAAAATGTGCGCATCTGCAATGACTGATGTCATATTATGTCTCTCATAAAAATTTTATGGGGTCGGATATTTTTGCTAAAGGTCAACTAACCGATAGAAAACCAAGGCTTTTTCTTTTTAGAAACGTTCTTTTCTTCTTGTTCTTGTTCTTGAATCTCTGAAAGCGTATCAATCAACATCATAATTTGATTAGTACTCATCAAATAAGGGTTGAATTGAGTGCCAGTAGAAAACTTCAATGCCAGCCCTTTGTTTTCTTCGCTTGGAATCAAATATTTCATTGACCACTTACTCCAGCGACGTTGTTCAACTTCACAGCATTCAATAATTTGCAAGGCATGATGTCGATCGTCTTTCACCAGCTTTCTAAGCAGTTCATTGATGACCGGTCTGGCCCCTTCAATACTTTGCAAGAAATAATTGTGGTTAAACACCAAAGCACCTGTGATGCCATTGCACTCATTATTTTGCTGCGCCTGATCAAGAATACGCGTCACTTCCCCATTAGGGTTGTCATTATTATAACGACTGATATAAGTTAAGCGTAAAATGATATGTTCACCATGAAGCATTTTTAAACGATTTAATTCTGAGATATCAACGGATTCCATAAAACACTCCAAGTAGTTTGTTGAATTTTTCAAATATCACAATTCAGTTAGTCTTCAACAAATTTTTATTTATTGCATAAAAAAATTTAGGAAACGCCCTAGTATTACTGTTGAATTCTTCTGATAAATTCATTCATACCACGCGCTAAATTTTCACTGCTGGTATTCTGTATTTCCTGCACCAAAATCGATAATTGCGAGTTATTTTCACACTGCTCTAACATAAGCAGATACCCCCAAGCCTCTGCAGGAGGCGCATTTTTTTCGATATAAGTGGCCAAATCCGACTTTATTGTTTCGTCATTGGTTTTGAACAGTTTATTTTTGAAGATATTACCGATTGCGTTTTTGCCTGACGTAGTGATTTTATTTGAGTTGTTATTATTGAACGTACGCTCAAAATCTGTCTCAATATTTGTATCAATAGACTGTGATATTGGTTGAGACTCAGGAACGACAGGACGAGCCACAGGCATTTGTGGCGATATATCTGCTCTGGTAGCCGTAGAGGCAACGCCTACCATTTCAATATATTCAAGCTCTAAAAGCAGCTCAAAAAGTGGTGTTACGCCACCAAAACCCGCAAACATTTTGCTATCGTCAAGTGTCTCTAGGTAGCTTCGATAATCTCGTTTGCCATCAATCATAATGAGTAACGTTCTTGCTTCTCGTGGCAATATACCCAGACTTTGAGACTGTATTTCCTCTCTTCCAAGATCGCTTTTTCGAAACACATCACTATAATTCATTCTGTATACCTAGCAGTAACCGTAAGATAGGCGCGCTTATCTTGAGCGACCGACCAAATGACTTATTATGTTTTACGCCATTAAATGGCCAAACTTTGAATTTTCATTAATTATTAAGAATTACTTTAAGTAGATACTCAATAATTAATATTACTCGAACTATTATTTGAAAGGATTATAGCAACCCCTTTTAGCGGATGGTTAGCATTAATTAAATCGAATAGAGTGAACGGTTGATATAAGGTATGAACGGTATGCCTTATAAATTTTAAGACGACATTGATAAAATATCGGCAATAAACATATAATAAGCAAAGTCAAAAAAACATTTTTTATTCTTCTTCTCCCTAAATATTTTAATAAAACTTTGTTGAAAAAAATTTATTAAAAAATATAAATTTTTTGATTAAAAACGAACAAACGTTTTATTATTGAGTGTTATCTCAAGATGCTTTTTTTATTTAGAACCAATCATATTTATAATCAAACACAAAAAAACTCTGCCGTAGCAGAGTTTTTTATTTGATCAATATTACTTAATTATGTATTCCTCAAAACGGAATATCGTCATCTACAGGGCCATCTGGCATGGCAGTCGGCTTTGACTGAGCCGGTTTTTGCGTTGGTTGATTGAACTGATTTTGCTGAGCAGGTGCGCTTTGATTGTTAAAGCTATTCTGGCCACCACTAGCTTGATTGTTGTAGCCGCCTTGCTGTGCTGGCTGATTGTTTGCTTGCTGACCAAAGTTATTCTGGTTGCTTTGACCGCCTTGATTGCTATAGCTGTTTGAGTTCTGGCCACCAAATCCACCACCGCTCTCTTGACCACCACTTTGACCATCTAGCATCTGCATTTGCTCAGCACGAATCTCGGTAATATAACGATCTTGTCCGCTTTGGTCTTGATATTTACGGGTACGCAAGCTGCCTTCGATATAGACTTTGCTGCCTTTACGCAAATACTGCGCGGCAATCTCTCCTAGACGGTTGAATAATGAGATGCGATGCCACTCCGTCGCCTCTCTTTTTTCACCGCTCTGTTTGTCTGTCCATTGCTCTGATGTCGCAACCGAAATATTGGTCACGCTACCGCCATTGTTAAATTGACGTGCCTCAGGATCTGCTCCAAGGTTACCGATGATGATAACTTTATTAACTCCGCGCATGATACCGTCCTTTTACTTATGAATAATCTGATGAATCGTTTTAATCGTCATTGAATAGCATTAGGGCATGTCCTCAATCTGAACGATAGCCACTAAATGCGTTAAAAATGGCTAAATATTCGCCAAACTGCGTCAAATAGCTGGTTAATATCCCGATATTATCAGCGCTATTTTCCTTGTTTGGCTTCAATTTATCTCATTTTTATAACCATTTTCAAAATGAGAACACGCCCTAATACATACTATCAATCATATAATGGCATATTAACCAATTTTTGTTTAAATATCTACAAGCCATCGGCTGGATGCGACAGCACTTGTCGCAAGAAATATATTCATCGATATTTTTATAGATTAAAAATAATACAGCTACTATTTTGCCATTTTAATAAGTGGATGAACACCAGCAATCACCACTGTTTTTAAAGTAAGCTTATCAACCAACATTATTTGGCGTCAGTGTTATTGCGATGCAAGCTTAACGTCACACTACCCAATTCCACACCGAATTTTTTCATTACTGAACGATTGAGCATGACATCTTGATCGATTAAATACATCCAATCATCAAAATTGACTTTATAAGTTTTATCATCGACAGGTAGCTCTAATAGATACTGCCAATGCAACGTATTGCCAACCACTTCCCCTGTTGCCTCACCGATGACGTCACCAGCCGTGCCTTTCCAGCTACCGTCAGCTTGCTGCGTCAGACGCCATATACGCTGTGACTTTGAACCATCTGCCCATGAGAATTTTTCGTCTAAAACAATGACATCATCCCCTTCATGGGTCGCATTGATATCCACATAAAAACGTTTTTTGACCTCGCCGCTTCGTCCTTGAAACATGCCCCAGCCATCAATCTGACCTGAAAAAAACTCATGCATATCGAGCGTTGGTGTGGTGTTTTGATAAGTTTGAATATTTTGGGTGGCACAGCCTGAGATCAATAAAGTGACTGACAACGCAAGACCTGTTCCAAACTTAGTTATGGTCGACAAGTTTGTCTTGCCAATCATATTAGATAACGTATTAAATTTACTCATATTAATTCCTTTTAAATAGAGATAAAAACTTAAGGTGTATTATAAATTTGGCTATGATTGTGACTGTGGCACTGATAGCAACGGCTCAGCACGTCCTAAATATCCAATGGACTTTGTGCCAAGCTCGATAGCTGCTGCCGTGAATCCTCTGTCAATTGCGTTTTATCTAACTTCAAATAAGCGACTTGTTCTTTTGCCATCACAACCAGCTCATCAACGCCATCTACTGCCAGCATTTGCCGTGACCAGTCTTGAATATTGATGTTTTTGGGAATCGTGACTGTCGTGCTCGATAGATAAGGCGGCTGAGCGATGGGTATAATTAGCAGCAATGCCGCACCCATGATGAATGCCAATATCCCCCACGCCAGCACATTCGGCTGACTCAATAGTAACCCACCCATTGCACCACCGACAAACGCACCAAAAAACTGGCTGGATGAATTGAGCCCCATCGCGGTCGCTTTATTGGCCACTGGTGCGCGCTTCGATATCCACGAAGGAATCGTCGCCTCAAGTAGATTAAAACCCATAAAATATAATAATAACCCAAAAATAATACCAACACCGACCTGACTACCGAGCGCCAGTATGACCAAAGAAGCGGTCATTAATGCAATTGCGCCCAAAAACACTTGGCGCATCTTACGTTTCTTTTCGGCAATGATGATAAAGGGAATCGCTACCGCAAAGCCGATAAATAATAAAGGCAAATACACCAAGCCTTGCTGACGTACCGACAGCCCCATCACCTCGTTTAATTGGTGCGGCAAAATGACAAATATTGCCGTCATAGTCAGATGTAGCGCAAAGATACCGATATGCAAGCGATTCAAATCGCCGATTTTGAGGACGGTTGCTAACTGCTCACCAATCGATTTATTGTCTAAATTGTGCTTGAGTACGCGTAACGGTGTGGGTACAACCAACAATAACACCATCGCCAACACAGCAAAGCCTGCGGTCAGCCAAAACAACCCTGAAATACCAAGCGAACCCACAAGCAAGGGGCCAAAAGCAAAAGCCAGCATGATAGAGGTAGCAATGGTGAGTCCCATCGTCGCCATTGCTTTGGTACGCATCTCCTCACGAGTCACATCTGCCAATAGTGCCATGAGCACCGCAGAGACCGCACCACTACCCGCCAGCGCTCGACCAATGATGACCTCATAGATATCCGTCGCATTAGCAGCGATGATGCCTCCAACGGCAAATAAAATTAAACCCAAAAATATAATTGGTTTACGCGGGAACTTATCAGCAGCAAGGCTCATTGGTATCTGAAAAATAGCCTGACCCAAGCCATAAATACCAACTGCCAGACCAATCAAAAATGGTGTGGCATGCGCATAATTATCACCGTATACCGAAAACACAGGCACAATCATAAACAAGCCAATCATCCGCAAAGCAAATATACCACCGACCCCAAGAATTGCCCGTTTTTCTACGCTATTCATACTTGCCTCACTGGTTGCTCATTGCTGGTTTATCATACTGCCCTACTGATTCATCATTACTGCACTGCTAATTTATCACTGCTGCTATGGCAAAATGCCAGCCGATAAATCAAGCCCCATAGTATAAGACATTCGCCGTCAGGTTGCCGAGACTTTTGTCTTTTTGCCATTACTCTAGCCACTTCTACGTTATCCCAATCATTCCTGCGTTCCCCATACATGCGAGGCGATACTTTTGTTACTAAGTGCATCTGGGGCATCGCCATACCTTGAATAATCTGCCGATCATGACAATAAAGTACAACGTCATTAGCAATATTGTCTCATAAACTTTAAATGCCAAACGGCACTATAAAATAACTGTGCTCAATGAGAGTATCAAACCAGAATGACAGTATCTGACTAAATCTATAACAAACACCCCCTGTTACTTAACCCTCATTTGATTTAAATTCGTTCAGTAAGATTAAAATAAAAACAACCATTCATAATTTTGATTAAGCAGTGAATTCATCTTCATTGACCCTTTTACGTTTTAGACATCTTTTCAAATACCATTTTAGCAAATAGGAAACCTATCACCGATGGCACATGACCATATCGCAATACGCGGCGCACGTACTCATAATCTAAAAAACATCGACCTAGACATTCCACGAGACAAGTTTGTGGTGATTACCGGTTTGTCTGGCTCAGGTAAATCTTCGCTGGCATTCGACACCCTTTATGCCGAAGGACAACGTCGTTATGTCGAGAGCTTGTCCGCGTATGCGCGTCAGTTCCTCTCGCAGATGGAAAAACCGGATGTCGATAGTATCGAAGGTCTATCACCTGCAATTGCTATTGAGCAAAAATCTACCAACCATAATCCGCGCTCAACAGTCGGAACAATTACCGAGATTTATGACTATCTGCGCCTGCTTTATGCGCGTATCGGTACACCCTTTTGTCCTGAACATGGCGAACCCATGGTCGCGCAATCAGTCACTGAAATGGTCGATCAAGTCATGGGATTACCCGCTGACACCAAGATCATGATCTTGGCACCGGTCATTCGTGAGCGTAAAGGCGAGCACACGGTCTTGCTTGAGCAATTAATTGGGCAGGGTTTCGTACGTGTACGTGTCGATGGCGATGTCTACGATACCGACGAGTTACCAACATTGGACAAAAAGAAAAAACACACCATCGAAGTGGTGGTCGATCGCTTCAAAGTACGTGATGACTTGGGTAACCGCGTCGCTGAAAGTTTAGAGACCGCTCTACGCTTGGGTCAAGGATTAGTCACGCTACACTTTATGGATGGCAATCCAAAAGAAGGGGGCGACGAAAACCAAGTGATGTCGGCCAAGCACTCATGCCCCGTTTGTGATCGTGCGGTTTCTGAACTTGAGCCGCGTATGTTCAGTTTTAACAATCCATATGGTGCGTGTCCTAGCTGTGATGGTCTTGGTAAACGTCAATATTTCTCTGCCGAAAAACTCATCACTCATCACGAAAAATCGCTCAATCAAGGCGCGATCAACGGTTGGGATAAGCGTCATGCTTATTATTTTGGTTTGCTCTCGACAGTTTGCCAGCATTTTAAAATTGATATGGACAGCCCGTGGCAAGACCTGCCAAAAGCGCAGCAAGAACTCATCATGCAAGGATCTGGCAAAGAGAAGCTGACTTTTAACTTTACCGATGAGCGTGGTCGTAAAACCAACAAGACCGTGCCATTTGAAGGCGTGCTTCCTTATTTAGAACGCCGTTATGCCAAAACCCAAAGCAATCTTGTACGTGATGAGCTGGCGAAATATTTGGCGGATACTACGTGTAACGTCTGTGATGGCGCGCGTCTCAATGAAATCTCACGCAATGTCCGTGTTGAGGATCATACCATCGCCGAAATCGTCAAACTGTCTATCGGTGACGCGGCTGACTATTATAAAACGCTAAAGATTGGCGGTCATAAAGGCGAAGTTGCAGAAAAAATCTTTAAAGAGATCAATGAGCGTCTAAACTTCCTCGTCAGTGTTGGTCTTGATTATCTATCGCTTGCCCGCTCTGCCGAAACCCTATCAGGCGGTGAAGCGCAGCGTATTCGTCTTGCCAGCCAAATTGGCGCGGGTCTGATGGGCGTGATGTACGTGCTCGATGAGCCGTCCATTGGTCTGCATCAGCGTGACAATGATCGCCTGCTAAAAACCTTAACGCGCTTGCGTGATTTGGGTAACACCGTATTGGTCGTGGAGCACGATGAAGACGCCATTCGCCAAGCGGATCACGTCATCGATATCGGTGTTGGCGCAGGTGTTCACGGTGGTCACATCATCGCTCAGGGTACGGTCGATGACATCATGGCAAACAAAGAATCACTCACTGGACAATACATGTCTGGTAAGAAAAGAATCGAGATTCCAGCCATTCGTCATAAAGCCAAAACGATAGATATGGAAGTCAAAGGGAAAGCCAAGCCCAAACAAGTCCCGATGACGATTGAGCTAAAAGGTGCATCTGGCAATAACCTGCACGATGTTGATTTGACCTTACCTATTGGCATCATGACTTGTATTACAGGTGTCTCTGGCTCAGGTAAGTCGACTTTGATTAACCGTACGCTTATGCCATTGGCCGCCACTCAGCTGAATAACGCTTCAACGCTGATTGCGGACAAGCATGATAGTATCAGTGGACTTGAGCATTTGGACAAAATGGTCGATATCGATCAAAGCCCGATTGGTCGTACGCCGCGCTCAAACCCAGCGACGTATACGGGCGTGTTTACTCCTGTGCGTGAAATGTTTGCCCAAACACAAGAAGCGCGTGCCCGTGGTTATAAAGCCGGTCGCTTTAGCTTCAACGTAAAAGGCGGACGCTGTGAGATGTGCCAAGGTGATGGTCTCATTAAAGTTGAGATGCATTTCTTGCCTGATATGTATGTGCCGTGTGATACGTGTGAAGGCAAGCGCTATAACCGCGAGACCTTAGAGATTCACTATAAAGGCAAGAGCATCGCCGACGTACTCGATATGACGGTTGAAGATGCGACTGAGTTCTTCTCAGCCATTCCAGCGATTTATCGTCGTTTGCAAGCGTTGATGGATGTTGGTCTTGGTTATATTCGCTTGGGTCAGTCTGCGCCCACGCTATCAGGTGGTGAAGCCCAGCGTGTTAAATTAGCTCGTGAGCTTGCCAAACGTGATACGGGGCAGACGCTCTATATCTTGGATGAGCCAACGACTGGCTTGCATTTCCATGATATCGATAAACTGCTACATATCCTGCATGCCCTACGCGATAAAGGCAATACCATCGTGGTCATCGAGCATAATCTTGACGTTATCAAAACGGCGGATTGGGTCATTGATCTTGGCCCTGAAGGCGGTAAAGGTGGCGGACTCATCATCGCTGAAGGCACGCCTGAGGAAGTGGCAGAAGTCAAAGGCTCGTATACGGGTGAGTTCTTAAAGCCAATGCTTGAGCAAGGGTTAAAAGACGTGAGTTAAGACAAATTGGTTCATTGTTTGTAAAAGGCTACTCTTTATAGGGTGGCCTTTTTTGTGTAGCCATTCTCGACAAAACAGTAGCTAAGATTTAAGAGATTTTGTTGCTTCAATATCATTTCAACACTAAGCATCGGCAACTTGCCTAAACCGTGTTATTGTTATTTTAGAGAATATAGAAGCCAAGAATGAATAGACTTAAGAGAGAAGTTTTATGCTAGAAATTGAAACCAGAAAATACTTTGCACTTTTGGAGGAACTGGAAACTTCTGAAAAATTAATTGCTCTAGGCTTTGGTGAACTTCAAAATATCAATCCTAGCAATAATTTTTACTTTCTTCCTTTTCAACTTTTATCGCAAGGGTTTGAAAGGTTTATGAAAGCCTATATTTGCTTAGGTCACTTCCATAAATGTCAAAATCTCCCAAATGCCAACCATATTTGGGGTCATGACTTAGAAAAACTACTACAAAAGATAGTTGATAATTATTTTTTTGACTATGAAAGACATCAATTTGAGTTAGATAACAACTTTATTAGAACAAACAAAGACTTAAAAGAACTGCTTGCTATACTTTCCGAGTTTGGTAAATTAGCACGATATTATAACTTTGATTTAATCACTGGTAATACAAAAATTGGCATAAATACAAGAGAAAAGTGGAGTGATTTTGAGAATAAAATTCTTGATTTAGAGGATTATAAAAAACTAGCAGACTTAAACCTGAACCACGAAGTCTATCAAAAAATATCAACCTACATAATAATAGTTTTTGAAAGATACGTCTCCGCCCTTTCAAGACAGTTTATTTTTAAGTGTTTAGGTGAAGAGGCCACAAGCCTTTCAGGCACAAGCTTTTTCAACTATGGAATGTTATATGAGAAAGACTTTGGTATGAAGGATTACAGGCATGAAACTACAAGATATAAGGAGAGACCCCAAAAGGTACACAAGAGAACAATGCTTGACGAAGTTCAAAGAAGAACAAACCCAGAATATAAATCAAAAAAAATTCTAAGGTCGGAATATAATGAAAATTGGCCTTTTTATGCAGATGAAGTAATTGTTGAATGTAGAGAAAGTCATTGGTGTATCGTTACAATTAAGGGGTTTGACTACGCTTTGAATGGCTCAGCACAGAATCGTTACAAGTTAGAAAATCCACACAGTGCAGGGATGGCAATTTTAGGGAAAAGCCTATCGGACTTTATAAAAATAGCTCAAGAACTATAAACCTTAGCTTTTCCTCATTAAAACCTGCTCACGATTTTTGGCAGCTTTTATCCATTTTGGCAAATGACTAGCTAATGAAATATTCATTTAGGTATCACTATTTGGATTACGTTGCCTATGTTTAGCCGATACAAAGTTTTCCAAATATCAGAAATCTAACCCTTCGCTATCAGCCATGTGCCAGCCAACCCCATAAATGAAGACCCTACTCGGTTAAATTTCTGACGAGCTTTAGGACTTTTCAGACGTTTTTGCGCGTAACTCGCCATAAAGGCATACATCATCATGGCAACAATAGCGCAGCTGAAAATCACCAGACATAGAATCGTAATATCTATTCCTGTCAGGCTAGTCACTGGGAAAAAGCTAGGTAATAAGCTTATGTAGAATAAAATAACTTTTGGGTTGCTGATGGATACCAAAAAGCCTGACATCACACTTTTTAACCCCTCATTCTTATTTTTTAATACTACATTTTCGGTGACAATCTCAGGCGGCACCGTCGTCCACATTTTATACGCCAAGTAAAATAAATAACCCGCACCTACAAACTTGACTATAGTAAACAATGTATTGAAATTACTTGCTAACGCGCTCAGTCCATAAGCTGAGAACACCATATAAATAGTATCGCCTGCGGCAAGGCCAATGATTAAGGGCAGCGCCGCCCAGGAGCCTTGTGTCATGGCTTTGGCAATCGTGGCAAATACACCAGGACCCGGCGTCATAATAAATATGAATACAGCAATGATGAAGGTAAATAGCTGGATAGTGGTGATGGTCATGACAGTCCTTTATATGTACATTAATACCTAAGTATAATTGAGTGAATAAACAAACTTCTATTTTAATCTTATTATTTTAGAAAATTTACAGGCTCAAAATACCTATGAGCATTGTATGATCTAATGTAAAGTTGAGATATCTTACTGAGTCTCACATCTCGAAACCAATCTACTTTCAAAAATAGAGATAAAACTATGTTTTCATGGTTAAAAAAAATTTTCAATAGTGACCAGTCTGTTATAGAAGTTGATGAATCTGTATCACCGAACCCCTTAATAGAAAGTGAACCACTGTCAGGATTTGGCTATAAGATTAATTGGTATATGATTCCTGAGTCTGAATTAATTGCTAAAGATTGGACGATTTTCGATCTTGCTAATGCAATGAATATTCAAGAACAACAGCCTATGTCTTGGAATGATGGCGTCGGCTTTGGCTATAAATATTTAAACAATAAGGAGAAACAGATATATATTTCATCAGCTTTCGACGGCTGGATTTATGTCATTCATTCTATAGAGTCACATCTGGATCTACTAGATAATGTAGTAGCAAATTTTTATGCATTTGGTAGTTATCGTATTGTAGGTTTTGTAGCATGGAAGCAGGTCGAAAACAGCGAAATAATCAGGCATTTTGCTTATGCTGATGGTGAAGTGTTAGTAAACATTGGCTCACAGACTCCAGAGGAAAAGCATCTAGGGTTCGTCAACTTATCAGGGTTAAGCAATAGTGAGGCCACCGAAGTAATGTTTAGTGATGAAAACGTTGAAAATGATCTTATTATATCTATATTAGATGAAGACGATGTGATTAGCATTTGTAATGAATGGACAGAAAAAGACCCTTCTAGATTTGATGAACTTACGATAAATGCTGAGGACTTTCCAGAAAAAGGTGTCGGTGGAGTCATAAAAACAATCTAAAGCAGAGTTATGCTTTTAGAAATTTATTTATCTTAATCCTAGATATACTTGTCTTAACTATAGTAGAACAACCTTTGGGAATACATTATTAGATACATGTGAAAAATTATTTACCTATTGGCAGGAAGATGACCTCTGTAGCACGCAAGGTCAGTTCTACTATTACAAAGATAAGAATACAAATCTAGTCTTCAAGGAAAGTGTATTTGGTTATATTGAGTATCTTAATAGAGCTATGGATATCTATGCTGAACCTCGATTTGGTATCGATTTGGTTTCAGATTTAAATGGAGTCGTTATAGTGGATGATTTATATTAGTGCGTCATATTCTGAGTAACACTATGAAAACTAGTCAAGAAATATTAGTAGAATGTTGGTATGACAAAACAGACATAGAGTCAATCATCCAATGGGCTGATACATTCGTTAGAAATCACGACAACATTCCTGAAGAAGTATTTGAACTTTTTTATGCGCCAAAACATCATTTTGAAGATATTCTTTTCAGACTAACTGTAGCTACGGAACCAGATTTTTCACCTCAATCATTGAGTGCAGAAATCTTAGCAGCTAAATATTTAATTCACTTAGTTGAAAGGTATCTAAATGATGAAATTACTCCTATGGATATCTGTAGAGTCATTAATAATATTGATTTTGGTTTTATGGACGCTCCGAGAGATTTACCTGCTAACGTTGCATACTACCCTTGTTGGCTTGGCAATTTATACAATAGCTGTGATTGGTGCGATGAGACGTGGACAAATAACAGTGCGCCTCACTTAAAACAAAATTTGGGAAATCAGTTGCCTCATATTATCGAGTGGATTAACAATAACAGTTAGTCAAATTAAAAAGCCCTTTTGTTATGAACCATTAAAAAAGCATCAGTTAACAAGCTGATGCTTTTTTAATGCAGTAATAGGTTTTTATGAGGCTCTAGTCTATACTAAAATAAATCATATTATTTGCTATTCACTACACTTACCTTTTACACCCAGCTTAAGACCTGAGATTGCATCTTTGCCTTCAGATTCTGAAACCAATTTAAGTCCAGCCCCACCAACAAATACGCCCGGCTTGATATATTGCTTGATAAAGTAGTTTTGACCCGCTGTCGTATTTACCATCAAATCGTTTGGAGAAAATTCAGACTCAGTAGATACTTTATGCGTCATATTTCCTTGCACTTCTTGGTGAAAAAATGTTCCGCGTGCTGTCTCACCAACACACTCATCATCAATCAAAATATCTTTCTTCAAAGTGCCACCAACTACACTGTTAGAGCGATAGATATATAATCCTGCTTTATCGTTTGCAGGCGGTTGAACTTGCTTTAAGACATCAGATACTTGCGCTTGTTCTGTAGGAATAGAAGCACAACCAGCAAATAGGACTGAAGTCATGGTTAAAAAAGCGATTTTTTTTAGCATAATATTTCTCTAGTGATAAAGTTGACCTGACTGACAAAATTTTAATGCCACTACGGTTGAGAATAGAGAAATCAAGACTTAGACCTAATAACTGACCACTAGCTTATCGCTTGGTTGGCAAGCTATTCGTAGCTTCTACGATCTCTTTATCATAACTTCAATGTATAAATTTTGTTACAGTACAATACAGATAATCCTCTTAAAACTCAACTTAATTTATCGATATTTGCTTATATTATTTTGGAAATCTATTTTTTATTAGGCTCAGGTAATGCCAATAGATAAAAGGTAATACCATCGTGGTCACGGAGCACAACTTGGACGTGATTAAAATGGCAGATTAGGTGTTAGTTTTCTATAAAAGCCACTTCCTAAACAAACTCCCTCTCAACATCCATCACCCGCGCATCCACAATACGCTCTATCTTCTCTTCAATCTCACGACACTGTGACTCGACCTCACGTTTGGACAGTCCTACGACGACAAACGTCCACTCGCTGGCGTCATGGCGATCACGCTCGCCGCTTTCACACACTGCCACGCTTGGACTACGACCGAAGCGCTCATGCAAGCCGCCCATACGTTGGCGTTTTTCTTTTAACGAGCCACATCCGGGTAAAGTAAAGGTGAGCGTTAAGATAGCGATATGCATTTTATTCTCCGTACTCCTAAATTAAGTTTGATAGCAACACTTATGACGTTTTACGAAAGTTTAAAACCTGTTGTCTGACTACTTGCTCTATCTGTTGCCAATCAGCCAGCTTATGGCGAGAATATTGCACACTAAGATCTAATGCCATCTGTGGTTCTAAATCGAAAAGGTGTTGACAAGGCGGGCTTGGCACGTCTCTGTTACTACACTTTATATAGGTTATGATTTGTCCCATTTTATCTCGTTGAATAAACACATCTTCTGCATCACTGTCTTCACGCCATGGTTTATTGGTCTTCGGGTCGATACCTGGCTGTGCATAGACTTCTAATCCATATTGATTGTTATCAAGCTGTTCATACCGATAAACAGGGTTTACGTCACTTGCACTAATCGTTCCATCGCCCATACGATGGATTCCACCTGCTCCATGATACCTGTCTCCAGAAGTGACATTGACCGATACCCAAGGACTATTCCCTAAGTTTTTTTCTTCATCATAAGCGCGTTTAAGGCTCTTATCGCTTTTATCAAGTATGGTGTTATCGGTATAACGCACATCAAAGCCAAAGCTATTGATTTTTGAGTCATAGCTGCGTGTGGGTTTTGGACCTTCCCGTTTTTTACCCCATGCAGGATCGCCGTTATACTCAACCAAATGTACGAGGTTTTTGGTTAGATCAACGGGAACACCACCCAAATCACCAATATAATTTTCAGAAAATAAGTCGCTACAAGATGTGATGAGCGTAAAGATCACCATCATAGCAATCAACTTGCTTAGTTTTTTAATGAACATTGAATACCCGAATAATTGGAATATTAGAAACGTATAACTAAATATAGCTTATTTATAGCAAATAGATTTAGTAAAAAGCGCAGCACCCAGCAAGAGCGCCCATGATACTTAACTCTAAATAGCTGCCTTGAGACGCAGTTTAGCCCCATATATCTACCTCACCTAAATAAATATCTCAAGTTATGCGATTACCTTAGCCAAACCATACCCCATCACCACCCAGACCCTTTATAATAGCGTATCAATGACCAAGTTGCGTATCCTACCCATGACTTCTATCAGTTACGTCCAGCAGCAGCGCATCACTCGATTGTGCGTGCGCTGCGGATTGCTCCTTATGCAGTATGGTGCTGAGTCTGCCGTTGTGGTGGACTTATCCAAACGCTTAGGGCTTGCCTTGGGAATGAACAGCGTAGAGTGTTCTCTCAATTTTAATGCGCTTACACTGACCACCATCTGTGATGAACGCTGTATCACCACCACCAGAGACACGATCAATCAAAGCATCAATGTCAATTTATTGGTGCAAATTCAGCAAATCGTTAATAGAACCGAAGCCATTACAGACAATGATAACCTGAAATCCGAACTGACTGAACGCACCACACTGGCGTTTGATGAGTTAGATAAAGCGGTCTATCCACCGTGGCTAGTGAGCATTTTTGTTGGCGCGTCTTGTGCGGCGTTCGCCTATCTGAATGGCGGCAGTTGGTCGATTACTGCCGTGACCTTTATCGCTGGTATGGTGGCAATGCTCACACGTATTTATCTGTCCAAGCACCACTTTAACCCCTTTATCACCGTCATTGTGACGGCTTTTATTGCCTCGCTTATTGGTGCGACGACCTATTATTTTGATATTGGCAACAACGCAGATATCGCCGTTGCCTCTAGCGTGCTGCTACTGATACCTAGCTTTCCGTTGATCAATTCTTTTTCAGATATTTTAAAAGGCTATGTCAATATTGGGATTGGCCGCGCGGTATTTACTTATATGCTGACGTTGTCCGCCTGCGTTGGCATCGTGATGGCGCTGGTCTTACTGCAAATACAGCACTGGGGGTTTTAAGATGTGGTTCATTGAAACGGTTGTCCTCGCTTGCATCATTACTCTTGGATGGACGCTGATGTTCACCGTCCCCAAACGCTATATTTTGCCGTGTTTACTGATGACCGCGTTTGGTTTTGGATTAAAAACCGCCCTTGTCTATCAGCAGGTACATCTCGTGGTTGCTAGCTTTTTTGGGGCGATGCTTGCCAGCTTTTTGGGTGTCTATTTTTCTAAAAAATATACCCTACCGCCCAAAGCGCTGATTTCGCCCAGTGTCATCTGTATGATGCCCGGTATCGCCGCTTATAAGGCGATGGTCAGTATGGTGCAGATCGGTTATTTTGGCTATTCGGACGAGTTATTTAGTCAAATGATGGTCTATTTTTTTGAGGCATTGTTTGTAACCTCAGGATTGGTGCTGGGTTTGTCTATTCCTGGACTGTTGTTTTATAGACGTCGTGCCATTGTCTAAGCAGGTTTAAATAGCAGGCTATTTTTTAGATGATCCATCATCACTTATCTAACACTTACATTCTCAAATTTGGCAAGATTGTCCAAACTGCCTTGCACGCTTTTGGGTTGCGACTTTAACGAAACCGTCTTATTAGACACTTTTACCGTGATGCCTTGCTTATTAATGTAATAGCGTACGGGTTTATTGGTGAAGCGAAGCGTCTGCGTCGATACATCATAATCAAACTGCCCGTCGTAAAACAGCTCCACTCTACCGCCTTTGTCCGCAAATACATAAAATAGCTGCTCGCCGTCAGTATCATTGCTATAACTGCTGTCTATCACCATTTTTTTGCCATTGTCTAAATCAAACGTGTAGATAAAAGGTGATTTGCCATCAGTCTCTGAATCATCGTACATCGGTAGCATGTCATAATGATCGACCACCATTTTGCCATTGACTCTGGTGCTTTCAGTAATAGCAAACAAGCCATTTGCCTTGCCTTCTTCCTCAATAATATGAACGGCAACGGGCTTATTATTGATCACTTTATACTCTGAATATTGATGCCACGCTGCCCCACTTTTGGTCATAGTACTCAAGGTTTGGCTGTCTTCATCAACATCAAAAAACCCGCAATAGCCTTGTGCCAGTTCGGTAAACGCCTTGCTATGAACGAATTTGGCACCTTTTTTTAAATACACTTGATAAGAAGGTCCGCCATAACAGCCATAGCGGCCATCTCTCACTGCCAAATCTTCTTGACCATCAAAATTAAAATCATCATAAATCAAGACGCTGCTTTCGCCATACGGAAGACTGACGATATTGGCGCTTATTTTTTCGCCCAGCTGATGTTCTTGACTGTTATCCAGTTCATACTCTATATCGATATCAGCAGGCTGACTAATAAGAATCTTCTTAGTCTTGGTATTGATAATCTCTATGAGGCTGTTTGTTTCGCTGTCTTCATCGGTGTTTGATTCGGTACTTGAGTGAGGCTTAATGACGGCATAGTAGTCGTCAGAAAAATCTTGGATTTGATAGGTTTTAGCAACGGCTGGAGACATGAAAAAAAGTAATATTAATAGTAAAGTGGCTGATTTAAATGACCCTTTAGGCATAAAAGCGATATTCATATATATCCTTAACGACATGAGAAAATAAAAATAAGACTGTTTATGCGTGAAAAGCTTTACTATTTTTGTCGTGAATAATATGCAAAAGAATGGCTTAGTTTTAATTGCCCAACACCCATTCATCATTCACTTGATACACCTTAAAATTTGTCTTGTTGGTTCGGCTATTGCCAGCAATTGCCTGCGTGATATCAGCCGTACATATATAGGTGTTTTTACCTTCCGTGGTATCACAGTTTATATTCTCGACTTTTTCAAGTTTTGGCATCATGCCTTCCATCATGCCGCTCATGGCTTTTGCCATCTCGTCATTACCTGCATTCGCTACCGCATCATTTACCATCGTATTTGCTTGCTCATATTGAGCTTCAATTAGGCCTTTAACTGTACTTTCGGGAGGCGCGTTCGAACATGCGGCAAATAATGGAGTTAATACTGCGATCACCGCTAATTTTTTAAAGTGGGTCATGTCGTTCTCACTATTTTTATAAAATTATTTAAACTATATAGAATTACCACTTAAAACCCAACTTAATTTTATGTTTTTTTGCCGTCTTAATTGAACCCTGCGTGTTTTACAAATCAATCCCTTTAAAAGACTTAAAGTGTGGCTCACATCGTCGATCCACTATAAAATAAATACAGCGATCCTGCTATGATGCGATTAATACTGACTGTTGAGAAATGACTGTGTGGCAAATTTACCTTTTTATATTACCAATTGGTCTTGGCATCATGACGCTTGCGGCAAGTTTGCTGTTCTTTTTTGCTTATCTGATGTCTGATGACAATGCCACGCGCTTACCAGCGTTTAACTGGTTTAAGCGCTTAATTGTTGTGGCATTTATTTTACTAAGCATCGGACTGTTTATGACGTTTGGTCATTTTTGGGGTTAGGGCGTGTTTGATAATTCAACCATGGCACTGACAGAGACTATTTTTTGCCGCTTCTGTGCTAAAAATAGTCCTGTCCCCTGTTTTTATGATGGGGCTGATGCTAAAACTGCCCCATACGGTGTTGCAAGTCTCGCTAAGGTATTCACATTATCATCGACTTGCACCTTGTCTAGAACAGTTTTAGCGATCAGCAGTGCCTATTTGTGAATATCAAGCACGCCCTAATCAAGATAGCATTTACTCGCTAACGATTTTTTCTAATTCCAATAACTCTAGATCTTGACGCTTTGGCTCGCCATTATTACCATCATTTGGAAACGGCATTTTATTACCGTTTAGCTCATAGCCACGGCGCTGATAATAAGCCAAAAGCTCAGGCCGATGACTCAAAATTGACATGGTCAGACGTGCAGGCTTTTCATTAATGCTTTTATCAGAGACGCCAGTGCTTGATTGTAGATGTCTTTCGGCAAACGTCTCTGCCGCTTGCAATACCTCATGACCAACGCCCTGCCCTTGTAGCTCAGGATGGACGGCAAACATACCAATATACGCGCTCTTGTTCGCGTCAGCATCGACTTTCATATCGACTGCGATACAACCAAGCATCTCACCTGTCTCTTCTCCATCACGCTCACCTGTGGTCGTTTTTGGATAGACAAATAAATAGTGTGTGGGATTAGCTATGGTGCTCGCAAGCTCATCTGGGGTGATACGAATACCACTGACCAAATCCGCCTCATTGGTCCAGCCCGCTGTCTCCCGATAACAGCAATTTAATAACTGTTCAAGTGCGCCAATATCATCCGTTTTGGCTTGACGTAAAAACACAGCATCCTTATTCATATTCTAATTTTCCTTTTTTATTGACTTATAGTTAGGCTAATATAAAAGAGAGTCAGCGAGACTGGGGTAAATTTTTTGACGCCTCTGGAGTGCAAAGCACACAGCAAGCGAGAAAAATTTGTACCAGTCTCGCATCATAATATTGTGTATCCATTTTATTCAGTATCAACTTATTATAAAAGACTGACCTGAATCAACAGGCCAGCCTTTATCATAAGGCTTATACCCTGTTACAGGCTAGTGCGATAATGCATGCGCTTGGTCAATAATATCGAACCCAGCATCAATCTGCGCACGCGTTGGTGCATGACCACGGCGCAGTAGCTCAGAGAAAGCCACCAACTCTTTGTCACGTCCAAGCGTACTTGCCGCACTGGCACGCCTCTCATCGGCATCGTCAGCGAAATAGTACTCAATATAATCGAGCGTGTCTGGCGAACCAAATAAAATGCCGTGATCGGGTGTCGCGGCATGACCACTATAACGCAGGCTTTTGCCATATTGCATCGTCCAAAAGAAAGGAATGCGCGCCTCCAGTGAGTCAACCGTGTCATCGTTCATGATCACGGCCGCCGTCACCAAACCATGCTGCAAGGCCACACGCCAATGTTCGATACGCAGTCGTCCCATCTGGTTAGTCGCTTTGGCGATATCGCCCAACGCATAAACGCCATCACGCAGTTGCAAATGACTATCTACTTGCACGCCATCTGGCGCGTTTACTTCTTCGAACAGTTGAGTACGTGGTGCGACGCCCGTCCCTAAAATCACGATATCTGCATCAATACTTTCACCATTTGCTAATTTAATACCACTCACTCGTGAGAAATTGTTTTCACTATCATCGGCTTGTTCGAGCTCAACGATTTCGGTCACGCTGGCATCAAAGACGAACCGTATCCCATTTTCTTCATGCAGCTTAATGAGCGCATTGCTAACGGTTTCAGAGACAATATTACCCATCACACGATTGCCTTGTCCGATGACGGTAATAGAAGCGGTTGTACCCGCTTGTGCTAATGCAGAAGCGACCTCCATACCAATAAAACCGGTACCGACAATCACCACACGCTGGTCATGACTGGTCGCCTTTATTAATTTGGCATCATCCATACTGCGTAACGTATAAACGCCATCAAGCTCAGCACCTTTAAAGGGTGGTATCTTAGGCTGCGCCCCTGTCGCTACGACTAAAAAATCGGCAGTTTGCTGTGTGCTTTGACCGTTTTTATTTTCAATCACGATGGTACGCTCATTGGGCAATACTGCACTGACCGTTTGGTTTAAACGCAGCTCAATATTGTTGTTACTCGCCCAATCAGCACCGCCCAGTAGCAGTTTTTCTGCATCCATCTTGCCTGCCAAAAATGCTTTGGATAACAAAGGACGGTTATAAGGCGCGGACTCATCAGCACTGATAAGCGTGATCTTGCCACCATAACCCGTTTGACGTAGCTGATGCGCCGTCATAAAGCCTGCACCGCCGCCACCCACGATGATGGTATGTGTGTCGATCAATTTGTCCTTTTCAATCGACTTATTTATCTTGGCGGAGGTCGTCACGGTCACGCTGTCACCATCATCTGTCAGCTCATATCGGGTCAAGCCTTCTATCGCTATTGGCTCTAGTAACGTGCCATCTTGGCTATCAAAGCTTGCATGATGCCAAGGACAGACCACACGATTACCACAGCGCAAGCCTGATCCTAAATCAGCCCCAGCATGCGGACATTTGCCATCAAAGGCGCTAAATTTGTCCTCATCACGAGTGATTAAAATGATACTATCGTCATCCTGTTTGTAGGATTTCATACCGCCACTTGGAATATCCGCTTTGCTAATAGTGACTGTCTTAATGGTTGCGTTGCTCATAAATTTTCCTTAACGGTTATAATTATTTTCTAATTGAATGCTATTATTTCCTGATTGCAGCCTGTGCTGCCAGTCGTCTCAAGTGACGTATGTCTATATCCATCAGTACCTATATATTGATAGTAGCAAGACCACTTGGCTTACGCTGTTTTTTTGTAGGTTTGCTGCGTTGCAAAACGTAATTACTTGCTTTTAACACCGCCCTTTACCATATCCCTTTAAAACTTATCATCAAAAATAAAAGACCGTTTTATGACTTCTCAAGAGAAAGATATCAACCTGACAACCAATCCTCCCTCTACGGCTCAAGAGATAGCACTGAAAAATGAGGTGCTAAATAATGAGGCTTTGGATAATAAGCCTGTGCATAATGAAGCATGCGATATCTCAAATATCGATATAGCTGTAGCGACTGACACCTCACGCTTACCGCAGCCCGTACAGCCACCGTTAAAACAAGCACACTATAAAGCCAATACCACAGATTTTATTGTCAACGAGCTATTGCCGTTAGAGTTTACTGGCGAAGGCGAGCACTTGTGGTTGCATATCCAAAAATCAGGCATGAATACCGCTTATCTTGCCAAACTCCTATCAGAATGGGCTGAGATTCCGTTACGAGATGTGGGTTACTCAGGTCTCAAAGACCGTCATGCCCTGACCACACAGTGGTTTAGCTTACGAATACCCAAAAAGCAATTGCCACCTACTGAATTTGCGCCAGTAGATATTGGCGAAAGCGAATCCGTCGTTATTCTCGCGCAGCATTGGCACAACAAAAAGCTCAATCGCGGTACTCACAGAGCCAATGAATTTATTATCACGTTGCGCAATATCGAGTTTGCACCTTTAGACACTGAAATGTCTGAAACCATAGATATTAAGTATCATATCGAGCAGCATTTAGAAAACATGAGTGCGCATGGTGTACCCAATTATTTTGGCACGCAGCGCTTTGGACGTAATGGCAATAATGTTAGAGAAGCCTTGGCATTGTTTGCGCGTCCACCGCGCGCGCCGCAACCCCAAGCAAAAAAGAGCAAACGCAAGCGCGTACCACGTGAGCAAAACACCATGGAGTTGTCTGCTGCGCGTAGCTTGATATTCAATGAGATATTGGCAGCACGCGTCAGTGATGGCAGTTGGAATAATGGTCTAGCAGGTGAAGTGTTTAACTTAGATGGCTCGGGATCGATATTTACGAGCGAAACGATCGACGATACTCTGCGCGCGCGACTTGCCAGCGGTGATATCCATCCAACTGGAGTGTTATGGGGTGTGGATAACGACAAAGTCAGTGGCACAGCCGCCGCCATCGAGCAGGACGTTGTTCAGGGCAATCCACTATTAATGCCGCTCGCAAAAGGCTTAGAGACGCGCGACATCAAGGCACAACGGCGAGCGCTGCGATTACCTATCGAAGCACTGTCTTGGAGATGGGATAACGATCAAACACTGGTGCTAAATTTTACGTTAACCACTGGCAGTTTTGCGACCAGTGTATTGGCAAGCTTGGTACAGCAATTGATCTCATAACTGAGTACCATAAAGTGACTCCATACTATTATCTTCTGCTGACATCTCGTTGGCGCTCACGACGTGATTGCGACCACAGTTTTTAGCTTCATACAAAGCTTTATCCGCCATACAAATTAAGCGCTGACAAATATCATGAGGTAACTGTGCTGCTGTTGAAAGCGGACGATTACCTCGTTTGCTACTGCGTGACCTAAACGTTTGTGGCTTTGCAAACTGACTCTCATCATCTTTTTGAACGAATTTTTTATGGGCTTTTTTGATACAGGTGCGCTCGTCATACGTTAAAGTATACACGCCCAAACTGGTGGTCACATTGAAAGTGAGATTATCATTGACTGCAATGACTCGCTTTGCAATGCTTTGCCGCAACTGCTCAGCAATGAGCATCGCACTATCGTGACTGGTATCTGTCAGCACGATTAAAAACTCTTCACCGCCATAACGGCTAATGATGGTTTCGTCCGTTAAAGATTGTGATAACGTTTGTGCCACTTCTACCAAAACTCGATCACCAACCTCATGACCATAATTGTCATTGATTTCCTTAAACAAATCCAAATCCAATAAAATCACGCTAAAGTCTTGCCTGTCTTTTACTGCCGCCAGTGCTTGTTTCATTTGTGTCAAACCATAACGGCGACTTTTAAGCTGGGTCAGCTCGTCTTGATTGGCATGTTGCAAGATTTCTTTTTTGCTGTCGTCTAATATCGCCAACAACGCTCGAAATATATAAACAATAAAAAGAGCTTTGGGAAGCGCCATATAAATATGTGTACTGCGCCAAAAAAACGCTGAGGAAAAACGTAGTTGACTCAAGCTATCCCAGCTTAGTAGACCATTTTTTAACGCAGAGGCAGAGATCGCACTTTCAATTGCCTTCATTTCGTTATAGGCCAGATAGTTATTCATATTTAAAGGAAAAGAGGTAATCGTTATTTGACGTAGATTGGGTAGAGCCACACCAAAATACGGAATGAGTGTCACTGCTAAAATCACCGCAGCATGCCCTAAAAACGCCCGCCATACATAACGACGCCGTATGAGCATCATTGCCAACATCGCTCCACCGACTAGCGAAACTCCAGACACCAAACTGCTGTGTCCCATGACTAAAATCACCAAAGCAATATAAGTGCTGTAAAGCGTCACTAAAATGGCCTGCCACTTATGTAACGAGCCATTGTCTTTTTTGATGGGCGAAAAACGGCCACTCATCCAAAAAGAAAACGCACCCATCAATGTCACGCCAACCCATAAAGGATACAGCAACGTCATATCAACATAGGCACCATAGATATCTTGACGACACCAAACAAAAAAACACCACAGCCAATGTGAGAAAACTTCCATTAAAATAAACAACGCCAGCAGCGATGTCCGATCAGCAGCTTGCCACTCAAAAATCACTCGAGAGAGTTTTCTATAGCCTAGATGAGATATCGATACAATCATAATCGGGCTACCGCGGACAGAGAAGGTTAGGAAGCTAAAGCCAGATCAGAGATACAGCTTAAACTGACTTATTGAATGTAGCAATGTTTGTCTTGGATATCTATCGGTTGGTCTGAGAAGTTCCTGCATTACTCCATGACGGTTTTTTAAGACAATGCTTTTAAGATAATGCTGCAAAAGACTGCCAAACGCCCTGCTGATCAGGAGTCAATGTTGGGACATCACCCAAACGTCGCCATGGCATATTGCTCCCATGAAAGTCGCTACCAATCGACGTGACAAGATTGTGCTCGGTGATGCTGCGATCAACCATTTTACGAGTACTAACGGGCTCACTATTAGCAGGTAGCTCACAGGCATCGCCACCAAGCTGTGCAAACTCTTCGATAAGCTTGCGTACTCTCGTCGCTGATAGCTGATAACGTGTTGGATGTGCCAGCACCGCCTTACCACCGCAGGCATGTATCAGCTCGATGCCATGCTGCATCGTCAGTGCTTCGATAGCCACATAAGCGGGTTTATTGTCCGCCAAATACTTATCAAAGGCTTTTTGTACCGTCTTGACTTCACCGCGCTCAAACAATACTTGACCAATATGCGCACGCCCAACCGCTTGCGGATTGCCGCCAGCTTTATCAAGTACCGCTTGCCATAGCTCGTCGTAGTTGATATCCAACAATTCACTGAGCTTTTCGGTAATGCGCTGCCCACGGGTTGCCCGACTGTCTTGCAATTGCTGCAATGTTTGGTGCATTTTTTCACGATCTGTAAAATCAAGCCCAAGCACGTGGACAATTTTATTGGTCGATTTGTTTTTGCCATAACCACCGTTTAACGTATGCTCACAGCTGATCTCAACTCCATTAATGAGTTGCATATCGCAAGCATTGGCAGCCGCGCGCGCTTCATCAATACCTGCCAGCGTATCATGATCGGTCAATGCCAAGACAGTGATGCCAGCTGCATGGGCGCGTTGTACCACTTCTGCTGGTGCATAAGTACCATCAGAGCAAGTACTATGACAATGTAAGTCGATTTTCATAAAGCCGTCCTTAAGATTTTGAATGTGTTGTCAATATAAGGATGTTGTCACTTAAAATACGATAATGACGATAGCTATGTTATCAGTAAAACGAGTTGCAAATGCCTAAGGCATGTCATATAGGACGATAATCGTGTTGATTGCTTTTTTTTGGCTCAGTAGACGTGTAAACTACCCCATACGTTTTTGTTGGACATCCTATTTTTTATGAAAGCCTTATTAGACTTCATTCCGTTAATTGCTTTTTTTATTGCCGCTCGTTATAACGGTATTTTAGCGGCAGCTGGCGCCTTGCTCGTTGCCACCATTATTATTTATGCGATTCATTTTATTCGCCAAAAAGGTAAATTCGATAAACAGCAATGGGTTGTCTTATTATTAACCATTTTGTTTTGCGGTGGTACATTACTCTTGCGCGATGATATCTATCTGCGCTGGAAATCACCCATTATCAACGGTATCTTTGCTCTGACGTTATTGGTCAGTGCCGCGATTAATAAGCCATTGATGCAACTGGCAATGAAAGACGTCTTTACGCTTACGTTAAGCGGCTGGAAAAAACTGACCATCGCTTGGGCGCTATTTTTCGCTTTTATGGGCGTATTGCATTATATCACAGCGTTTACGATGTCAGATGAGGCGTGGATTAACTTTAAAACCTATGGCTGGATTCCGATTATGCTGGTATTCGTTGTCGCCCAATTTGCGGTGTTAAAAAAGCATCTCAACCCCGCATTGACTGACAAAACAGCCAAGTAGTTTTATTATCTTATACCATAGTCGATACGAAATAAAATCGATACGCGATATTATAATGACGGACTGGGATAATTTTTTCTTGCTTGCTATGCCGTTGCTGCCAGAGGCAGCAAAAAACTTATCCCAGTCCCGCTAAATCTTTTGTATATTGATCTGACTATAGCGTTTTATTCTTAATTATTCATTGAGGAAGCCTCATGTCCTTATTTGCCATTATAGGTTACGACGTTGCAGATAGCAGTGCCCAACGTCAGGTGACACGTGCTGAGCATGTTGAACGTTTACAAGCATTGAGTCGCGAACAGCGTCTTATTATTGCAGGCCCCACACCCATCGAACACGGTAAAAACGAGATGTCAGGCAGCCTTATTATCGCTGATTTTGAGTCTCTCGATGCGGCACAAGCATGGGCAAGCGCTGAGCCTTATTTGCGTGATGGCGTATACAGTCATGTGGATATCAAACCATTTGTGCAAGCGTTACCGACCCCTAAAGACACTTCTGAAAATAAACCATCTACAAAGGTAACAGTATCGTGAGTCAGTGGTTATTTTTATTAAATAGTCGCATCTATAAAACTGCCTTGGCAAGCGTCATAATGCTTACAGCTGTATCAGTGCAAGCTGCCTCAACAGTGAATGCTACTGATGATACGGCTCCTTCAGCGACGTCACCAGCGGCAGCAGCAGAAGCAACGGCGACTGCCAACACCGCTCCGAACAACACTTTATTGGCGGCACAACTACAGCCCTCTAATAAAGCGCTATCCGATGCCAATCAAGAGCTACTAAGCCGTAATGCACAGCTCCAGCGCCAAGTGAACGATTTACAAACTCAAGCGAATGTTTTGGTATACGAGAGTAAAGGTCAGCTGTTTTTGTATGGTGCCTTTACGGTTTTAATCAGTTTATTGGTCGGTATTTTTGTCTCTTGGTTGGTATTTGTACGCCGTGAACGGTGGTAATTAAGAAACGCCCCATGTCTACTCCGCCAACTCACAATAATGACTCATTAAACATCATTACCCCTGCCAAAATTGATTGGCAAATAGATGATACGGGCAATATGGTGCCCGTATCGGGTGAGTTTGGGGATGTGTACTTTTCGCACGCGAATGGTCTAGCAGAATCACGTCATGTGTTTCTGAGGCACAACCAGTTGCCGGAGCGACTGGCCAATCTTGCGCCAAAGCAATGCTTTACGATTGCTGAATTGGGTCTTGGTACGGGACTCAATCTTTTGGCAACGTGGCAATTGTGGCGACAACTGCGCGACCAATATCCACAGCTGGCGTCCGCGCGTTTGCACTTTATCACTACTGAAAAATATCCTATACCGCTTACCGACTTAACGCAAATACTCACCTTGTGGGGACAGCGCGCCCCTGAGCTAGCAGAACTCATTGAGCCACTGTTGGCCGCTTATCCGCCTCTGATCGCGGGCTGTCATCGTTTAAATTTTTTCGCTGACAACCTAAGTGTAGACATGTGGTTTGGTGATGCCGCTGAGAGCTTAGCCAAATTGACATCAGATAAGTCCACTCAACCCACGCCCTATGTCGATGCTTGGTTTTTGGACGGGTTTGCACCTTCTTGCAACAGCACCTTGTGGGCTGAAAATATCTTTGCCCAAATCCAGCGTTTATCGTGTCCAAATACAACTGCCGCCACTTACAGCTCCGCTGGTATTGTCAAACGTGCGTTAAAAAAATACGGTTTTCAGATCCATAAAGTCAAAGGCTTTGGTCCCAAGCGTCAGATGTTAACGGCCATCATGAATGAATCAGATGAGAATGACCATATTAGTGACCGCACTAGTAACAATATTAGTGTTGATGAAAATCGCGATACCAATACTGAATTGGCTTATAGCGCGTTTGATCATACTGTCGTCATTGGTGCGGGTGTGTCAGGCTTACTCATGGCGTGGACGCTGGCCAATCGTGGTATTCGAGTTACGTTATTAGACAAATCTGCGCCACTAGCAGGCGCGTCGGGCAATCCTCGCGCCCTGCTCGCACCTAAGATGACACCGATTCATCATGTCGATGAGCATTTGCATACGATAGGGTATCTCTATAGCAGCAGACTATATCGACAGCTCAACCAAGAAGCTGAAAAAGAAAAAATACCATTTGTGCTTGAATCAACGGGTGCGCTCGATCTGCTGATAAAAGCCAATATCGGTACAGAGCAAATTAAGGATTATCCCAATGATATGGCAACCACATTATCCTCTGAGCAGGCGCAAGAGGTTAGTGGTCTAAAAAAGCAAGAGGTATCGGAGAACTTATATTTACCGCAATCTGGCTTGGTCAATCCGCAGGCCTTAAAGCAGATTATACTGACCCATCCGTTGATCCATTTTCAACAACTGGCTGTCGATTGCATTAGTGAAACACAAAGTCAGATCTGTATTCAAGGATGCGGCAAGGACAAGTCTGTGATAACTATTGACGCTGATAATGTAGTGGTTTGCGCCGCTTTTGAGAGTCATCAAATAGACAAGCGCATTTTTGATTGCCGTAAAATTCGCGGTCAGCTTTCTTGGTTTACACCCACGACGGAGCAACTTGCACATTTACCCAAAATACCGCTTAAATATAGCGGTTACTGTGCACTATTTAACGCCCAAACGGGCGATGCGCAGTCAAACGATGTTGTAGAGTGTCAGCCTCAGTTCTTACTAGGTGCCAGTTTTATACGCAATGACATCGCTACTGATATCCGTAGTGAAGAGCACCAGATTAGCCGCGACAAGCTCATCACTGCCATTCCTGAGATGAGCGCTGTTATCCCAGCAGATACCAGCTTATGGCAAGGACGCGCTGGCGTTCGTACCCAAACGCCTGATTATCATCCGATAGTGGGACAATTAATAGACAGCAGCCGCATGTGGGTCATGAGTGCGATGGGCGCTAAAGGTTATGCCCTTGCGCCATTATGTGCTGAGGCATTAACAGACATGATGCTAGGATCGTTTTCACCATTCTCAACAGCAATGCTGGCGCGTCTTTCACCACATCGCACGCGTTTGCAGACACCTTTGGTTTAAATGATTGTACAGTCGAACTCATTTGCTCTCTCACCATTTACCGTGCTTCAATGAAGCGCTTTTAACGGACAAAACCCTCACCATGAAGACTCATATATCAAAACGCTCAATGCCTAAATCCTACTATCAAATATTACCTGCTGCTTTTTTCAGCATGCTATTGCTGACTGCTTGCCAAGAAACACCAGAAACTGACACCGCGAATACAGCACAAACAGAGACAGAATTACAAACGACGCCAGTGACAACCAATATCAATACGACTGATATTGCCGATAATAAAGACAGCACAGATAATGACTCATCCCAGTCAGCAGATACCGAGCGCGATATCAGCTTAACGCAATTAGAAGATAACCTTGAGACCACTGGCTCAACCCCAAATGCTAGTGCTGTACCCAATCCTGAGCAAGCCATCAAAGGCGCACAAATCACCGATGTGCGTTATAAAAGCGCAACAGGAGAGTCATTATCCGTCGTCTTTGAGACGTCAGCTGCAGGTTTGCTTAATGCGATCGTCACTCTTCCCAACAAACCAAAAATGACCCTAACCGCGCCAGAAGGTCAAGGCAATAACCCCACTTATCGCTCAAGCGATGGCAGCATCCAACTGGTAAGTCATGCCGGTGGCGGTACTATTGATCTCATTCAAAATGACAAAGTAACAAGCTTTGATGCGGTCAGTGCTGACGCTGAAGTCATTACAGAATAGGCCCTAAGCGTACGCTGCTATGAACAGCATATTTTAGACCACAAAAAAGGCGGCAAACGCTATCATCGTTGCCACCTTTTTTATTGCCATTTAATAAAGTCCAGTCATTTAACCGAATCCTGTCATTTTTCCAAACAGACTAACTAACCAACTGGTTATTGCCCACAACCCCCAACCGATTACCACAATGACGAGCAATCCAAGCATGTCTGGGATGTGCAAATACAACCAAGCAATCACTGGATTGCGCCAAAAACGGCTTTGCTGCTGCTTGTTTTCTAGTGATTGATGCAGAAACGGTCGATCTATATGCATGGTTTCAGTGATGCCATACTCCTGCTGCAGATGCTCATGCACGATACCCAATGTCTTGCGACTGGGACGAATAAAGATATCTAACAGCGTACCAATACCAGGCACGATACCGACGACCATATCGATGAGCGCCAACCTGACAGCGGGCGTCATTTTATGCGCAGGCACGCCCAATTGACGACCCAAGACAAAGGCATAACTGGTTAACGCCAATCCTGCCAAATCTCCTGCCAAGGGAATGGTTGATAGCGCTGCATCGGCACCCATTCCTTGCTTGGTAAAAGGCACACGCACTAAAGAGTCCATAGCATTAGCAAACTTTGCCAGCTTACGCTCGGTGGCGACGACTTGCTCACGTGTTAGCCCATGCTCAGCCAGCTTTGCCTCATAATCCATGACGGACATAGGAGCATTAGGCGATTTTTTGCCTTTTAATTTTGAAAGTCTATCCATTGATAGTTGTCCATATACAAGCGATGGCTATGATTGCGAACACATAACGCCCTACCCAGATATTGGCTAAAAACGCTTGGAAACATGCGAAGGCATTACGACTGGCACAAGCACTGTTTTGTTTGGCAAACATCATTGCGACCAAAGCCAAGCCAAATATGGGCGTAATACCCAAGCTGGTTGGGGCAAAATAATGCCACAATACCGCACCCATCATTAATAAAAATACCATCTGTAGGACAGCAATAATAATCACGTCATAACGACCAAATAATATCGCCGTTGATTTGACGCCAATTTTTAAATCATCCTCACGATCAGCCATAGCATACTGGGTATCATAAGCCACTGTCCAGCACATATAAGCGAGGAATAACAACCAACACCAAATATCAGGAGCACCTTGTACAGCCACATAAGCCATCGGTATCGCCCAACCAAACGCTGCTGCTAAAAACACTTGTGGCAAATGGGTGTAGCGTTTCATAAAGGGATAAATAAAGGCCAATATCACCGCACCAAACGACCAATAAAACACTTCAATAGGCAAAAAAAACAACAGACTCACGCTGCATAATACCAGCACCAAAAAAGCGGCGATGGCTTCTTGAGCAGATAAGCGCCCATCAGCCAATGGTCGACCTTTGGTACGAGTCACATGACCATCTACTTTACGATCGGCAAAATCATTAATCGCACAGCCTGCTGCCCGCATAAACACCGCACCTAGCGCAAATAAGACAAATATTTTAAGACTTGGCAGACCTGCCGTCATTCCTTGTTGCTGCACCTGACCCATTGCCGCCAGCATCACGCCCCAGAGAGTCGGCCAAAGTAGCAACTCAATACCGACAGGCTTATCAAAACGGGTCAGCTGCATATAGGCGTAGAGTTTTTCTTTAAGCGTTAAGGGTGCACGGGTTTGTATCATAAGGCGATGGTCTCTATATTTGCTGCCATAATCGATTTGCTTCAATCAGCGATATCTCAGGATATTGTTTGCGCAACGCTTTAATGGCGGCAACTTTCTCTTTTTTTGATGCTTGCTGACGCAAAAATGCCAATTGCTCTTGCGGATTGCTCAGCTCTTTTAGACGCGATTCTAGCCGAAGAATGCGCGTACGCAGCATAATATTTATCAATAATAAAATAGCACCCATGACCCAAATGATTAGCGCTGACATTCCTTGCTCCTAAATTCGTCCATTTTAAGCTTATCCATTAAGCACATTCTGGTTTTACTATCTAGTAAAATAACCATCAAAACGTACTGCTTCGTTATGCCAGCATTCACTTGCTGCTTGATTGGCAAGTAAGGGCGCAAGTTGTGGACGCTTGACGATGACTCGACCAGAATATTGACTGACGGCAGACAGTGCGCTTTGCAGCAACTGCCGCTCCTCGTCTGATGTTGGTGGGCGTGCCAACTGGTGCAATGCTTGCATGTGCTTGCCGACTTTCGCACCTTTACCCGTTTTTTGGTCTTGATAGCTGTCTTCTGGGAACATAGGATCCAGATACACCACATCGACAGATTTATCAGCATTAGCTAACGAGTGGCTGCTCATACTTTTAAAATAACTGATGGCATCGGTATTGATAATTTGTAAACGTGCCATCAGTTTTTGCCAATTAGGCAACGCCGTCATACGCTGCTGCTCTGCTAGCAATAGCAATGCCATCAATGGCTGCTGCTCTAGCATCACTACTTGCGCACCCGTACTGGCCAATATCAAACTGTCATGCCCAAACCCTGCCGTTGCATCAATGGCTTTACTCTCTGATGTCATTTTTGCCGCTTGTAATAATAACTCAGATTTGCGACCAGCACTCACCACCCGCCGTTGTAGTTTGTCCCACTCGGGCGCAACGCTCAGCCCATCACTGAGCCATGACAGCGTGTCTTTATCGTCCAACAACAATATAGGTTGAGTGGCTTTCTGATCTAATTGCTGACTCAGTTGTTGACGACGTTTTTGCGTGAGTTTATCGCTGAATAGCTCAATATGCAAAACGATAGGCAATTTGTGTGCAACGATCAGTGACTGCAAACGCGCAATCTGCATTTGCTGAGAGTCTCTAACATAAAACAACTGACAGTGCATAAAAGCGCTTGATGCTTGTTGTAAGCTGTTCATAGACATAATTCTTTTATTTAGGATCAACTGTAGACACACTTATAAAGTACTGTGAGTGTTTAGCCCGCCATTTGATAACCAAAGCCCCAAGCCGCGACCAACACGATGATACCAGTAATAATGCGCAACCAAGCAAAAATAGTGAAATCACGGCGACTCACCCATGCGACAAGCAAGCGAATACAAAGTAGCGCCACCACAAACGAGACTATGGTACCGATACCTAGTACCAACCAATCCTCACTAGTGGTCAATACATCACCATGTTTGAGCAAATCTAACAGTGCCGCTCCTACAATAACAGGAATACCTAAAAAGAAAGAAAACTCCGCTGAAGCCTTACGCGAAACTCCAAGCCATAGTGCGCCAATAATAGTAGCACCTGAACGCGAAGTACCTGGTATCAATGCCAGACACTGCAACAAACCAATCATCAGTGCCGTTTTTAGGGTCACATCTTCTGCTTCTTGCGCAATAATGGCCTTAGGACGACTCTCAACATAAAATATCAGCAAACCACCAATAATCAGCATGATGGCAACGACGATGGGATTAAACAAATAGGTCTTGATCTCATCAGCGAAGGTGAATCCAACGATCATCACCGGAATGGTGGCGACAATTAAGCTAAGCCCAAGCTGTCTTGGATTCGCCATACTGTCTGACTTGCCAGTCAGTAAGCCCATTAATGCTTGCCACAGTCTGTCCCAATAGTCATAAATCACTGCCAAAATAGCGCCAAGCTGCACCACTACGACAAACAAATCCACTTTTTCTTTAGTCCAAAAGCCCATCAAATCGGCTGATAGAATCAAATAGCCGGTACTGGATATGGGTAAAAACTCAGTGATACCTTCAACGATACCCATGATGACAGCTTGAATTAATAAAATAATATCCACAATGACTTTCCTAGACACAGACCTACTGGTTGCGTAACATGATTTTTAGTATGTTTTTATATTTTTAAAGAGCGTTTTTATGTTTTTAGCGCACACTGACATTGATTATGCTTTACCTTGCTCTTTGAGCGTTTTCCATGCCTGATTGCGTAGATATTTTGGTAACGCATTCGCCGCATCGGTGCCGCCAAATGCTGTAAATTGGGCAATACCAAGCTGCCCTATCACTACCGCATCCGGCCAGACATCCTCATGACAGTCTTGCTCATTTTGTCTCGTTAATAATACAGAGCCATTACCAACGATAGGTAGATTGAGCGCAGTTTGGCTGTCATAGTCTAGCAACTGCTCCGTACTATCGCCATCACCAACCAATACTGGATGCATGACAACATAGTCTGTTTGACTGTCATCTGCTATTGCATATTGACCAAAATAAACCTGCTGCATCCGCGCATCAAGGGCGCTATATACCTGCGTCAAACCATATTGCTGATACGCACGCTGAGCAATCGCTTGCAGGCTTGAGACACCCACACAAGGAATATCATGTGCCACAGATAATGCTTGTACCACGGCTGTGTTAATCCGTATTCCGCTAAAGGCACCAGGGCCTCGATTAAATATCAGCGCTTGTATATCAGCAAGCTTCAGCTGGCTCTCTTTTAAAGCTGCGTCTATCATTGGTAAAATCTGCTGGGTTTGCTGACGTTTGCCCGTCTCAGTCTGGCTTGAGATGACGTTGCCGCTGCTATCTAAGATCGCAATCGAGCACTGATCAAACACGGTATCCATCGCTAAAAACATTATACTCTCGGCTTATACTATCGGTATAAAAAAAAGCACAGCATTATAAAAAAGCACTGGCTTAATAAATAAATCAGCGCCTATCATAGCATTTAGGGCAGTTTCTTTTTATTACTTTCTACATTTTTCATACTTTATCCATGAGGATTCTTCCAAATGAATCAGACATAAAAAAATCTCAAAGCTATATGAGCCTTGAGATTTTCATTGATAAATGATGACTAATAGAACTCGCTATTATTTAAAAGCGCGTTTTAAACTTTTTTGGTGCTTGATTTTGCATGTCTTGCATTTGTCGTTGCATCTCTTCGGTGCTTGGCATGTTGTTTGGATCAAGTCCCATTTGCTTGGCCATTTGCTCTGGATTCACGTCTTTGGTACCGCCTTGCTGACCGCCACCGCCGAATAAAGGACCACCACCGCCGCCACCAGCACTGCCACCGCCCATAAGCCCTTGCATAGACTTCATCATTTTACTGATACCTTCAGGCTTTGAGATCATTTTCATCATTTTTGCCATTTGCTTGTGCTGCTTGAGCAAACGATTGACATCTTGAATCTCACGGCCAGAACCTGCGGCGATACGGCGTTTACGGCTTGGATTGATTTTATCGGGGTTTTTACGCTCAAACGGTGTCATTGAATTAATCAGTGCTTCCATCTCGCGTACTTTTTCTTCTGGTTTAGCATCTTCGACGGCTTTTTGCATATCAGAGCCACCCATCCCTGGCATTTTGTCTAAAAACCCTGCCATACCTCCCATGCTCTTCATTTGCTGAAACTGAGTCAATAGATCTTCAAGGTCGAACTCGCCGCCCTTCTGCATCTTTTTCGCCATTTTTTCGGCTTTATCACGGTCGATTTTTTGTTCAACTTCTTCAACTAAACTCAGTACGTCACCCATACCAAGGATACGCTGAGCGATACGCTCCGGATGGAACAGCTCCAGCGCGTCTAACTTCTCACCGCGACCCAAGAACTTAATCGGCTTGCCTGTGATGGCGCGTACCGAGAGCGCCGCACCGCCTCGTGCATCACCATCGGTTTTGGTCAAAATTACACCCGTTAATGGCAATGCATCATTAAAGGCTTTGGCAGTATTGGCCGCATCTTGACCCGTCATAGCATCGACAACAAACAAAGTCTCTGACGGATTGACCGCAGCAGTAAGCGCTTTGATCTCCTCCATCATGGCGTCGTCGATAGCCAAACGACCAGCTGTATCAATAATCAAAATATCTTGATACTGAATTTTGGCCTCTTCGATAGCACGTAGAGCGATATCAATCGGATTTTCATCCGCACTGGACTGAACAAACTTGGCATTTACTTGACCAGCGACTTGCTCAAGCTGTTTGATAGCAGCTGGGCGGTAGACGTCAGCTGATACTAGCATGACCTTTTTCTTTTGGCGCTCTTGTAAGTATTTGGCCAATTTACCAGCAGTGGTCGTTTTACCAGCACCTTGCAGACCTGCCAGCAAATATACAACAGGCGGTTTGCCCGTCATTTCAAGCTGTTGATTGGCACTGCCCATCATTTCGGTCAACTCATCATGGACGATTTTGACAAATGCTTGTCCGGGCGCCAGCTCTTTAAGCACTTCAGCGCCTAGTGCTTGCTCTTTAACACGCTTGACAAAGTCACGAGTGACTGGCAGCGCCACGTCTGCTTCTAGTAGCGCCATGCGCACTTCACGCAAAGTGTCTTTGATATTGTCTTCGGTCAATTGTCCAGTACCCACGATATTGCGTAGGCTCGACGATAAGCGTTCTGTTAAGGTATCAAACATAAATAGCTCTCAGTTAAAATAATTCTTGGTTAAACCATCTAAATGGCTTATAAATAATAGTAGAGTACGTTATAAAATATGGGGTCACGCTGCTATAAAAAACCAGCAAATTATCAATACTATAGCATTAAGATGATGCAAAAATAATAATCGTTTTGCAAAGGTTTGGCTATGAGCGCTATCATTGATACCTATTCGGCTTGGTTCAGGTTGACTGAGCCAAGCATTTGTAAGGAATAAGCAAGATGGTGCTCAATTGGTGACCATTTTATGATAAATTGGACAATTATTCTAATCATTCCGATAATACCACTTTGGCATTGCATTGAGCGGTCATGATGCGCTCAATATGAGATGAGGCTTTATATCTGTGCACTTTGCATTCTTACTTGCTAGCCTAGCTTATATCTTAGTCAGCGTTTATATTGGTTGGGCGCTGATTCGAGACAAACCCATCCATAAAGGCGTCAGTTTAGGGTTATTAGTGGTCGGTATGCTCGCGCATGCATTGCTGCTATACCCTTATGTAGTGACTCTTTATGGTCTGAATTTCAACCTGTTTAACGTGATTAGCCTAATCAGTTTGTTTTTCTTATTCTTTTATGTCTTATTTTGTCTATATCGTCCTATCCTTAGCCTTGGTATTTTAGCCGCGCCAACCGCGCTATTCGGTATTACCATTGGTTATGTGGGCCGCGCCCCTTATCAACCAATTACCGATATCAGTATCGGGCTTGAGTCCCATATATTACTCTCTCTTGCCGCTTATTGTGTGCTGCTGATGGCGACGGTGCAAGCGCTCTTTTTACGACTGCAAATCCGTGAGCTTAAGCATCATACGATTCATCGATTTTGGGTCACTAAGCTGCCGTCACTGCAAAGTATGGAAAGCTTACTATTCGATATGCTATTGGTAGGCTTTGTATTGCTCAGTATCGCGCTGGGCATTGGTTTTGTCTATGTAGAGGATTTGATGGCTCAGCATATCGTACACAAAACGGTCTTTAGTCTGCTGTCATGGTTGTTGTTTGGCACGCTACTGTTTGGTAATTGGCGCGCAGGCTGGCGTGGCAAACGTGCTGCCAACATCACTATTTATGCCTTTATATTACTGGCCATTGGCTTTGTCGGCAGCAAGTTTGTGTTAGAGATGCTGATATAAATAACGTTCAACATCTCTAACCAGTTACTGGTTTAATTAAACACTACTGTTTTATTGCCTGCCACAATCACCCGATTTTGTACATGCCAATTGACGGCGCGTGCCAATACATTGCGCTCAATATCACGGCCAATAGCTCGTAATTCTGTCACACCTTGACGATGCGTCACACGGTGGACGTCTTGCTCAATGATAGGCCCTTGATCGAGCTCAGCGGTGACATAATGTGCGGTCGCTCCGATCAGTTTGACGCCTTTTTCGTAAGCTTGGCGATAAGGGTCTGCTCCCACAAAAGCGGGCAAAAACGAATGATGAATATTAATCACTTGCATCGGCCAACGTTTCACAAAATCAGACGATAGTATCTGCATATAACGCGCTAGTACGAGCAAATCATTACCTTCCATCAATTTATGAATCTGCTCTTCTGCTTGCTCTTTATTGCCTTTGGTCACTGATATATGATGAAATTTAATCCCAAAGTTTTTCACGGCTTGACGCAAGTCAGGATGATTACTGACAACACAGGTAATCTCGCAATCAAGCAAACCGCGCTGATGTCGCCATAACAAATCTAACAATGCATGATCGAACTTGGATACCAAAATACCCACTTTGGTCTTAATCGCATTGTTATGGAGTCGCCAATCCATATTATGGCGCTTGGCAACGGTATGCCCAAAACTGACTTCAAAATTATCAATAATCTCACTCAATCCTGCCAAGGCGAACTCTAAACGCATAAAATACTGGCCACCTTCATGGGCAGTTGAGTATTGATCAAGTGTAATGATATTCGCGCCATAGCGATGAATAAACTCGGAAACCGCCTGAACGATGCCCGCCTGATCTTTGCATTTAATCAAAAGCGTTGCGGTCTCAATAGCGTCCGTAGCTGGTGCGTTCAGAGAGATTGTGTTTGAGTTTATATTCGATGATAAAGCAGCTTTTGTATTATCTGACATAGTACGCCCAATTAAAAAATTAAAATGATCACTATATTGAAATGCTATCAACATCATAGGAAACCGACTATTTTAATCTTTTTTGCTATGTTTTGCTGACAGAGTTGGTTGTTTTTGGTTATTGAGGTTGCTTTGATTATTTGAAGGGGTAATACGAAAACCCCCAACATAGGGTTGGGGGTTTTGTAACTGTTAATTATATTGAGAACTATATTGAGCTAGAACAATTCTGATCAGTACCAAACGGACTATTAGTATTTGGACGCAGCGGTATACCAATATCAATATCATCTACTAGTGCTGGAAAATCTATTACTCTAGATTGCTGTGACTCACTACCGTCTACTCTTGTATTTACAGTAACTTTAGCTCTGTACCAATTAGCATATTGTTTTGGATAACGTATAGAAAAATCAACTCTTCCAGCCCCATCTGTCACGAAGTTAAAACTTTGATTAGAATCAACTGTTTGGCCCATACTATTAAGTACTGCGGCTACGTTAACAGGGTCTAATTGACCATTACCGTTGAAATCTTCATTAGGATCCAAGATTCCATTACTGTTTTTATCTTCGTTTTCACAAGTTACCGCATTTTGCTGCCAAAAGTCTGTTTCTAGAAAATTATTTCTGATAATCTCAAAATAACCTTTCAAGTAATTGTGTGGCATTAAATTTATAGATACTTTTTGATTTATAGCAGGCTTACCAGTGCTATTAAGAACACTAACAGATCCATTACGGAAGTAATATATTTCACTATTGTCGGAAGATACTTTATCAGCAAAAGCAAAACTGATGTATGTAGATTTGGTTTGAACTGTAACTTCAGAAGTATCCAAAATGGTATTAACCGCCTTTTCTTGACCATTTGGCAATTTGATTGACTGTACTTGGGCCTTAATAGTAACGCCATTTGTGCTAGTCGGGTTTTGTCCTGCATTATAAACCACTGTAGCTATACCACTATCATCAGTATAAGCAACTCCTTGACCCAAACTGCCACCCGATGCATCTCTGACAGTAGTAAACTGCACGATAGCGTTTTTTACGGGAGCATCATTTTTATCTAATACTCTTGCTATCACTGAAGTAGAGCCACCAACACTTACTACAGCTCGTTCTATCTGTAGAAGCAGTTTGGTAGGCTCCACCGATACAAAGCTTAGCGGAGTTTCTTTAATTTCATTATTATACTCTGCTCTTATAGTTGCTGTACCAGGTACGTTAGAATCGATATAGAAGTCAACTTTCCCATTTGAAACATTGAATCCACGACGAGAGCTACCTTGAGTTTCATTAATAGACGCAAATAGCTCACCTTTATTAGTTGATAAATATACAATATCGCCATTTACGGCATTTGGGACATTCAAAGTTATTTTTTGTTTATTACCAACAACAATATCAGGAGTTTCTGAAAAGCTCATACTAGAACTACTTGCTGATACTACTGTTAAAATATCAGGAATACGTTGACTGATCTCAGTACCTTTAACTTCGACGCTGAATAAATAACCAACATCTAATACTTCTAAGTTAGAGGCATTTAAATTAAAAATAAATTTACCATTATTATCTGTTGTACCTTTCCCCGCTTCTTTATCATTGCTATATAAAACAACATCAGCATTAGCAACAGGTTTAGTTGAACCGTCTAGAATTTGACCAGATACATTAAAGTTTTCACCTGCCTCTACCAAATTCTTGGAAGAAACAACATTACTTGTGCTAGTGCCTGAAACTAAAATAGGAAGTGTTTGTTGAATAATTTTATTATTTCCATTGGCAACGACAGTTAGTAAACTTTCATGGTTTAATTGCGAGTCAATACCTACTGTGCTTTGTAGTAACTCAACAGCAATTAGGCCTTGATCATCAGTTACTTGATTAGAAGTACTGCTTAAAGATAAACCGTATAAAGAAGCATTTGCAATATTTATACTTACGGGGACATTTCTGACAATACCACCATTTTTATCCGTTACTCTAATGTTTACAGTAGTCTTATCACTACCTGTCAAGAGTTGGTTTTTTTCAGCTGATATGTATATTTCACTCGCATTAGTAGGAGAAGCGCTTGGATCTCCATCCCCACCCGTACCAGGCTGCGTCACACCTGTATCAGGCTCTGGTGCAATCGTATCAGTACCGTCACCGCCACCACATCCAGCTAACGCTAATGATAATGTAAGTGCTGTGAGCTGAAACAACTTAGAAGTAAGTGGCAATGAATTATATGACATGTTTGGACTCCACGTGGGCAGTGATTTATTTGAGAAGATAAGCAAAAACCATTACGCAGAATCAAGAGCGATTGGTAATGATACATAGGTTTACACTAATACCAGTTGTATTAACAGATTGTATTAAATTTATAACGGTAACTTTACTGACTTTTGTTATAAGTTACAACTAAAAGTTAATCGTTACCATTAAATAATCAACGACATAGCCTGCATATTTCAGGTATAATAGTCAGCCTTTAGACCAACAATAATCATAAAAATATTTGAGTATTCATCTCTTTTATGGTATAAATGTCGGCTTTAAAATTTTCTGAATTGGTTAGCCTGTTATTTGCCTTTAGATAGCAGTTTTACCAGCTCAACCTTCATATAGTTTTGTTTGGTGCAAAGCTGCCGCTTGCTGTGTCCATGCCGCAAAAACGTGCAACTTGCCCAGACTGGTATGAGAAAAACTCATACCTCATAGATTAGGAGTTCGCCATGTCTCGAGTTTGCCAAGTGACTGGAAAGCGCCCTATGGTGGGTAATAATGTTTCGCACGCAAACAACAAAACCCGTCGTCGCTTTCTACCAAACCTACACAACCATCGTTTTTGGGTAGAGTCTGAAAATCGTTTTGTACGTCTACGTGTGTCTACCAAAGGTATGCGCATCATTGACAAACTAGGTATCGATAAAGTGTTAGCCGATCTACGCGCACAAGGTCAAAAAGTTTAAGTAAAGACTGGCAGCTTAATGGTTTCGATAATTTTCGTCATTTAAGCTGCTTTTCTGCTACCTATATGTGGCAACTTATACGCTTTGAATCCGTACCTATCGTTTGAAGACCCCTCATTTACAGGAAAGCTATCATGAGAGATAAAATTAAATTAGTATCAACAGCTGGTACTGGGTATTACTACACCACTACTAAAAACAAGCGCACTATGCCGGGCAAAATGGAAATCAAAAAGTTTGATCCAAAAGTACGCCAGCATGTGATCTTTAAAGAAGCTAAAATCAAATAATTGCCATTTTCACAAATGGCTTTGTTTGAACAAAAAAAAGGGTTTATCCAGTGATAAACCCTTTTTTTTGTTCTGACTTTAATTTTCTGTTGACCCAAAACACCATTTAGAGAGGTGAAACTGGCTAAAATCAGCTGTAGTGCGTTGGCTCTTTGTCATAGACATGCGCATGCCATTGGCTCATCTGTTTTTGCATAATGACCTGAATCGCAGCATGAATCATATGCTGACCAATCGCTTGGGTATCACTACCGAGCAACTCTTTGAGTTTTTCAGAAAAATCAATGGTCATAAGTGGCGCTTCATCTTGGTCAGCATCACGCAATAATAACTTACCATCCGCCGCCTCTACCAGCTCAAGTGTGGTCTCTTTGGCAAATCCTGCAAACTGGTCAGTACTATCGGTATCTACTTCTATATCATTATCGATATCATATGGCATTCATTTATTCCTTATTGTCCCGTCTTATACTTGCAAAGACACTCTCATATAGCAAACTATCGTCTTAAAATAACACGGATAAAACAGCATTATTCATACAATGGACGCTTTCGCCTTGAAATTCAAGGGCTGTCACATAAGTGTTCTATATAAATACTACTTGGGTGTGCGGTGCTTGTAACATTAGCGCCAGTAGCGCAGTTTTGCCAACGTAAATAAGAAGGCCACAAACATACCGAGGTAATACATCAGCTTTAGCTCTAACGTGGGATCTCGGTATTTAAATGGCAGCGCCACTACAGCAGTAGCAGTCGGAAATATCAACAGCATGATTAGCCAGTTCTCGATAACATTGAGCCAACCTTGTAAACCAGTACCGTGACGCAACGAGGCCAAGCCCATCAGTAGGCAAGCTATGATTAAACTAGTAAATAAACCATTTGGTAAGTCTTTCGGATAAATAATGTTGGCAATACGGGTCGGTATGATTCGCATGTAAAATCCCAGCCATGCTTACAGCGCATGGCTTCATGATTAAAAATTGTATAAAAAACAGCTTATAACAGACTGCCGGATCATTTAACTATAAGTACCCATCAGCCACAACATGGCCACACAAGCGGTCAACCAACCAAGCGTCAAGGCATTTCTCGTCTCGATGTGCAGGCCTTTCACTTTGTTAAGCAATCGTGAACCAAGCCAAAAAAACAACGGAATGCCAATCACAAATGCAGGTACGATTACCGCAGCGTGACGCAGGACGGTTCCGACATCATCGCCAATCATCAAACGAAAACCATAACCTGCTAGACTTAACACCAGCGCAAACACTGCCAAGCCAATAGTAATGCCTTTTGGCACCAAGCTGCGCTGCTGAGGTCGAGGCATGTTGTCTGGTACCCGCTCAGTGGGCACTGAACTATCTATTTTTTGCGTGTCCATGTGTCACCTTTGTATGGCATAAAGTTATAGTCGTATCTTGACATTATACAGGCGATTCAAATCAAAAAAACACAGTATTGCTGAGATAGATTTCAAAGCCTATGTCGAAAAGCTTGCCATAAGCGAGAAATTTAACCCAGCAAAATATCTGTTTTATGTCACTCTTTTGTTTTGAACGAACGATAAGCTACTTACTATCATCAGCCAATGCCAGCTCTGCACGCATGGCATCAATCGCAGCCTTATAATCTTGTTGGTTAAATATCGCAGAACCCGCGACAAACATATCAGCGCCTGCTTCAGCGATCGCACGGATATTACTGGCTTTGATGCCGCCATCAACTTCCAATCTGATGTCTCGACCACTGGCCGTAATACGCTCACGAACTTGGCGTACCTTGTTCAATGTACTTTCAATAAATGACTGACCACCAAAACCTGGGTTGACACTCATCAGCAAAATTTGATCCACTTTATCCATAACATAATCTAAATGATGCAAAGGCGTCGCTGGGTTCAATACCAAACCACACTCTGCACCGCCATCCTTAATCAGTTGCAGCGAACGATCGATATGCGCGCTGGCTTCTGGATGAAAGGTGATAACGCTGGCTCCGGCCTCTAAGAACTGCTCAATCATACTATCGACAGGAGACACCATAAGATGTACATCGATAGGCGCATCAACACCATAATCACGCAGCGCCTTACAAATCATACTGCCAAACGTCAAGTTGGGCACGTAATGATTGTCCATGACATCAAAATGAATCACATCAGCGCCTGCCTCCAACACTTTTTCAACTTCTTCGCCTAAACGCGCAAAGTCAGCTGAGAGTATCGATGGGGCAATAAGATAGGGTTTAGAAGGACTAATCATAATAAAGTGACCTAATTTAAGTTCAAATAAAATACAGCTAAAATAAAAGGAATTGTAGTTAAGTCAATATAAAATTACTGACAGTTCATATTCACTCTATTAGCGCTGCCTATATTGGGTTTTACAATAAGCACGACCTACCTCAAAACCTCTTTTTGCTTCGTGCTTAGTGGCACGATTGCTCACTCGTTCGCGCCATAACTTGAAAGACGACGGCTTTAGCGTTTGACGCATCAGCTTAATGACGTCAGATTCTGTGAGACCGTAGCTATGCTCTATCGCCCCAAATGGGGTTCTATCTTCCCACGCCATCTCTATCACGCGTGAGACTTGCGCATCATCCAGTACTCTATCACCCGCGTCATTGGTTACTTGGGCGATAAACGCATTTGATTGAACGGGATTTTTTTGCTCATTGTTCACATCAGTATCGGCGTGCTGCTTATCTTTTAAAGCCGCGTCCATATCGGCTTGCATGGTCGCCAGCGTTGATTTGGTGGCGGTAGCATCCACCATCTGAACGTCTAAATCAGTCGCTGCCACATCCTGATCACTTGCCATAAAACTTACCTTTTAAAAATAAAACGCTACAGCGAAAAAATAGTGTCACATCATAGCATTGTCATTTAGCTAAGTTGCGCCATACGCCAATGATGCTCGATATGGTCGTTAATCACGGTTTGAATAAAATAATAACTGTGGTCATGGCCCGCTTGATAACGTAATGTTAAAGGCTGTTTGGTTTTTTCACAAGCGTGTTGCAGTTTAGAGGTTTGAAGCTGGCCTTCTGCCAAGAAATCATCAGCAGCGCCTTGGTCCACCAAAATGCTTGAATACTGCTGACCCACCTTTTCAATCATCTGTGCGGCATCTGCTTGCGCCCATAAAGACTTGTCGTCACCGAAATACGCTTCATAAGCGGCTTGTCCCCATGCTGATTCACTGGCTGCGCACACAGGCGATAACGCTGAAACACTGACGAATTTCCCTGGAAACTTAAAGCCCAGTAGTAATGCCCCATGCCCGCCCATCGAATGCCCTGTGATGCCTATACTATCGATGGGAAACTCTGAGCGCAGCAAATCGTATAGCTCATCGACGATATAACTTTGCATATTAAAATGCTCGGCCCAAGGTGCTTGTAGCGCATCGACATAATAGCTGGCACCTTGACCGACAAAATAACGCTCATCGTTTGGTACTTCAACATCTTCGCTACTTCTTGGAGAGGTATCTGGCGCGATAAATATCATACCAAGCTCGCTACATTTTTGTTGAAAATGCGCTTTATGAGTAACATTATCAGCATTACAAGTAAGACCTGATAAATAGAGAACCGCAGGACAGCGGCGACCAGCAAGTGCTTCATCAGGCAGATAAATACTAAATGTCATCGACGTTTTGGTAGACGTTGATTGATGGCTATAATAATGCTGTTCACCATCAAAGCAGCGATTCACGCTTTTTTGCGCAAGCTGGCTATTGGCGGACAAACTGTGATTATAAGAATTATTCATGAGTGACATTCCTTTTATCTAAAACAAACAATGACTTATAAAAAGCACTTATAAGAGAATATAGTCGATACTAGGGCGTACATGACATGATGATGCAGACTTAATCAGCTGTGGCTACTGCCCATCCACTGGCTGGCTCGAAGCATCGTCAGGTACGATATTAATAGCAGTTGTATCATTAGAATTCATAATGCTGGCGACTGGTGGGCGCGTTTTATCAAATAACACTTGCTCAAAAGCAGGCAATGCCGTCTCCATCAAACTACCAATGACCATTTGTGGCTCTGATGGCTCAAATCCCATCAAGCTTTCGCGCTCGTTAACACGCACTCTGGCATCCTTAAAAGCGGATTCAAAACTGGTATTGCCACGCATGCCTTCAGCAAAAAACGCTTGTCCAAAATACGTCATCTCAGCCGTATTGGTACAGCCAAATGATGCTCTGTCAGCGGCCGATGCGGTAATCACCACCGTGGTCGGAGACGCCAAATCATCGATAAATGAGCCTGAGTAACAGGCAGATACCACAATCACTCGCCAGCGAATGCCTGACGCATCTAACGCCTCACGCAGCCATGCCGCGTCTAGATTTTCCATGGCAAGCGGCGGGTTTGCCAATTGGATGATATCTTCATTACCATGTGAAGATAGCGTCAGCATCAACACATCTTCATCGGCATTCATCTGCTGACCAATTTTTTTTAAGCCGCGAAGTATGCTGGTCTTGGTAGCAATTGGCTCATCCAACCAGCTATAAGTATTGTTAATCAGTGATAGAGAATGCCCGCTAGTACCAAAGCGCACATCAAACAACTCACGGACTTTGTTGATTTCAGAACGAAAAACATCTTGTTCAGAAAATCCTGCCACACCCATAAAGTACCAGTCAGTTTTGCCTAAGATACTGGGATCAATGCGATTCAACGCTTCTTGCAACAAACGTGGCTGCTCATATAGTGCCGCTTCTGCTAAGACAGGCTCTACAGGAATTTGTTTAAATATAGGCTGATCAGCGACATTACGTTGCCACATCGTCAATAGTGCGACAGCGCCCACCAACACAATCACCCGCTCCCACCATGGTATCCGTAGGCGGCGAGAAAAAATCCATAACAAGGCTAATGTCTGCCACAAAAACAGCACCAAAAAAAGAATCGGTAAAAAGGAATAACTCCAATTGGGCAACCAACCATAGCTGCCCAAAAGTTGTACCAAGCTCTGTAATAACGCTGATAAGGTATCGGCGACCAACCACAATACCACAGGCACAAAAAGCAGCGACTGGTTGCCCGCGCGCCGTGCCAAGATAATGCCACTCAATAGAATAATCATTGGCCAAATTAAATAGCTGACCAATCCTTGCTCATTAAAGATACTGCCGCTTTCAGCAGCCAGCCACGAAAAGAGCACGTTGCTGCCCAGCGCTAATAGCGCAAATAATGCAAACTGAATAAAGGTGGGTTTTACCCAAGAAAACGCCCGTGTTGACCCAACTAACATCCACAAGGTTGCGATAATATTGGCAGCGAAATTGAGCGAAAAGCGCTGAAGCGATACGGTTTTTAACGACGCAAGTGACAAAGACTTAAACCTCTAGCCAGTCGAGAAAAAAAGTGAGTTGATGATGATTTTAATGTGGTAGCTACCAAATGTCGTTAATTGACATTTTTATATAGCATATAGACACCAATTTTATATTCAATTCACAATGAGATGATTATGAGAGACGAGTAGCACAGACCAAAAATACGAATGAATAGTTTAGCTCGCTAATCTATCGCGATTGTAACGGATTGTCGGTCAAGAGGATAAGGCTGATTTGTAAAATTTGCCTAAATTTGGCTGAAAATCAAACAAAAAAAGAGACCTTGCATGCAAGATCTCTTTTTTGATTTAATACGGCGTATTATCTCATCAATAACTCATTGACGCGTTTTAGGTAAGCGGCTGGATCGTCTAATTGACCGCCATCCGCTAGTAAGGCTTGGTCAAAAATTACTTGAGCCAAATCATCGAACTGCTCGCTATTTTCTAGTTTTTTGATTAGTGGATGGTCAGGGTTGACCTCAAGCGTGGGCTTGCTCTCTGGCACATCCTGTCCCATTTGCTTAAGCATCTGGATCATCTGGGGTGACAGCTCACCTTCACCAACGACCAAGCAAGCTGGGCTATCGACTAGACGCGTCGATACTTTCACGTCTTTAGCACGACCACCTAACGCTGTTTTTAGTTTATCGACGATAGGTTTTAATGTTTCTTGAGCTTTCTCTGCTTCTGCTTTTTCTGCTTCGTCTTGCAAGTCGCCTAAGTCTACTGCGCCTTTAGCGATGTTCTGTAACGGCGTTTCATCAAACTGAGTCAAGAAGTTCATCGCCCATTCATCAACACGGCTGGTCATCAAGATAACTTCGATGCCTTTTTTCTTAAATAGCTCAAGTTGTGGGCTATTTTTGGCAGCGGCTAAATTATCAGCCGTGAGATAATAAATGGCTTTTTGACCCTCAATCATACGACCTTTATAGTCTGCAAAACTGGTCTCAAGACCGTCTTGCGTGCTGGTGGCGTAACGAAGCAATTTAGCAATACGTTCTTGATTGCCCATGTCTTCGCCAAGTCCTTCTTTGATGACATCACCGAACTCTGCGTAGAACTGCGCAAATTTTTCTTGTTTATCGCTGTCTTCGCTATTGGCCAAGCTAGATAATAAAGTCAAGATACGACGCGCGTTACCATCACGAATGGATTTTACATCACGCGACTCTTGCAACAACTCGCGACTGACATTCAATGGCAAATCCGCTGAATCGATAACACCTTTAACAAAGCGCAGATACATCGGTAGCAGTTGCTCAGCTTCGTCCATGATAAACACGCGTTTAACATAAAGCTTGAGACCGTGTTGCTGTTCACGCGTGTACAAATCTACAGGGGCTTTTGTGGGGATATACAACAACTGCGTATATTGCACACGGCCTTCAACACGGTTGTGCGTCCAAGTCAGCGGCGCATCCATGTCATAAGTGATGTTTTTGTAGAAATCGACATATTCGTCATCTTCAATCTCAGACGCTGAACGTGTCCATAACGCACTGGCTTTGTTAATAGTTTCCCACTCATCCGTCAATACCATTTCACCGCCCGCTGGCGCGTCGTCGTTCTCATCATCGGCGACATCTTCTTGCCACACTTCTTTGCGCATCTGAATGGGTAAACTGATATGGTCAGAGTATTTATTGACCAAACGCTTGATTTTACCGCGATCAAGATAGCTGTCTTCGCCCTCACTATATTCTTCTTTTAGATGCAAAGTGATGGCTGTACCGCGCTCTGCTTTATGGATAGGCTCAACGGTAAAGCTACCCGTACCGTCTGATACCCAGCGCACGCCTGTGTCCGCAGGCTCGCCCGCTTTGCGTGATTCCACACTGATGGTATCAGCAACGATAAAACCTGAATAAAAACCAACACCGAACTGACCAATTAATTGACCGTCTTGCTTTTGTGATTCAGATAATTTGTCCAAAAAAGCTTTGGTGCCTGATTTGGCAATGGTACCCAAATTTTCAATCGCGTCGGCTTCATTCATTCCGATGCCATTGTCGGTAAATGTAATGGTCTTGGCGTTTTCGTCAACGGCGATACGAATACGCAGTTCACCATCATTTTCATAAAGACTGTCGTCATTGGTCGCTTCAAAGCGCAGTTTGTCGCATGCATCAGAGGCGTTAGAGACCAACTCACGTACAAAAATATCTGAATTAGAATATAGCGAATGTGTCACTAAATGCAGCAACTGCGCCACTTCTGCTTCAAAGGTATGCTTTTTTAGTTCAGGGTTTTGGCTATCAGCTTGAACAGACTCACTCATAAAAAACTCCTTTAATGGTGGTGAAAAAATTATTATAAGATAGCGGCAATCACTCTAAATTTGCTCAAATCGACGTTCGACAAGCTTTGTTTTGAATACCGCGTAGCTGTTTATACTAATAGGGGCGCCGCAAAAAATTTCAAGCTCAATATCTTGATTCAATAAAAAACACCGCTCTTGTTTGTCAAGACGGTGTTTTAATATCAGTAATCTTCTAACCTAAAAACAAAAGCACAAATGCTAACAATTATTCTGAATACGCCTCTATCAATAACTCCAAAATAGTCGTCAGTTTTTTTGAAAAATAAATATGCGTTCCCATAGTGACCTCCACGTCGATCGATATCGTCTTGTTAGGTACTATTAAAACCAGTTTTCAATAATTTGTATAATTAATTGATTACAACATATCGTTTCGTTCTTTAAATCAATAGCTGAATTATTCCTCGCATTTTAACGTGGCATCGGACGAATAGTAAGGATTTGCTCGCTACGACCAAATGGCCCATACACGTCATGCAGTACAGCACTGGTCAATCCTATGCCATCATCGCCATATTGCTGCACAGCGTCAATACCCAGCCAGCGGCCTTGGGGCGATCGATGCATGTGAATCTGTAAGTCTGTGTTAGGGAACATCCATTCTAATTTTGATAAGCCAAGACCCAACCTCGGCACAACACCATTAGCCGTATCCACCATGCCCAATAAATGTACCAAGTCATCAGTTGGTCTGCCCTCGACCATCTCAACGTCATTGGTTATCCATACCATACCGCGACCGGGACGACGCTGCGCATCCGTCACCAAACACACACTTTCGATAAAACCACCGGGCCAGCCTTTCATTCCTTCCCAAACTGGCAAATCATCCGGTTTATGTACAGCCTTTTGGTCTTCAAGCCCTGCAATCTCACTGGTGTCTTGAGTCATAAGTCGCCATGCACGCGCGATGATAGCGTCGCGGCCTCGACTGCTCATCACGGCCTCAATAAGCTCAATCGTCTTGCCGGGTCGAATACAACGCGTGGTAATGGTAAAGTCATCAAGCGGTATCAGTCCTAAAATATCAAGGCTAATACGGGCGATACGCAGGTTTGCTTGCGGCGCATAGCTGTTCAACTCAGCCGTCAGCAATCCTGTCGCTGGTGCCATGTGTTGCTCATGCTCGTTCCACGCACCTTGCGCATGCTTGGTTGGCTGGTAATACGCAACACTGACACCATTCTCCTGCTGTTCGCGTTTTATAAAGCTGTAGTAAGCAGTCATAACGGTCCTATCTTTGTACTTTTTATTTATGAATAAGCTCTTGTTTTCTTAGCGTGAGAATACGGCGAGCCTTTTGGATAAAGAACAATAATAAGATCATTATTAGTGCGAGTGCGGCGTAAAAAAAGGTTTTTTCTGCCATAAACTTTATGATGTTCATAAACAGCACAAATACCACTATCACTGTCACCAGCATATTGAGTTTTAGTTGCTTATTGACATCAGCGAGAGTGGCTTCTGCCAATACAAATCTGGTTTTTTGCTTATTCATTCTACCTTACCCATAATAGTAGGTGATTTTTATTGATTGTCCGGCGTTATTTACCAACCTGAGTGATAGGGATGCGCAAGGCTTTAGGCAAACTAAACGTCACGTTTTCTTCGATACCTGATAACTCATTAGGCAAATCACCACCCCAATCTTGCAATTGCTGTAGCACCTCTTGAATCAGCACTTCAGGCGCCGATGCCCCCGCAGTCACGCCGACACTTTGTATATTATCAAACCAACTGCGCTCCATCTCACTGGCATTATCAATCAGATAAGCACGGCAGTTCATACGCTCTGCCAGTTCACGCAAACGGTTTGAGTTCGACGAGTTTGGTGAGCCGACCACCAAGACCACCTCACAGCGACCAGCCAGATCTTTTACGGCATCTTGGCGATTTTGGGTGGCATAACAAATATCGTCTTTACGCGGACCTTGAATACTGGGAAATTTGTCCCGTAACGCATCGATGACGCGAGCCGTGTCATCCATTGACAAGGTGGTTTGAGTAACAAATGCCAAGCGCTCAACATCTTGTACCGTCAATGCCTCGACATCACTTTCATCTTCAACCAGATGAATCTGACCACCATGCCGACGGTTAAAGCGCCCCATGGTGCCCTCTACTTCTGGGTGTCCCGCATGACCGATCAGCACCGCATCCATACCATCTTGCGCAAACTTGGCGACTTCGATATGTACCTTGGTGACTAAAGGGCAAGTTGCATCAAATACTGTCAGATCACGAAGTGCAGCCTCATCTTCGACGGCTTTTGACACGCCATGAGCCGAAAAAATAACGATAGCACCATCTGGTACTTCGTGAAGCTCTTCGACAAATACGGCGCCGCGATTTGCCAAGTCAGAGACGACAAATTTATTGTGTACCACCTCATGGCGGACATAAATAGGTGGTTCAAAACGGGTTAATGCTTCGTTCACAATCGCAATTGCGCGATCCACACCAGCACAAAATCCCCGTGGATTGGCAAGATAAATTTGCATAAGAAGGCCTATCATTGGATAATTTATAGTGAAAGCTTGTCTTTAAAAGCGTTCATTCAAAAGTTTGGATGAAATCAATGCTCTACTTTAGCATAATTTGCTTTTATTGCTCTTGAAAATACCACTGTACTTTCTGAAAATAGCAGTATGCTAGTCGCGCATTGGTAAGAGTGGCTTTAATTAAAATAAAAGACATAAAAGCCGTTTATAATGACGTATCGATTTCATTTCTTATCGCCATACATGATGGCGATTTTTATTTTTACCAGCCTTTAGCTGTTCATTAAGACATCTTTTAGTTGTTTATTAGGACACACTTTACTAGGACACACTGTATGACAGGTTCATTATTTATTATTACCGCCGCCTCTGGTACAGGCAAAACCTCATTGGTAAAACAGCTACTTGCCACCACTAATGATTTGACCGTCAGTGTCTCGCATACTACCCGCATGCCGCGTCCTGGCGAGATTGACGGACACCATTATCATTTTACTAACGTCGACAGCTTTGTAAGCGCTATCGGTGACAATAAGTTTTTAGAACACGCTGAGGTATTTGGTAATTACTACGGTACCTCAGAGCAAAGTGTACGAACGCAGTTGGAGGCCGGCGTTGATGTCATCTTAGAAATTGACTGGCAGGGCGCACTACAAGTCAAAAAGATATTTCCTCAAGCGACGATGATTTTTATTTTACCGCCCAGTATCGCCACCTTACGTCAACGCTTATCGACTCGGGCACAAGATACGATAGAAGTGATAGAGCAACGTCTGGCTGGTGCAGTGACGGAGATGGCACAATACGTGCATTTTGATTTTGTGATTATTAATGACAATTTCGAGGTCGCTTTGACTGAATTAAAAGCGATTATTGTGGCCGATAGACAGACTTTGAATCGTCAACAGCAGCGTTATCATCGTACGATTACCAACTTATTAAATAATAAAGCCGAAGACTAGACCCAGCATTGACCATGACTTGTGGCACATTCAACAAGTCGCTATAAGTAGGTATAAAAAGCAACGACGTGGCAAAACAAAAAATGCTATAATGTCCGGCTATTCCCATTTTTATTTTTGATATTATTTTTATTGCGTCACGGATCATGTCTGTGACTGATAAAAACAACCGAGGTAGCTATTTATGGCACGAGTGACGATTGAAGATTGTTTAGATAATGTTGATAATCGCTTTGAACTGATTTTAGTGGCAAGCAAGCGCGCCCGTCAATTGGCCAAAGGTATCGCTGAGCCGTTGGTTGATGTCGATAATGATAAGCCCACTGTATTGGCATTACGTGAAATTGCTGCTGGTAAAATCACTCGCGACATTTTGAACCAGCCAGAGCATCACTTTGCAACCAGCTCACTAGATTTGGCGCTGTCAGGCGATCATAGCTTTTAATCAAAACATGACAGCGGCTTTATAAAGCCATCATACATATTGCCGATAGAGACCACAGCATAGACTGTGGTTTTTTAGTTGTAGTTAGGGCGTGTTTGATATTGTTTTGACTGTTTTAGTCACCATTTAAACCTTAATGCATGCCGTTGAGTCGAAATTTTTGAATTTTCACAGTACCTACTCGCTTAACAGTTGACATTGAATGAAATTTGCGATTAATTAGCAGGTAGTCTGGCCGTGTTTCAGCTTTTTTTTGTTGAAGCTTTATTATAGTAGGCCAGCATTCATTCCGTCACCATTTACCTTGATAGACAGTCAGCCAAACAGGTAATGAAAAATAGGATCGTTACTTTATGAGTCAAACCTTACCCAAACTCAGTCATCATCTAGTCGATGACGCGCAATACAATTTGCTACGTTCAGTAGGATATCTTGCTGCCGCTGAACGCCGTGATATTATTGACGCCTGTGAGTTCGGTGATATTGCGCACATTAAAGATAAGCGTAAATCAGGGGAACCTTATATTACTCACCCGATTGCGGTCGCTGAGATACTGGCAGGTTTTCGTTTAGATCGAGATACCATTATCGCAGCGATTTTGCACGACACGGTCGAAGATACCGAGGTCAGTGACGAGCAAATTGAGCAGCGTTATGGCAAAGTGGTATCAAGGCTGGTCGATGGAGTAACCAAGCTAAAATCTTCTTCACACAATAAACAGCAAAATAAAGCGGCCACTTTCCATAAGATTCTGACCGCCACACTGGCTGATCCCCGTGTGTTGATTATCAAACTTGCTGACCGCTTACATAATATGTCGACGCTTGATGCGGTACGTCCCGAAAAACAACGTACCACTGCCCAAGAAACCTTAGACTTTTATGTACCATTTGCGCGTCTGATGGGTCTTAACGACATCGCTGATTATATCGAAGTGCTTTGTTATCGTAATCTTGACTCTGATATGTATAACAAACTGTCCGACAAGCTGTTACAGCATGGACTTGGGCGCAATTTTCAGAGAGAAGCCATTCATCGCTATTTGAGTATTGTGCTTAATAATTTAGAGCTGAACGGACTGGTCAAAGTTCTAGACAACCGCGTGGTTATATACCGTCAGTTTTTCCGCAATCGCGGAGAAATTAATGCCTTACTACGTCATTATGCCTTTGAAATTGTCCTAGACAATATCGAATCCTGTGACAAACTGGCTTATTATTTGATTAAAAAATATCAAATTGATGACAGTCATATTGCGGACAATATTCGCAGACCGCTACCAGGTGGCAATCAATCGCTTACTTTGATTTATGAGCGCGATAATGATGTGGTAAAAGTGACGATTTTGACCAAGCAAATGCAAAGTGCCGCAAGGCTTGGCGTCATTGGTGCAGAGCATGCGTCCGATGTCAGTCAATCGGTTATTCAAGCCTCGCTGCGCAATATGAAAGATTTGGTCGATGAAGACGATTTGGATGAAAACAGTCCCGATTTTTCAGCAGCCGTATCCACCATCAATGAGCTGATGGACTATCTACACTCCAGCAAAATCATTTGTTATAGTCCAAAAGGACGCGCTTATGAGCTACCACAAGGGGCAACCGCGCTAGATTTTGCTTACGCTGTTGGACCCATGGTCGGCAATGTGGCCGTCGGTGCCAATATCGATGGTAAACCTGCAAAGCTTGGTACTGTCGTAAAAAATGGACAATTGGTCGAAATCGAAGTAAACAGCCACTCAGAACCAAAAGCAGAATGGCTGGGGTTTGTCGTGACCAATAAAGCGCGTGAAGAAATTTTACGGTGGTTTAAAGATTTGTCTGCGGCGGACAAACAGCATCATGGTCAGCAAGCACTGGATCGCGCCCTCAAAACGTACCAAAAAAGTCTAGATGACTTGACAGAAAATGATTGGAAAAACCTAACTGAATGGCGTGGACTAACAGAAAAAAATACCCTGTTTGAACAAATAAGCTCTGGTACATTACTGCCTCAACTGGTGGTAACCCGTTTGTTTAGTGATGAAATCAACGACTTACAGGCAAGAGAAAATAGCACCGATATGACTCACCCACAGCAGTTGATCGTTAACGCCTCTGGGGTTGAGCTGAATTTTGCCAATTGCTGTCATCCTATTTATGGCGATCCGATCGTTGGCCATTTATCGCGCCATGGTTTGGTTGTACATCGGCATAAATGTTTCTCACTTGACGATATTCGCAAAGACAATCCTTACCAAGTCATCCAATTGCGCTGGCGTAATGACAATGCAGTGCAACAAGGTGAGCTGGGCGAGCATGATATAAAAAACAATGGTAAAATCCGGTTTCCCGCTTATCTGAAACTATCTATTGCGCTAAGTGACGAACAAATCACTGAGGTTATTTATCACTTGCGCCAGCTAAACATGGGCGTTGAAACGGTCGATGTACGTAACACCGATACCATCATTCACATCATTGTACGCAGTCGCAATCACTTGGCACAAGGCATTCGCGAGCTGCGTTCACTACTCGGTTTTCCCAATATCATGCGACTGTATCAGTTATAGTAAAACCTGAATGAACACCAATCACTACTCAACAGAACAGTGAGTAGCTGGTTCAGAAATTTTTAGAAAACTTAAAAACAATGATAAACTCTATACCTTAATTTTGAGCAAACAAACTTAGGGCTTGCCAGCGTTTATATGATGACGTTTAAAACATACCTCTCGAAACATAAACGATGACACGCCCCCATTAACCAAACCAGAAAAATATAAAAAGGACACACTATGACTCGTCAAACTATCCAAACTGATAAAGCGCCAGCCGCCGTTGGTACTTATTCACAAGCCGTAAAAGTTGGCAATACTGTCTACATTTCAGGACAACTTGGTTTTGATCCTGATACGATGGAATTAAAAGACGGCTTTGAGGCACAAGCAAAGCAAGTTTTTGAAAATATCAAAGCCATTTGTGAAGCGGCTGGTGGCAGTTTAAATGACGTGGTTAAATTCAATGTATCGTTAACAGATTTGAATGACTTTGCGACGTTGAACGATGTATTCGTTGCCAATTTGAGCGAACCTTATCCTGCCCGTGCTGCGGTTCAAGTCGCTGCATTGCCTAAAGGCGGTGTGGTCGAGATTGAGTCCATCTTATATATTGAGTAATCCTTAACTCTCAAGCAGTTGCATTAAAATAACACGCTACAGAATAAGCCCAAATAGACATATTTGGGCTTATTGCTGTTATAGTCGATTCTAAATAAAACAGAACCATTATATTCCAACGCTGAACTGGTATAAATTTTCCTTGCTTGCTGTGCCTACGCAGACAGAGGCTGCGGAAAATTCATTCCAGTCCAGCTGACTCGTTTTTATACTGAACTCACTATATCCTTTCATTACTATTTAACTGTCTAAAAGCGATGGGTGCATTTTATGTTGGTACAAGTTGCTCTGCCAGTGCCTCTTTATCGGGTGTTTGACTATAGTCTACCAGCAGACATGAGCACTTTGCCCAATGCCACTTCAACGCAGGTACCGCAAATTGGTAGCCGCGTCGAGGTATCCTTTGGTCGTCAAACCTTAATTGGTATCGTCGTAAGCCATATTGCTAAGACCGACAGTGGCGTACCTATCAACAAGCTAAAACCTATTAATCAATGTCTAGATGCTGAGCCAATTTTGGATGCCAGCATGCTAAAAATGGCCAATTGGCTCGCACGTTACTATCACTATCCACTCGGTGACGTGTTAGCGGTCATGCTGCCAAGCTTGGTTCGTCAAGGCAAACCGTTGGATTTACTGATTACGCATTGGCGGATTTTACCTCATATTACCAATGATGACTTTCGCGCCAATGCCAAAAAACAAAAGCAGCAGTTCGATATGCTCAAACTACATGGTACGCGCGGTGCTAGCGAAGATGTGCTACTACTAGAAGGCATGCAGCGGTCATTCTTAAAGACGCTCGAAGACAAAGGTCTTATCGAACGCTATATTGAACCAAAACAAGCACCCTCGTCTGTCAAATTGGCCAAAATGCCACTGGATCTAAATACAGAGCAGCAGCTTGCCGTTGATATGATTCTTGCTGCTCATAAATCACAGCGTTATACTGGGTTTTTGTTAAATGGTATTACGGGCAGTGGCAAGACTGAGGTCTATCTACAAGCGATGCAAGCCGTACTAGAAGCGGGAAAGCAGGTCTTGATTTTAGTACCAGAGATTGGTTTGACACCGCAGACGCGCGCGCGTTTTGCCAGCCGCTTTGCCGCGCATATCGTGTTGTTGCATTCAGGAATGAACAACACCCATCGCTTACAAGGATGGCAAGACTGCCGTACTGGACATGCACAAATCATCATTGGTACGCGATCAGCCGTGCTATATCCTTTTGCAGATTTGGGACTTATCGTCGTTGATGAGGCTCATGATGGCTCTTATAAACAACAAGACACCTTGCGTTATCATGCTGCTGATGTGGCACTGTATCGCGGATTACAAGCCAATATCCCTGTCGTTCTTGGTACGGCGACTCCTTCTCTTGAGCACTTAAAATTAGTCGATGATGGCAAGCTGATAGAGTGCCAATTGCTGACTCGACCCGGCAATGCTGAGCCTGCGACCATGCAGCTCATTGATGCGCGACTGCAAACCACGCATCAACAAACCACCGATGATGGCACGCGTTATGATACGGGACTGACAGACAAATTAATTGGGGCAATACGGCAAACACTAGAGGCTGGCGATCAAGTACTGATATTTTTGAACCGTCGCGGCTATGCTCCTGTCCTGTTATGCGAGGCTTGCGGTTGGCAAGCAGATTGTCCACGCTGTGATGCTCATCTGACCGTTCATTATAATAGCCAAGCTCAGCACAGTCATTATGCAAGCAATGCTTATTTGAAGTGCCATCATTGCGACTGGCAAGCCTACATCCCTACCGTGTGCCCAGATTGTGGCAGTCAAAATTTAGATGCCAAAGGTATGGGTACCACCAGACTGAGTGAAAATCTGCACGCGATTTTTGCCAATCCGCAAACCAGTAAAGAGCTTTACCCCATTATCCAAATTGATCGTGACACCACAAGGCGTAAAGACAGCTGGGAAAACATTTATCAGCGTATCAATGAAGGCAAACCTGCGATATTGGTCGGCACGCAAATGGTGGCCAAAGGTCATCATTTCCCCAATGTCACGCTCGTCTGCCTGCCCAATGCCGATCGTGGGTTTTTGTCCGCAGACTTTCGCTCGCCAGAACACACCGCCCAACTGATGATTCAGGTCGCAGGGCGTGCTGGACGCGGTGACAAGGCTGGACGCGTATTGATTCAAACACTGCAACCGGACAATGAATTGTTATTAAAGCTGGTCAAAGATGGTTACCTATCATTTGCGCGGGAATTGCTACAAGAACGCAAACTGATGGGTCTGCCACCTCATAGCTATGCTGCACTGATACGCTGTGAAGGCAAAACGCTGGCGGCAACCACGCAAGCACTGAAAGATGCCATTGCCATTCTTCCAACTGCGCATCATCTTGCCGTACTGGGCCCTATAGACGCGCCGATGAGTAAAAAGAACAGCCGCTATCACGTTCAGTTATTGCTATTGGCCAAGGATCGCCGACAATTGCATCATATATTGAGCCAATGGTGGCAACCCATACTTGCTTTACCAAGCGCGAAATACCTAAAACTCACTTTAGACATTGATCCTGTGGGTTGGTAATGTAAACCTTATGAATTGCTAACTACCCTGCTGTTATAACCTACTTTTTTATTTTTAATGAATCATATCGTCTGTATGCATTGTTTTTACTTCGCTGTTACAGCTGCTAAGACTCGACTATGTTACATTTATAACAGCTATTTGACTTTTTTGTAGAAAGTTTACTGTCACTTTTTATAGAGTAAATGTGGATTGCTCCATTCATTGTCCACGAACGCGAGTATTGTTATGACTCCAAAAAGTTCACAACCTAAACAAAATGCTCCTGCGCGGCAAGACACTACTGACACGCATCAAAACGATGAAAATCATACCTATACGCACAATGAGTCGAATACTCAGGATTACGGCAGCCATTTAGAGCAGACAACGTCTTCACAAGATACCAAAGGCTATCAGCGGACATTGCTCATTAGTTTTGTCATTATTACCAGCTACATGTTTATCGAAGCCATTGGTGGGTGGCTCACAGGCAGCTTGGCGCTATTATCAGATGCCGGTCACATGCTAAGCGACGCGATAGCACTTGGCGCCACCTTAATGGCCTTTAAAATTGGCGAAAAAGCCGCCACTCATCAAAAAACATTTGGCTATAAGCGCTTTGAGATTTTGGTTGCTGGCGTGAATGGTGCCACTTTGATTATCATCGCCCTGATGATTTTTTATGAAGCAATCAAACGCTTCAATTCACCCTCCGAAATTGCGACCCAAGGGATGCTGATCATTGCCGTTGTCGGCATGTTGGTCAATATTTTGGTCGCTTGGCTCATGCATCGAGGCAGCCATAGTAACGATGAACATGGACACAATCATGGGTCAAATTCCGCCAAATCATCTGTTACTAAGCCATCGGATAATAAAGAACCAATTAATCTCAATATGCAAAGTGCTTACTTGCATGTATTGAGCGATTTGCTAGGTTCAGTTGCTGCTATCATTGCTGCATTATTGATGATGGGATTTGGTTGGGTATGGGCGGATGCGGCAGCCTCAGTGATTGTGGCCATGCTTATATTAGTGAGTGGTTACCGCGTCGTCCGCGATTCGGTACACATTTTAATGGAAGGCACACCTGCTAATATATCGTTACCCAATGTTGAGCAAAAGCTACTCGCTCACCCGCAAGTAAATGCCGTCCATGACCTGCATGTCTGGAGCATTACGAGTGGCTTAAATGCGCTCTCTTGCCACGTCGTTGTCGATGGCGACATGAGCATTCATGAATCGAGCAACCTAATCTCTGAGCTTGAACACCGTCTATCAGACCTTGGCATCCATCACGCCACCATTCAAGTTGAATGCGCATCACACCCACAACACGAAACACATAGTGATGCCTTGATTTGTAATATTTCAACGCAGCCAATCAATAATAACGGCCACATTGGTCATAACCACTGAGAAATCAATCAAACTTTTTATCGAATTATCAAACGCCTACGGGCTAACAGAAAGTATAGTGAGTTCAGTATAAAAACCAGTCAGCGGGGCTGGTATGCTTATCTTTAAACGAGAAGTTTCGTAGCATCGAGACTGCGCAGGCACAGCAAGCCAGAAAAATTTATACCTGTTCAACGCTCGAATATAATGGATTTGTTTTATTTAGAATCAACTATATTAGAGCTGGCACGATATTTATCATTTTCATCATCGCCTTAAGCCTTCAAAAAACGAAATTTAAAAGCGTTTATGTGGTTATAATAACAACTGGTTGATGATAACAAGTGACCCATCCGAACGTCGTTTGACTTTAAGCTCCATACTAATGAGTATTTTTTATTTACCAATTGATGACTGTCCATTATGTCTAAACGCTCAGCGCCCTTTGTCGCCCCAGATCATATTGAAGACCCCACATCAAAAGATGGCAAAAAACACGCCAAGGTTTTGCTATCGACGCTGCAAGAGGACATTGCCAGCTTTCGAGATACGCAGTTTCCACCTGATGTTTTGCGTCAAATTCGCGACATGCCTATTTATGAAGGCAACTTAGCCGAGGTACAAGCGTATCAACAGCGCTGGCAACCTTTTCTGGCGCGCGCAATGGACTTTTACCCCGCTGCTGATCTGCCACCCGACTATCTACCACTACCTGCCAGCCTTGAGATACCGCAGTTTATTTATCATGTGCAACGCTTGCATCTGACTAAAACTCGAGCCAAGGAATCCAAAAGCTTTGGCTCAGTAGGCGCGCTCACTGACAAGTGTGGTGATTATACAGCTGATGAAATTGCCCGTATGTCAGCCGTGTTTGATAGTGATGAGGAAGCGCGTTTGGTGGCACATCGTGAGTTTATCGATTTGCGGGCTTATGTATTTTGCCGTGACAATAAAGGCGAGATGTTGGAACCTGAGCGGGTACGCTTTTATCGCACTGGCCTCATTGTTCATGCACTGCCTGACTTTAAAATCGTAGACAGTCGGCAGACGCCGCGCAAACGCCGTAATGATGCCTATAGCAACCCACTGGCAGACAATGGCATCTGGAAAATTTACCGCAAAAAATAACTGACGTCGACGCTATATTATTTTTGCCATAATCGTTTTTGTCATAGTCGCTTTATATTGCTCATTTTATTGCCACCTTTAAGGATACAAGATGTTCGCTGCCGCCGCCGGCTCACCAAATTTAATGTTACAAGCTACGATTTTCTTGGGTGCAGCGTTGCTCTTTGTACCCCTTGGCAAGCGTTTTGGTATTGCGACCGTATTGGGCTACCTCATCACAGGGCTGATACTGGGCCCAAGTGCTTTAGATGTCGCGGGCGATGCTGAGAGCTTATTGCATTTTTCTGAGTTTGGCGTAGTCATGCTGCTGTTCATCATTGGGCTTGAGCTGCAGCCTTCGAGATTGTGGGCGCTACGCCGTTCGATATTTGTGCTGGGTGGTCTGCAAGTCGGTTTGACTGGCACGCTATTGATGGGAATTTTGCATCAGTTTTTTGGCTTACAACTGGATACTGCTTTTATCGTAGGCTTTGGCCTTGCGCTCTCCTCCACAGCTTTTGTCCTACAAATAATGACTGAAAAGCAGCAGCTCTCGAGCACTCATGGGCGTGAAGCTTTCACGATATTACTGTTTCAAGATATTGCTGTCATTCCTTTACTCGCCGTCATTCCCTTCTTGTCAGGCGTGCGTGAACAAACCTATGACTTGATCTATTTTGGCAAAGTTTTTGCCGTTTTTGCCGGACTTATTTTTGCCAGCCGCTATATTATTCGACCATTTTTTAAATTTGTGGCCTCAAGTGGCGCCTCAGAACTACTGACAGCAGTTGCCTTATTTATCGTCATGGGTGTGTCCATCTTGATGGGGCAAATTGGTTTATCAATGGCATTAGGCGCATTTTTGACCGGCGTCTTGCTTGCGGATTCTGAATACCGCCATGAATTAGAAGCCAGTATCGAGCCTTTCAAAGGATTGTTACTGGGTCTATTCTTTATGTCGGTTGGTATGCTCACTGACGTCAAACTCATTTTGTCAGAGCCTGTCTTTATTATTGGCTGTGCGCTGGCCTTGATGTTTATTAAGTTTGGCGTTATTGCAGCGATTGCAAAAATATTGGGCAATCGCTGGCCAACCAGTATCAGGCTGGGCGTCACGTTAGCCCAAGGTGGTGAGTTCGCTTTTGTACTGTTCAGTGTTGCGACCGCTCAGAATGTTCTACGCCCTGAGCTGGCAAATACTCTCAACCTTATCGTAACCATCTCTATGGCGCTCACCCCACTGGCGTTTTTATTGTTAGAAAAAGTGGGTGAACCTTTATTTGCCAAAAGCAAACCAAGCCGCGAGTACGATGCCATTCCAGACCACGAGCATCAGGTGATTATTGCCGGTTTTGGGCGCGTCGGCCAGATTATCGGGCGCGTGCTACGTATGCATAATATCGAATTTACCGCCATTGAGCGTTCTGCCAATCGTGTCGATTTCGTTCGTAAATTTGGTAACCAAGTTTATTATGGCGATCCAAAGAACCCCGAGATATTACGTGCCGCTGGCATCAGTAAGGCCAAACTCTTTATTCTTGCCATTGATGATTTAGAGCGCTCTATCACGACGGCTCAATATTTACGTAAGAATTATCCAGAAATGATCATATTAGCACGTGCTCGTGACCGTCAACATTATTACCGTCTACGTGAGGTTGGCGTACGCCATATTTGGCGTGAGACGTATTTATCGTCGTTGGACATGTCGCGTGAATCGCTACAACTGCTCGGTATTTCACCAGAAAAGGCACGCGAAACCGTACAAACGTTCCGTGACTATGATGATGATTTGATTGAACGTCAACAAGCTATCTATGACGACGAGGCCAGTATGATTGAATCAGCGCAATCGGCGATGGCAGAGCTTGAGAGTTTGTTTGATGAGGATATCGGTAAATCCCGCAAAATGGATTTGAGCGATTTTTATGATGCCCTAAAAAGCCATGCGACACCCGTTGATGATAAAGACAATGTTAGCACTGATCCTAAAAATTCACCGTAGTGGCTAATCTTCATTACAGCTCTCTGGTGCGAGCTTTTCATTCAGTGAACTCGTACATGACCAATTGTTATTACCTAAATGATAAAAAACCAGTGTCTGATCGTTTAGGTAGCGAATGGGGAACTTGACGTTCTGAATGGTAGCAATGACAGCACAGTCCGTCTCTGCGACTCCAGCAGCCTTATTGTCAATCTCAATACGCACCTGCTCAGTTTGAGTATTAAACGATAAGTTGGTCGGACATTGACCAGTTTGCTGATAAATTAATGCGACACGATTTTGGGTTGTTTTGGCAATATCATAAGCATCAAACAACACTTCATTGGCTTTTGGCTTGGCAATGATGGGTAAAAACTGTACCTTAATCACCATGAGAGCAAAAGCAAAAAAACCAAACCCTAGTGCCAAACCAAACAAGCTCACCCCGCCCTCTCGACGCAAGTGTGCCTTTTGCTCATTTTCATCTTGCGGATAGTCATTGATAACGTCCGCAATTTCCCGCCGTGCCATCCGATAATAATAAGCGTCTGTCCAGCGTGCCACCATAAATGACCAAAACAACCAAATAAGTGCGGCAATACCTATCCGCGTGGCCATCTGATACGCATCAGGCACATAAGACATCGCTAAAAATTCAAATACAACCAACACGATAGCCACATTTAACTGAATAAATGACCACCCTGCCACACTATATACAATCGCATCCATGTAGCGCTTACGATATATCAGCCACGGAAAGGTGATAAAAAAAGCGGCCCAATGCCAGTTTGGCGACAGATAGCCTTGCTGATCAAATTTCTCAAAGCGTTTCAGATAATAGCGCTGGCTACGATGACCGACAAACCATTCATCCAGCTGTTTGCGTTTGGCAGGAGTCAGTTGTTCTTGATAAAACGGTGGTGGCGAGTCCGTCTCAATGAATAGCATGGCAGTACGCTCACTTGGTTGTTAGAAAAACACTCTATCAATTCTGATTACATCATAACGCCAAATCCCCTGTATCGCATAGGAAAACAATATAGTCAGGTCAATATAAAAAAGCGTCAGCGAGGCTGGGATAAACTTTTTGTCGCCTTTGCCGGCGTAGGCACAGCCAGCCCAGCAGGAAAACCACTAAAATAGGATTGAACATTCACACTTGTATAGATTTGACTTATAATGAGCGAACCTCACCCACTTAATTAAGCCTTATTAATCTTATGAGTCAACATTCTGATATCAATGACAATGCCAACAGTACTATTACTGATGAGCAACCCCTTACTCACACCAACGACAATCAGACCGACGAATCTATCGACATTGATACCAGCACCAGCCATGAAATAGAGCCTGTCGCTGACAAACACCTACGCATCGTCAATACGTTCATGAAACGGCGTACGCACATGAACAAAAATGCTGAACTGGCACTGACAGATCCAGAGTTTGCTGAGTACCTAGTCAATAATAGCTTCGGTGATGGCAATCTAGAGGGTATCGACAATTTACGCTCGCTCTTCACTGACAGCCCCAATGGCGCAGATGCCCCACTGACTTTAGAAATTGGTTTTGGACTGGGTGACTCATTTATTGAGATGGCAGCCGCCGAGCCGACGCGTAATTTTGTGGGTATCGAAGTGCATGAGCCAGGTATTGGTAAATGTGCTTACATGGCAGGTACGCAAAACCTAACCAATGTCAAAATTATCAACGGTGACGCCATTCAACTGCTTAAACAGTTACCGGAAAACCACATCGATCGTATTCAACTTTATTTCCCTGACCCGTGGCAGAAAAAACGTCACTATAAGCGCCGTTTCGTCAGCCCTGAGCGGATGACCATCGTGACTCGTAGCTTAAAACAAGGCGGCTGGTTTCATACCGCAACGGATTGGGAGCATTATGCTTTTTGGATGGTTGAAGTATTAGATGGCTTTGCAGGGTTAACCAATCAAGCTGGCGCGGGTAACTTTACTGACCGTCCTGACTTTCGTCCAATGACCAAATTTGAGCGTCGTGGTCTCGAGCGTGGACATGGTGTATGGGATTTAATCTATATTAAAGACTAGCTCTGACAGTTAAATCTCGATAGTTTTTGACACAGCGGCTAAATCATTTGGCCGCTTTTTTGTGCTTGCCAACTGACCACTTACTGTGTTGCATGCTGCTATTTGGTCATTTCCCTGCTATATCGCTTTATCTAGAAGTTTTAAATATTTTTATTATTAAAAATTCATAAAACGGTAACATGTGAAACATAGTTATCAATGTAGAATTTTTTGATAAACACATATTTGCAGCAGCGCAAAAAATGCATTATGACCACATCTTTCGATATGCAGTATCTACGCAAACATCGATGTAATAAGGGCTTCGTGAGTTCTCCCCATAAGCTGTGGATAACCCTGTGTATAAGTCACTACTTGACAGAGATTTGCCTAGGTAACATAAAGGACAAGGTAAAATCGTTCATTTTTTATACAATTTAAAAATCTTTTAAAATCAATGCTTTGATTAGAAAATTCAACCATATGAAATTATTTTTAATATTTTCTAAAAATAATTTTCTCCTTAAATATGTTTCACAGCAGAAAAATATCAACCTTTTATTTGTTGTGGACAACTTATAAACCTATTGACAACTCGCATTCACTTCCTGTCCAAAACTACCATTTTCTTTCAATCGTTTAGGCAAATAGTCTTCTTCATACCATGCGACAACCAATGTCGCTTAGCATCGTTCGAGCCACTATATGGCTCTTGGATTTTGTTATAATTGCCTCATCTAATCAAAAGCGCTACAGAGAATCCATTAAAAAGTAACGAGAATAGTATGCGTTAAGAACCACTATAACCATTAATTTTTATGAACTTATTTTTACTTTTATCATGGTTTGATTTTGCTGTATAGTAAAGTGAGCTTTTCAATATTACTGATGATACCATCGATATTACCCTCTATTTATTGTATAGCCGACTCACTTTAAGACAGCTATGGTAGTGATAATAGCCATACGCCAATCGTCTCTTGCCCTCTCAGTAGCAGGGTTGAGCAACTCATTTTAGTCATAAAAGCATTTATTTATAGCATCACAATTAATAGTTCCACATTCATTATCGCAAACAAGGAATCCAGTATGGACGACAATAAAGCCAAAGCCCTGAAAGCCGCACTCGGTCAAATCGAAAAGCAGTTTGGTAAAAACACCATTATGCATTTAGGCGACGACTCAGCTATTATGGATGTTGATGTGGTATCAACAGGTTCTTTGGGTCTCGACATTGCCCTTGGCATTGGTGGCCTACCGAAAGGCCGTATCGTTGAGATTTACGGCCCTGAGAGCTCTGGTAAGACCACTATGACTCTACAGGCGATTGCCGAATGTCAAAAACAAGGCGGTACCTGTGCGTTTATTGATGCAGAACATGCACTTGACCCTGTTTATGCACGCAAGCTGGGCGTAAATACGGATGAGCTATTGCTTTCTCAACCTGATAATGGTGAGCAAGCGCTTGAGATTACCGACATGTTGGTACGTTCAGGTGCGATCGATATGATCGTTATCGATTCGGTAGCCGCCTTGACCCCGCGAGCAGAGATTGAAGGTGAGATGGGTGATTCGCATATGGGTCTACAAGCGCGTCTTATGAGCCAAGCACTACGTAAAATCACCGGTAACGCCAAACGCTCTAACTGTATGGTTGTCTTTATTAACCAAATTCGTATGAAAATCGGTGTTATGTTCGGTAGCCCTGAGACCACAACAGGTGGTAATGCGCTTAAGTTCTACGCTTCAGTACGTATGGACATCCGCCGTATTGGTGCAGTCAAAAACGGTGATGAAATCATCGGTAACCAAACCCGTGTCAAAGTCATCAAAAACAAAATGGCACCACCATTTCGCCAAGCAGAGTTTGAGATTACCTACGGTGAAGGCACCAACCATTTGGCTGAAGTCATTGATTTGGGCGTTGAGATTGGCGCGGTTGGCAAGGCCGGCTCTTGGTATAGCTATGGCGATGAGAAAATTGGTCAAGGTAAAGCCAATTCTGTATTGTTCTTGAAAGAAAACCCTGCTATCGCAAAAGAGATCGAAGATAAAATTCGTGACGAAAAGCTTGGGGTGAAAAAAGAGAGCAAAGCCAAAGATAGCGAAAAAACCAACGAAGAACTGGTCTCTGAACCTGTACAGTAACGGTATCATCATTAACTTTTGTCAATAACCATGATTTACAATGAAAATTAAAACCTTAGCTGAAATACTCGCTGAATCGGACGCCGACTCAGCGAGTATTGCTGATGCCAAACAAACAAAATCCGCTAAACCCTTATATAAAGACGAACCAAAAAAGACCAGAAAACCTAGCAAACGTCCGACTTATTCAGATAAAGACGACTTCATAACCAATGACTCTATAGTCGAGATACCATCGACCTCCGTATTTTCTTCTAATATAAAAAACCCTGTCAAATCCAAAAAACGTAAAAAACGCTTTCATCCAGCTGCTAACTTTACCGCTGAACCTAGCGATGTGCCTGCTTATCAGCCACCTGAAGCACAAAGTATCAAAGAAATGCTGGCAGAAGTAAAAAGCAACATTCATGGTGATGAAGACGATAGCGCCTCCATTACTGATGTCGATTCATATAAAGAAAGCTCAACGCCAATACCTGCGTTAACAGCGACGGATGACCGTGAATCAGATAGCCAAACCGACAATCTACCAGCCGCACTCAAAGCATATTTGCGCACACCCGAACAACGACAGGCCGAGGTCGATGCGATTAAGGCTGAAAGTCGCCTGCGTTGGTTGGCCTTTTACTATTTGTCGCGCCGTGAATACGGTAAAGCGGAGCTTAAGCAAAAACTGATCGATAAAGAACAAGACCCAGAAAAGATTGACGCCCTTCTCGACGAGTTTGCAGAAAAAGGCTATCAAAGTGATTACCGTACCACTCTCATGCTCATTCGTGAAAATATTCGCAAAGGTCGTGGACGCGGGCGCATCAAGCAAGAGTTTTATCGCAAAAAAATTGCTATGCCAAGTAATGTCGATGAGCTGATTGATATGGCGAATGCCGAGTCTGATGAATTTAGCGAGTTTGTAGATGACAGCTCAGACAATCTGGTCGACGGTGTCGATTGGCTAAAATTGGCAGTCATAGCACGTACCAAAAAGTACGGCGACGACATACCTACTGAGCAAAAAGATAAAGCACGCCAGCTACGGTTTTTACAGTATAGAGGGTTTAATACCGATATCTGCTTTGCCGCGCTCAACTATACATTAGAGACGTTAGATGAGCGTTTTTAGGTGACGATCTTTACATTTAAAATTAATTACTTTGACTTATTAATCAATAATAACCAAGCACTTTCCACCAAATTAAACCAGCCCCTATCCAAATGACTAAATTGACCACGCTCATAATCGCCCCAATACTCCACCATTCTTTTAATGTCACATAGCCCGAGTTAAAAATAACTGGCGCGGTACCAGTCGCATAATGGGTCAGCGTCATCATAATATTTCCTGCTGCGGCCAAAATTAGCGCATATAACATCGGCGGTGCGCCTAATGTCAGTCCTACTGCATAAAAAGCAGCAAATAAAGCGGTGATATGGGCTGTAGTACTAGCGAAAAAATAATGAATATATAAATAGACTAAGGTTAAAATAGTGACCGCGCCTATCCAACCTACCCCAGTCGTACCAATCAGAGATTCAATATTACCTGAGAACCAAGCAATCAAACCAAGCTCATTAAGATAGGCCGCCATCATAATGAGCGCTCCGAACCAAACGATGGTATCCCATGCCGATTTTTCTTTTAGAATATCGTCCCAAGTCAATACACCCGTCAGTATCAATGTCGTCAAGCCAATAAAAGCGGTCGTAGTCGCATCAACGCTATACTGCTCACCCAAGATTAGTGCAGGAATATTTGCCCATAGCAGCAGCATAAGCGCAAACACCCCAAGCATGATTTTTTCTTGAGGGCTTATCTGACCCATTTCTGCCAAATTGTCTTTTGCAAAACCTTTGGCATCAGGCGTGACTTTGACCTCAGGTGGATAGATCATATAAATGACCAAGGGCATGACGATCAAACACAGCATGCCAGGTATAAACATTGCCACCGCCCACGTCGTCCATGACAGTTGAATATCACCGCCTGTGGCTTTATTGACCAATTCTACGACCAAAGGGTTGGGAGCAGTAGCTGTAATAAACATGCCAGAGGTAATGGGATTGGCATGGTAATTGACCATCGCCAAATAACGACCCATTTTTTTTTGAGTGCCGTCCTCTGGGATTGAATGAAAGCTGTGCGCAATGGAGTTCATAATAGGGTGAATAATCCCACCACCACGGGCCGTATTAGAAGGCGTAATAGGTGCTATCATCAATTCAGCGGCAGTTAGAGAATAAGCAACACCAATGGTTTTTTTACCGAAAATAGAAATAAAATAATAAGCAATACGTCGACCCAAGCCAGTTTTGATCAAACCACGAGATATCATCACTGCGATACCAATCAGCCAAATCAGTGGACTTGAGTAGCTCGATAATGCGTCACTAATGGCTTGTTTTGGGCTGTCACTCGTGACACCAGTAAGCGCCACTAGCGTAACAGCAATGATAGCAATTGCCCCAATCGGTAATCCTTTACCTATGATGGCGACGATAGTAGCAATGAATAATGCCAACATGTGCCAAGCGTCAGGCGTGACACCAGTAGGAACGGGAATAACAAACCAAATTATCAAACCAACGAAGATGGCTATTGCCGCTTGGATAGGCTTAAATGGCATGAGAAGGTATCCTTATAAGATGGCCCTAGATGAGTTCTATAGTCATCTTATAAGATTTATATAACCGTATCGTTATTGTTCACCATTTTTAACATATCTTTTTAGAAAATAGATAAGACTAGGATATATTTAAAGGATTTGTGCGATATCCACAATAAAAAAGAGCACATCATCAGATATGCTCTTTTTTATCGAATTTTTGATTGATATTGACGCTTTTTAAAATAAAAAGTTATTTTAAAGTATTGAGTCGGCTAGATAATTGACTCATGATTTGATCGATTTCTGTATTGGCCTCTGTTTCATTGTCCAAATTGCCATTTGGTGTTAGCTGATTCATAACTTCAGGCAGCAATTCAGAAAGACCCTGACGCACTTCGACTTCATTAGCACCCGTATGAGCAGCCACTTGCTGAATCTCATTTTCATCAAACAAACGACTGACTTCATTTGGATCAAGATTGTCATTATCTTCTTGGTTACTCATCCAAGAGCGGGCTTGGTTTTCATAACCCATGCCAGTAATCTTAGACAACGCGCCACTCAAACCGCCGTTACGTTTAATCCAGCTTAACACCATTGGCATTAGTGCCGCGATTAGCATACCTTTGCCGCCGAAGCCGCCTCTCGTACGTTGACCACCCAATACTCCGCCTAAGATATCTCCTAGGCCACCAGTACCCGAGCTTGCGCCGCCGCGTTGATTGCCACCAGTGAGCCCCCCTATAACATCGTCCAAACCGAAGCCATTATCTGGTTGACGATCATATTGTCTTGGGTTATAGCCACCTGCTTGACTGCCGCCGCCTAACACACTGCCCAATATGTCTCCAAGGCCACCTGTACGACGTGGGTTGGCACGCTGGTTAACTGGGTTACGCTGTGCATCTTCTGGATCCATAGCACTACGGGCAATTTGGCTTACTAAATTCCCTAATAAGCTCATAGTTTACTCCTCTTTTTTTCATACTATTTATTATTATAAGCCGCGATTCCCTTGTAAAACACTGACAGTGCATCAGCATGTGATGAAAAGAGTGCTGGCTTATATGCTTTATTCTTATGTTGCAATATAGCAAATCTCTTTTAGCACAAAGATAGGTGTTTTGTTATGACATGTAGGCGTTCGTAAGTTTATGGAGAGTTCGTGAGATTGTAAAAGGAAAACAAAGTTGAAGGTAATAAAATGCTAATGGCTCACCCCGCTTTGCTGCCACTAACATTGGCCAAAATACTCAGCCCCCTCCATTGATCAGCGCTCACTTGATCGCGAAAGACTGTCACTGATAGAGGCCGTCTATAAGGCTCTATGACAATGAACTCAAAGCTCATCGCCCACTGATAGCCATGAACGGCGATTAATCGTGCCTGCCATAGCTCATCACCGCGACTCGTACGAATCAGGAGTTGCCACTGTCTATCGACACGCTGACTAAGCGGTGGCTGGCTAAAATGCAATAGTATCGGTCGTGATAGTGTCAGATAGATAGTAACTGCTGCTGCGACTATTAATACAAGCACAGCCTGCCACAAGGCTAAAGAAGCAAACCATGCAAGTACCACTATAACGCTGGTTAAACCGATATACAGCATTAAACGTAAATAGCTGGCCGGCTGGATAGCCGTATCAATACGCAAGGGGGTTACTGAGGTCATAGGTAAGCGCCAAAGAAAACGTGAGACTAATAGGCAATCAGCAGCTCAAAACTGTCTATCTCAACTTTAGCCAATTATTATTTGTGTCCAAATGAAGCATCAACCATTACGTCAAATCTTTGGTATGACGCCACGTTTTAATTTTATTAACCAATGTCCATATGGCATCATCTTCTGGACGATTTTGATTGGTAAAATAATCTAATAAATCAGGGTCTTCATGCGTCAGCATTTGCGCAAATGTGTCTTGCTCAGCCGGATCTGCGGTTAGGTATAGCTCTTTGACATATGGACCAAGATAAAAATCCAATTCTTTTAACCCGCGACGGGCTTGATAAATAATGCGGCGCTGCTCATTGGTTTGTTCTGGTTGAATCGGGGTGGACATAAAATTACTCTCATTCATTTAGAGGGGTTTTGATAAGACGTTTACTAAGATTTTGATAACAGGTGTTATAGGCGATTCTAAATAAAACAGAACCATTATATTTCAACGTGGGACTGGTATAAATTTTTCTTGCTTTGCCTGTACAGATAGAGGCTGCGAGACTTCTCGTTTAAAGATAAGCATTCCAGTCCAGCTGTATTATTTTTATACTGAACTCACTATATTCATCTCAATCTCGCTGGCTCTTTTTTATGTTAACCTGACCATAATGCCAGACAACCGTGTCATGCATCAGGTTTTATAAAACAACACTAGCGACGATTATACGCAGATAACTGACTCCATAATGCCACTGCTTGCTGCGTCATGGCCACATTATGAGTTCGAATAATACTAGCGCCCTGCTGGATTGCAAAAATTGCTGCCGCAACGCCTATCGCATCACGCTCTACCGCTTGTGTCGTCACCATTGATGTGACGCCACTCTTGGTCAATACTTCCCCTAAAAAACGCTTGCGCGAAATACCAAACATCATTGGTAATTCCAGTGCTTTTAACGTCTCAAGTTGCGTTAACAACGCGCAATGATGATCATAGTTTTTAGCAAAACCAAAACCTGGATCAATAATTATTTTTTCACGCTTGACACCCAAACTTGTTACTTCCTCAATGCGTACCATCAGCTCTGTAGTTACGTCACTAACCACATCATCATACTGAGAAAGATTGTTCATCGTCGTCGGCTCACCGCGCATATGCATGAGCATCACAGGTATATCAAGCTCAGCCGCGACTGCTATCGCGCCCTCACGTTTTAGTGCACGCACATCATTCCAAATGTCAGCTCCCGCCTCAAATGCCGCCTGCATAACGATAGGGTTACTGGTATCAATAGACAAACAAATACCGTCACCACAATGCCGCCTGATTGCTCGAACGACAGGTACGACACGCTGTATCTCATCGCTAGTCGCCACAGCGTCGGCATTTGGACGAGTAGATTCACCACCAATATCAATAATAGTCGCGCCGTCTGCTATCATTTTCTGACAATGTGCAACCGCTTTGTCTACTGCGTTGAACTGCCCGCCATCTGAAAACGAATCTGGTGTGACATTAAGAATACCCATAATGTGTGGTCGCGATAAATCCAAGGTTTTATCTCGGCTTACTATCTCATGGCTGGGTAAAGGCTGGAATAAGGACATAATCGATCCACTATAGATAAATTTTATAAAAGCAATTCTGATGGTTGCTGTTTTACTTATAATACCAGTAAACTCTATTCTGTCCTAAACCCTTCATAAAATGATGCCCACAAAAAAGCCCTTTATTCAAAAGGGCTTTTTATTATGGTTGATTCACGACTCATTACATCGCTGGTAATGGTGGCGGTGTTGAATTGGTCGTTTTAATATCATTTTTTGACAAGTTTACTTCATTATGCTGATAAACGCGTGGTGGACGCGGACTTTCGCCAGCCAAGATATCTTGCAATTGATCGCGATCAATGGTTTCCCATTTCATCAAAGCATCAACCATCGCATGCATTTTTTCTTGATTGCCTTCGATCAATTCACGCGCAATATCATACTGCTCTTCTAACATACGGCGTACTTCGTCATCGACTTTTTGCTGCGTCGCTTCTGAGATTGTACGACCACCGCCACCGAAATATCCTTGTGAGCTGTCATCGTCTTCGTACACCATAATGCCAAGTGCATCAGACATACCGTATTTCGTCACCATGGCACGTGCCATTTTGGTTGCTCGCTCAAAATCGTTTGAAGCACCCGTTGACATTTGATTGATAAAGACTTCTTCAGCGATACGACCGCCAAACAAGATAGCAATGTCACTCAACATTTTCGACTTATACATACTGGTTTGGTCGTGTTCTGGCAGCTGCCAAGTAACACCAAGGGCAAAACCACGCGGCATGATAGTGACTTTATGCACAGGATCGGTACCCGGTAGCAGTTCAGCAACTAAGGCATGACCCGCTTCATGATAAGCAGTGGCGCGACGTTCTTCTTCGCGTATCACCATAGATTTACGCTCAGGACCCATATATAGCTTGTCTTTTGCATCTTCAAAGTCGTTCATATCCACGCTAGTCTTGTTACGACGGGCTGCAAACAATGCCGCTTCGTTGACGAGGTTAGCCAGCTGTGCACCACTGAATCCAGGCGTACCACGAGCCAGAGAGCTTGCGTCTACACTAATTGTGTTTGGCAATTTTCTCAAATGCACTTTAAGAATTTGCTCACGACCTTTAATATCTGGTAAGCCTACTTGTACCTGACGGTCAAAACGACCCGGACGCAATAGCGCCTTATCAAGCACATCTGCACGGTTGGTTGCAGCAATGACAATCACACCTTCGTTGCCTTCAAAACCGTCCATTTCAACCAATAATTGGTTAAGCGTTTGCTCGCGCTCATCGTTGCCACCGCCCATGCCAGAACCACGATGACGACCGACTGCATCAATCTCATCGATGAAAATGATACAAGGCGCGCTTTTCTTCGCTTGTTCGAACATATCACGGACACGTGATGCACCGACACCAACGAACATTTCGACAAAATCAGAACCTGAAATTGAGAAGAAAGGTACTTTTGCTTCACCAGCAATGGCTCTTGCTAGCAATGTTTTACCTGTACCCGGTGGGCCTACCATCAAGATACCACGTGGAATCGTCGCACCAAGTTTGGTGAATTTATCGGGATCACGTAGGAACTCGACCACTTCAACCACCTCTTCTTTAGCTTCTTCACAACCAGCCACATCTTCAAAATTGACGTGAATTTGGTCTTCAGTCAGCATCTTCGCTTTCGATTTACCAAAGCTCATGGGGCCGCCGCCTTTACCACCAGCACCGCCTTGCATGTTACGCATGAAGAATAAAAACAGACCAATAATCAATAGAATTGGGAAACTGGCTATCAGTAATTGCATCAGTACGCTTTGGCGTTTTGGTGCAGTCCCTTGAACTTCGACTTGGTTCTCACGCAGCATTGGCATCAGCTCATCATCTGACACAGCTGGTCTAATAGTCTCAAAAGATGAGCCATTTTTCTTTTCGCCGGTGATTTGCTCGCCATCGATTTCAACGCTGGCTACTTGGTTTTCTGACACAGCGGTCACAAACTCAGAGTAGTTAAGGCTATCCGGCTCAGAGGATTGATCAAAGCCGCTAAACACCAGCACTAAAACGCCGATTACCACCAGCCACAATAAGGTATTTTTTACCATGTCGCTCACTAGTTATTCCCATCCCTTACTTATTGGTGTGTTTACTAAACACGTGACGTCTATAAACCTATCGCTCATTTTAATGAATATATTAACATTAAAATTTCTAACTCAGACTGACGCGACTCAAATATCGCATTACAGCTGATTTAATAAATTGCGGATATGAATCACGCAAACATTTATCCTAGATGAGCATATCAAGCGCTTATTATCAGACGACTTTGCCTAAAACATATGCTTGAAACAAAGTTAATATACCATGATATGTGGTGCTAACCTGCATAATTCAAGCAAGTTTCGCTTTTATTCAGTTAACGATTGTAGCGGTTTTAATTCTACAAGAAGTATACTTTATGCTGTCTCAATATCTCGCTTGCAAGGCCAGCAACTCATTGAATTTGAAACTATTTGATGGCTACCCAAAACATCTCTTTTGAACGTGCTCGTGACGCATTGGGTTTGATACTACGGATTTTACTAAAATCATGCTGCATCTGCTTGCGTAATTCTTGCGTACCTTCACCCTGAAACACTTTCATAATGAGCGCGCCACCTTTTGGTAAGGTTGCCAAAGCAAATTCCACTGCCAGTTCACACAAATACATCATACGCGGCTGATCGATAGCACTATTGCCTGCGGTGTTGGGTGCCATATCAGACAACACTACATCAACTTGTCTATCACCAACCTCTGCCATGATGGTGTCAAACACCTCTGCTTCGCGAAAGTCACCCTGAATAAAGGTCACGTCAGCAAGCGCATCCATAGGCAAGATATCGGAAGCAATCAAAATACCTTGTTCACCCACCAGTTGGCTGGCGACTTGCGACCAACTACCGGGAGCACTACCCAAATCTACGACCGTCATGCCTTTTTTGATAAGATTGGTTTTTTCATTAATCTCTAACAACTTATAAGCTGCACGAGCACGGTAGCCGTCTTTTTGAGCCTTTTGCACATAATGATCGTCAATATGCTCTTTCATCCAAGCACTGCTACTTTTTGACAATTTTTTATTTTCAATACGCGTGGCCAAAATACCTGCTCCTCTCACTTTGCAAAACACGAATACATACCTGTTAAATCGCTACTACATTTATGAGATGCTTTTCATGTGAGTGCAATTTTTTAGATATGTGATCAATCAAACGATTAATTTGTTTTATGGTCTGAAACTAACCAAATTCTATTGGTGAAAACGCTGTTTTATAAGACAGTAGCGTTTATAATGTGACCAAACATTCATTTTAACATTTTCATCACGTAAAATCGTGCAAAATCCTGCTGATCTCATGCAAGATGACCACAGATTATCTATAATAGTCATTAATTACTCTCAATAGCACTGTCTTTTATTTTTACCAACACTTAGGAATTCTATGGAACTTGATAACGCTACAATTAAACGCCTAAGAGGCATTGGTCACGAGCTTAAACCGATTGTCATGATTGGCAACAAAGGTGTTACGCCGACCATCACTGAGGAGATTGATCGCGCCTTAACAGATCATGAACTTATCAAAGTAAAACTGCCTGCTGGCACAAAAGAGGAACGTGATGTCATCGGTGCTGAGCTTGCCGCTGCTGCGAATGCGTCTTTGGTCCATTCTATTGGCCGCATGGCATTATTACTACGCCAAAACCCACATGCTAACCCAAAGCTATCTAACCTAGCACGTCACGCGCAGTAACTCATAATGACCAGCGTAATTTTAGTCACAGTAACTGCATATATTACAAGCAAACTGTGAAGATAAAATATAAAAGCCGCGATGCAACTTGCTCGCGGCTTTTATATTGTGTATTTGTCAGGAATTTACCTGTTTTTTAATAAGCAATCATAAAGCAGGTCGCATATTCCCTCATCATTATTTTTGAGTATTATCAAATCATGAGCCAAACTTTTGATCTTTGCGTAGCCACAGACACGATCACAAACGATGCGCAACAGCTTGGCGTGACTGTAGATGAGTTAAAGCGTATCGGTATCCATGTCAGTGTAAAAATTGTGCGACACCCAATATTGCAGTTGCAGCTAAGCTATCAAGTCGCCCTACCGACCCAGTCTTTGGCAACTCAATTCAACTGGCCGACATGGCAATCAGCACACGTAGGCTTTGTTGACTACCTATGGGAAGAGACTTGTCTCGAATGCTTTATTACTGGTCGTTTGGTAAATGACGACGATACAGTCTCTGCTGACAATACCGAGTCTTATATCGAAATGAACGCCAGTCCAGATGGACGTTATGCGCTTTATCAGTTTGAGCGTTATCGTCATCCTAATACCTTACCGCCTATGCCTTTATATCAACCAGACGGGCACACACGGATATCTGTTAATTGGACTGATAATATCAAGCCGCCAGTAATGTCCGTGAAAAGTCCATTGTCTAACACAGCATCGCTCGCACACAAATCTTATCATTATGAGCGAAGTGTTGGCTTGCCTTTGACCCAACTACCCAATCAGCAATACGCCATTGGACATACGACCATTAAGCACTTACATCCTTGTGTCATCTTATGGTTTGGTGAGACTGCTTTATATTTTGCATCAAGCCATGCCACTCCCCCTGATTTTCACAACCGCAACTACTGGTCAAAATTTGAAGGGTAATCTCATTCGGTACCTCTGCCTGTGCCTGTACAATGCACCATGAAATATTAAAGACATCGAAACCCAGCTATTTTTGATTAAACGTCAACGTGTAAGGCAAAAAAAAACCCAGCAACGTCATAAAGATCATCACTGAGTTTGGAGAAAGCTTTTAGTTTTGTTTTTGCTAACTGGTTATTATTTATCAGCCATCGCAAGGTAGATACCACGGTCTGACGCATCATCAACGTATTGCGAATCACGCCATGTGGTGTAGCTATGAGTGCCACTATAAGGATTGATACTGCTTTGACGGAAGTCAGATACCCAGATATTACCATCAAAGATTTGGATATGACCATGCGGACGACTTGAGGTGCGGTTAAAAACAACGACATCACCAACTTGAGGTTGCGTATTGTTGCTAATTTTGGCGAAACCTGCTTGAGCCAAAGTACCGCGTGAAGCATACTGATAAGCTGAAGGATTAGGGGTAAATTCGTAACCAGCTGATTGTAGGGCTTTACGTACATAACGGGCACAATAGCCAGAACTTCTAGATAGTGCCACTCGTGCTGCATTTGCGGCTGCGATAGCAGGAGCTGAGCTTCTGTCAGGAGTGCGACTGGCTTGCTGCTGACGCTGCTCATAAGACAAGCGGCTGGTGAGAGATGCAAGCTGATATTCTTTTTGCTTGGCATGTGCACTTAGGTTATCAATGGCTTGACTGATCTCATCGTTACTGTATACATGAGCACCACTGTTAGTGCTATAAATGTTGCGACTAGAACCATAGTTCGCAGAAGTAGAAATATTTGTGATGGTATGACTCAAGGTATTATTCGGTTGAAAGGTCGTTTCGACAGCACCACTCGTCTGTGCTACACCCATTCCCAATACTGACAAAATTAATAAAGCTTGTTTCATAAATTTACTACCTATTGTTAATACAAGACCGCTCGTCATCCGTGACAAAGCATCAATTAATTGAGAGGATATAATCATTAAACAAACGTGATAAAATCCTTGTTACAACAGCCCGCTCTTTCTTTAAATGTCTCACAAACCAATTGCTATATTCTGCTTTTAGCATGTCTATTATGAATATCGATTCTGTCACCTGTTAGATGAGTCATCACGATGTCAAAAAAACAGCCCAATCGGCTTGCCCAGCTTATCGATCATCAAGCTTTTGCTGGTAGCGCGCTACCTCAAACCCTTGCTGACAACATGCGACTATATATAAAAGTGACCAATGAGGTAAAAGAGTTATTGGTAGATTGTCTACCTGAGGAAATCCTCAATACCTGCTGGGTCGTAGGCTTTAATTATGAGCAACTAACACTCAGTGTCGGTTCAATCACTGCTGCCAATCATATTCGCTATTTACAGAGTGCTTATTTGCAAGTTCTAACAGAGCAGTCAATTACATTTAAACAACTCAAGCAAATTCGCGTCGTAGTAGCTAGAACATCTGCTGATAATCATTCATCTAAACAATCTTCAGCGTTGTTAGCAACCTTATCAAAACCTTGTGAAGCTAATGAAAATCAAGCTCTTAGCCAAAACACAAAGCGGACTATATCACAGGCTGCAGAGCATGTCACCACTGATGAAAATCTCAAAAAAGCACTTTTGCGCTTGGCAAATCATTAAAAAACCTAACGCCGCTATGTAAAGTTATGTAAATAAAAACCCAAAATAGCATTGGTAACGCTGGGTTTTTGTAATATCACAAACAAAAAAAATCATCTGTTGGCGCCATTCATACTATGAATGGCGCCAACAGATGATCTAAAAACCACCTACAGCTTTTGCATACTCTGCTCTACAGCTTTGGCATCAAAATAATTTATACATTTTATTCTAAATAACGAATATTATAAGAATGTAATTATAACCAGATTATGTAATATTGCGTAATTGTTTCGATACTTCGTGTATATTCCTGTATTTATCCTTCAACAGCCAATCCAGTTAAAGGTAAATACTCAATAGGACAAGTTACATTGTCATCAAAAGTTACAATTTCAAAATTGGCTGGATCAGATAATATCTCGCGCACCAATAAATTATTTAATGCATGGCCCGACTTATACGCATTGAATCTACCCAAAATTGGATAACCAATCAAATATAAATCACCCAAAGCATCTAAAATTTTATGACGAACAAACTCATCATTAAAGCGTAAACCCTCTTCGTTCAAAATATTGACTTCATCAATGACAATCGCATTGTCCATACTGCCACCTAACGCTAAATTATTCTGGCGTAACGTTTCAATATCACGTAAAAAACCAAAAGTACGTGCTGAGCTCAATTGCTCAATGAAATTTTGCGTCGTGAATTGCAGTTGTGCATGCTGAAAGTTTTTGTCGATAGCAGGATGATTAAAGTCAATTTCGAAGTTTAACTCAAACCCTTCATAAGGACGCAGCTCTGCCCACTTGTCTTCTACTTTAACTCTTATGGGTCGTACAATTTTAATGAACTTTTTCAAAGCCTCTTGTTCACACAGCCCTGCATCAAGCAACAATCTAACAAAAGGTGCTGCACTGCCATCCATAATAGGTATTTCTGAAGCAGAGACACGGACGAGTAGATTATCCACCCCAAGCCCAGCGATCGCACTTAGCAGGTGCTCAACGGTGCCAACTCGTGTACCACCAAATACTAAATTCGATGACATCATCGTGTCTTGTACTAAAAAAGCACTGGCTGGAATCGGTTGACTGCCTTCTATATCAGAACGCTCGAAAACAATACCAGTATCAACTGGCTGCGGATGAAACTCTAAGTCAACAGGCTGACCACTATGAAGACCAGTACCCGTCACAGCTATCGCAGTTTTTATGGTTCTTTGGTTCATGGCTGTTTTCTCACATATTTTGTTACAATTGCCATAGTGTATCATTACCTGCCCATAGTTCGCCACAGTTAAAACTGGCTAATTTACTTATCTTCTTGATTGATAACACTTATCGTCATTATTGCACGCATTATATTTGTCTTTTAACCGCTCAATTGGCGCTATATATTCACATAAACACAAAAAAGCCAGCGACTCGGCGCTGGCTTTTTTCATTCGACATACCCAAAATAACTGTTTATTATTTATTTTGTTGACGCTTTAGATAGTCTTGAATACTGTTGGTCTTGGTTTTAGACTGCTCTTGAGGCGCACTTGCACGTGCAGCGCTGTCTTGGTGCAGTTGAGCTTGCAATTGTTTTTGACTGTTTAATGCACTGGTATGTACATTGGGATCAACAGGCTGGGTGCTGTTAACAGAAGGAATAGGCTGCTCTATTACTTCAGGCTCTTGACCAGCATTTTCATCTAATGTTAAACCAGTTGCGATAACGGTAACATGCAAGTCATCGCCCATTTTTTCATCAATCACAGAACCATAAAAAATATGAGCCTCATCAATGTCCGTGATTTCTTCAACGATCACGCTGATTTTACTCATCTCATCCAATGATAAAGATTCAGAAGAAATAACGTTCACCAATAAACCTTTGGCATTTTCCAAACGCAAATCATCAAGTAATGGCGATCTGATGGCTTTTTCGGTCGCTTGACGCGCACGATCATCACCACTTGCACGGCCAATACCCATCATCGCATGACCTTTAGCCGTCATAGCTGTACGAATGTCATTAAAGTCAATATTTATCATACCTTCACTAGCGATGGTCTCAGCAATACCTTGGACAGCATGCAACAATACATCATCCGCTTTTTTGAAAGCATCTTGCATAGAGATGTTGCCGTACACACTCATTAACTTATCATTAGGAATAGTAATAATAGAGTCAACGAAGTTAGTGAGCTGCTCAATACCAGCCTTGGCAGCTTTGATACGTTTGCCGCCTTCGAACTTAAATGGCGTGGTCACGACTGCCACAGTCAACACTTCCATTTCTTTAGCAATGCGAGCAACCACTGGCGCAGCACCAGTACCAGTACCGCCACCCATACCAGCAGTAATAAACACCATGTCTGCATGCTCAAGTAAAGCGCGAATTGCTTCTTCTTCGCTTTCTGCTGCTTCACGTCCAACTTCTGGATTGGCACCTGCGCCTAAACCACGGTTTGTTTTTGCCCCAAGTTGTAGTTTATGAGGGGCTGTCAAACGATCAAGCGCTTGTTTGTCCGTGTTGGCACAGACAAACGTTACACCTCTAATTCCTTGTTGCACCATATGTTCAACCGCATTACCGCCACCGCCACCCACACCGAATACAGTGAAGCTCGCTTGGCCGTTGTTTTGAGGCTGGTTATCATCTGGCATGGTGTATTTTGACATATAAAAGATTCTCCAGTTGCAGATAGCGTAATGATCGATACGTGGTAACGCACTCATATGGCGCGCTATCGACACACTATATATAAATGTATTTAAATAAAACAGGGCTATGGCTTAAATAGTTCAGTTTGGACAAAACATGTCATTACCGATCAGAGCATTACTTTTCATATTATACCAATCCCAAAAATCAAAGTAGCAAGGAAAACAAGTGCATGTACTACGTATTGTAGTCTAAGCAAGTTTGACGCGGCTCATCGTATTTTTTGGGTGTGGTACTACTTCACTTTTTGCTTAAATCACTTAAGTGCATCTTACAAGGCGCTAATTTTATAACATTTAAGTCTCTTATCAAGCAAAGCTACAATATCTTTTTTAGCACGCTAGCAAAACGTTGCCCTGCACTTTGGAAAACGCCAGTTACTCGATTCTTTTGAACCGCTTCCGGTTCGCTTTTTTCACTACGGCGGAACTGCTCGCTTTGACTATACAATAAGGTACCAAAAGCGGTTTGATACGCGCGGTCATTCACCTGAATATTCAGCTGCTTAAATGATTCGTCATTATCGAAATGATTATAAGCGCTGATTGCCGGATGCGTATTGGTTAGTACCACTGGCATTTTTAGCAGTTTTTTAGCAAAAGGTATCATTCCTTTTATCACACTCCCGCCACCAGTCAGTACGATACCTTTATCGATATAGCCTATCAAGCCAGCTTCATGCAATTGACGAGCAACCTCAGTGAATATCTGAACGTAACGCGCTTCAATAATACGAGCTAAATTATAGACACCAACATTAATCTCATCATTTGAGCCTTGCGGCTTAAAAATGAAAAATGAGCTTGGGTCGACACTATTGACATCGACCGTACCATGAGTCTTTTTGAGTTTTTCCGCTTCAATCATTGAGATACCAAAGTCAGCTGAGATATCCATCGTTACTTCATGGCTGCCTGTCGCAATGCAATGTGTAAATATCAGTTTGTTCTCTTTATAAACACAGATACTAGTGGTACTAGCGCCGATATCTACCAAACAAACACCTTGTTGGCGCTCATCACTCATCAAACTATATTCAGCACTGGTCACTGCATCAAACACGATATGATCGATACCCACATCGCAACTTTGTAATAATTTTTGGATATTCTGACGGCTAGAGACGGGCATCATCATCAAGTGATACATCACAGTGATATTATGCGCCATCATCTCGATCGCATCATCTACCATGACATCTTGCTCATCAACATAAATACCTTGCTGGCAGCAATGCATCAAATAGTACTCTGATGATAGGTCACGTGATTTGGCGTTGGTCAAAGCCTCTACCATATCTTTGGCGCGTACAACCTCGTCTTCTACCCGTACGTCACCTGCACTGTTTTTGCTAGACAACTCAGGCGTGGCAAGCGTAAGCCACACACTATGAACACGGCAATTGGCAGTATCTTCTGCTTCTTGAATGGCTTGTTTGATTGCGCCTTGTAGACGTTCACGATGTTTTATTCGACCTTGATAAAAGTCACTGTTTTTGACTTGCCCCACACCCAAAATACGAATGTCTTTTGCAGAGACAACATTGCCAATAACGGCATAAACCGCCGTGGCACTTAGATGGACAACAACCAGATTTTCAGTATTTTTCATGGTACCAGACAAATTATTACTAAACAGGAAACCAAGTGATGTTCCCATTAGATCATTAAAAAAAGCGCTATCAATACGCTATGATGTTGTATATTCAGTGTTACATGCTCTTAAAACCATTCAAGCTAAACCGTTAAAAGTTATCAGTTTTCGCTTGCTACTATCTGTTGTGATTCATCACTCTCTGACTGGGTCATATTCCAAGCAATCGTGAAGCCATTCTTATAACGCAAATCTACTGACTGTATCTCATCACGGCGCGTGCTTAACTGATTACTGAGCAGTTGACTCAAATTCAGCAGCTTTTGCGCGGTGTTTTCATTATCGACGATAACGCGTAGTCCATTATCAAAACGTATCAGCCATGTCATTCTTGGTGACAAAATAATGTCTTCGACTTGTATACCAAGTGGTGCATACCAGTCATTGACTTGCTGCATTTGCTGCATGATAACTGGCGCTTGCGTTATCTCACCTTGCAAGGTGGCAAAGCGCTCTTGGGTCAAATCATTATTATCGGCAGGAACAAAAACTGCCCCTTTTGCATCAACCAAACGCTCTGTACCAAAATTAGCCACTGCTTGCTTAGGCAGTGCTGTCACCACAATACCGCGTTGCCAATCACGAGAAACACTAACCTGATCGACCCATGCCCGACCAGTGCTAATATCTCTTAATGCTTGCAAATCAGAGGTAAAGAAACTGCTCACTTTTTGCTGACTCATCGCCTGTTGCAATGAGCGATATTGAGGGGCTGTCAAACCTTGACTGCTGACATAGATCGCGGCTGGAGGCGCGTCATGTAACGCTTTACCACCCATTATCAATATTAGCACTAGCAATCCTAACACCAACGCCATAAAAAAATATTTGATTGACGTTGGAAATTGGAATTTAGAGTTTGGGCGACGGGTTTTATCACTCATCAAGTCAGTTACCTCGTTGACAGTTTGAGCCATAACGACCTTTGTCCCTATATTTGCATAAAACTGAGCATGCTATTTATTGATGTAACTCTGCATATTTTTTGCAGAGGCCTATTAAGTTGATATGTTATCAAAGTCTGTCGCTAAAACGGTTTATATGATGCTTTTACACTCATTTAAACGTAACATTTTTCTCAATTTATGAATAACTTACAAGCTGTGGTTATTAAAAACATAAATATCACCAAAACAGACCAGCAATTACAATATTAACGTATTTTATGGTCAAACAATAGCTTAACCCTTCTTGATGACAATGAATTTACACAAGTTTACAGGACGCTGTGCTATAGCAGCTCTAGCGATACATTGATCTGGTCTCGTTAGATGTTATGGGCTGCTATAGACTTTATTTAAAGTTGGCTGGCTGAACTTGACCACTTAAATAGTTACACTTAAAGCCGTATCGATAAGCTACAACGTCTGCGCTAAGATGTGCCAGCACAACGTATCAAAGTCCATACCTCGAGCCTTGGCGGCCATTGGAACCAAGCTATGACTAGTCATACCTGGTACGGTATTGATTTCAAGCAACCAAAAATTGCCCGCTTCATCTTGCATGGCATCGATACGTCCCCAGCCTTTTGCATCGACGGCACGAAATGCAGCAAGGCTCAGCTCCTGCAAATGCTTTTCATCAGCGCCACTCAATCCACAAGGGATGTAATAACTGGTATCGTTACGATTATACTTTGCTTCAAAATCATAGAAATTTGTGATGTCAGCAGGCTCGAGACGAATAACAGGATAAGCTTCGTCATCGATAATAACAATCGTAAATTCACGACCCGTTATCCAACGCTCGGCCATCACTGCATCGCCGCACTCCACAGCAGTTGCATAAGCAGCAGGAAGCTCATCGAGATTATTTACCTTTGTCATGCCGATACTTGAGCCTTCATGAACGGGCTTGATGATAAGTGGCAGTCCTAGCATATTGACCACTTGTTGCCAGTCCGTATCGGCTGTTAGCAATGAAAACGGTGCCGTTGCTAAGCCGCAACCTTGCCACAGCTGTTTGGTACGCACTTTATCCATGCCAAGCGCTGATGCCAAAATACCTGAACCCGTCTGTGGAATATGAAACCATTGCAATACGCCTTGTAGCAACCCATCTTCGCCGCCGCGACCATGCAGTACATTAAAGACGCGATCATAAGTTCGTAGCTCAGTAATATCTTGGTGCTTAGGGTCAAAATGAGTGGCATCGACGCCTTGATTTTGTAGCGCTTGTAGCACTGCCGCACCACTATCTAACGACACACTGCGCTCATTACTGGTACCGCCATAGACGACGGCAACTTTACCAAACTGCCCAGCATCTTTTACCTTGCTGGCGGTGTTGTCTAATGCTGCGTCATTGGCTTTGCTCGTTTCCATATCATCAATCGCTTTACTAGCATTACCTGTGTTTTTTTGAGTGTTATTCGTCGTCATGAGGACAGCTCCTAAGATTTTTTAGCTTTTGAGGTAAAGGTTATTTGCCGCCAAATCGACTGCTATCTGGCCTACATTTCCAGCGCCTTGGGTAATAAGCATGTCATTGGCTTTTAATAAACGCTGCATAACAGGAGCTAAGTTGTTTTTATCAATAATCGTCGGCTCAATTTCGCCGCGCAAACGAATACTACGTGCTAATGACTTGGTATCAGCACCTATAATCGGACTTTCTCCTGCTGAATATACCTCTAATAGCAGTAGCTCATCAACACTTGAGAGCACTTCGACAAAATCATCATAACAATCACGCGTACGGCTGTATCGATGAGGCTGAAATAACATGACTAAGCGGCGTTCAGGAAAGCTTTGGCGAGCGGCTTTGATGGTGGCATCAACTTCTTTTGGATGATGACCATAATCATCAATTAATAAGACATTGCCATCATCAATATCGACCGATGCATGTTGTTCAAAGCGGCGGCCGACTCCTTCAAACTTCTGCAGGGCACGTTTAATCGCCTCGTCATCTACGCCTTCATCAGTTGCCATAGTGATAGCGGCCAATGCATTATAAACATTGTGCGTACCTGGAATATTTAGCGTCAAATGCAGTGGATCACGGTCACGGCGCAATACGGTGAAGTGAGTTTTGGTGCCTTCCGTCACTAAGTCGATCGCTTGTACATCGTTGAACGGCTCCAAACCAAAGGTCAATACTGGTCGACCAATATCATCGATCATCGCATACAATTCTGGATCATCACCGCACACCACAGCTAAGCCATAAAACGGCATATTGTGTAAAAACTGAATATAAGCCGCTTTTAATTTCTCGAAGCTGTTTCCATAAGTTTCCATATGATCTTGATCGATGTTGGTCACAATCGCTGCCATCGGACGCAATGATAAGAAAGATGCATCAGATTCATCGGCTTCTGCTACCAAAAAACGACTACTACCCAGCGCCGCATTTTTGCCAGAAGCGTTTAATTTACCGCCAATCACATAGGTAGGATCGAGCTGCCCTTCTGCCATCATCGTAGTCAGCAAACTGGTCGTTGTGGTTTTACCATGAGCACCAGCAACCGCAATACCATGACGATAGCGCATCAACTCACCAAGCATATCAGCACGGCGTACCACTGGTAAACGCGCTTCTAGTGCCGCTTTTACTTCAGGATTGTTACGATCAATCGCTGAAGAGACAATGATGACATCGGCATTGGCGATGTTTTTGGAATCATGGCCGATTGATATTTTGATACCAATTTGCTCTAAACGTTTAGTGACTAAACTTTCAGTGATGTCAGAGCCGCTGACTTGATAGCCTTGATTGTTCATTACTTCTGCGATACCGCACATGCCCGAGCCGCCAATACCGATAAAATGCAAATGCTGAATACGGCGCATTTCTGGTATTTCAATCAAACGCTTGGGTAAAGCTTTGGCAGAGTTGGACATAAGGGTTTCTCTTTAGTAAAGGCTAATAAAATATAGTAACGCAAAATAATAAGTGATGAAGACAGTCATAAAAGCAGTCAATGATAAAAAAAGTCGGTCACAAAAACACGGACTATAAGGTTTGCCAAATAAGTTCAGCCACTCGCTTACTGGCACGACGATTAGCAAGGGCATGACCTTTTTTTGCCATTGCTAAGCAAGTGCGGCGATCAAGTCCTATAAGCTCACTACTTAGGCGCTGCGGTGTCAGCTCAGACTGCGGTAATAAAATTGCGGCGTCGTGGGCGGTTAACGTACGTGCATTGGCGGTTTGATGGTCATCAACGGCATGTGGCAGCGGTACAAAAATCGCCGCAATACCGACGTTTTGGATTTCTGTAACGGTCAATGCGCCCGCTCGGCACACGATGACATCTGCCCAATTATAAGCCGCGGCCATATCATCAATAAATGGCTGTACAGTGAACTGATGCGCACTTAAATCCTCGCTATCATAAGCCGCTTGCGTCGCCGTCTCATTATTGCGGCCGCATTGATGACGTACCTCAAAAGGACGATCCATCAATGCCAACGCCTTTGGCACGGTATCGTTTAACACTTGCGCACCGAGTGAGCCGCCAACGACCAATAACTTAAGGGGTGATTCGTCATCCGTATCATAGCGTACCGCGGGTTCATCAACCCCTGTAATAGCATTACGTACTGGATTGCCGACCGTTTCAAGCTTTGAATCAAGCTCACTATTCGCAAACGTGTGCTCAAAAGCTTGCAGAACCTTGGTTGCAATCTTTGACAAATAGCGGTTGCTCATGCCAGCAATCGCATTTTGCTCGTGAATAATCAGCGGTGTTTTGGTCAAACGTGCCGCAATACCGCCAGGTGCCGTCACATAGCCCCCAAAGCCAACGACCACATCAATCTGATTGTTACGAATAATTTTTACCGCCGCCATTGTCGCTGATAGTAAAGTCACTGGCAGTTTTAGCAAGCGTCCTATACCTTTGCCACGCAGACCTTGCATATCAATTGCATGAAACGTATAGCCAGTCGGCTCGACCAAGCCGTTTTCCATACCATTTGGTGTGCCCAGCCAATGGATGACCGCGCCGCGCTGGGTCAACTCATCGCTCACTGCCAACGCTGGAAACACATGCCCACCTGTACCAGCAGCCATCATTAATATATGCGGTGTTTTCATAAACCTTTGCCTATCTTTTCTTGATTTATATGAAGGACTTATTGTGCTATAACCATCCCAGTCATCAACGAATCAGCAGCCTATAAAAGACCGCATAGTATAGTGTAAATCGTGGCCTGATATATAGCACTTTATGCATCATCAATAACAAAAACCCAAGCCGTTAGCAATCTGAGCTTGGCTTTGATAAATAATGACCTTATCCTTGCCGCTTTACTCAAATCGCCAATTTATTTTCGATGGCAATGATAAAGTCTGTCGCAATATCTGTACCGCACTGGTCATCAATCTCGCGCACACATGTCGGACTAGTGACATTGATTTCAGTAATTCGACCACCGATTAAGTCCAAACCGACAAACATCAGACCTTTTTCTTTTACAATAGGTGCCACGACTTCTGCCACCTGGCGCTCAATATCAGTCAAAGGCATGGCGACGCCGCTACCACCAGCAGCTAAATTACCGCGCGTCTCGCCTTTGCTTGGAATGCGTGCCAAACTATAATCAACCACCACACCATCGACGATTAACACGCGCTTGTCACCTTCCTTAATCTCTGGCAAATAACGCTGTGCCATGATTGGTAAGGTTTCAAGCTCTGTTAACATCTCCAGCGTCACACCAATATTGGGGCTGTCCGCTGTCAAACGAAAAATACCCGTACCGCCCATACCATCCAATGGCTTGACGATGACATCTTGTTGCTCGGTAATAAACTGGCGAATGTGCGCCTGCTTGCTGGTCACAATCGTTGGGCTCATGTAACCACTAAACCACGTGGCAAACAATTTCTCATTACAATCACGAATCGCTTGTGGATCATTGACCACGAGCACGCCTGCCGCTTTTGCATGATCGAGCATATAGGTGGCATAAATAAAGCGCATGTCAAACGGCGGGTCTTTACGCATCAAAATCACATCATAGTCGCTGACCGAACCCGTTGATTTATCGCCTAATGTATAAAAATCTTGCGGGTCGCGCTTGACGGTTACAGGCTGCGTGTCGACCATCAACTCGCCACGATTCAACCACAAATCATGAATCTGACAATAACCCAGACTGTGACCACGATCTTGCGCTGCCCACATCATCGCTAAGCTGGTGTCTTTTTTATAATTGACCCGCTCGATTGGATCCATAATAACAAGTATGTTTAGAGATTTTTTTTGGTTTTCTTGGCTCATAGTAAGACTCACTTACGTTGTATTATAAATAGACAGATAAAGGTATTTTGCCAAAACTATACGCCGTACTGCTCACGATAATGCTGCATTTTTGCCAGTTGAGTGGCATCTTTATGCTGGCTATTGTCGTCTGCCAAATAACGGATTAAATCATCGATATCGACAAGCGCGCGCACTGGCACTTGTAGTGTCGCGGCCAGCTCTTGAATAGCCGAATGCTCAGCCTGACCTTTTTCTTTACGATCAAGCGCCACAATAATACCAGCAACGCTTGCGCCTGCTTGCTCTAAAACCTCGACCACTTCGCGCATGGCAGTGCCTGCGGTAATCACGTCATCCAGTACCCAGACTGCTTTGCCACTGACATCAGCACCGACCAAATTACCACCTTCACCATGGGTTTTGGCTTCTTTACGATTGTAACCCCATTTGGCGTTAATGCCATGATGCAGCCATAATGCTTGTGCGGTTGCTGCCACAAAGGGAATGCCTTTATACGCTGCACCAAAGATTACCAGCTCTTTCTCATTGATACCGTCATTTGTAGCATTCATTTGTTCAGCCAATGCATCTGCATAACCACGTGCCAATAACGACAACATCTCACCTGTGGCAAGCAAACCTGCATTAAAAAAGTACGGGCTGATACGGCCAGACTTGAGTATAAATTCACCAAACTTTAGCACTTGATTGTCTAAAGCCAGTTGAATAAAAGCATGAGATGAAAAATCCGGGTGTTGAGTGTTAGGCATTATGGCATTCCTATTAGCAAAAAGAAGGGCAAAAAATTTGCATTATTGTACGCATTACTGATCAGCTTGACCAACCATTGATGTCATAATCTTGCATATTAGGATAACGAGTCAATAAACCACTGCGTGATGACATATTAAAATAGCATTGTCCATCCGCACTTACTTGTATGTCCCAGCCTAAATGATGAGCAGCAACAATAACGTGTCCTGCAAAAATGCGTATTTGACGGTAGGCATGACGCTGCGAGGGCTCAAGGGTAATTTGGCTAAGCACATAACTGCGTATGTATTGGCAGAGTTGTGCTGCGCTATAACGGTCATTGATACTTTTACGCGTACTACATTGTTTTAAGGCATGAACTGCAGCACTACAAGCCATGATATCAGTAGCCAAACTGCCCTCACCTGTCTCAAATACTTGTGGCTGTAGAATTACTTGCCAGTCGTCAGCATAAAGACTAGTGAGCAATTCGTCTGGATTATAGCGCTTGGTCAGCACTCGTAAAGAGACAGACGTACCGTTAGCATGCTTGTCTGCAACCTCAACCCTCTCAGCTGGCGAATCATTCAGTGTAAAACCATAGCGGTGCAATTTTGGATATGCCCGAATCGCCTGCTGTATGTCTGACATATCCAACAACGTCATGTCATGCAATGGCGATAATAATGGCTGCTCGCTATGATTTTGATAAAAATTGGCTGGCAAGTCGATAAGCTGCGCCGCTTCTAACAATGACAAATACTCAGACAAAGCCTCTGACGCAATCAGTGCCCACTTCGACAAGCTGTCTTTATTAGGTGAATGAAAACGCACTGAATGACCATAAAGCCGGCGCAATTGACCTTCTAGCCGCCGCGTCGGCTCTGGAATATCAGTCAAAGGTCTAGCTGGATCTACTGGCGATCTATTTGGATCAAAGTTAGGATGCACAATCGCAGGATGCTTATTATCAGGTGAAATAGACGATGGCTCAGCACTACTTTCTGCACGCTTACAGCCCTCTGCAATAAAGTCAGCATTGGGCATGTGATTGTCAGAAGTAGAAGGCTGAGTCATGAAGTCTCTCTAAAAATAAAGTTTAAAACGAAGTAAACCGAACGCTGATACTAGGCCAAATTTAGGCTTACTCTAGACCTAGTTTAAGCTTGATGGTGCAAAATATCACGGTAGCCTACTTGCCAATCAGGATAATCCAGCCAAGCTAATGGAATGTTGCTGTGTAAGCGTTTTCCTGTGACAGCTGTTTTTGTCTCATCAAGAGCAGGAGGCATTTCATCCACCTGTTTGCTAAGCCAAGTGGTCAGCTCAAACGTTGTGACTGGCAGATAGTCAGTAGCCAGATAAACAGGTCTTGGGGCATCGCAAGTCAATACATTGGCAATGATATTAACCAAATCACGATCCATAATACGATTGCTCCAATGCGCAGCGGGCATTGGCTCTTTTTGTGACTCTTTGGCTTTACGCAAACGCATGAGGCGCGCGCGTCCATAAATACCGCTGGGACGAATGATAATCGCTTTGTCACCAAAACCTTGTTGCAATGCCTGCTCTGCTTGTAAGATCACTTTTGATGCTTCGCGCTCAGGCATCATAGGTACTGTATGTTCATCAATCCATTCGCCATTATCTTGCCCATAGACGCCCGTTGACGAAATAAAAACAATGCGCTCAAGTTCAGTGAGTTTATCGGAAAGTTGTACTAGATGCTGATTGATAGCCAAATAGCTACTGTGGTAACCACTGGTAGAATATTCATCAGGCGTCACAATAATCGCAATATGAGTAAAGCCCTGTAATTGCTCAGCATTGAGTGTCAATACATCGGCTTGCATAAATGTTACTTTATCATCCAAAGCATAACGATGATGATCCCCTCGTGCCAGCCCAGTAACGTCTAAACCGTTTTGTGCAAGCTTATTGGTCACTGGTAAGCCAATATCACCTTGACCAATAATCAAAAGTTTCTGAGTGCTCATACTATACATCCTTACCTTTGCCAAATATTTATAGTCAAATCAAAATAGAAGAGTATCAGCGAGACTGGGATAAATTTTTTGCAGCCCCTGTCTGCACAGGCACAGCAAGCAAGAAAAATTCGTACCAGTCTCGCGTCATAATATCGTGTATCAACTTTATTTAGTATCGACTATAAAAGCCAAACGTCTAAAAATATCGTCTATACGATAGCTGTACATCGTCATTGGCAGCGACGCGATCTTGCCAGTCGTAGTTGGCATTGATACGCAGTGCTTGTTTTTTGTCGATATCGTACTGTAGACCTAAAGTCGATATCGGCTGCCAGTAATAACCACGGACGTCAGATTCATCGCTGCTGCCATGATACCAATATGGCAATTGCAATTCAGCTTGCGCGCGTAACTGATTGTTAATCTGATAACGACAACCTGCATTTATGCCTGTACCCACGCGAAAGCCCTTATTAAGACCTCGCCCACCTTGCGCTGTGCCTGATAAAAAGGTGTAACATAGCTGCGGCGGCATCTCACCTGTATTTGCTCTAGGGGTGCCAAATACCCACGACCAACCTGTCTCGTAACCCACACTACCCACCAAATGATCTGTCCCATCTTCTTGTGAGCCATCGTTGACACGTGTGGCCTCTATCGTTGCGCCCCATGTTTTACCTTTTTTGGCAGAATTAATGGGATTAAAAGAACGGCCACGAATCAAGGTTACGTTTTGCAAGACCACGCTTTTCGGTTGAGAGTCATGATTGCTTGATGAATTGTCATCTTGGTCATATAGGCGCAAGGTTGCAGCAGCGCCTTCTAAGTCAAAAAACTGCGGAAATCCTGATGGACGATCGAGGGTATCATGGTAGCCCGCTCTCACACCAATATCGATATAGTTATTATCTCCGCGTTGACCAATACCCATATAACCAAGTTGTAATGGGTGTCTGTCTATTGGGTTGTTGTCTGACACCGCAATGAGACGTGGTAGTAATGTCTGCTTGTTATCTGACATACTTGAGACTGGATTGAGCTGCGCCGATTTAATCTCATTGACAGTTTGTTTTGCACTATTGTGATAGCCTAATTGGTCACGCTGGTGCTTAACCTCATTAAGCTGTGCTTGACGCAATGTGCCATCGGCAGGCGTATAACTGGTGCTGCCGAGTAGATTTTCATTATTTAATAACTGCACAACATCTGATGGAATGACCACATGGGGCAGTTGACTCAATAAATGTTGCTGCGGTCGTACTACATCAATGAGACGTAAAATCTCAGAAGCGCAATTATCAGTAGCAAAATAATACGGCAGCTCCAAATCTTTGGTTTCCCAAACATGCCTTATGATTTGTTGCACCTCGCTTGGTGTCAAATTCAACTGATATGTCCACGCATCACGTTCGTCATCTTGTATATATTTGGCAAATCTTTCAGGATAGGGGTCTATTTCAATGATACTGTCATAGCCGCCAATCATAGATTTGACCGCATACACTGGAAAACTATCTGCTGGATTGCCGCCCACTGTATAATTCAAGGCGTAAGCGTGATGAATTTGGCTGGGATCAGCCGCACTTGCTGTTGAGTCGATACGTAATAAAGTATGAGCAAAGGCTGAAGTAGGATTGTCTAAATATTCTTGTGCAAACATGATGGACAGCTGCTCGGGGGCAAGCTTCTGCATCCACGCATCAAGCTCAGGGCAATCAGCTTGTAGCTCTGTTTCATCAATGTCTAAAGTCTCCGTCAGCCATCGCACGCGCGCTGGAAAACGACATAGTACCGAATTGCTATTTAAAGCATTATTATCAAGCGTTTGAGCCGTGTCATAAGCAGTCGTTGCCATCTCGTTAGCGAGAGCCACCAGCATGGCATCAAGCTCTGCGCCAGCGTCTTGTTGCCCGTTTTTACTCAAAAAAAAGCTGGCATCATCAACGATACTTACATTTTTATTTTTTCGCAACAGACTGTTTTGACCCTCATAAAAATACAATAAACGCCGCCATGTTGTATGCTGTGCTAAATTCTTCGTTTTTGCTTGCTCGCGCCAATTGGCTAATAATTGTTCCGCCTTGCTATTGTGTCCCGCTGAAACATTTTGCACGCTTTGAGCATCTTGTTGAGTACTATGATGTGGCGCAGTATTTTGTGACGTAGATGCTACTTCTTCTGTCGTCACGACCGATAGCGGTGTTGGCAACAAAGCCTGCGCTTGAGCAGAGAGTAACAGTCCTGCAATCGCAAAGGGTAAACGTGCTCGCTGGCCAATTGCGGTTAAGGTACAATTTACAGATAGAGAAATAGGGTTTATAGACATGGGGTGAAACCTCGCACGTTATGGTTCATACGCGGATAGCGCGATTCAGGACTAATGAACACCGTCTGCTCGTCCATCTACTTAAATTATCTAAAAACATTTTTATCCTAGAGCCTTTGAGTTTTTAACTCGTGTTGCCTAATATTTTATAAAAAATTATCAGATAAAGGCTGGCGCTGCTTACTTCTTCATACCCTGTTAAAAGAGAATATTATGTCCATAGCATCACCAATGACCATAAACGCTGGGCGATTATCCACGGCGGCATGGCTTGCGTCACCGAACAACAATCTGCGACCAGCAAACACAAGCATCGACACAATTGTCATTCATAATATCAGTTTGCCACCCAATGAGTTTGGCGCGTGCGGTACTGATGGCATCCACTATGTTAAGGCATTATTTACCAATCAACTAGACTGGGATGCCCATCCTTATTTTCAGACGATTAAAGGGGCAGAAGTGTCAGCGCATTTGTTCATCGAGCGTGATGGGGCTATCACTCAGTTTGTGAACTTTGACCAGCGGGCGTGGCATGCGGGCAGATCCAGCTACTTGGGTCGACCTGAATGTAACGATTATAGCATTGGCATCGAACTTGAAGGGTCTGATTTTGTGTCCTTTAGCGCCGAACAATATGACACGCTCGCCCAAGTTATCACCGCTATCTACAGGGCTTATCCTAAAACGCGGCGACATTTAACAGGCCATAGTGATATTGCACCAGGGCGCAAAACCGACCCCGGCAATTATTTTGAATGGACAACATTACGTCAGCTGATTGCCGATAATTTGAATAAGTAGCAACTGCTATTAACGCTCAGCATTTCCCACATTCAATCCATTTATCTCAGTCATGAAAGTGCTATAATTCGTCAGTTTTTTGACACCAGCAAATCAGCACACAACCATTAGTTAGTAAATAAATTAGCACAATAGGTTCTCATGGCAAAAAGTCGGTTATTTCGTTCAACCATGGTGGTCAGTAGTATGACCATGTTATCTCGTATCTTAGGTCTAGTACGCGATATCATATTATTAGGTGTTTTTGGCGCTGGTGGTCTGATGGATGCCTTTTTGGTCGCCTTTAAGATACCCAATTTTTTGCGGCGTTTGTTTGCAGAAGGCGCATTTAGCCAAGCCTTCGTTCCGGTACTATCGGAATATAAAGAAAAATACAGCTTACAGCAGGTACAGATTTTAGTCAGTCGCACGTCAGGCGCGCTGCTACTGGTGCTGTCTATGCTCACAGTAGTAGTCATGTTAATCGCGCCTTGGGTGGTGACATTATTCGCGCCAGGATTTGCCGATCAACCCAATAAATTTGCCATCACCACAGAGTTATTACGCCTGACCTTCCCTTATTTATTGTTCATTTCTATGACGGCGTTTGCGAGCGGCATCTTACAAAGCTATGGCCGTTTTGCCGCACCCGCCTTTGCGCCCGTACTATTGAACCTATGTATGATTGGTGGCGCATTGATTTTCGCCCCAATGTTCGATACGCCCATCATGGCACTCGGCTATGCTGTGGCTATCGCTGGTCTGCTACAGTTTTTGATACAACTGCCGCAGCTGTGGCAACAAAAACTGCTCGTTGCCCCCAAAATTGATTTTCAGCATGAAGGCGTTCGCCGAATTTTAAAACTCATGCTCCCTGCGATTTTTGGGGTTTCTGTCACCCAAATCAATTTATTATTAAATACGGTTTTTGCGTCATTAATGATTGGCGGCTCAGTTTCTTGGTTGTATGCCGCTGAGCGTATGAGCGAGTTACCACTAGGTTTGATTGGCGTGGCAATCGGTACGGTCATTCTACCAAGCTTGTCAAAAAGCGAAGCCCAAAAAGACGATGTGAGTTTTAAAAAGACCATTGATTGGGCAGCGCGCTTAATTATTTTGGTGGGCGTTCCAGCGTCAGCTGCCCTATTTATATTGGCAGATGTACTCATGCAAGCGCTGTTTTTGCGTGGCGAATTTACCTTGCGTGATGCACAAATGAGCTCACTTGCGCTACGTAGTATGGCTGGTGGTATATTAGGATTTATGCTGATAAAAGTCTTTGCTCCTGCCTTTTTTGCGCGTCAAGACACCAGAACACCCGTAAGAATCGGTATTGTCTCCGTTTTTGCCAACATGGTTTTTAGTGTCATTTTTATTGGTATATTTTACTTCTTAGACATACCGCTGCATGGTGGTTTGGCATTGGCAACGACTGGAGCGGCCTTTGTGAACGCAGGTCTGTTATATTATTTCTTACATAAGCGTGACATCTTCCGCTTCGGTAGTCACTGGAAAAAGCTGTTTGCCCAGTTTGCCGTTTCTACAAGTGCCATGGTTGGTGTGCTGTATGTCATGTTGCCCTACTTCCCTACCGATGACACCCAATGGCGACGTATAGCGGCGTTGCTTATTATGTGTGCAGCGGGCGCGCTGGTTTATGGTGTGGTGCTACTGGCAACAGGCTTCCGTCCTCGCCAGCTAAAACATGGTTAAATGGGTCAAGTAAAGTATCAACTTACCAAACCAAAACAAGCTTAATATGAGAATTGACAACGAAAGACGCAGATAGTTGCCATAATTGAGCGTTAATGAATCACTGAAACTGGAGGTTTAACATGATAGCCAAGCATATGACAACTAAGTACACAACGACTAAGCGTATAATGACTAAGCCGCTTACATGGCAACGCTTACCAATGATCTTGGCTACTGGTGTCTTAAGCACTGGCTTACTATTAAGTGGTTGTAGCAATAATGAGGTAGATACGGCTGATACTGAAAATGTGGCTGCTGTAGAAACTTCAGATGAGAATACATCGGCTCAAACAGCCGCAGTTGATAGCAATGAGTCTACGGCGGATGCGCAAACAGTCACTAGCGCTGAAGATGAAACCGCGACGGCTAGCAATGCTATCAATCCAGCAGCCACCGCCGATCAACAACCCAGTCTCGTCACCAATCCAACTCAAGCGGGCACTCCTGAAGACACTGTAAAGCAAGCATTAGATAGCTTGTATTACGGCGATGTAAAAAAAGCGGCCGGATATTACCAAGTAGAGATGGTAAACTTCGAGCAAGAGCTTGCCAAAACTCAGTCTGCCTTTCAACAAACCGTTGATGGTGTCACTATCACTGATACCACCTATCATGATGACAAGACCCGTGCCACTATCACAGGTGAGCTAATGCTAAAAGGTCAAACTGAGCCTGCCCCATTGACTTATGAGCTACAAAAGATAGCAGGTCAATGGAAAATATTGGGTTAAGACACTTCGCTGTCTGCATGTAGCGCGTCATGATCGATTGTTGCTTGATTTGACGCTACAGCTTTGCCAAGCATGACAACATCCGCAATAAAGCCTTCCATATCACAAACTTTTGGCATATATCCCCACTGCTCAAACCCAAGCTTGCGAAATAATCCTAGGCTTGGTTGGTTATGGGCAAAAATAAGCGCGACAATATTATGAATTCCGAGGCTTGGTGCTTGCGTCAACATCCAGCGTGTCAGTAAGCTGCCAAGTCCCCGACCATGATACTTTTTATGTAGATAAATACTGATTTCAGTGCTGATATGGTAAGCCGTACGCGCATACAGATCACTAAAGCTGCCCCACGCTACTATCGGCGGTTTCTCTGCCGAATCACTACTTTCAATACCATTTATCACCGCTCTCACAATATAAATGGGCCGTGTTGGAATTTTTAGGTGCTCATCGAACCAGTCTAAACGCTCTTCACAAGTGACTGGCGCAAGATTAGCGGTTGCTTGTTTGCCAGCGATGCTTTGATTATAAATCGCCAATATCTCAGCCAAATCATTGTTGCCTGCGCGCTGTACAATAAACTGATCGTTGAGCTTAACTGTTGGCAATATAGATGGTGTCGCGTTTAAGGCAATAGTGGACATGGAGCCTCCATAATGAGTTAAATGACTAGAGCGTGTTTGAGCACCCTATTAATTAATAACCCTATCTCTTGGGATTGGTATTATATGATGGGCAGACTATAGGATGTTAGTATGGTCATTTTACTTTATAATGGCTGGTTTTAGACACATCGATTCTTAGCATGGTTGTGTTTTTTCTTTTTATTTGGTCTTATCATAGCTGAAAATTTATGAACACCTATTTTCTTGAGCAACTGATGGCGTCGCCAAGCGCTTTGCCGACAAATACGAGCCAAGTAGATCTAGCACCCTGTGTGCTCACGATTGGTAATTTTGATGGCGTGCATCTTGGTCATCAAGCCATGTTAGATCAAGTCCGTGACATTGCCCACACGCAAAATCTTGGCTCTGCCGTCATGATATTTGAGCCACAACCTCGTGAATTCTTTGCCCCAAATACGGCTCCCGCGCGTCTTACCAATCTTGCAGAAAAGCAAACATTGCTGGCAGAGCACGGCGTCGATACCTTGATTGTGGCGGGGTTTGATACTGACTTTCGCTCGTTGTCTGCCCAAGCATTTGCCGATATTTTGGCAATGCGCTTAAACGTTAAAGCATTGGTGTTAGGTGACGACTTTCGTTTCGGTCATGACCGTACGGGTGACAGTCAGTTTTTGCGTGATTATGGCCTGCATGTGACCAATCTGCATACCATCACAGATGATAGCGATAAAGCGGCGCGTATCAGCTCCACACGCATTCGCGATTTATTATTGGCGGGTGACATTGGTGCGGCTAATACGTTACTTGGACGCGATTATGCTATAACAGGATTGGTCGTGGGTGGTGACAAAATTGGTCGTACTATGGATTTTCCCACTGCTAATATTGATCTAAAGCGCATCAAGCCGGCCCTGCATGGTATCTTTGCTGTAGATGTAGTCAGTCTAGATAGTGAGGGACAAGTGATTCCTAATGGCTTGGTTGCACTAACGGATAATGGGCAAACAGGTATTGCAGGGCTACGTCAAAATAGCTTATTTGGTACGGCTAATATCGGTACTAGACCTTCTGTTGATAAAACGCATGACTGGCGCCTAGAAGTACACTTTCCAGAGTTGCAAGCTGACTTATACGGTTTAACTTTACAGGTACGATTTTTGCATTACTTGCATGGCGAACGACGTTATGATGGCCTAGAAGCACTTAAAGCGGGTATTCATCAAGATGTAACAGATCTGCTTGAATGGCGAGCAAAACAAAAGTAGTGTTAAAAGATATCCCTGACTTTTATGCAAATATATCGCATTAAAAAACCCACAAACATTACTGTTGTGGGTTTTTTAATGCGAATTTTGGCGACGCTGATTTTATCGGTGCTTAAGCATCTGGATGTAGACGGACGTTTAGCTCATCGATAACTTCTACCCAAGCCGCATCTTTATTCCATTCTTCTTGTAAAAAGGCACGTTGGTTGTCATTCCAAATATGTGCCTCTGTCAGCTTTTCTTCTTTTGCTAATTGGTTATTTTCGACAAAGTCATCAATCGCTTCATCAGAACTGTCCAGTCCCAGTTGTGCAAATAATTCATTCATATTATATTCAGGTTCACCCAACATATTTTTTCTCCTTAAGAGGGTACAGGTTTAATTGTACTTATTATTTAGACTACCGTATTTATTGTAGCAAGCTTTGCTGAAAAAGCTGTTAACCAACGTTAATGTAAGGTTATCAATTGTGTTAACCGCTAAAAAATTTCACAGACATAAAAAAGCCCTCAAACAAGAGGGCATTTTATACATAATAAGATTAACAAATATCACTAAATTTTAGTAGGCTGGCTGCTTATGGTAGTAAGTGGGCTACCGCATCACGTTCTTCGCTAAGCTCTTGCTCAGTCGCTGCCATTTTTTCTTTTGAGAAATCTGATGACACATCGACGCCATCTACGATAGACCAGTCGCCGTTAGCGCACGTGCATGGGAATGAGTAGATCAAGCCTTTTGCAATACCGTATTCGCCGTTGGAATAAACGCCCATTGATACCCAATCGTTCTCATCAGTACCCAATGCCCATGTACGTACGTGTGCAATGGCAGCGTTGGCAGCAGAAGCGGCAGATGATGCACCACGTGCTTTAATGATAGCTGCGCCACGTTGTTGTACTTCTGGGATATAGGTCGCTTCGTACCATTCGCGATCAACCAAATCTAACGCAGGCTTACCGTTGACAGTAGCAGCAGTCAGATCAGGATACTGAGTTGATGAATGGTTACCCCAGATGATCATTTTCTTCACGTCATTTACTGTACTGTCAGTTTTACCAGCCAACTGCGCCATGGCGCGGTTGTGGTCTAAACGAGTCATCGCAGTAAAGTTACGTGGATCAAGATCTGGTGCATTACGCTGAGCGATAAGTGCGTTGGTGTTGGCAGGGTTACCTACAACCAATACTTTTACGTCACGGCTTGCAACGTCATTCAATGCTTTGCCTTGCGCTGAGAAAATCGCAGCGTTGGCTTCTAGCAAATCTTTACGTTCCATACCTGGACCACGCGGACGTGAACCTACTAACAGAGCATAGTCAACATCTTTGAATGCAACGGTCGCATCATCAGTCTGCACAACACCGGCTAATAAAGGGAATGCGCAGTCTTCTAGCTCCATGACCACACCCTTTAAAGCGTCAAGCGCTGGGGCAATTTCAAGCAATTGCAAAATAACTGGCTGATCTTTACCTAGCATCTCGCCAGATGCAATACGAAATAGCATTGCGTAGCTGATATTACCAGCGGCACCAGTGACAGCAACACGTAAAGGCTGTTTCATTGACATTGAATACTCCCTAATTGATTATTATATAAGTCACGACTATCGTTTTAGATATCGAGTGGTTTGTTGCTCAACAGCAACCATAAACCGAGGGTTAGTGTAGCACCTCATCCTATTGACCGTCTAGACGCAGGAAGACACCCATTAATGATTATATTGTTACATTTTATACGAGACAAAATTTGAGTATATCAAAGACTTATAAAAGAGCATTTAAAAAACTTAGCTACCGCCCGAAATGATAAATTTGCTACCGCAATTATCCACAACTGTAGCACAAGTACCAAATTCGCTGCCCTCATAGCAAACGTGAATCTCCGTCAACGTCGATTGGCGGCGATTTCCCGCTTGGCAAATCAAATCAACACTACTCGATGACATACCACTATTGAGGCGTGTCATTTGACTGATAAAACGTGATTTAGAGACTGTATAACTATTGCCCGTGTTTAACTCAGACGGTAATTTTAACGCGCCCGCATAGTTAGTAATTTGACGAAAATAACTACTGGCACTGAGTGGACTACAGACACCATAACGTTGCCATACTTGGCTACGCACCGTTGTATCTGGCATCACACGGTTGACGACTTTTAGTTGCAGTGGCGTCAGACGTGGCTCGCTACCACGTCCGCAGCGCTCCCCATATCCCATGTCCAATCCTGATACGGTCAATGAATAACCTTCTAGACATTGCCGCATGCGTGAGCGTGTCGGTTGTAGGTTACACAATGCTGGCGTCATTTCAATCATCAGCACGCGTTGCCCAGTTTTGGCCGCGCTAGCAGCCTGTGCCGGCATTAGCATGACGCCTTGCAATAACAATAATGTACCAATACCCATCGTCGTATTTATTTTGCCAATACATGTATTATTGCTCAAACTTTCACGACATGAAGCTAAGTATGTCATTGGTTTACTTTTTGAATGCGTTTTTGAGGGACTTAGAATAACTGACGAGCGCACCTGATTAGATGACGGATGCCTAATTTTCATTAATACGGGCAGATTGAAATATTTTTTTATCATAAGGGCTGAAGGCATCTAGCAATGATAAGACATGGACTATCGCTTAGGTTATTGTGTCTAAATTACAAACACACTTAAAGCTAAGAATAGGGCTAACAAAAAAACAAGTAACCATTTATAAGCATAAATTAAAGGCACTAATTAACGCAATGGTAGCAAAACGCTTTTTTTAATCTATAGCAGAAACGTAAAGATAGAGTAACAGTTGCAAGAATAATGCCATTTTCAATCAAACAGCGAAAGTTAGCACATAAAAATAGACCATCAACGATTACTCGCTAATGGTCTATTTGGTCGATAAATAAATAACCTAAAATCCAGCAGGTACTGTGCCCATACGCTGACTTATTGGCTGACTACGACCCAATAAACTACTATAAATAGTCGCGTTTTCCATCACATGCTTCACATAATTACGCGTTTCAGGAAAGGCAATCGATTCGACATACTGATCCGCTGCCAGTGAACCATACGTTGGCTGCCAGCGTTTGGCATTATTAGGACCTGCGTTGTACCCTGCTGTGGCGAGGACTGGCTGACTGTTTAACTTACCAAAGATATCACCCATGTACCAAGTACCGTAACGAATATTAGTATCGCCACTATTAGCGCGGCTGGCACTATAAGTCTCACCTAAATTACGAGCAATGTATTTTGCCGTATCTGGCATCACTTGCATCAGACCACTAGCCCCAACGTTCGAACGCGCAGAAGACACAAAACGGCTTTCTTGACGCATAATGCCATAAGCCCAAGCAGGATCAATACCTGCAGACTGACTATAACGTACGACGGCATCTTGATGCGGCATTGGATGTGATAATGCTAAGCTGTCTACTCTATCGGTATTATCAACGGCATAGATTGCTCGGTCGAGCCAGCCCATCTCATATGCTTGACGAGCGGCCGCAATGATTAAATTGTCATCGCGATTGTCACGCGCCTGCTTCACCGCCCAGTTCCACTCACGATTGGCATAGGCGCGGCTGACATTCGCATTATACAAGGCAAACGCACGAGCAAAGTTTGCATCTTGCATGACACGTGCACGATCAGCCGTACTAACATTCGGTAAATTGTTGCCACCCAAACGACTGGCATCAAAACGCTGACCGATTTTATCTTTTGCCATTAGACCGTAATAATCATTACTTTTTGCCAAATTTTGATACATTTTTTTGGCGGTATTGCGTTTATTCGCATCGCTTGATTGCTCATAAGCGCGTGCCAGCCAATACTGCCACTGGCTACCTTTTTGGGTTTCGACATCCATTTTTGCAATGGCTTCCACCACATCATCCCAGCGGCTAAAACGAATCGCCGCCATGGCATAATCTTCCGCTTCTTCAAAATTAAAATCTTCATCTAAACTATTACGAAACCAGTCAACCGCCTCAGCATTAAAGCCATCATCGGTATTGTGGTTCATACGCTGCACGCCAAGGATGCGATAAGCATAACGACGGGTTTCATCATTCAATAGTTTGACAGAACGCTGATTGTCTTGCTTAATATCAAAATCCAACTGTAGCGCGGCTTCACGATAAGACTTTTCAGCCACTCGCCCCATCGCATATAGATAGAGATGTTGATTGGTTTTACTGGCAGGCTCCCTGCCAAAACGGCTAAAGAACGAGGAAGGATTGAGCTGAATCTCACTCAGTGCTGAATAAGCAATCGGTGTCCCAAGACGTGATGACAACGCCATGATGTCACCTGTCTTACCTTTACGCAGCATACGTTTAAGACGAGATGCTCTATCTTGATCGTTAATCAATGGGTTATTGTTCATCTCAAGCGCCAATTGCTCACACAAGGCTGGCTGCTTAAGCGTCGTTAGCCAAACATCAGACTTCGCTGCCATGGCGCGCATGGTATCGCCGCCATTATTAAACCCAAGCGCCACCGCACAGCGCTCGCTTGCATCCGCATTGGTAATTAGATTGGCCACTTGACGTACAGAGGCATAATCGTTTGAGCCAGCTTTAGTCTCAGCAAAATCAGCAACGAGCTTTTCTGCCATGACAGTGTCTGGATATTGGCGCACAAACTGCGATATGGCTGCTGGACTTTGTGAATTCAGATTTAAATTCATGCGCCAATATGTCGGATACATGGCAAATAAGCCACCACTCATCGCTTGCTCATAATTATAAAGCGCACTGACATCACCGCGTTCTGCTGCAATGGCCGCCGCCGTGAAAGAGCTGGCCCCACTGTCTGCTTGAGAACCATTATTTTGTGAATAACTGCCCTCTTGCTGATAACTCTCGCCTTCACCCCATGTCAGCTCAGCACAAGCCACTTGCGACAATCCAAGCGCGCTCACTGCTGTCGCCAGACTCAGCGCACTGACGCGTAAGGTTCTTGTTTTGATTCGCTTTGAGCAATCGTATTGATTGGGTAATTCTCTATCCTTCATGCCATGAGCAACGCGCAACTTTGTCATACTGACTCTCTTTATTATATCTCTACAATGTGTGAACAGCGATTTGCCAAGTACCGCTAAGCTTATCGCATTCATCATACTATACTCATTGCACTTTCAACCATCACCTTTACCTTTTGTTAATAAATAGGACAGCGAGGTGTAACATAGAAATGATAGCAAGCTGTGATTTCTGCTAAAACCTAGGCTAAGACCAGTAAACAATTGATACTGTTATAAATAATCGTTCATAGCATCCACCAATTGCTCACGCTAATTTTTCACATTGACGAAGGGTTGTGATAAAATATGCCACTTGTTAATCGGCTACCCTGCTGTACTTTTAGTCAATCATGGACTTATCCTTATGAGTGTTACTGTATTTAATCCCCGCATTAATGACGCTGCTGAAACGACGACTGCTGTCACTGCACTCAAAGAGACAAGTTCAGCTCAATCGCCTGTCACTAGAACAGCGCCTAAAAAAGTGTTTGTGACCACTCAGGGTTGCCAGATGAATGTCTATGACTCTGGCAAAATGCTTGATGTGCTAGGCGACTCACACGGCATGGAAGTGACGCACGATATCGATGAAGCCGATGTACTACTAATGAATACCTGCTCAATTCGTGAAAAAGCCCAAGAAAAAGTATTCTCAGAATTGGGACGCTGGCGCAAACTCAAAGAAAAACGTCCTGATCTTGTTATTGGCGTTGGCGGCTGTGTGGCTTCACAAGAAGGCGATAATATTCAAAAGCGTGCGCCTTATGTCGACATGGTGTTTGGCCCGCAAACGTTGCATCGTCTGCCAGAGCTATATGACCAATCAAATGAGCAACGTGACATCGCACCTAAAAACCGTATTGGTACGATTGATGTGTCATTCCCGAGTATTGAAAAATTTGATTTTTTACCTGAGCCAAGAGTAGAAGGCTATAAGGCCTTTGTCTCTATCATGGAAGGCTGCTCGAAGTATTGCTCGTTCTGTGTGGTGCCTTATACGCGCGGTGAAGAGTTATCGCGCCCACTGGATGACGTGCTGGCTGAGATTGATAGTCTTGCCGCGCAAGGTATCCGTGAAATCAACCTGCTCGGTCAAAATGTGAACGGCTATCGCGGCGAAAAAGACGATGGTAGTATCTGCCGCTTTGCAGAGCTATTGCATTATGTCTCACACGTCGATGGCGTTGAGCGTATCCGTTATACAACCAGCCATCCATTAGAATTTACTGACGATATCATTGACGCCTATGCGCAATTACCAGAGCTGGTATCGCATTTGCATTTGCCTGTTCAGAGTGGCTCGAATGCCATCTTGGCCGCGATGAAACGCAATCACACTATCGATGTGTATATCAATCAGATCAATAAACTAAAAACTATTCGCCCAGATATTCACTTATCTAGCGACTTTATCATTGGCTTCCCTGGTGAGACAGATCAAGACTTCCAAGATACGTTGAACTTGGCAAAAGAGTTGAACTTCGATCACTCTTATAGCTTTATTTACTCTAAGCGTCCGGGGACACCAGCCGCGGAATTGCCAGATGATGTGAGCTTCACGACTAAAAAAGCGCGATTGGCGGAATTCCAAAAAGTCATCATTGACTCAACTTTGGCAAAAACGCATGAAATGGTCGGTGAGACGACTCGCGTATTGGTCGAACAAATTGCCAATCGTCATCCTGACTGCTTAATCGGTACAGCAGATAATACCCGTACGGTTATGTTCCCTTATGACGAAGATAAAATGGATGAGCTGCTCGGCAAAATCGTCAGTGTGCGCATTACTGACTTTGTCAGCCCGCACATGGTCAAAGGTGAGCTAATCGAAGTATTGGCTTAAATCTTTAAAACATGATTTTGCGTAAGTAAAAAAGCCGTTCTCTATAAATAGTGAACGGCTTTTTTATCAGTGTCTAAATATTGATTATGTCATGAGAAGATATAGTTGCTCCCTTTTAAAAAGAGTATAGCGATACTGAGGGTGAGTTTTTTGCAGTCTCTGTCTGTGACGGAATCATTTTTACAATTTCATTAATTTTCGCTATTAGGGACAGCCGTGCTCCCTGCCAGAATACCGCCATCAATCGTGAGCTCAGTACCCGTCACGTATCTTGACTCATCACTTGCCAAATAAAGTGCCGCATAAGCCACATCCATTGCCTCCCCCATATAACCTAGCGGGATATCTTTGCTAATTGCCTTGATCGCTTCTTCTCGCTCATTGCCTTCTCCCAACATAGCGTCCCACATTGGCGTATAGATAGCGGCTGGATGAATGGAATTACAGCGAATATCATAGCCATTTTGCGCACAATATAAGGCAACTGATTTACTATGGTTTCTGACGCCAGCTTTACTTGAGGCGTAAGCTGCTGCTAAAGGAATACCGACCATACCTGAGCGAGAAGATATATTAATGATACTTGATTTGCTGTTTTTATCTATTGGACGATTTTTCATCAACGCTATCGCTGCCTTACAACCTAAAGCCACACCATCTAGGTTTACTTGATGTACCTTGTGCCAACTTGCCATATCTAAGTATTCAGGGTCATGAGCGCCTGTCGTCTCTAAAAATCCAGTGATACCTGCATTGTTTACGACAATATCTAACCCTTGATATTTTTGTTGAATATATTGCTCAGTTTTTTGCCAATCGCTTTCGTTTGAGACATCCAGATGGATATATTCTGCTGGTTTTGATTCGCTCCATTGTTGACGCTTTATATTAGTATCATGGCAAGAACGCCTTCCTTTATCATCATTGATATCACTGAATATAACGGTTGCCCCTTCTTTCACAAAAAGCTCAGCAATCGCTTTACCGATGCCTTGCGCAGAACCTGTGACCAATGCTACTTTATTAATTAATCTCATAAAACTCTCCTTTATGTCTTTTTTCTAATTTCTTTTGCCTATTTGCTTTTATCAGTTGAGTGACGAGTGCTGCCCCAACCATTTAAATTCGGAAAAGCCGTTTACTATGATAGCGAACGGCTTCCCTTCCTTTAATTTTAAAAGTAAATTTAGATCGAATTATCGCTACTCTGAGAGCCAGTCTGTCTGTCTTAACTGCTGCTTGGTCTCACGGCGGCGCTTTTTTCGGACAATATCGATATCTTCTTTTTCATGAATACCGCCTTTTCTTAGTAAAGGATCAAGCGCCAAATAGTTGCGCGGCTTCACTGCGCCTAGCGAGTGCTCAGCACCTGTCGCATCTTGCTGTTCTAACTGCCGCTCAATTTTTTTGGCTTTTTTTAGGGTTTGTTTTAAGCTCATATTGTTACCTATTCTTTAAATCTTCTTAGATACCAATTCCGAAAATCATCTTAGCAAGGATAAAGAGTGCAAATTGTACATCCAGCACATTAAGCGAGTTTAATGAAGCTAAGAGGGTTTGCAGGCTTGGTATTAACCTTTAATACACATGACTTGCTTCAATGTATGCACCACCTCAACCAAGTCCGCTTGATTGGCCATCACCTCATCAATGTCTTTATACGCACCCGGTATCTCATCGATGATGCCTTTGTCTTTGCGACATTCAACGCCATCGGTTTGCGCCTTTAGCTCATCAATAGTGAACGCTCGCATGGCTTTACCTCGGCTCATTTGTCGTCCTGCCCCATGTGAGCACGAACAAAAAGACTCCTCATTACCCAGACCACGGACAATAAACGATTTTGCGCCCATAGAGCCGGGGATAATACCAAGCTCACCTGCATAAGCACTGATCGCGCCTTTACGAGTGACATAGACATTCTCGCCAAAATGCACCTCTTCATTGACATAGTTATGGTGGCAATTGATAGCCTCTTTGGTAAGCTGAAATCGGGGCAATCCTGCTTGTGGAGACTGCATTGCTTTGATGACTAGACGCATCATCTCACGGCGATTTTCTAGCGCGTAATCCTGTGCCCAGCCCACTGCTTCGACGTAATCGGCAAAGCTATTTGATCCTTCAGCAAAGTAAGACAAATCTCGATCTGGCACATGACCAAAACGTGACTGGCGCTCTTTTTTAGCAAGGTTAATAAAATACTGACCAATACAATTCCCAATACCACGACTACCCGAATGTAGCATTACCCAAACATCTTTATTTTCATCCAAACACAACTCAATGAAATGATTGCCACCGCCAAGTGTCCCCAATTGCTTCGCCCAAGTACGCTCAAAGCCTTTGAGCATTTTGAGTAAACCCGGATGCTTATCAGTAATTGGTTTTAGGCGTTTGCCAAGTGGATCGAGGGTCGAGTTTTTGGCTTGGATTTGCTTATGCATGTTGAAACCAACAGGCACCTGCTGCTCCACAATCAAGCGTAATGATTTTAGACTATCAGGCAAATCGTTTGCCGTTAAGGACAAACGCACCGCATTCATACCACAGCCAATATCCACACCGACTGCCGCAGGAATAATGGCAGACTTGGTCGGAATTACACTACCGACGGTAGCGCCTTTACCGACGTGCACATCAGGCATGACGGCAATGTGTGAGTGTACAAATTCTAACTGCGCCATATTGCGTAATTGTTGTATCGCACCTTGCTCAATATCGGCAGTATAAATTTTGACAGGTACGCCATGTTTGCTGTTTTTATTTAATACTAATTGAATGCTCATTTTTTTATTAATTCCATTTTTTATTTTTAAAACCACATAAAGTATTTTTAATTTACCTATTTTTATAATTATTAAACATTACTTACCTGTCTCAATTAAACAAGATGTCTAATAAGAAAATAAAATGATAAATAAAATTTATAGGCAATAAAATACCGTTTTCTATTGATTGCAAATCAATAGAAATAATGGTCAATTTATTATGGACGTTTTAAAGAAAAATTTTACCATACCAAAAACTAAAGCATAAATATGATGCACACGGATAGGCATCAGCTAAATGATAGCGTCAGTAACCTTAGCGGTAATAACGGTAAAGGAATGTATAAGACAGACAGCAGCAAGCGCAAAATTGCTTAGCACAATCGCATAGCTATTTTAGACACAGGAGACTTAAGGGAGGTAAGCGAGTAAATACAAGAAGCCATTCATTGATATTAATACATACTATATTAATAAACAGCAGCTATATAAATTTAGCCAAACCTTTTTGAAGTCATCATTACTGGCGTGTGATTCACACATTCAATCTTTAAAAACGTCTTGATAGTTATATAGGACACGATGATTTCTCCATAGGTTATGGCTAATGTCAGTATGACAATAGCGGTTTGATTAAAAGAATTTATATTATACAAGAAAACTATAAATCAATGCGATTATAATAACGATTTAAAAATTAATGTCAATATCTTTTTAAAAAATTAGCCAGAATATTTATTCTATATAATAAACATTCTGGCTAAGACAATCACTTTAGACAATAACTAAATATTTTTAAACCATAAAACTGTTTATCACTTCAGCCAATAAAGCCGCAGCAATTATTATAAATATCACTCCACAACCACGGTTAAGCCACGCCAAACGATTGCCCATATCGAGCCAACTTGCCAGCTTTTTGCCGCCTAGCGTATAGATGATTTGCCAAATCGTTTCGCTTAAAAACAAGCCCACGGTCAATAAAATATATTGTGGCCATAGTGGCGCACTAAAATTGATAAACTTGGGGAAAAAAGCAGCAAAGAATAGAATGGCCTTTGGATTGGATAACGACACCCAAACCCCAGTACGAAATAACGTCATGTTGCTTGGGACAATTTTAGTCGCCGCACTAGAGAGCGAAGGCGGTTGGGGCTGTTTATCCATGGCCTGAGCGGTTGGATAATCCGCTGCTACCTCCGCACTCAACTCACGAGCATCGCTCATCAAGCTCCCATCACCAGCATCCCGCCAAGAACTGATACCCAAATAGATTAAATATCCGGCTCCTACGGCTTTAATAATCGTCAGTAACCAAGGTGACTGGCGACTGATCGCATCCAAGCCAAGCAATGTCGATAGCAGCAAGATAAACAGTCCGAGACTCAGACCTGCCAGCGTCCAAAATGTCCGCTTTATGCCATAATTCATGCCATACTGGAACGCTAGCAGCATATTTGGACCTGGGGTCGCTGAGATAAAAAACGTACTTGCAAAAAACACCACAAACAGATGCCAAGACATCAGCCAATTCCTATTTCGTTATGCATAAACAGTGTTTAATATAAACTGTTACGCCACCAAAAAATAAACACCGCCATAAAGACGGTGTATTTTATACTTACTCATATTATATACATATGTTTGGCATTTTTATAGATTATTTAATTGTGCAGCTCGTCAGCAACTTCTGCAAAAACTCATCACAGCGTGCCATTTCGCTCAGTTCAACATATTCATCCGCTTTATGAGCTTGTTCAATGCTACCAGGGCCGCAGATGATGGTTGGAATGCCGCTATTTGTAAACTGACCACCCTCAGTCGCATAAGCCACTTTATGACGTTTATCGTCTTCCGTCAAGGCGGCGATTAACGCTTGTAACTCAGCACTATCATCGTCAGTCATGGCAGGCACGCTTTCTTCTTGCATCAGCTCAATACCTGTCTCTGGTGCGCGTGTTTGCATTTGAGCACTTAGCTCTGCAACCTTTGCTTGAATGGGCACAAGAATGTCCTCTTGCGTCATATGCGGCAGATTACGATAGTCAAAGGTAAACTCACACAGATTGGGTACAATATTGGTCGCTGTACCACCTTGGATGGTGCCCACAGATAAGGTTGAATAAGGCACATCAAACAGCGGATCATTGTCATCGCGATGACTGATTTCTTCTGCCAATGTATCCACGTAGCTGATCAAACGGCTGGCATAGCTAATGGCATTGACACCTTGCGCCGTCAGTGATGAATGCGCAGACTTGCCATGGACACGGCAGCGATAAACCGCAATGCCTTTATGCGCGACCACCATCGTCATCTTGGTCGGCTCACCAACGATACAATAAGCAGGCGTAATACCTCGCGCTTTTAAGTCTGCCAAAATCAAGGGCGCACCCAAACATCCTACCTCTTCGTCGAATGACAAAGCCAAGTGCAAGGGATGACGTAATTGACCACTGCGTGATAACTGCACCGCTTTTGGCAATAGCGTCAATGCACAAGCGATAAAGCCTTTCATATCACATGCCCCGCGCCCATAAAGCTTGTCGCCGCGAATCGTTGCCGTAAATGGCTCAGACGTCCAGTCTTGCCCATCAACTGGCACGACATCCGTGTGTCCTGACAGCACCAGACCGTGATTTATTTCATCAGAGTTTTTGCCTGCTGGCACAGTGACGAATAGATTGGCTTTGTTTTTGGCTTCATTAAAAGTCAAATCCACGACTAAACCTAACTGCTCACAATAAGATTTTACATCTTCAATAAGTGCCAAGTTGGAATGGCGACTGACTGTATCAAAGCCAATCAAGCGCGTTAGCCAATCAATGCTGTCTTTAGGATAATGGGCATCCTGTACAGTTTGATTAATATTATCGATACGAGTTGATACAGTCATAAAATATCCTTATTACGGTCTATGGTAAAAAAGGTTAGCCTTTTTTAAATGAGCGCCGCTGCAACGCTTTGATTTCTTCATCCAGTCCCGTAATCGGGCCTTGTACTGGCACGTTTGGCGCTACTTCTTGAATACTTAATGAGTTTATGGGTGATGTGGATTGTACGCCCATCGCTTCCATCCACTCGCTAAGCTGTTTTGACGAACTGATATAAACAATACGCCCAAGACCAGCCCACGCGTGCGCCGCTGAACACATGGCGCAGTGCTCACCTGAAGTATAAACCACTGCTTTTGTACGCGCGTCAGCTGTCATATTTTCTGCCGCCCACTTTGCAATAGCGATTTCAGGATGGTAAGTGGCATCGACAGTATTGGCCCGATTACGATCTTCATGTAACACCTGACCATCGCCGTCAACCAAGACACTACCAAATGGCTCATCACCCGCCTCTAGCGCTTCAGTAGCAAGCTCTACACAGCGGCGCAAATACACCATATCATTGTCAGTAATCATCCCCATCTCCTTTTCGCACTTCATACTAGGCATTTCGTACTAGGATGTGTTGAATATTAACCCATATCAAAGCATTTACGATGGCATCTTTGTTATGAAGGACGGTTTTGATTCATCGCATCGACGACTGGCGGCATTGGCTTTGGTAATTTACCTTCTGCCTGTAGCTCTTTGGTTGTCTTGGCATCGATAGCGAGTCCAGAGATGAGTGCGATGTCTTTGACTGGCTTACGCGTGCGGGTGGCAAAACTCACTGGCACCATACGGGCAAACTCATAAAGATACAGATAAGACTCTTCGCCGCCTTCAAAATCCTCATCGTCCTCTAAACGAATCGCGCCAATCTTGGCCAAATCCGTGAGCATCTCATTTTCTTCGCTGGTGAGACGACAATCGGTAATACCAAAGCCCGTCATAAAACCATTTGCCCACTGTTTCAATGCTATCACACGCTCGTATAAATCGTGTTCATCATCAGGTATCAGTGGCATGTAAGAATAAGCGTCGTCTTTATCTTTTAGTTGAAACACGATATCTTCCGCTTCTTCAGTCAACAAGGTTAAGGCAGGCTCTGGTAATGACCCAAAACTCAGCTCCTCAAATACCTTTGCCCATACGGTTTCATCAGGGGCATTACAGGCCGTCATTAACCCTGTCATGAGGCCATGCACCTCACTGATAGACACGTCTGTCCAGTCGTCAAAAGCAGTCAGCCAAGTATTCCAGCCTGAGATATTGTCATTCATAATAGATGTCCTAGTAATTAATTATTGCTAAAAAAATAGAAGTAGATAGCGTGCAATGTCATTGACAAGGCCACGGCTAATAGAAATAAAAAGGCCCAACCCAATACGTGTAATTACTTTGTTGATATAGATATTATGCGGTCACCTATGGCATTATTAAACGCAGAAAACAAAATTCATCCACGCTTACTTGTTAAGGATAAAAACTGACTATGTATGACCAACTTAGAATATTAGAAAAAATGGTACTCGACATCAAAAAACAGTATCAGCTTGTCAGTGCTGAACTTAGCAGCGTCAAACAAAACCCCGTTACCAATACACAAGAGCTTGCCGCCTTAAAAACCAAGCTTGATACCAGTTATACTGAACGCGATGGTGCCAAAAAACAACTAAACGATCTCGACAAGCGCTACCAAAACCTTGCAGAAGCGCATCATATGATTGGTGAAGAGCAAGACAAACTACAAAAACAAATCAGCCAATTGCAGCAGCAAAATAGCGAATTGCAACAACACAATAATGAGCTAAAACAACAATACAATGACATCAAACAACAAAATAGTGAACTGCAAAAAAAGAACCAACTGGCAGCCGAGCGCACACAAGTCGTATTACAACGCCTCACCCGCATCGACCAAGCAGAAGGTTAACGAGTTGCTATAACAAATGGCAGAGACATACTACTTATCAGACTGCCCAACACTACTTGTAATATCTGCTACCACTCTTTTCACTGACCAAATATTGTAGGATCTATCATGACCGACGACCAAAGCAAATCGATAGAAAAACAGCAACAGAACAATCAAACACAAAACACTCAAGCACCAAGTAAAGAGTTACAACCACAGAAAACAGCTCCAACAGGGTCAAGTGCATCAAATACTGCGGTTCAATCTAATAGCAAAGTGACTAAAGCGCCTGAACCCCAAATCAAAAAAGTAGATATTGCGATTGCTGGCGTTACCTATCCAATTTTTTGCCCCGTACATGAGCAAGAAGAACTACGCTCAGCGGTCTCTTATATCAACAACTACGCACTGGATCTAAAAAGAGACGCGCCAAGCCTTAGTCAAGAAAGCTTGTTGGTGTTGTGCTGTTTGGATCTGTACGAAAAAATTCATACCAATCAAAGAAATGATGAAGATCGTTTGCAGCAAGACAAACAGTCTGAAGCCTTACTCAATAAAATCATGAAAGACGCACATTCTGTTTTATAAGTATAAATGCTTTGACTATAGTACCGATATATTGAACAGAGAAGCGCCTAGCTACCCAAGCTAAGCGCTTCTTTTATGCCTAATCGATAACCCCTCTGTTTATACGTTGGGATTATAGACTTTGCCCGCATGAAAATCTGCTTGATGCTCATAATTGCAAAAGAACAGTTCTTTATCAGCTGCAACATTGCTGTCGTTATTTACGGCCAACGTTGGATTGGTCTCAAGGACGCCGCGATATTCAGCCAAGCTATTGCCACAAAAATTGCACTGACGCGGTGTGGTCACATCACCTTCTTTTGGCATCATGCTCTTGGGTGCGCGTGGGTACATAAACTTATAAAAAGCCCACATTGAAGCCCAGATAATGAGGATTACAATAATAACAGCCAACACGGCAGTGCTCCTTCGAGTATGGATTAAGACATTATAAACTTAATGATGCAGAATGATCGCATAAAAAACTGGCTCAATGTGGCCAGTTTTTTATATTAAAAATAACATAACAAGATTAATAATCTAGTTTTAGAGGCACTACAGCTGCAACTCGCTGATATCAGCCACCGTTAAGAACAAAGCACGAACCTGCTTGAGTAATGCTAAGCGATTATTTTTTAGCGCCTCATCCTCACTATTGACCATCACGTTATCAAAGAACTGTGTCAATGGCTCATCTAAGCTCGCAAGCGTCTGCAGTACTTGTGTATAGTCAGCGTTTTCTAGTAGTGGCGTCACTGCCGTCTGTGCTTGGCGAACACTGCTATACAAGTTCTGTTCAGCAGGCTCAGACAATAGCGCCTCATCGACCGTATCAGCAACATGCGCTTCTGACTTGGCCAATATATTGGCAACGCGTTTGTTGGAATCAGCCAACATCGAGGCTTGTGCCAATTCACTAAAGGCTTGTACTGCACGAATACGTTGATCAAAATCAAGCGGCATGTGCGGATTGATCGCTTGTACCGCCTGAATGGTATCAACGCTGACGCCTTGCTCTGTATACATCGCACGATATCGTGAGTTTAGGAACGCCATGACTTGGGTAAAAGTATCGCCCATTTTGGCAATCTTGCTGCCATCAGTATCACTATAGTTTTTAATCGCTTGCTCGACCAACGCAACAAGGTTAATCGGTAATTGTTTTTCGATTAAAATACGCAAGATACCGATAGCCGAACGGCGCAAACTAAACGGATCTTTTGAGCCCGTCGGTGCTTGATCAATGGCAAAAATACCAACCAACGTATCTAAACGATCCGCCAAGGCCAAACAAATACCAATCGGTGTCTTGGGTAATACATCACCACTAAACTTGGGCAAATATTGCTCTTCTAAGCTTGCCGCAACTGCTTCTGGCTCATTATTCAGACGCGCATAATATGTACCCGCGATGCCTTGCAACTCAGGATATTCACCAACGAGTGAGCTGGCCAAATCAGCTTTGGATAAAATACCCGCACGTACCGTCTCATCAATACTAATATCATGACCTTGCTGCTGCATCAAGGTAGCAATGAAGGCCGAAAGCTTAGCGATACGTTCAGACTTCTCCCAAATCGTACCCAGCTTGTCTTGGAATACGCGATTTTTCAGGCTTTCTGTGAGCGCAAATAATGGCTGCTTTTGATCTTGCAAAAAGAAAAACTCGGCATCAGCCAAACGTGGACGTACGACTTTTTCATTGCCCTCAATGATCTGATTGGGATCCTTAGATTCAATATTGGTGATAAAAATAAAGTAAGGCTGTAGTTTGCCCGCTTTATCCGTCAAACAAAAATACTTTTGATCGGCTTGCATGGTCGAGATAAGCGCTTCTTGTGGCACTTGTAAAAAGCGCGGCTCAAAGCTTGCTCGTAGGGCAATTGGAAAATCGACCAAGGCGGTCACTTCGTCCAATAAATCTTGCGGTACGATAGCGTCTGAATTGACCTCATCAGCCAATGCTTTGACTTGGTTTTTGATCAGCATTTGACGCTTATCAAAGTCCGCCACGACTTTTAGACCATCAAGCAGTTGCTCATAATCATTGGCGTGCGCAATGTTATGGTAATCTGGACTGTGGAAGCGATGACCACGGGTTTGCGTACCGGTCTCATGTCCTTGGATAGTGGCAGGAATTACCGCCTCATCCTGCATCAATACCGCCCATTGTACTGGACGCACAAACTCATTGCGGCTCGCACCTGAACGCATGCGCTTAGCAATCGGTAAATTATCAAGCGCAGTTTGAAACACTGTTGGCAGCAGTTCAGTGGTCGCTTGGCCATGAATGGTTTGCTCATAACCAACATAATCACCCTTATCGGTGCTAATAGTCGTCAGCTGGCTGGCATCGATACCTAGGCCATTGGCAAAACCCATTGCCGCACGCGTTGGATTGCCCTCTGCGTCAAATGCCGCCTTAATCGCTGGCCCTCGTTTTTGCTCAGTGCGATCCGGCTGTTTATCGCTAATACCTTGAATCTGAATCGCCAAACGACGCGGAGCGGCAAAGGCTTTGATATTATCAAACGTAATATCAGCTTCATTCAATTGCTCAGTGACACTTGCTTGTAGCGCATCACGTAACGGTTTTAGACTCTTTGGAGGTAGCTCTTCACACCCCAGTTCAAATAGAATAGTACTCATGGGATGCTCCTATTTCTTGTTAGTCGATTGATTGTTGTCAGTATTTTCTATTGCTAAGCCTTCTGTTGCCACGCCTTCTTTTGGCAAATACTTAGCGAGCGCATCAGCGCGATGGGCTTCATCGGCTAATGGGAAACCAAGTTTGGCACGAGCCTCAACATAACCAAAAGCGACCTTACGTGCCAGCGTACGCACGCGCAGAATAAAGCGCTGACGCTCAGTGACAGAAATGGCACCACGCGCATCAAGTAAGTTAAAAGCATGTGATGCTTTTAATACCATCTCATAGGCTGGCAACGGCAATCCTGCTTCGACCAACTTATCCGCTTGTTGCTCATAAAAGTCAAACATCTCACCCATCATCGGCACATCAGCATGCTCAAAATTATAAGTAGACTGCTCAACCTCGTTTTGATGAAAGACATCACCATAAGTGACACGGCCAAACTCGCCATCTGCCCACACCAAATCATAAACACTATCGACGCCTTGCACATACATGGCCAAACGCTCAAGGCCATAAGTGATTTCGCCAGTAACAGGGAAACATTCAATACCGCCCACTTGCTGGAAGTAAGTAAACTGCGTCACTTCCATACCGTTCAGCCAAATCTCCCAACCAAGCCCCCACGCACCAAGCGTCGGCGATTCCCAATTGTCCTCAACAAAACGCACGTCATGAACCAAGGGATCAATACCGATGGCGCGTAGTGAGTCCAAATATAGCTCTTGAATATTAGGCGGGTTAGGCTTTAGCACCACTTGGAACTGATAATAATGTTGCAGGCGGTTTGGATTGTCACCGTAGCGTCCATCGGTCGGACGACGTGATGGCTGTACATAAGCCGCATTCCAGCGTTCAGGGCCTAACGAACGCAAAAACGTCGCCGTATGAAAAGTGCCCGCGCCGACTTCCATATCGTAAGGCTGCAAAATAACGCAGCCCTTATCGGCCCAATAATTCTGTAAAGTCAGGATTAAATCCTGAAAAGTCATCGGTTGAGTATCTTTGTCTTGTGTCATCGAGGGTGTCGCTTGGGATGTCATAGTTTGGGTTTTCATAGTAACGCCACTGTGGAATGAGTATGATTAAATAAATCTCTGATAGCACTCGTCTGGCCTATTTGGCAACGACTCTATTTGCCTGCTCACCTTACTAAAAATTGACTATTTTATCCATATTTACGTTAACTAAATTTACATCGTGGGTAAAAAACTCAGTTATTTGCTTTATTTATAGACAACTTCTTATTTGGTCGCTCCTAAATAAAAAAATACCCAAATGCGTTAGCATCTGGGCAGGAGGAAAAGTATGTCATTGGCATCCTGATTGATCAGGCTTTTTGTTTTTTGAAGAGCTAAACTATCGAGTTACTGTCGTTACAAAGGACTATCATTCTAAACGACTTACGTTCTAAACTGTTTGGATAGAATTACTACTAGATCAATCCTATTGATAAGACTGATTGCTAGCCTTTGGCATAACGATCCACAGAATTATATAGATCAAAATACCGGGTACTCCTGCACTTAGTGACGAAATAATGACAAATAGCAATCTAACCCAAGTCGCTGACCAGCCGAAATATTCAGCAACGCCGCCCATTACCCCTGCGACCATCTTACTGTTCTGTGAGCGATGCAATTTTGCTAATTTAGCCAAAGTGAATACCTCTTTGTTATTTATCTATTATTTGTTTTTCTATTACTGTTTCATGCACGATTACTTTTCACATATAAACGATTTTAATATTAAGTCTTAAAGATATTTAGTCTTCTTAACTTATAAACGATTGTATCAACTATTTAGAATCTATCTGTTGAAAGTGTAGACGTTCTTTGTGAGTTTATGCTACTTAAGCTTACCCTAATCTGTCATAGGGCCTCATAACCTCCTGATTTTAAATAGTTATTTCAAAATGTTTCAAATCACTCTTTGTTGCGCCAATCCTACGCGTTTATTTTGCACCCTCTATTATTTATGAATTTAATCAAATAGATAAGTGGCATCTGCCTAGTAGTAAGAACACGCAAAACCAGATTTTAAATAGTAAATTAATATTTAATTGGAATATTTGCCTGATGAAAAATATTTCAATCATGAGCAAAGTGATTTCTAAGAAAATAACAATAAAGCCATATTTACAATAACCTACCTGTAAATCGTCTCGAACCTTTATACCATGCTGATAAACGACTCAACTATTACATCATCCGACAATAAAGCCAAAGTGAGGAAAAATATGTATGACTCTGGATTAATGATTGGGCATTTTGAACCCCTACATCTGGGACAAATGCGCAGCATATTGGATGCGGCAGGACAAGCAAAGACGTTACATATCGTCATTATGTTGCATCCCTCGCCGCATCCAGACTTCACGATCACTTTACAAGACAAAGCACGCTGGCTACAGATGGCTTGTGCCAATTTACCGTTTATTCATATTCATACTACTCACGAAATTGAGCTGCCACTTCATGAACATTTTGCGGATGTCAGTATTGATGTGGCGTCCAGTAACGCTAAATTGCGACGGTTAACTGAAGCGCTCGACTTGTCAGCAGAGACCGTATTATTTGTAGCTGATAACCATCCTCTAGCTCAGCCTGACACCCATGAACAACTGCTTCTACAAGTTGCTACGACTCCACTACAGTCTGAATTTAACTCTTACGCTATTGCTCAAAACCCAGTGGCACATTGGTCAGCGATTCATCCACAAGCGCGCGGCGACTATACAAAGACGGTCGCTATCGTTGGTGGCGAAAGCTCAGGCAAAACCACGCTGGTGCATAAGCTTGCCAATTATTACGGTGCCAGCTTTGTATTAGAAATGGGGCGTTTGTATGTCGGTACGGACTTGGGCGGTAGCGAGGTCGGATTACAATATAGTGATTACGGGCCTATTGTGCTCAATCATGCGCAAGCTATACGAGACGCCGTAACCAATGCGACTGCACCCATTACCATTGTTGACACTGATTTTGTGACCACGCAAGCATTTTGTGAAGAATATGAAGGTCGCACCCATCCTTTTGTGGCGGCTTGTATCGATGAGTTTCGTTTAGATCATACGCTTATGCTAGACAACAATACGCCGTGGGTTGATGATGGTATGCGCTCTTTAGGAACGCCTGAAGCGCGAGGACGTTTTGAGCAGCGACTGGTAGATATTTTTGCCCGTCACGGTATCGAGCCACATATGATTGACCAGCCAGATTACGATGCACGCTATCAGCAAGCATTGTTATTTATCGATCAACATATCTATGGCAAAAAACCATAAGATGCACTTATAAGTGCTCTATTTATAATAGGGCGTGTTGAACGTTCAACACGCCCTATCCATTTGTTTAGCTAGCGCTTCGCAGTTAGCATTTTGTTGCAGTCATTATTTATCTTAGAGGAAAGAGCTATGCGTATTCAGCTATTAGACAACATCACCGGAAAATGGGCGATGCAATGGATTGTCATTTGGTTTATTTGCGGCGTTATTGCCTTGTCCGCAGGTTTTTGGCTCACCACGGACCATACAACACTCGATATGTTTTATTTGGCCGTCTCATTTATTGGCTTGGTATGTGTGGTTTCGCTGTCCTTCCGCAAAAACGTCATGGGCAATGGCTTTGGTATGGGCGCAACCGCTGGCGAAGTAATCGTGCAAGCAACTTCTGGCGCGGTTGGTCTGATGCTTGCGCCACTTTTTAACTTTTTTACCCATGTCTACGGAATATTCTACTGGTCGAAGCACACTGATCCTGATGGTGACATGATACCTAAGTCAGCGAGCAAAGCAGTTTGGTTGATTACGGCAGCATTTATTATTATTGGTCTTGCTCTTTTCCCAACGGTAAATAACTTATTGGCGAGCTATGGTTATGCGGTAGTCGAGGATGATAACAGTAAGTTTTTAGGGTTTATCTCTTTCTTTTGGATCAATGTCATTGCGTTTGTCCTATCTATTACGGCTCAGGCTGCTATGATTTTACGTTATTCATTTAATTGGTGGTTATGGATTGTCGTGAATTTCGTTTGGCTCATCGTCAACCTTATGTCGGGCAATTACATTTTTGCTATTCAAACCATGATTTATCAAGTAAATGCTTTTATCGGTCTCTATGAATGGTACCGCAGCGAACAAGGTTGAACAGAGTATTTATTAATAAAGCGTTAGGTATTCGAGACTAATTTTGCTACCACCGCGCCAACAATATGAATGAGTTTGACTGCGGCGTCTATCAGATAACATGGTAGATTGGCTCAATTAATGCTACAACTGATATTAAGAACTGCATTAGTATCCAGCTCAACGACTGATGTCAGATTATCATTTCAATGACTAACAAGGAGGTTAGTATGTCTCGTCAACAACGCATGTCTAAACGTACGCTGGAACAGTGGCTCAGTGAATACGCTGTCAGTCACCAAAACTTAATTAATAAAAAAATTCATTGGCTGTGTGTCCCTACTATTTTTGTCAGCTTACTAGGTATGGGTATGTCACTTTCGGTCTGGTTTACCTTGGTGCTTAGCGCTCTAGTATTATTGTTTTATATGCGCCTATCTACACCGCTGTTTTTGGCAATGGGTATGTTCATTCTCATTTGCCTCTCGGTAATGGCCGTATTGCCATGGGGCTTTAAAGTCTGGGCAGGTGTCTTTATCGTCGCTTGGATTGGACAGTTTATTGGTCATAAAATCGAAGGGAAAAAGCCGTCATTCTTTGAAGATTTACAGTTTTTGTTGATCGGTCCAGCATGGGTCGCCAATAATCTGATGCGCCGCAAACAGAGTGAAACCAGCTGATGGAATTGAAGCTTAAAAATTCATATCTGCCGCATTTTAACGGTTATTAACTGTATTTAGTCATTTTTGTCTTCTTTACATTTTCTAAAATATAATGAGGTCACTATAAAAACGAGTCAGCAGAACTGGAATGAATTTTTTGCAGCATCGAGCTGCGAAGGCACAGCAAGCCAGAAAAATTTATACCAGTTCAGCGTTGAAATATAATGTATCTGCTTTATTTAGAATCGACTATAGAAAAAGCGCCGCCCAACCATTCGTTGAGCGACGCTTTTTTATTTATGTATCTATCAAACACACGACTTATTTGGGAAGTTACCTACAAATAAGCCGACAGGTTTAATTACGCACCAAACACTTTCAGGCGCTCATCAAGTGGCTTGAATTCTTTATCGCCTGCTGGTTGCTCAATTGCGCCAAATACCATTTGTGCCTTGAGTTCCCAGTCTGCATCGATATTCCAAGCGCTAGCAACTCTTTCATCAATGACAGGATTATAATGCTGTAAGTTTGCACCAACATTGATACTAGCTAGTGCGGTCCAGATAACGTATTGATGCATGGCGTTGGTTTGGGTCGCCCAAATTGGGAAGTTGTCAGCATATAAAGGCGCGGCTTCTTGCATACCTCTAACGACACTCTGATCTTCAAAGAACAATACAGTACCCGCACCAGCTCTAAAGCCTGCAATCTTTCCTTCGGTAGACTTAAAAGCCTCGTCGTCACCAACGATAACACGTAACGTCTCTTTGGTCATATCCCACAGTTTTTTATGGTCATCACCAAACAAGACCACGATACGCGTTGACTGTGAGTTAAACGATGATGGCGTATGCAAAATAGCATGCTCAACCAGCTTGACGACTTCGTCGTTGGATACTGGTAGTTGATCGCTTAGCGCATAAATTGAACGACGTTTCTCTGCAAGTTGCTGTAATACTTTTAAATCTGACATAGTACTTCTCCACGTTGTTGTTATAAATAATCTAAATTTGGTCACTCTCAACTATTAATCCCTATGATTAACAGTTGAAATTTAAACGACACATATAATCTGCTTCATTATGAAAATAATTCAACAAAACCCTTATTTTATTTTTGTAAATAAATCTAACCATAAAACCAATCTTAAAAACCAAATAGACAGTTCTTGGTCAAAAATTTGTTAAAAAGAAACTGGCACTTCCATCACTAATACCTTTGTATCTTCGGCTACCTCTATCGTAAAGCTATCAGTATCCCAAATGCCTAGACCATCACGAGTAGCCAAAATATCATCGTTTACGGCTGCCTTACCACTGATAACAAAGACATAAACCCCATTGCTAGGGTCTTTGAGCTGATAAGTTTGGCGAACCCCTTTATCGAAATCGCCCATACTAAACCAAGCATTTTGATAAATCCACACGCCAGCATCATCAACATTGGGTGACAATATCTGATTAAATTCATTCGGCTGCATAAGCTCACTCATGCGCACTTGCTGATAACGCGGGACGACGTTCATTTTATTTGGCATGACCCAAATCTGCAAAAACTGAACAGGCTCATCCGTATCGCCATTCATTTCACTGTGCGTAATCCCCGTGCCTGCTGACATGACTTGAATCTCGCCAGTCTCGATAACGCCTTCATTGCCGATATTGTCGCCATGCGCAAGCTTGCCAACCAATGGGATACTGATAATCTCCATGTCACGATGCGAGTGCTTACCAAAACCTTTACCACCAATGACAAAATCATCGTTGATGACCCGTAAGACTCCAAAACCCATACGCTCAGGATTATAGTAATTAGCAAAACTAAAGGTATGTTTGCTCTTTAGCCAGCCATGGTTTGCATCACCGCGAGAATTTGCTGCATGATAAATCGTTTTCATAATATTTCTTTCTTTACCAATAGGTTAAATATTCATAATACTTGTTACTAATGCATTTTTTGAATAAAGAAACCTATTAAAATTTTTGAATATGATTAGATAACCAGTGATAAGCGCAAATTGCTATTCTTGCCTTTCAAACGTAACGTTACCTATCAAGAAATGCAATGATAGCACATCTATTAGTATAACTAATAAAAATTAAATTAGGTTAAGTTAATCTTACAAAAAGTCAAATAAGTAGAATCAATTATCCGCTTAGAAAGCGATTTACTATCAAGATCACTCATTGGTTGTGCGAGCACTATAGTTGAAATACTTTAGAGTCGCTACAGTATTGCTGGTGTAAATTTTTTGCGGGGCTGTAGTAGATAAGCACTATGCTAGACTACTTTTATGAAGATAACCCGTTGTAAACTAAGTAAAAAAGAGCGG
>NZ_CAJHBU010000007.1 GCF_904846715.1 Psychrobacter vallis
TTAATCCATTAATCCATTAATCCATTAATCCATTAATCCATTAATCCATTAATCCATTAATCCATTAATCCATTAATACAGTGCATTAGCACAAGCCCACATTATCTAACGCTTCATCAAATATAATGACGAAATATTTATTATGATCCTTATTTTCAGCACTTTTTTTATATCTTAGCGGTTTTCTGGCTTTCTTACTAGATATTACCCATAGCAGATAAGTTGTTACCATGAGATTGGCCTAACCGTAATTTGGTATGCCTCACTGGCTATTTTTGCTATTATGAGCGACATCTTATTACCAATATTATGATGCCCTTATGATGATTCATCCTCAGTACGATCCAGTAGCCTTGGCAATTGGACCAGTCGAAGTCCATTGGTATGGCCTAATGTATCTGTTGGCATTTGCCGCAGCTTACGGTTTGGCTTGGTATCGCAGTACCAAACGTGACGGTTGGACGACCGACATGGTCTCTGACTTGGTATTTTTTGGTGCGCTTGGTGTCATTTTAGGTGGCCGCGTTGGCTATGTGTTGTTTTATCAATTCGGTGAGCTGCTACAAAACCCTGCTTATCTGCTCAAGGTTTGGGAAGGAGGCATGTCTTTCCATGGCGGCATGATCGGTGTCATGCTAGGGATGCTGTACTTTGCTCGCAAATACAAAAAAACGCCGTTTCAAGTGCTCGATTTTATCGTGCCTTGCGTGCCGACGGGTTTATTGTTTGGCCGTATTGGTAACTATATCAACGGCGAGCTATGGGGACGCGTCTCTGATGGTGGTTATAATTGGCTCACTTATTTTCCACAGGCAGCTGGCTTTGATATGCAGCAACTACAAGCCAATCCTGCACTGCAAGACATTATGACTGAGGTCAATGGTCAATATTTATTGCCTCGTCATCCGTCACAGCTGTATGAAGCCTTTGCTGAAGGTCTGCTGTTATTTTTGTTCTTGTGGTGGTACTCATCAAAACCGCGTCCACGTATGGCAGTGACTGGCGTCTTTATGTTCGGTTATGGTTTTAGCCGCTTTATCATTGAGTTCTTTCGTCAGCCAGACGTTGACCAAGGATTCATATTGTTAGGTTGGATGACCAAAGGACAGATGTTAAGTGCGCCAATGATTATTATTGGCCTGTTCTTGATTGGTTACGCTTACAAGCGCGGCATCTACGATTGGGGTAAGCAGTCAGCTTATTAAGCGTTATTTTTAGCGAGTATCAAATTAATAATATGCTTTGATAGCATAGAAGAGCATTTTTATGAACAGTAGCAACCTTAACAGTAAAAATGAGCAAGCCTATTTGGATTTGCTGCGTCAGGTTCTGAATGAAGGTATGGAAAAAGGTGACCGTACTGGTACTGGTACGCTCAGCCATTTTGGCGCGCAGTTACGTTTTGACTTGGCATCAGGGTTTCCACTGTTGACCACCAAAAAAGTCCACTTTAAATCCATTGTTTATGAGCTATTATGGTTTTTAAGCGGCAGTACTCATGTCGATTATTTACAAAAAAATGGCGTGCGCATTTGGAATGAGTGGGCAACGGCAGAGCAAACGGCACGTTTCAATCGCCCTGCAGGTGATTTAGGCCCCGTTTATGGTCATCAGTGGCGCAACTATGGCGCAAGTAAGCTTGAAGACGGCAGCTATCATAGCGATGGTGTCGATCAAATTGCGCAAGTTGTCGAGCAAATCAAAACCAACCCAAATTCACGACGCTTAATTGTGTCAGGCTGGAATCCGGGTGAAGCAGAGCAAGTCGCCTTGCCGCCTTGTCATACGCTGTTTCAGTTCTTTGTCGCGGACAATAAACTGTCCTGCCAGTTGTATCAGCGCTCAGCAGATTTATTTCTAGGCGTACCATTTAATATCGCTAGCTATGCTTTGCTTACCCATATGGTCGCACAAGTTTGCGGATTAGACGTTGGCGAATTTATCTGGACGGGTGGCGACTGTCATATTTATCAAAACCACCGTGAGCAAGTTGAATTACAGCTGACTCGCTCGCTTTATCAGTTGCCAACATTGACGCTCAATCCTGATGTCGATGATATTTTTGCATTTAACTATGAAGACATTAGCGTGCATGGTTATGAGTCACATCCAGCGATCAAAGCAAAAGTAGCGATATAAACAGCGGTTTTTACTTCTTTTTTCACGAGAACAATAAGGATAGATTATGAGTTACGCCCGTACTGAAGTCGCCCAAATCGCCGCTATTAGTGGCAATCGCTGTATCGGTAAGGGTAACGAGCTACCGTGGCATATCTCAGCAGATTTGCAGCATTTTAAACAGATGACGACTAAAGAAAATGATGGCGCTGTTCAGGGCATTGTTATTATGGGTCGTAAGACTTTTGAGTCGATGGGTAGCAAGCCATTACCAAAACGTGTGAGCTTCATTGTGACGACACAGCTAGATTATGCTGAGCAAAAAAGTCTGATCGGCAAGAATAACGCTTATGTGGTACATAATTTAGACGATGCCTTGACGCAAGCAGCCAGCCTTGCTCACGGTGCGCATCTTGATACGATTTGGGTAATTGGTGGCGAGCGCGTCTTTAATGACGCTATGATGTATACCGACCGTATTGAACTGACGCACGTCGATACTGAAATCACTGATGGCGATGCGTTTTATCCTGAATTGCCAAATGAGTTTGTAGTCGCAGAAGAATCTGAGCAAATGCATGATGAAAAAAGTGGTCTAAGCTTTAAATTTGTGACTTACAAAATAGAAGCCTAATTTCGTTTAGTCTTCTATTCAATTTTCATAAGATATAACTTAAGAGGAGAAATTAGATATGGAAAATTAAAAAAGCTCAGCAAAATTAATTGCTGAGCTCAAAAAACTTTTAGATAAGACAACTATGGAGCTAGACTCCATTGTTAGCTGAAGCATAAAGTTTATTTACCTTGGACGGTTCATATATTTTATAGCAAATACTAATAAACGTCTACGTCTCCATTGTTGTGAAATTATCATCATAACTATGGAGGTCATAATGACCATTCAATGCGGTTATCCTAAAGCTGTGCACGTACGTTGGTACTGGAGATATAGATTTAATCGTTGGGAACACGTTTGTGAGCATTGCCGCAGTTATCCAAACCAACAGTTAAGTTTTGATTTTAACGATTAGAATTTCTAACGTTAAAAAGACAACAGCCTAATGGTTGTTGTCTTTTTTTATATAATGAACAAATTTACTCATGCAATACTTTATAAACTGTTTTTGCGAGTACTGGTCCAATCCCTTGTACGCCGGCCAATTCTTGCTGTGACGCCCCTAGCAATTGCTGCATACCACCAAAGTGGTTGAGTAAATCGCGGCGGCGCTTTTCACCCAGTCCCGGAATCACTTCTAGCACTGACGATGAACGACGCTTATCACGCTTTTTACGGTGAGCCGTAATAGCAAAACGATGCGCCTCATCGCGAATATGCATCAATAAATGCAGCGCCTTACTATCCATGGGTAAATCAAGCGGCTCATGATCGATAAAGTGCAACACTTCAAGCCCCGCTTTACGTCCCTCACCTTTTGCCACACTAATCAGCAAAGTATCACCGAGGATGCCCAGCTCGGTCAGTACTTCTTTTGCTATGCCCAGCTGACCTTTGCCGCCATCAATGAGCAATAAGTCAGGCAGTGGTTGTTTTTTATAACGGCGCGTCAGCACTTGCTTCATCGCGGCATAGTCATCGCCACCGATAATATCATGAATGGCATACTGACGATAATCGCGGCGGCGCGAGCCACCTTGATCAAAGACCACGCAGCTGCCAATGGTCGCCTCACCCATCGTATGAGAGATATCAAAACACTCGATCCGGTCAATAGTACGATCAGTGACATTGGCCAAGACATCTTTTAGGGCACCAAAGCGTGCATGCAGCTCCAGATAATCGCCTAGCTTGGTTTTTAGCGCATTATTGGTATTCAATTTTGCCAAATCTAGCCATTCTGAACGATCTTCGCGTACATTGGTCTTCATCACGACCTTACTACCAAAATGCGTCGCCAGTGCTTCACTAACGGCATTTTGATCCGGCAACTCATGACTTAAAATGATTTCTGCGGGCAAATCATCGGTCACCTGAAAATAAAACGAGCTAATAAAGGCCGATAAATTATCTGCCAATGGCTCACTGCTATCGACATCAGGGAAATAATTCTTGCCGCCTAGCACGCGGCCACCACGTACGGTCAACACGTTGACACAGGTCATGCCTGCCTGACTGGCAATGGCAATCACATCAGCCTCTCCCTGAACCGTATAAACAGCTTGTTTCGCTTGTACTTCACGTAGCATAGACAACTGATCGCGATAAAACACCGCTTTTTCAAAGTCTAGTGTTTCCGCAGCAGCTTCCATCTTTTCAATCAAAGCGCTGTGAATGTCGCTAGAGTCGCCTTTTAGAAAACGAATGGTATTATTAACATCCTCTGCATACTCGTCGGCTGATACTAAACCCACGCAAGGCGCACGGCAACGCTTAATCTGATACTCAAGACAAGGACGCTTACGCTGTTTAAAAAAAGTATTGGTACATTGGCGCATTTGAAACATTTTTTGCATCAAGACTAAGGTTTCTTTGGCCGCATGGGCAGAAGGAAAAGGGCCAAAAAATCGACCTTTTTGATGATTGCCTTTACCGCGACCATAAGCCAATCTAGGATAAGGCTTGTCCGCTGAAATAAACACATACAGGTATGATTTATCATCACGCAATAGGACATTATAAGGCGGACGATATTCTTTAATTAAATTTTGCTCAAGTAGTAACGCTTCCGTCTCACTACGCGTAATAATGGTCTCGATGTTGTGAATCCGCGCAACCAATGCCCGTGTCTTTGGATGGTCGATGGTCTTGGCAAAGTAACTGTTTACGCGGCTTTTTAGCGATTTGGCTTTACCAACATATAAAATATCGCCGTTTTTACCCAGCATTTTGTAAACCCCTGGCAAATTTGGCAGGCGCTGAATCAAATGCTTAAGACGGGCTTTTTTGTCATCGACAAGACTCGATTCTGAGACAGTAACCATAGAATTTTTTGCTCTCAAAAATGTGAGTAATACCAACATTTATGGGGCGACATGACTGATTTTGCAAGCCAATTAGAAACCCAGTCGTACCCACAAAAAAAGCCAGCACAAAACTGACCTTTTCATTTATTAAAATGTCGTTTACGTCAAACAAAGCTTACTTAATGACGGAAATTTGGTAGCAACGCTGGAATACCAGGCAACATACCAACGACAGCCATTACCCCAGTCAAGATCACGAAAGTGATAACAGGAATAATCCATCGATTCATTTTTGAGAGATTGGCACTGCGTTCTTTAGAGCCAATGAGTCCTAGATTATCAAGTACCAAGGTGATCGACCAACCAAACGCTGGATTTACTAAGGCCGAGGCAAATACGACAATCGCAGCGGATTGCGTCGTCTTACCCTCACGGGTCATCTCCATTCCCGCTTCAAGCAGGGGAATAAACACGCCGACAATCAGCGCCACACACATCACTGGCTCCCAAATGGCTAAGTCCATTGGATAACCCCAGACACCGGCAATGAGACAGAATACCCCAGTGAGTACTGCCCCTGCTGGAATAGGCCGCTTAGCAATCGCCGCTGGCACAATATAAGTACCCCATGACGAAGCAAAGTTAGCACCGCCGAGTAATGAGCCTGCCACCTGACGAATTGAGGCACTGGTCATCGTATCATCGATATCCATGAGCACACGCTCAGTGCGTTTTGGATAGCTGATTTTTTGAAACACTTGATGACCCAAAAAGTCCGGTGACCACATGGCTACCGCCAATACTGCAAATGGTAGCACCACAATAAAACTCTCAACAGTAGGCAATCCTAGCATCCAGCCCGTGTCTTCACCCCACCAATACATCGGATTCATATTTGGCAGACCTGGTGCGGTTTCAAATGCAAACGGTGCGCCCATGGCGAAGGCGACACCACCACCCAACAAACAACTTAAAGGCACTGCTAGCCAACGTTTTTGGAAATTTTCTAGTACTGCATATAGGATAATCGTAAGCAAAATTACCACAAAAGCAATGTGCGCCATGCCAATGCCTTCTGCCCAAGTAAACAGATTCTTAACTTGCGAAATCGTGCCGATAAAGCCTAGATAAAGCAGCAAACCACCACACACGCCTTTACTGGTCAGATTTGCGAGTAAACTGCCTCCTTTACTGATTGCCAGCAACAAACCAAAAGCCCCAATGAGCAAACCAAAAGCCATTGGATGACCACCAGCGGCAACCACAATAGGAATCAGTGGAATTAATGGGCCATGAGTACCAGCAAGATTGGCTGTTGGTAATAAAAACCCTGAAAATAAAATGACAAAAAACGAAACAATTAATAATTCATAGCGGACGTTTTCTAAAACGAACGCATCACTCAAACCAAGTGGCCCAGCAAAAGTTGCGGCAATGGCACCCACCATAACCACTTTACCAATCGTTGCTGCCATCGCTGGAATGGTATCCTCATATTCAAAACGATAATCACGAAATGGCAAGTTGGCACGCCAGCGCTTTGGCTGCATAATCTGTAGTTCATGGTTGAGATAAGCATCACGATTGTCAAAGCTTGAGCTTGGCTTGTGCAAGTCTATATAACTGCCTTGCAACTCGCTGTCTTGATTGGCTTGGTTTGATGGCGGCGGATTAGACCCTGAAGATCGAGTCTGAATGTTACTCATCACATTTCCTTGTATCGATTACATTTTTGATTGACGCATATTTTTTGGTTTGGCATTCACCAAATGACTATGCGGTCATCTTAAGCTGGGAACCATTCTATTCGATGGGATAAGGAAATGCGAACTTGAGACAGATGAAAGATACTGAGCGTATCCTTATAATGTATAAATTAAAGTTTTCGTTTAATACGAAATTAAACTTAATAGGAAACTATCAGGAAGAAAAAGCCCTAATATAAGCCTGCAAATAAAATAAATGATACTTTTATTAAGAATGATTTACATCTAAATATTTTTTATCATATAACTAAATACTAAAGATAGTTATAATAAATACTAAAGATTACTTTATGACAATCATGAAAACTTTATTCCGGTTACGCTTTAAGGCTAGCGAATATAAGGGTTTTTAACTATGCTAAATATTTTTTATCCACTATCATTTAATATCACCCACTCAAAAATAGTGCTACTGATATCACGATAAAAATCAAGAAAAGGCAATAGGACAAGTTTATGAGTTTACTACCCTTCAACTTTGAAACACTAAAACGCAACGCTAAGAAAAACATCATGCCGCTGCTAACACCGCATTTAATTAAGCTGCGCATCAATACTTATGCCCCTTATATTGGTGCGGGTATCAAAATTGACCATATCGACCTTGATCAAGGGCTATGCGTGGTGAGCATGGGACTCAACCGTCTAAACAAAAACATCGTTGGCACTCAATTTGGTGGCAGCTTATATTCAATGGTTGACCCATTTTATATGTTGATGCTCATGCACCAATTGGGCAGCAGCTATGTGGTCTGGGATAAAAGCTCGCACGTTGAATTCATCGCACCGGGCACCAGCAAAGTAACCGCCCGAATGAAGATTCCTAGTACCGAAATTACTACCATCCAAGAACTGGCAAAAAATGGTGAAGCAGTATTTCGCCAATATGAAACAGATCTAGTCGATGATCAACAAAAAATTATTGCTACGGTCACTAAGACGATCTATATTCGACTACGTAAGTACAGTAAATCTAAAGATCAAAGTAGCCATGTGGACAATATTGATGATTAGCATGGGTCTTTAAAGCTAACGTCAAAACTTTAATCTAGGCATACAAAAACCCCAATCTAGCATTCGCATAGACTGGGGTTTTGTCTTTTTTGGTATGGCCCGCTTATTTATAAATAAACCTATGAATAAGGGCTTGTATCTACTTTTACTTTACTTTTAATCAATCGCAAATTTTACGATTGATTAAAAATAGTAATCTGCTGCTTAAATACCAGGTGCAGTATCAACTGCATCAGGTACGCCAGCGTCAGTTTTTTTCTGAGCAACTGAACGAGCAGGAAGCTTTTCGCGGATACGGGCTGATTTACCAGAGCGCTCACGTAAGTAGTATAGTTTCGCACGGCGAACAGCACCGCGACGTTTCACTTCAATGCTATCAATGATTGGTGAATGCAATTGGAATGCACGCTCAACACCGACACCACTTGAAATTTTACGTACGGTAAACGCTGAGTTTAGGCCGCGGTTACGCTTAGCAATTACAATGCCTTCAAAAGCCTGTAAACGCTCACGATCGCCTTCACGTACTTTTACTTGAACCACAACGGTATCGCCGGGTGCAAAGCTTGGGCGCTCAAGCAATTGAGCGTTTTCGATGACCTGAACCAATGGATGCTTGTTGCTCATGAGAGTTATCTCCTCACATTAGATAATAGAGGCTTGACGCATATCACCTGTTTGTAATAATTAATCGCATCTCTTTATAGTGAGACACAACGTAAATGGGTTATAACCAACGGCCATTATGCTATGACTCGTTTTATTATTGCTCAAAATTCTATCGCTTAACTGTTTATCAAGCTTCATAACAATAAGGTCAGATTTTAACAATCTACTTCTTATCTGATTTTGCCAATGCTTTTAACCACTTCGCTTGCATGACCGTTGGGGTAAACGCTTGCCATAAGTCGGGACGACGCGCTTGCGTGCGACTGACTTGCTGACTAAAGCGCCACTTAGCGATATTGGCATGGTGACCCGAAAGTAAAACCTCAGGTACTGCCATACCAGCAAACTCATGCGGCTTAGTATAATGTGGACAGTCAAGCAAGCCATCAACGAACGAGTCTTGCTCAGCTGACTTGTCATCCCCCATAATATCGGGTAGACGACGTATCACACTATCCATCAACACCATTGCTGGCAACTCGCCACCAGTCAACACATAATCACCTAGTGATACTTCCATGTCGACATACTGCGACAGTAAGCGCTCATCAATACCTTCGTAACGACCGCACAATATAATCATGCCATCATACTTAGCCATACTAACCACACTACTCTCGCTGAGCGTCTGCCCTTGTGGTGACATATAAATCACCGGACAATGCTCACTGTCGATACGACATCCGTATCGACTAGCTCGTTGACGCGCATCCTCAACGGCTTTTGATAATGGCTCAGCCATCATCACCATCCCAGGACCGCCACCATACGGGCGCTCATCAATACGGCGATAGTTATCAGTGGTATAATCACGTGGATTAATGCATTCAATCGTCACTTGTTTCTGAGTGACTGCCCTACCCGTAATTCCAAACTCACGAATTGTGGCAAACATTTCAGGAAAAATACTTATGACGGCAAAATACATCTGATGTCTACTTGCACAGTGGCTAATAACGGCTAAATGAATCGGTATGAATATTGACGACACTTCACAATAAAGTTAAACGTTATATCAATAATCACTCGGCCATGCCACCAGCACTGTTTTTTCAGTCATATCGACCTGTATAACAGTTTGCTTGTGCCATGGAATCAGGCGCTCTTCACTGTCTAAACTGTCCGAATTTGCCGTTACCCGCATGATGTCATGGGCACCGGTTTCAAACATTTCAGTGATATTGCCTAGATACTCATCCTGCTCGTTAAGAACGCGCAGACTGACCAAATCCGACCAATAATATTCGTCCTCTGCTGTTTCAGGCAAGACGTTTTGTTCGACCCAAACGGTAACACCGTTCATGGTTTCAGCAACATTGCGATCAGGAACTTGCTCAAATTGAGCCACAATTCCTGTTCCTTGCTCACGCCACGCTTTAACAGTCAAAGGTTTCATGCCAGTGGCAGTTTTCATCCACCACGGCTGCATGTCGAATATCGCTTTACGATCATCCGTATCGCTAAATACCCAAAGCCAACCTTTGATGCCATAAGGCTTCTTTAGCTGAGCGATTTTCATAAGGGCACTCGCGTTTGGAACAGATGACATAACGGCTAACCTAACAATGATTAAAACAACAATTGCAAAAACAATTGTGCCAAAAGCGATAAACAGTTAATGGCGCACCCTGGTCAGACCAGTTACGCTATGTATTCTAAAGTCTACTGAGTCATATCATAGTTTTGCCATGAGCGGCTCACTCAGTAACAACGAAAACTTAAGCAGTTGCTTCAGTTTGAGCTGCAGACTTGTTGTAAGCTTTTGCTAATGAAGCAACGCGATCTGAAGGTTGTGCACCTTTTGCGATCCACGCATTGTACGCTTCCATGTTTAGGCGTACTGCTTCTTCAGACTCTTTAGCGAGTGGGTTAAAAAAGCCGATGTTTTCAATATAGCGACCGTCACGCGCGCGGCGTTGATCAGCAACAACTACTTGATAAAATGGGCGTTTCTTGGCACCGCCCCGTGCTAAACGAATAACAACCATGTGAATTCTCTCTTTCGCAGGTATACCAAAAAGGGCATAATTATATCACAGTCTTGATTTATTGAAAACATAAACTGTGCTTATTTAATTATTTATTAACAATAGCTTAAATGCCCGTTGATGTAAAACGTTATTGATAATTGGCGCGGATTTTCAACCAGCCGTGTTGTTGGTTTATTGTGCTACTCTATAGCATCATGGCACGATCAGTCATTAAAATGATGACTCTCATACTTATAACAATAAAATCGTGCCTTAAAAGTCATAAAAAATCGTTGTCGCTGCACTAAATTTGATAAAGCCTCTTTCTTAACCTGTTGGATTTTTATGATCACTCCAAACCCGCAACCTCGTCGGAAAAGTTGGCGACCACGCTCTTACTCTAATACGTGGCTGACAACGCTGATGGTCGCTTTTATTGTCCTTATTAGCGTTGGCTTATCGATTCTGTTTTTTTGGCGCAGTCTGTATTTGCCTGAGCTAAAAAACCATGCACGCTATTTGACGAGCGAGTTACAGTTGATGAATAGCGTCAATGAAGATTGGCAAAACCGTCCTGAAGTACGTCAGTGGATTTATCAGCACTCTCATGTGGTAGTGGTCAACAACCCCAATGACTTTCCCATAGTGTCTGATAAAGCATTTGTCGGTGTCTTTACGGATGTGTTACAACGAGAAATTGGGGCGCAGTTAGGTCGGCCTGTTGAGGTTTATTTTAAATTCAAACCAACGCCGCAGCTTTGGGTACAAGACAGTCGTGACGACAGTTTTTGGATTCGTGAACCAGTGGTTTATTATTCGCAGTACAGTCCGGGATTGTTGGTCATGTTCCTCATTGGCTTGCCAATTTTGTCGCTGCTGACCATTATTCTGCTAGCGCGGCAATTAAATCGTCCATTACGCTATTTACAGCGCGCAGCGACCAACTACATTCGCCTTGGTCATGCAACGACTTTGCCAACGCAAAAAGGCCCAACAGAAATACGTCAGGTAAATATGGCATTCAATCGTCTATTTACCACTTTAAATCAAGCGCAAAAAGAACGCACGATTATGCTTGCTGGCATTTCACATGACCTACGTACGCCATTGACTCGTATGCGTTTGACCGCTGAGATGTTGCCCGACGACTTTTTTCGAGAAGGATTGATTTACGATATTGAAGACATGGATGCGATTTTAGAACAGTTTATCTCATTTATGAAAGATGGCTCTGATGAGCCTGTCAGCTTAACCAATTTAGACACTATCTTTAATGAAATCATGGTGCAGTTCTCACCGATGGAATTTATTTATCAATCAGGGTTTAACGAAGTTGTCCCCGTACGCCCTATGTCCATTAAACGCTTGATTATAAATTTGGTGAACAATGCAAAACGTTATGGTGAGCCGCCCATTTATCTATCGGCAACTGTCGTACCCACCTTCATAGAAACCGTGGTGGAGGAAGATAGCGATATTGTCAGTGAAAGCGTTGTCAATAAAGAAGCTCAAGAGCAACTGATAATATGTGTCCGTGACTGCGGTAATGGAGTAGCAGAAGACCAACTAGAGCGTATTATGCAGCCCTTTGAGCGCGGAGAGACGGCACGTACCACGCAAGGCAGTGGTCTGGGTCTTGCTATTGTAGGTCGTATCGCAAGACTGCACCATGGGACAGTTGAAGCCATCAATCATCCTGATGGTGGCTTACAAGTATGCGTGCGTATTCCGCTACTTTCTAAGGTTGCTGGAGATACAACCATCGCGGCCGACACAGAAAAAGCATCTGCTTTTGACAATAGCACACTGGATAAAGAAGACTGAAAATGCATTTAAACGCTTAGGCGGTATTGTTTTAACTGACCCAAACTATTCTTTAGTGCCAATGGTAGGCGGAATGTACTTGGCACTATTGGCAAACTCCAATGGCTGAGTAATATCCGCTTTCGCCGCTTTTAGCGTTTGAGTCGCCGCTGGCTGCTGCAAGAATAGATAATAACCTAATGTTATCGCATTCAAAAGTACCAAACCACCAAATAAATACGGCATCTTTTATCCTCCTTTATATACAGCTATAGTCAATCCGCTTTAAACAGAACACAATAAAGAGCACAGTACTGCTGAGATGAGTTTTTTGAAAAATTCGCTAGCCACAAATAAATCCACTTAAAAACAAGCTATCACCTTACACAGCTACATTATTTTTCATCAAAGTCACTCTCACTTTTTTCTTGCGTCAATTCATCCGCCGCAAGAATTTGTGCCAATGGTTTGATAGGCCATGTCATTATAAACCGAGCACCACCAAGATCTTGGCTTTCATCGACTTTCATACCACCATTAAACCAAAAAGCAATACGCGATACAATAGACAAGCCTAAACCATAGCCGCCTGACGCTCGTGTACGGCTGTCATCTAAACGTGAAAATGGAATGAAAACCTTTTCGCGATCCGCTTCAGGAATACCCTGACCATCATCTTCAACACACACAAAAGCATTACCCTTTTTGACGCCAGCACTAATAATAATTGTCGTTTCTGCATAACGTAGTGCATTACCTGCTAAATTCTGAATCACACGGTGCAGATAACGTCGATCGGCAACAGCTGTGACTTTGGCATTTGGTAGCTTAGTCACTATTTTGATAGGTTTGCCTAAGGCGTTGGTCTCACGTTCAATTTGTTCAAGCAACTCTTTGAGGTTCACTGGCTTTAAGTCTAATTTTGGTGATCCTTCCTCAAGCTTGGCATAGGTCAACATCTCATCAATCAAACCATTAAGCGATTCGATGTCTTCATCAATATAATCGCGCTGCATAAAACGTGAGTCTTCATCATCCGTATCCGCAAGCATATCTACTGCAAAGCGAATACGAGCAACGGGTGTACGCAATTCATGTGACACCGCTCTTGTCAGCTCTCGCTGGGATTCAATCAAACGTTTGATATGGGAGGTCATAGCGTTAAAAGTCGCTGATAAACGTGCAATTTCATCTTGCCCGATTACCTGAACTTGAATATCAAGATTGCCTTTACTGACTTCGTTAACACCCACTTGAATCAGTTGCAATTTGCGCTCAAGTGGAAAAATAAGCGCATACACACCCAAACTGATTAAGAACATGCTGATCAAAATCATACTAATGATGAGATTGAGTGGAAACCAATTAAACAAGGGCACAGGGCCGATCAAAATGGCCATGTCATTGATCTCAGATGGTACTATCACTCTAATGGCCGAGTTACTTTTGCTACTGCTGGTATCTTGTAATGAAATGACCACCTCATCACGGCGCAAGCGCGCCATCTGATCAGTGTCCAAATTCAATGCATTGACCGCCTTAAACTCTAGCGGAAAAGAGAACTTTTTTTCTAGCTCAGCCAAACGTGCTCGTTTGTCAGACAGCGTCATATGATAAGACAAATCGTCCAATAAGAACACTGCGATTGCCCTTACTTGCTGCTCAGTCACCTCTGATATTCTTGCCGTCAAGACGCTTTGATTGTCTGGCAAACGATAATAGACATCAGCATATATAGGTTGATTGAAATAACGAACGACCGTATTGCCATTTTCGAAACGCCGTAGTTCACTGGCATTAAAATCTATGTCTTTGATAGGCACAATACTAAATTTTGTTCCAAACAAACTACTGGCATCGGACAACCAATATTCACGCTGCTCTTCATTGTCTTGATGCGAGATACCTTCACTAACAAGATGAAAAGCCCCCGTTGCCATATTTTCACGATAAGACTGCACACGTTCTTTATTGATTGTTTCCATCAATAGCTGGGCAAATAATGCCACACACAAACAGACTATGAGTAGTCCAGCATAAATACGAACAAAAATACTGTGTTTAAAAGAAGAAAATAATGACATACGTGCCGTGACCAACTTAATAGATAAAAATTGCTGATATTGTTTTCAGCATATGAATGCTGCATTATAAATGATATCGAGTATTGTTGAAGAAAGACCAATTTTGGCTGCTATATTTTAACTTATACATGATAACTACCTAAAACCACATATATTATTAGGGCGTGTCTCCATTTCAAAAATGGTGATAAAAATGAGATAAATTGCTGTCAAACAAGAAAAATAGCGCAGATAATATCGGGATATTAATCAACTATTTGACGATGTTTGGCAAGATTTAGCCATTTTTAGCCCATTTAGATGACTATCGAGTGCATTGAAGACACGCCCTAGTCAGCACCCACAATAATGGCTTAATTAAACCACATAACGTCGCATTTAAGTTTAAAAATTAAAATTTAGCCACAAAAAAAACCAGCGTATAGGCTGGTTTTTAGTGAACGCTAATAATCAGTAAGCAGTCATATTAGGAAAATTGACTCAGTTGCTTTCTTTCACAAACAAATAACCCTTGCTACGAACGGTTTTGATACGCTTTGGATTTTCTGGGTCATCGCCAATTTTTGGACGAATACGTGAAATACGCACATCAATTGAGCGATCCTGACCGTCATACTCAATACCACGTAAACGCTCAAAAATATCTTCACGTGACAAAATACGACCAGCATTAGAAGCAAGCAACCATAACAGATCATATTCAGCACTAGTAAAATCGACCAACTCATCACCTAAATTGACTGAGCGACCACCATTATCAATAACTAGTTCGCCAAACTCCAAGCGCTGTGGTACATCTTCTGACGGTGCATTTTCTGAGCGACGTAATAAAGCACGAATACGAGCAAGCAATACACGTGGCTGAGCAGGTTTTGCAACATAATCATCAGCACCCATCTCAAGACCTAGGACTTGATCCATGTCTTCAGTACGAGCAGTCAACATCAAAATAGGATTCTGGTAATGAGGGCGCACTTCACGGCATACCGTAAGTCCATCGCTACCAGGAAGCATGACATCAAGTACGACCAAATCTGGCTGCTCATTGACGATACGTCGAATAGCACGGTTACCATCAGTTTCAATGGCTACTTCTAAACCATTTTTGACCAAGTAATCTTGAGTCAACATGGCCAAACGCTCATCATCCTCAACAATTAAGATTCGGGGGGTGTTGTCTTCTTCATTCGTTGTCATTGTTATATCCTCTAATACATCTCATTTAAAATCAGTAAAAGTAAGAGCGGTAAAATTAATAGCACCCTAAAGCGGTACAATTGATGTTCGTATAGCTGTTACAAACTTGGTAGCACAGTATACTATTAAACACTCAGCTTCCTATACTATAGCTTATAGTCGTTAACAAAACCTATAAACTACACCTATCAAAACTTTAGTTTACGTCCGAAAATTATATGCTTTAGCGCATAAAAGTGAGTAAGACAACTTTCATCCTCTTTTCACTGTTTAAATTTGTACAAAAATACATCTATATTTTCGACGTAGTAATCGTACTTTTTATGTTACTCAATACTTATATCATGTTCAACACTTTGAGTAGCAAGGAAAAAGTACAAATACGGTATTTCATATACTGAGTGCGTTCGACTCCGCTCATGATATTTTTTGGTATTGGCATTACTGTCTATCATATCTAATATAACCATATATTAGCATTGTCGCCAGCAACATTTTTAGGGATTTTTCAGTATTAGTTTATTCTTTAATAATTAGTATTAATATTGCAAGAAAGCTATAGTCGGTGAAAAGTAATATCGATACAACACGTACTGCTGGTGCAAATTTTTCTTGCTTGCTGTGCCTACGCAGCTCGATGCTGCAAAAAATTTACACCAGAAATACTGTAGCGACTTTAAAGTATTTCAACTATATATAGCATGATTGATATTGCTTTTCATAGCTTATATAACAGAATAAATAACGATGTAATAGACGTAAAAAAACAGCCCATAATGGGCTGTTTTTTCATTACAGGCAAAATTCAGCCTTTTCAACAATAAGACTAAGCGCGGTTTTTGTACTTACGGATGGTTTGTAACTGCGCCACTGACTCTGCCAACGAGGCCAAAGCTGCATTCGTTTGTACCGTATCAGATTGATTAACCAGCATCTGCTCAGCTTTTTTGCGTGCTTCAACAATTTTACTTTCGTCCAAATTGTGCGCGCGCATTGCCGTATCTGCCAACACTGTTACCATTTTTGGTTGTATTTCTAATACACCACCTGATACATAAATCACTTCCTCTTCACCGTCCGGTGTTTGCACTCGCATTGCACCCGGTTTTAGCAAAGTAATAAGCGGTGTGTGACCTGGCAATACACCAATCTCGCCTTCGGTACCAGTAGCTATTAACATGCTAATTTCGCCTGAATACAACTCTTCACGAGCACTTACGACGCGACATTGTAACGTTGCCATACTTAACTCCTTACGATCAAAACACAAGCAAAACTGCGATACGTTACTAACTGGCAAATAAACTTGTTACGGCCTATCTGCCTTTTAGCAAATGCTAACACAACTTACGCGGCAGTAGATTTCATTTTTTCTGCTTTAGCAACAACTTCATCGATGCCACCAGCCATATAGAATGCTTGCTCTGGTAGGTCATCGTATTCACCAGCGATGATTGCTTTGAAGCTAGCAATGGTATCGCGTAGTGGTACATATTTACCAGGTGCACCAGTAAAGACTTCTGCAACGTGGAATGGCTGTGACAAGAAGCGCTGAATCTTACGCGAACGATAAACGACTAGTTTATCTTCTTCTGATAACTCATCCATACCCAAGATAGCAATAATGTCTTTTAACTCTCGATAGCGCTGCAAAATTTCTTGCACGCCGCGAGCAACGTTATAATGCTCTTCGCCGATTACCAATGGATCGAGCTGACGTGACGTTGAATCTAGCGGATCAACCGCAGGATAGATACCTTGTGAAGCGATATCACGGCTCAGTACAACAGTTGCATCCAAGTGAGCAAACGTGGTTGCTGGTGATGGATCTGTCAAATCATCCGCAGGGACATATACTGCTTGCACAGAAGTAATAGAACCTGACTGAGTTGAGGTAATACGCTCTTGTAGCATACCCATCTCTTCAGCAAGTGTTGGCTGGTAACCAACCGCTGATGGCATACGGCCAAGCAATGCTGATACTTCAGTACCGGCTAGTGTATAACGGTAGATGTTATCAACAAAAAGCAATACGTCACGACCTTTGCCAGTAGCAGGATCTTTGGTATCACGGAAGTATTCAGCCATGGTCAAACCAGACAACGCAACACGCAAGCGGTTACCCGGTGGCTCATTCATCTGACCGTATACCATCGCAACTTTAGATTTGCTAAAGTCTTCAGTGTTTACAACGCCAGCTTCTTGCATTTCGTGATAGAAATCGTTACCTTCACGCGTACGCTCACCAACACCAGCAAATACTGATAAACCTTCATGTTTTAGAGCGATGTTATTGATCAGCTCCATCATGTTGACGGTTTTACCAACACCAGCACCACCGAACAAACCAACTTTACCACCTTTAGCAAACGGGCAAAGTAGATCAATCACCTTAATACCAGTCTCTAGCAGCTCAGTGCTGTTTGACTGATCCGCGTAACTTGGCGCTTCACGGTGGATAGACCATTTTTCGTCAGCAACAACCGGACCTTCTTCATCGATAGGACGACCAAGAACATCCATAATGCGACCAAGCGTACCGATACCAACAGGTACAGCAATAGGTGCACCAGTATTGGTCACTGTTAAGTTACGCTTTAGACCTTCAGTTGAACCCATTGCAATAGTACGGACGATACCATCGCCTAACTGTTGCTGTACTTCTAGCGTGGTTTCGGTACCATCTACATGCAAGGCATCAAAAATTTGAGGAACTTCGTTACGGTTGAACTCAACGTCAAGAACCGCGCCAATAATCTGTACAATACGACCGCTACTCATTGCGTTCTCCTTGAACTTCTATATATAGGTGTAGTCAATTATGAAACAGCAGCAGCACCGCCAACGATTTCCGAGATTTCTCGGGTAATCGCCGCTTGACGCAGCTTGTTATAAACCAACTGTAAATCGTTAATAAGGTCACCAGCATTATCTGTTGCCGCTTTCATCGCAACCATACGTGAAGATTGTTCAGAAGCAATGTTTTCCATTACCGCTTGATAGACAATCGACTCAATATAACGGCCAAGCAACTCATCAATCAATGTTTTGATATCAGGCTCGTAGATATAATCCCAGCTCAGTTCTGTTTGAATGCCGCTCTCTTCTTCACCAAACGCACTGTCTGGTAAAGGTACCAACTGATTGACAGTTGGCTTTTGGGTCATAGCATTCACAAACTTATTATAAACCACGTAAATACGGTCTATTTTACCGTTAGTATAATCATCAAGCATCGCTTGAACCGGTGCATTTATCTGCTCAAACGTTGGCTTATCACCATAATCGGTTACCGCCGAGGTCACTTTACCACCAAAGTTTTTGAAAAAACTCACACCTTTAGCGCCAATAACTGCAAACTCAGTTTGTACAGATTGATCTTGATACTGCTGGATACTCTTAGATAAGGCTTTGAATAGATTAATATTCAAACCACCCGCTAGACCACGATCAGAGGTAATGACAATATAGCCTACCTTGTTGATTGGACGCGATACCATATACGGATGTTTGTAGTCTGATGAGGCATGCACCAAATGTGAAATAACCCGGCGCATACTATCAGCATACGGGCGACCCACTTCCATGCGCTCTTGAGCACGGCGCATTTTACTTGCGGCTACCATCTGCATAGCGCGAGTAATTTTCTGGGTGCTTTTAATACTGGTGACTTTGGCACGTATCTCTTTTAAGCTTGCCATAATGATTCCAATATAAGAGGGTTAAAAAGCATTGGCGCATGCAACAATCATTTAATATATAACATTATTTTTATAAAATAGTATTTTATATTTTATATTTTGTGCATTGCGCGATCTAATACCGTCAATGGTTAGAACAATGGCGCAAATATCTGATCAGACAACGCGCCACTTTATAAACAACCGTTATAACCAAGTCGGCTTAACCCGTTAAATTAATAACTGTGATTTTGTTTAAAGGTCTCTAAAGCTGACTTTAAACGACCTGCGATATCATCATTGTAGTTCGCAGTGTCATCAATCTCACGCATCAATTCACTTTGCTCATCATGCATGTAACGTAAGTAAGCCTCTTCGAAAGAACCGATTTTTTCAACAGGAACATCAGCTAAAAACCCTTCGTTTGAAGCGTAGATAACAGCTGCTTGCTCAGAAACTGACATTGGCTGATACTGCTTTTGCTTCATAAGTTCGGTAACGCGTTCACCATGATCAAGCTGTTCGCGCGTGGCGTCATCAAGATCTGAGGCAAACTGAGCAAATGCTGCCAATTCACGATACTGAGCCAAAGCTGTACGGATACCGCCAGATAGCTTTTTGATGATCTTAGTCTGAGCAGCACCACCAACACGCGATACCGAAATACCAGCGTTTACTGCTGGACGGATACCTGAGTTAAATAGGCTAGATTCTAAGAAAATCTGACCATCGGTGATTGAAATCACGTTGGTGGGTACGAATGCAGAAACGTCACCAGCTTGAGTTTCAATGATAGGTAGAGCCGTTAAAGAGCCCGTTTTGCCTTTCACTTCACCATTGGTGAATTTTTCTACATAATTGGCATTTACGCGTGATGCACGTTCAAGTAAACGTGAGTGTAAATAGAAGACATCGCCAGGATACGCTTCACGACCTGGTGGACGACGTAACAATAGTGAAATCTGACGATAAGCAACAGCTTGTTTTGATAGGTCATCAAATACAATCAGTGCATCTTCACCGCGATCACGGAAATATTCACCCATTGTACAACCTGAATACGGAGCAATATATTGTAGTGCTGCTGGCTCTGATGCCGAAGCAACTACTACCGTGGTATATGCTAATGCACCAGTTTGCTCAAGCTTGCGTACGACGTTTGCAATGGTAGAACGTTTCTGACCGATTGCAACATACACGCATTTGATGCCAGATGATTTTTGCGCGATGATCGCATCGATAGCCATCGCGGTTTTACCCGTCTGACGGTCACCAATGATAAGCTCACGCTGACCACGACCAATTGGGATCATGGTATCAACGGCTTTATAGCCTGTCATTACTGGCTGATCTACTGATTGACGATCGATAACGCCTGGCGCGATTTTTTCGACTTTGTCAGTCATTTTGGCATCGATAGGACCTTTGCCATCAATAGGATTACCCAAGGCGTCAACAACACGGCCTAGCAGCTCAGGACCTACTGGTACTTCAAGAATACGACCAGTACAATAGGCTTTTTGACCTTCTTGCAGCTTTAGGTAATCACCAAGTACTACCGCGCCGACAGAATCACGCTCTAAGTTAAGCGCCATTCCGTAGATTTCGCCTTCAAACTCAATCATTTCGCCGTACATGGCATCTTCAAGACCATGAATCTGCACGATACCGTCAGATACTTTGACAATCGTGCCTTCATTCTTTGCAGTTGCACCCGCATCAAGGTCTTGAATACGCTGCTTAATCAGGTTACTGATTTCCGCTGGATTCAATTGTTGCATTGCCTTGTTTCCTTTAATTTATGATAACCCGCCCACTGACTTAAATGCTCTTACTACCACGCAGATATTAATAACTGCGTTGATGAATGGCATTAGGCAGTTAGCTGTGTTTTTAACTGTTGTAACTTGCCGCGTATCGAATCATCAATGATTTTGTCACCGACTTTGATCGTAGCGCCTGCCAATAAACTCGGGTCGACCGACTCATGAATCACCACGCTAGCATTTAGCGAGGCAGCAAGACGCGTTTGAAGCATGTCTCGCTGGGCATCGGTCAATGGGTAGGCAGAGGTCACATATGCGTCAAGCTGTTTTAAGCTTATGGCCTTGTGACGGCGATAATGCTCATAAACTTCAGGAAGCAGCGCCAGACGCTCTTGGTGCGCCAACTGCTTAATAAAATTATTGAGCTCAGGCGATACTTTAGGGTAGCTAATACTGTTACCGTAGCGAGAACCTTTGCTCTCGCCTAGTAGCTGTTTAAAAGCAGAGTCGCTATCACCGGCCACTTGTGAGTCATAAAGATCGATCAAAGCAGCTGACTTATGCTCAGCAGAAACAGCTGGATTGTCTAGCCAAGTACTGAACGACTTGTCATTGACAACGGTACTGGCAATAAATAAGAAGTTTTCCCACTCATTTACTACCCCATTTTCGTTGGCATAGTCAAACGCGGCTTTAGCGTACGGTCGTGCTAAGGTTGATAAGTCAGCCATTATATCCTCACAATTACAGCTTCGCCGCCAGTTGATCTAACATGCTGGCATGTTTTTGCACATCGACTTTGTCTTGCAAAATCTTTTCAGCACCAAGTACAGCCAGTTCAGCAACTTGGGCACGTAATGACTCACGCGCTTGATTGATCTCTTGGTCGATAGACGCTTGAGCTTGTTGACGAATGCGCTCGCTTTCCACTTGGGCTTGAACTTTTGCATCTTCGACAAGTTGGTTAGCACTCTTGTTCGCTTGCTCGATGAGAGCAGCAGCTTTAGTCTTTGCAAGATCAAGCTCCTGCTGGACATCTTTCTCTGCGGTGGCTGCATCTGCTTTTGCTTTTTCTGCGGCATTCAGGCCTTCAGCAATTTTACGCTGACGCTCATTAATGGCACCAATAAGTGGTGGCCACACGAATTTCATGCAAAAAACCACAAATATTGCAAAAGCAATGGCTTGACCGACGAGGGTAAAATTGATATTCACGTGATCACCTCTTTGTTAATGAAAAATCAGTTTCATTGATCATGTTTGGTAGTCAAATTTTGACTACATTTGATAGAAAAGACTTGAGTACCAAACATGTACAACTGAGCTTTCGTATTAACCTGCTAGAGGATTAGCGAACAACAATAGCATAGCAATACCAACACCGATCATTGGAATAGCATCAAGAAGACCTGCTACGATGAACATACGAGTTTGCAATTGTGAACCAAGTTCTGGTTGACGCGCAACGCTTTCCAAGAATTTACCGCCTAAAAGGGCAAAGCCAATACCCGTTGCAAGAGCGCCTGCGCCGATAAGTAATGCAACTGCTATGACTGTGTAACCACCTAATACTGGATCCATTGATATATCCTCTTTACCTATTTATTGATAAGTGTCTAATTAATGCTCAGTTGATGATGCTAGTGACAAATAAATTATTGTCAACATCATAAAAATGAACGCTTGAAGGGTAATAACTAAAATGTGGAATATTGCCCATGGTACTGATAGTGCCCACTGAATCCAAAATGGCATCAAGGCAATCAAAATAAATACTAATTCGCCTGCATACATGTTGCCGAATAATCGCAATCCGAGTGAAACAGGCTTAGCAATCAAAGTAACTACTTCTAAAATAAAGTTAATGGGAATCAAAACAATTTTTAAAATTATGTTATTTGAGCTAAAAGGATGCATAGTTAATTCGGCTAAGAAACCGCCAACACCTTTTTCTTTAATACTATAAGCAATAATCAAAGCAAATACTGAGAACGCCATACCCAGTGTGACATTAGGGTCTGTTGTTGGAACAATTTTGAAGAATACATGATGTGGATCATGACCCATTGCTGCACCGATCTGACCAGCTAGACCTGGTATAAGGTCAATTGGAATCAAATCCATGAGATTCATCAAAAAGATCCAAACAAAAATAGTCAACGCCAATGGCGCAATCAATTTTGACGTACCACTGTAGGAATCACGAACGTTGTTATCAACAAACTCAACGATCAACTCAACTGCTGCCTGAGTTTTGCTTGGTACACCTGAAGTAACTTTTTTGGCAACCATCCAAAAGACGGCACAAAATAAAATACCCAGACCAATTGACCATAGCATAGAATCAAGGTGGATAGCTTTAAAGCCCATTAGCCCTGCTTCTTCAGCATTATAGGCAACTTTCCAGCCTTCGCCTGGCAAATAGCCGTAAGTCCAATTCGTTAAGTGGTGAGAGATATATTCTGATGATGTTTGCTCGGATGCCATAATGTAAGCTTCTTATTAATCAACGATTTAATCAACTACCAAAAATATGGTTGTCATCTGATGAGGGTTTAGCATTACTATGTTGACATGCTGATAAACAAGCAAATGATGCTAGAACACCCATGTAACCAATAACATCCAACCCATAGCTCTGTTACTTATGCAAAATTTGATAGCTTAAGTTGAATTTTAGCTATCAAAAAAGGGCTTATGATAATTCAGTAATAGCCCTTGCATAGGTACGCAAAATTATTATGTAATATTTACTAACAGCCGCACTCGCGCGACCAGCGCTTAGTACAGGGCTCATAAGTAAAATATTTAGCTGCCTATCTTAATGCAGCGTTGTAATTGTGTAAAGTCAATTGTGACTTTTTATCCGCAGTATGAATAAGTTAGCGAACATTCATACTGACGTTTTTTAAATCATTGCCCTGTCATGAGACAGTTTTTTATGTTTTGACTTTAGTAGAACTAGTCATAGAGAAGTTGGACGGCAGGGTGACTTCTTACCTAGCGCTATTGGTCATCTAACTATTAATATAGTGATTAACACTAGCGTATATGCCACAACATCCAACTGTGACTAATTTGCATTACCATAAAACCGATAAACAACGCAGGCGCAGATAGGGGTTGTACGGTAATAAAAATTAGTGCAAATCCAAACACTGTCAATAGCCATTTGGCCATCTGACCGCGATATAGCTGGCGAACAATATGTTGGCGCGCGCGATATCCGGTAAACCAAAAAACAAAAAAAGCAAACACTGCTTGAGTGAGGAAACTGAGTAGTGCGCCAATGGCGGTGCTTTTTGCGACAGTAAGCTCACTATGCAACCATATCGTATCTATTATCCAAGCAATAATGATTAGGATAAACAATATCCATGCTTGACGTTTGATATAGATGCCAATTTTATCTTTTTGGGTGCGTTTGGCAGGCTTGGTCATCGGTATTCCTATAGCCTTGGACTACTGTATCATGCTTACGACACTTTTATCCATAAATGGTTTATTCTATAGGTATTGACTTTTAACCAAAATAAAACGCTCTTTATTATAGGGAGCATAACGGGCATATGCAAGCATAATATTAAACCTATCAACTATTTAATATAAAACATGCCTAGAACCAAACGATATACAGTTTCAAAATGTTTGGTTTTGGGCATTGTAAGATTTGTTTAGCAAGCCTTAGAGTTTATCCTATTTGCTATCAATACAGTTATTAATTTGCTGTGCCATACGTGTCCATCCTTCTACAAAGTCTTGACTGTCACTCATGTCTTCGACTTTTACCGTAGTGCGCACTGGCTGTAGCTTCGCCAACAGCCCTTTGGCTGGTTGACTTGAACTGACTAAGCACATCTGCTTGGCGGGGCGGTTGTCAGTAAACCAGCGTAACTGACTGGCTTTTGGCGAAATATGATGATCGGGGCTTAAGCTACCAGCCAACTGTATTTTTGCCGCACTTTCAATGTACTGATACGCATCATGATATGCCCAGTAAGGACGATTCTTTTGTGACGCTTGCTGTATCTGTGCGACCGCTTGATCCATACGTTGCGCAAATTTTTGAGCGTTGGCTTGGTAGGTCTCTTTGTACTCTGGATTGGCATGGCTGTGAATGACGGCCAATGCACGCGTAATGGCTTTGGCGTTTTCAGGATCAAGCCAAATATGCGGATCGAGCGTGCCTGCGATCGGTATACCCTTAACATCACGAAGCGGATAACGATTAAAAGCCTTAAAGTCAAACAGGGCAATAGCATTTGGTGCCGTCTTCAAACTACCCGTCAGACTGTTTTCTAGGGAGTCACCAAACCAAACCACAAATTTGCTGTCTTTGATAGTTTTCATATCGTTGGGACTTATGCTGCCATGATGCCCGACATCACCAGCTTGTAAGATTTGATTGGCAGAAGGCGTGCCATCAGTTACAGCCTCACTCAGTAAAAACATCGGATGGTTGCTCACGCTAACGGTTGCTGCCTGTACGGGTAAAGAGGCAAACGAGCCAAGCATCATTAACATGCCTACCATTACGTATCGTGATCGCTTTAAGCGGATAAGTACGTTGTCAAAAAATGAAAGGTAAAAGGATTTTTGAGTGTATGGCTGCTGATGAGCGGATTTGTTAAGAGTGCGGTGAGCAATCATGCGATGATAGTCCTATTAAACAGGTGTGCTGATATAAGTTGGTGTAATGCGCTTGCGCTAACGTTATTGATGGTTCATTAAGTGATCATGAGGTTATTTTCTACCTTTAATATGTTATAGTATAACATTAATAAGTGCTATGTTATTTTATTACTTACCTTTTTTTGCGCTTCACTTATACTATCTGGCGTTATAATGTCAATTTTAGGAGCTTGCGTCATGTCTACTAACCCATCTGTCTGTGAGCATCTGCATGATGTTCAGCATTTTTCACCGCAAGATGTGACCGATCGGGTCGAGGCAGCAAAGGAGCAGTGCCGTGTGCAGGGGGTGCGTTTTACGCCGTTGCGCCAGCAAATATATGCGCTAGTATTGCAAGCGACCAAACCTGTGGGCGCATATGATTTGATCACTCAGTTGCAACAAGCTCGCTTGTCAGCCACAAATGAAGGTGCACAAGAATCAGAAGAAAGCGCAAAAAATGTCGCGCCGCCGACGGTGTATCGCAGCTTGGAGTTTTTATTGGCAGAAGGTTTGATACATCAGCTGACATCCATCAATGCCTATGTCCCTTGCTGCCATCCCCGCGCCCAGCATACCGCCGCATTTCTAATTTGTGCGCAGTGTCAGCGGGTACAAGAATGCAGCAGTGTACCGGTACAAGAAATGATGAGCTTTGCCGAGCAAGATGTCGGATTTATCGTTGAGCGTAGCGTCATTGAGCTTAGTGGTCGTTGCCAAGCTTGCCAGTAAAATATAGTCAAAGCATTTGTAAATTGGTACGGTGTTAACCTCGCTTGCTGTACAACGGTACTATCTGCGCTCGGTTGCCTTGTTCCAACTTTAAACTGCTTCGACTATAGCGTCATTTTTTATGGGTATTGGGTAATGAGATTTTTATCCTTGCCTTCATTATTGCGTTTATCATTTACTCACTTATCAGTTGTCCTATCATGAGCTTGTCTATTTCTCCGTCTGGTCAGTCAATCACTTCTGCTATCGATGACAGTGACCGTAACACTGCCCATCAGCTACTGAGCCTAAGCAATATCAGTTATCACATTGGGCAGCAACGCCTACTCTCGCATATTGATATTGATATCGCTGTCAATGAGACGGTCAGTCTTATCGGTCCCAATGGCGCTGGTAAATCAACGTTGGTTAAACTCATTTTAGGTTTGATTGCTCCGACTCAAGGTAGCCTCACGGCACATCAGCCTTTGCAGCTTGGCTATGTGCCGCAGCGCTTTACGATACCACCGATATTGCCATTACGTGTATGTGACTTATTGGCACAAGCAGATAAGAAACGCTTAACGCACGTGCAACGACAGTTTATCTTTGATAATTTGTCATTGACGCACTTGCTATCGCGGCAAATGCTGCATCTATCAGGTGGTGAAACGCAGAGAGTGTTATTGGCACGCGCCCTATTGAGCAAACCCAATTTGCTTATCTTAGATGAGCCAATGCAAGGGCTCGACCCTGATACTGAGCTTTGGCTATATCAATTCATTGATGAGCTGCCTGACTTTTTGCGCTGTGCCATGTTGGTGGTGTCACATGATTTGCATTGGGTGATGAAAGGCAGTCGGCGAGTTATTTGTCTGAATAAACACATTTGCTGTGAGGGGCAACCAAGCGAGCTTGCCATTAGCACGGAGTTTCAAAAGCTGTTTGGTCATCATTATGAGCAACCATATGTGCACCAACCGCATGCTTGTGAGCACCACGCACCAAGTGAGCTTTAACGATAATAAGATTGATCATAAATAAAAAAATATAACCCTTACAATGCATTAAAGCTGAAGTTATTCAACATAAAAACAGCTTTTGGTCTCTATAAAACTTTTACGGATATTTGTTATGACTGCTTGGTTAGCCATCATTGCCCCTGCTTGGATCGCTGGCAGTATTTTAGCGCTACTATCAGCACCCTTGGGTTGTTTGGTATTGTGGCGACGCATGGCATTTTTTGCCGATGCCTTGGCACATGGCACGTTACTTGGCGTCGCGTTGGCAGCATGGTGGCAGTTACCGACAGGCATTGGTATCGCCATGGTGAGCATCGCTGTGGTATTGGGACTGGTATTTATGGATGATGAGCGTCTGCCAGCTGATGCCGTACTGGCTGTCGTTGCCGTATCATTACTTTGTTTGGGTCTATTGGCCTTAACCCAATTGACTGATCAACAAGCCAACGTATTGGGGTTTTTATTCGGTAATCTGCTTGAGCTTGATTGGGCGGATTTGCCTTTACTTGCTGGTAGTGTACTGGTTGGATTGGGATTGCTTGCCTATATATGGCCCGCACAAGTCAAACTTGCCACTCATGAAGCGCTGGCACGTATTCAGGGTATCAACCCGACACGCCAGCGGCTATTTTTTATGGGAGTATTGGCAGGATTTTGTGCAATCGCCTTGCAAGCTGTCGGCAGTTTACTCATCAGTGGCTTATTGGTATTACCCGCGCTAACAGCACGTCTGTGGTCAAAATCGCCAAAACAAATGGTCGTTATATCGCTACTTATCGCACAGCTTGGCGTCACCTTAGGCGTTTGGGGCAGTATTTGGCTCGATATCCAAACTGGACTCTCTATCGTTTTGATATTAGCAATTTTATTTTTTGTCGCATTTATATTTTCAAAAATAATAGCCACAAAATTTTGGTCAGCACGCCATTAGCTGTCTCATGTGATGGGCTAGATAACTGCTTTTCTGTGCTGCCTTATCCAACTTTATTTCATCAATATTGCTAGAGCTTTTATTCGCTTTGTGTTATAAAATTGCCCTAATGCTATTGGCACTGATGAACTACTATCGTACATGGTGTGAGTCGACAACAGTACTAATATAGTAGCAGTAAGCGGTAAAAAAATGAGTAGTCGTCCGTCTATCCATACTCGTTCTAGCAACATCAATTGTTTTAATTCGATGAGGGACTCACCCAATGCTAAGCTATCCTGTCAATCAAATCAGCACTCCCGATGCGCAGTTAAACATATTACAAATTACGGATTTGCATTTATCGACGGCCTTTACTTCTATTACAGATGACAATAGTGATGAAATGCTTTGTCAGCAATGTTTTGAGACGGCGCTACAGCAAGCATTGCGGGCAGATATTCGCTGTGATTTGATTATTGTGACTGGTGATTTAGTAAGTAAGGTTCAGCCTGCTATCTACGATTATATTTTTGAGGTATTACAAGCGACCAATATTCCTTTTGTTTGTATTGCTGGTAATCATGACGTGACGGATGAGATGGACAGTCATCTGCCTTTTTTTCAACGCGAACTGATTGCTCAACCTGCTGATGCACGCTTATTAAGCCGCCATATGATTGAGACGGATAATTGGCAACTGTTGTTATTGGATTCATCGATCACTGGTAAAGTGGCAGGTGAAATCACGCTTACCGATGTTGACTGGTTGCGTGAGAAACTCAGTACTTGTGATAAACCTGCCCTGATTGCCTTGCATCATCATGTGATACCAGTAGACTCTGAGTGGATTGATAACCATATGGCAGAGAACGCTGAGACTTTTTGGGAGCAGATGGCGGCGTTTGCACATTTAAAAGTGATTATCAGCGGTCATACTCACCAAGAGCAAGTTCGCCATCGTCAAGGTGTTACCGTCTATAGCACGCCCTCTACTTGCTATCAGTTCAAACCTTATGAAGATGACTTTTCTTACGATAAAAACGCGCGCCCCGGTTACCGTTGGTTGCAATTAGCCAACAATGGAACGGTTGCAAGCTGGGTTGAAAGACTAGATACTTAATGCCCAGATTTATTGGCGAAAACTTAAATTTTTTGGTAAAAAAAATAATACCAGCCTTTATCTTCTGGGCTTTGAGCAGATATTTTTTGATGCTATACAAACGAGCTATTAGAGTAAAAATACTGGCATTGTGAAAAATCGCTTCATTATTATTGAAAACAATGATACAACTTAGACAATTAGCAAAGACCGCATTATGTTTGATATTAAGCAGAACTATAATAGCGAGAATGGCTACATGGATCATAAGCTGAGTTTTTATCGTTAGTGATTTGTCGCATTATTTAGACAGTACCATTTAAATAAAAATATGTATGACCATATATCTGACCATCGACATATCGATGTAAGTACATCAAAGTACCGTATTATTAAATCCGCTGTGTTATTTGTGTCACTAGGTGGTAAAACGTTTTATAAAGGGACAAGTTATAGCGTTTGTAAAATTAATAGCGTCTTGTCTTTTGATACGTCGTTTTATTGAATTAATTTGAAAAAGTAGGATACCCATATGAGCACCCTGACCACGAATCCGAGTGAAGTTAAGTTTACTCCTTATGTGCCTGCCGAAGACGAAGAATACATGTCTGATGCACAGCTAGAGCACTTTAAGGCTATTTTATTGGACTGGAAAAGCCAACTGATTGGCGAAGCGGATCGTACGAAGACTTATATCCAAGATGAATCCAGTGCCATGCCGGATATCAACGATCGTGCCACGCAAGAAGAAGAGTTTGCATTGGCTTTGCGTACGCGTGACCGTGAACGTAAACTCATCCGTAAAATCGACAAATCCATGTCAGAAATCGAGAATGAAGACTATGGATTTTGTGAGACTTGCGGTGTAGAGATTGGTCTGCGTCGCCTCGAAGCGCGCCCAACCGCGACGCAATGTATTGACTGCAAAACACTGTCTGAAATTAAAGAACGTCAAAACCAAGGCGCTTAAACCAAATATCATTAATGTAAATATAAGTACGAGCGACCATATCATTGGTCGCTTGCTGCGTTTTAGATGGCTGGTTTTTTAGTCAATGCATCATGCCTGATACAGACTTTCAAACTTACTCACATTGATTTGACTAACAAAACACCTCATTTCACAAATATCTTTTTACGAAGATATTTATTATTCTATCTCCTATCTTTTCTACTGATAATTTCCTACTTTGAAAACCAACCCTACTCCTATGCCCAATTCAGTCGTACCAGCAAAGCCCATTGGTCGCTTTGCCCCCTCACCCACTGGTGAATTGCATCTTGGCTCATTGACGACCGCCCTTGCCAGCTTTTGCCACATAAAATCAATAGATGGCAAATGGCTACTGCGTATCGAAGATACAGACACTGAACGCTGTGATCGGCAGTTCACTGAGCAGATTTTGATAGACTTAGAGGCACTTGGGTTACACTGGGATGGCGATGTTATTTATCAATCTGAGCGGATTGATATTTACAATGATTACTTGTCCTCAGCCCTACGTCCACTAACTTACGGTTGCCAGTGCTCACGTAAAGATTTAGAGCAATATTGGGCACAAGAAATGCCAGACAAAACTTACGAAGATGCCAGCCAATTACAGCCTCCTAGACAACGTTATCCACGCTGCTGTGTCAAAGCTGACCTTAATAGACAGCAACATAAGCTACGCATACAGCTACCAGAATATAGCATTGGTTTTAACGATGGTATTCAGGGATTACAATGGGATAACCCTCAGCAGACATTAGGCGATATGGTGGTTCGCCGTCAAGATGGCATGATTAATTATATATTGGCGGCCAGCCTCGATGATGGCTTACAACAAATCACTCATATCATGCGCGGTTTGGATATCTTACCCATGACCACGGCGCAAATCAGTATCATGCATGCCGCTCACTTGCCAGCTATCGATCATTGGTATCATTTGCCATTAATATGTCATCCTGATGGGCAAAAGCTCTCCAAGCAAAATCTGGCTCAGCCCATTGATACGCGTGACCCAAGCCAGCTCATCACTGTTGCCTTGCAACTATTACAGCAACCAGCCGTCGATAGAGATACACCCACCAATATGCTCAAGCAAGCCATCGCTCAATGGGACAACACGCCGCTACAAGGCAAGCAACAACTGCATCTGCCCAAATAATGCTTTGTCTCACGAATAACAACCAAAAAGCGCCACTACGCTAATAGTGACGCTTTTAAACGTAAAAAATGATAGACGTTGTTCTTCAAAATACTTAATAGCATAAAACCTATCAATAATAACGGCACTGACTCTTTTCTATCTCAGGGCTTTCTTTATAGATTTTTAGCAAAAGCGCCACCATTACCAAGCTAATCAGCATAGAAGAACCCCCATAACTAAAGAATGGCATGGTCAAACCTTTGGTCGGAATCGCACCCATATTCATCGCTGCATTAATAATCGTCTGAGCAATGAACACCACGCCAATACCAAAAGCTGTATAGCTCATACGCATTTGCCGACGTTTTAGAGCATTATAACTGATACGCATGGCACTACCGATAATCAGTGCTTCGAGTACCAAAACCATGGTGACCCCAACAAACCCCAGCTCTTCACCAGTGATTGCCAATAAAAAATCGGTATGAGCCTCTGGTAAATGCGACAGTTTCTGCACGCTTTCACCATAACCCACACCCGTCAACTGTCCGCGACCAAAAGCAATCAAACTGCGCGCTAATTGATAGTCCGTGTCTTGCACGTCATCAAACGGATCCATAAATGACATCACACGCACCAAGCGATACTGTGCCGTCGTTACCATTAACACAGCCCCACCAATGGCCGCCGCGCCCAATGCTAAAAAATGCTTATAAGGCGCACCAGCGATATAAAAAATCGCAAAGATGGTGCCCAAAATAACGACGAAGGAGCCAAAATCCGGCTGTGATAATAGCAGGATGGTGATTAACGCCACCACCAACATGATGCGCAAAAAGCCATCTAGGCCGTTACGAACCTCAAAAGAGCGACGCACCACAAAGTCCGATACAAAGACAATCATGACCAGCTTGGCTAGCTCCGCCACCTGAAAATTAAACACACCCAAATTCAGCCAGCGTTTAGAACCATTAATCGGTGCACTAAACAGCGTTGCCACTAGCAATATGCCCGTAATACCCAATAAAATAAACTGAGTTTCAGTCTTATATAATGTTCGCAAAGACACACCATAATAAGGTAGGGCAGCAACCATCAGACCAATCGTCATATATAGCAACTGGTTTTTAAAAAAGTACAGCTCTGTCATACCGCGACTGAGTGCAAAAGGAATAGAAGCAGAAGCCACCATCAACAGACTCAACACCAGCATACAGCCGACGCTTGATAGTAAAATGGCGCGTGCTGACGGCATAGAAAGAACACCATCTGAGCCAGAGGCTTGCTTGGATTGGGAAGAGCTGCGAAAAAAAGAAGAGAGCGCCATAATTTTATATACACTAACGAACGAAAAAACACGGCGTCTATTAAACGCCACCGTTTGAAAAAAGAAAGTAGATCGTACTAGTTTGGCTTAATTGATGACATGCCTTAGATAGATCGAGCCAATGACACGATATGCTCCTCGACTGCCTAATCATGATTGACAGTAGCAGCAATCTATAAGCAAAACAATCATTTATCAAGAAAACGCTGAATACGTTTAAATACTCATGGAAATGCCGCTAGAACATGCTTTGCTATTAAGGCGTTTAATCAACCGTCAGACTATTTGATGACACAACTGTTAGCTGATTAACCAACGCAATAAAATGTTCACCGCGAGCCACGTAGCCACTATATTGATCAAAACTGGCACAAGCTGGGGACAATAACACCGCTTGCACTTGTGATAAGCTGCTTTTGGTCACTTGTTGGACAGTCGCCAACGCGTTTTCTAAAGTCTGGCACTGATGTAACGCCACGTCATCGCTGATTTTAGCAGCCCGTAGATGCTGTTCAATCTGCTGAGCATCTTCACCAATAAACAGCACTTGGCTCACATACTGATTGATAAAAGGGGTCAACTCGCCAAATTGTTGACCTTTGCCCTGCCCGCCCAAAATCAATAACAATTTGCCGTCTTTTGGCGCATAGACTGCGCCTAGCCCTTCGATGGCCGCCATAGTCGAGCCAATATTAGTACCTTTTGAATCATTAAAGTAATCAATCCCAGCAGCACTTGCCACATATTGGCAACGATGCTCAAGGCCAGTGAACTGCTGTAAGGTCTCTAACATACTGGCAAGTGGTAAGCCAACCAGCCCGCCCAGCGCTAACGCTGCTTGCGCATTGAGCAAATTATGACGGCCTTTAATCAACAGTTTGTCTGCCGATAGTAGCCTTTCTGTACCGTGCGCAAGATAAATCTGGCCTTCAGGATCAGTGATGAGACCATATTGACCTTTATCAGGAGCATGAATGCCTGTGCTCACTCTCGGCAAATTGTCGGCGACCAACGGGCGAGTCAAAGCGTCTTCGCGATTAATAACCACGGACTTAGCACCTTGAAAGATACGATGCTTGGCTTGATGGTAACCGAGCATATCACCATGACGATCTAAATGATCGGGCGACATATTCAGAACCGTCGCCACCTGCGCGCCCAAATTGGTCACAGTTTCTAGCTGGAAGCTGGATAGCTCAAGTACCGCCAATTCCATATCGGTATTGTCAAGCAAGGTCAGTGCTGGCACGCCAATATTGCCACCGACGCCGACATTAACTCCCGCATCAGCAGCCATTTGCCCAACCAATGTGGTAACCGTGCTTTTGGCATTAGAACCCGTAATCGCCACTATCGGTACGCTACAGGCTTCACAAAACAGCTGAATATCACTGACGACAGGAATGTTGGCTTGGCGGGCGGCGACAACGGCTTCGGTAGCAAGAGAGATACCGGGACTGATAATAATACATGCCGCTTGCTGTAGTAGCTCTGCGTCAATCGCCCCAAATTGGCGAATATGGACGTCTGTTGGCAATTGATCCGCTAAGCGAGGGTTAGCCTGAGCGTCAGTGACTGCTACCTGATAACCTTGATTGGCCAAATAGCGAGCCACTGATAGTCCTGATTGTCCCAAACCGACCACGACTTGTAGACCACTGCCTTTATGAAGTAAAACGTCTGTTGCAGTATTGGTGGTCATGTTTATTCCTTCTATTGAACGGGCGAAATGGCAGCCAACAAACCTATTGTGTCAACAAGCTAAGCGATGCCGTTAAGATGAGAAGCATCATAACGGTATCGTTCAGATTTCGGTACTGGTTTTTTATGACTTTGTGCTATTATGCGCCTGTTTTTATATTAAATTGCTAATGCTATAATAGCCGCCTCAATTTGTATGGGGCTGGCTATTTAATCAAGCATTTTAGTTTAGCATGTTGTTACATGCATCGCGCTATTGTCACCTTTTTTTGATGACGGTTCGCCTTGTGATAATGCTATATCAAGCGAATGCTATATCAAACGATGGCTTTTATTTGCCAGATGATCTTATCACCCTCTATTACAGCAAGTTATTGCTGACGCTATAAACGATTGTAGGTGCTATTTTCAACCACCTTACGTTCACAGTCTGTTTTAAACCATATTTTTAAGTCATTTCACTGAATTTATCATCGTATTTATTATTGATGAGGGTATTGGTGATACCAGCAAGTAAAGCAGTAGACACACTGATTATTGACCGTTAACAATTCAAGGCCACAACATGATGCCATGCATGTTGCCGCAAAACAAAGATGGAGCGCTATTTTTGTAGCGATGCAATCATTTTATGAATGAGTAATGATTACTTTTTTTGCCACTAACCCTATGCAGTGTATTTATGACATCTTTTATTGATAACTTACGTGACGAGTGGTTTTCCAATGTTCGCGGTGACGTTTTGTCAGGTTTGGTCGTCGCACTGGCCTTGATTCCTGAAGCCATTGCTTTCTCTATCATCGCTGGCGTTGACCCAAAAGTCGGCTTGTATGCTTCATTTTGTATCGCCGTGGTGATTAGTTTTGTCGGTGGCCGCCCAGGCATGATTTCGGCGGCGACAGGGGCGATGGCGTTGGTGATGGTCGATTTGGTCGCCGAGCATGGCTTGCAGTATCTACTGGCGGCTACTTTATTGTGCGGTGCTATTCAGGTCGTGATGGGCGTCTTAAAGCTCGGTAATTTGATGCGCTTTGTCTCCCGCTCAGTGGTCATTGGTTTTGTCAATGCACTGGCGATATTGATATTTGTCGCGCAACTACCAGAGCTTAACCCCTTGACCGAGCGTGTCGGCATGACCGTTTATATCATGACAGCCGCTGGTTTGGCGATTATTTACCTGTTCCCACTTATTCCCAAAATCGGTCGCGTGATTCCTTCACCGCTTATCTGTATCGTTGGATTGACCGCCGTCGCGATGTACATGAATCTTGATATTCGTAACGTCGGTAGCATGGGCGATTTGCCAGATTCGCTACCTATGTTTTTGCTGCCTGACATTCCTTTAAACCTAAATACCTTGCTGATCATCGCGCCTTATTCAATCGCGCTGGCCATCGTTGGTTTGTTAGAATCTATGATGACGGCGACAATCGTTGATGAATTAACTGATACGTCCAGTGATAAAAACCGCGAGTGTCGTGGCCAAGGTATCGCCAACGTGGTATCGGGTTTCTTTGGTGGTATGGCAGGTTGTGCGATGATTGGTCAATCGATGATCAATGTCAAATCTGGCGGACGGACACGCCTATCTACTTTGATGGCAGGGGTTGTCTTGCTAATTATGGTGGTGTTCTTAAGTGAATGGGTCAGCCAAATTCCAATGGCAGCACTGGTTGCTGTGATGATTATGGTGTCAATCGGTACATTTAACTGGCAATCTATTCGCGAGTTTAAAACGCATCCCATGTCATTTAACATCGTTATGTTAGCGACCGTCTTGACCACGGTCTTTACCCACAATTTGGCATACGGTGTGGGTGTGGGTGTACTGCTATCTGCTCTGGCATTTGCCAATAAAATTGGTCAGTTTTTAACCATATTTAGCGAGTATGATGACAGTAGTAATAGCCGCTATTATTACGTGCAAGGGCAAGTTTTCTTCGCTTCTACGACGCAGTTTTTGGGCAGCTTTGATACCAAAGAAGCATTGGACAGCATCCAAATCGATGTCAGTCAAGCGCATTTTTGGGACATAAGCGCCGTTGATACGTTAGACAAATTGGTCATGCGCTTGCAACGTGAAGGCATTGATGTCAAAGTGATAGGACTCAACAATGCGAGCCGAACGTTAATCGATCGCTTCTCTGTCCATGATCGCCGCGATATTGGCCTGCTGGATTAAATAAAACCGCGTCTACGTACCAAGCTGACGTTGATTCATGATTCATGAATGAATAGTTGTATAAACAGCTGCCTTGGCACAGAAAATTGGGCATGAGCATCGCCACCTCGTCTTTGAGCTAAGTAGCTGTCTTTTTATTATTGGAATGATGTGATGATCTTATGAGTAATTTAAAGCCAGATAGTGTGATTGCCTGTTTAGACTGCCCTGATCATGTGCAAGCCGTATTAGAGGCAAGCATGTGGGCTTCGATTCGTCTACAAGCACCGGTGGGTCTGTTGCACTCTGCACCCAACTTGCAGCAAAGAGCCGCTGTAAACTATTCTGGCTGCCTCAATATCAATGATGAAAACACCTTGCTCGAACAGTTTACGACCAAAGAGCATGTAAATAATTGCCAACTAAAATCCCAAGGCAAATTGTTACTACATCAAGCCACAACCTATTGCACGCAGCAGCAGCATAAAATTAAAACCTATACCTTGCATCGTCATGAGAATCTCAATCAAAGTATTGATTACGTCGATGACAAAGCGCAATTGATCGTCATCGGTCACCATGTCACTTGCAAATCCACTTTGAGTCAACTTATTAGAGTCAGCCACTGCCCCATTTTGGTGACTCATGCACCATTTTTGCCCCCTACTAATGCGCTATTTGCCTTTGATAACAGTCCAACGTCCCATAAACTGCTTAACTGGCTGTGTAAAACGTCACTCATTCGAGCTTTGACCGTTCATATTGTCATGGTGGGTAAAGACAACTCTGAAAATTGCGACGCCCTGCGCGAAGCTTATGCTCGGCTCAAGCAAGCGGGTATCAAGTCCAAAAAAGCCCTACTAGACTGCCGTGACGTAACAGCTGCCTTAAATTATTATCAAAATGAGAATAATATAGGTCTGCTGATGACAGGTGCCTTTGGCCAATCGCGTCTGCACGAACTGCTAAAAGGTAGCGACACAAAAAAACTCCTAGGCAGTACCAAAACTCCGCACCTCCTCTTTCCCAAAGCCTAAGTGGCTTATAGCGTTACGCTCTCTATTCGAGCGCAGAACGCCAACGCCAATATCAGGCTTTGGCGCTTGCTACTGTTTTGCGCTGCATCTCTCTCATACTTTTCGTCATACCAATCTGTCTACTTAGGTTAGCAAATCATCACATGAAATACATGGATAGCGCCCCCAAGCACCTAAAAAGTTGGTTATAATAAAGTTTTCATTGGTTTAACGCCAAAGGTTGATTCACATTATCTATGCTTATGGTGGCGACTTTTATCGTCACAGCATAGACAGTATTGCGGCTATTATTATCGTCATTTTTAAACAAATAAATCCAATCTTACCTACCCCCTTGAGTAAATTGGCACAGTTCTTGAATGACTTATAGTAAGCATGGCAGCGATACGATGCACCACAATGCCTGTATCAACCTGCGGCATCACACACATAAGGAATTTTTTATGAAGCTAATCACTGCGATCTTAAAACCGTTTAAGCTTGATGATGTACGTGAAGCACTTTCTGACATCGGTGTAAAAGGTGTCACTGTTACTGAAGTCAAAGGTTTCGGTCGTCAAAAAGGCCACACAGAACTCTATCGCGGCGCAGAATACGTAGTGGATTTTTTACCTAAAGTAAAAGTCGAAGTGGCGGTCATTGATGAGATGGTCGAACCTGCTATCGAAGCCATCACTCGCATTGCGAGCACTGGCAAAATTGGTGATGGCAAAATCTTTGTCACGGCTCTTGAGCAAGTCATTCGGATACGTACAGGCGAGACAGGTCCAGACGCTATCTAAAGCGCAAGGCCAACCTATAGACACAACATTAGAGATCTACCGATAGCTGTATTGCATCAATTCAAGGGGGAATTAATATGCAGAATCAAATCTTCGAGCTCCAGTACGCACTTGATACGTTTTACTTTTTGATATGTGGGGCGCTAGTCATGTGGATGGCAGCGGGCTTCACTATGTTAGAAGCTGGTCTGGTTCGTTCAAAAAACACGGTTGAGATTTTAACCAAAAACATCGCGCTCTTTGCTACTGCTTGTACCATGTACATGATATGCGGTTATGCGATTATGTATGGCGGTGATTTATTTTTGAGTGGTATTGCAGGCAATGAGACATTGGTAGAGGACGCGTTAGCCGCTTCTGCTGAAAATGGCTTCGGCGGTGATTCTGTTTATTCTGCTGCATCTGATTTTTTCTTCCAAGTCGTATTTGTCGCAACCTGTATGTCTATCGTATCTGGGGCTGTGGCTGAGCGCATGAAGCTTTGGTCGTTTTTACTCTTTGCTGTGGTCATGACTGGGGTGATTTACCCACTAGAAGGCAGCTGGACTTGGGGCGGCAAAGACGTTTTTGGCTTATTTAATCTTGGCGATTTAGGATTTTCTGATTTTGCAGGTTCTGGTATTGTCCATATGGCAGGGGCGGCAGCCGCTCTATCAGGTGTATTGCTATTAGGCGCACGTAAGGGTAAGTATGGCCCTAAAGGTGAAATACGCGCTATTCAAGGGGCAAACTTACCATTAGCAGCGCTCGGTACTCTCATATTGTGGATGGGCTGGTTTGGCTTTAATGGTGGTTCTGTACTCAAGCTTGGGGACATTGCCAGCGCCAACTCAGTGGCTATGGTGTTTTTGAATACCAATGCAGCAGCAGCAGGCGGTGCCATTGGCGCGTTATTGTTGGCTCGTCTGATTTTTGGTAAAGCTGATTTAACAATGCTCTTAAATGGTGCACTTGCAGGATTGGTTGCCATCACGGCAGAACCCTCTACGCCTTCTGCATTGCAAGCGACGCTTTTTGGTTTAGTCGCTGGTGTTATCGTTGTGCTCTCTATTCTGGCATTAGACAAAATAAAAATAGATGATCCAGTCGGAGCGATTTCAGTTCATGGTGTGGTTGGTCTGTTCGGGCTACTTATCGTACCGATTACTAATCCAGCGGCATCGTTTGTAGGACAGATTGCTGGTGCTGCTACTATTTTTGTTTGGGTATTCGTGGCAAGCTTAATCGTTTGGGCAATTATCAAAGCTGTCATTGGCCTACGTCTATCTGAAGAAGATGAATATGAAGGGGCTGATCTTGCCGAATGTGGTATGGAAGCATATCCAGAGTTCGGTAGATAAATACATCGAACCTTATAGTCAATTTCAAATAGAACAGAACCATTATATTTCAACGCGGAACTGGTATAAATTTTTCTGGCTTACTGTGCCTGCGCAGCTCGATGCTACAAAAAATTCATTCCAATTCCGCTGACTCGTTTTTATACTAAGCTCAATATCGTTAAAATTGATCTAAGAAAAATCCCGCAAAACCTTTCGGTAATGCGGGATTTTTTTGAACTATAATTAATATTCAAAAAAGCGATGGATTTATTTCTTTTTCCACTGCTGGCTACGTGAGAATGGACCGATGTAACCTTTAATATTTAGCGTGTTACCGCTTAGCGTTGCGGTCATACGATAGTCTTTGCCTTTTGCTGGGTCAGTAATCGTACCCCCACTATATTTACCACCGCCATCAGATTTCAGACCTTTGATGACCGTCGTACCAACGTGCTGTTTGCCTTTAGCAGTATTAGCAGCAATAAGTGTACCGGTTAATACGCCATTTGATTCAGTGATCTTTACCGTACCTTTTGGCTGACCTTCATCAAACGTCTGCCAAGTAGTATTGGCTAGCGGATCAGCAGCAAATGCCATACTGGCCAAACTGATACCAGCAACTGCTAACGTGGTTTTTGTGAATAATTTCATAAATTGACTCCCTTCATATAATGATGATGCGAAACAGTATGTTTCTGATGTTCTATGCTTATCCTTTGCTAGAATCTTTTATTACAAGCGTTGCGATTTTATGCTGTTTAGAAGCACATTATCGCAATGGCTTATAAGCTTTTTTTCAAAGACTTGCGCGACATAAGCGATGTCTTGCCTCATTATAAGCAATTTTTAGATTTTACCTAGTAATTTTTTTATACTTTATTATTTCCATAAAAATAAAACCATATCAAAGAGTTACAGGAAAGGATTGTCGATATTTTTACCCGATTGGTCATCATTTTCTTTTGACTTGACCTCATTATTACTATAAAGGTTATGAGGAATATCACGAGAAAAGTCACGAGTTTGAAAGGCTTGCATAATTTCAGTCGTGAGTTTGTGCAACTGATGGGCTTGCTGATAGCCAGAAGCGTCTAAAGTCAGTTCCATATCACCGTATATGATAATTTTGTCTTCTTGATTCTCAATGACCAGCTCACCTATTTGCATGCTTTGGTGATTGTTGGCAAATGGTTCAATCATTTGGTTATCCCTTTTATTAACAGCCTTTTACATGATGTTTTATAGCGTCCACGTTTAGTCACCCAATGAATCTTTATGCTCGTAGTTGTGCCAATAACCATTCAAAAATGGCAAAAACAAATAACATCCAAGCAGGCTCTTCTATTGTGGCATCAGGTAGATCCGAGCTCTCACCTGCCTTTAAGGGCAGTGCAAATGCCTGTGTTTTGGTTTTGGCATCTAATACAGGTAGCACATCAACACCAATCTCGGTGGCCAATTCATCGATGCTGATGACTTCTATGCGTTCTGATTCATCATTTGGTGCATAATAGACCCCAGCTTGATTGATCGCTGGGATATAAACTGCTTTAAAGAAATGACTAGGAACGAGTACGCGGTCAGCCAATTGCTTGGTTTTTTTATCGGTAAATGCCACACCTGTGACCGTATAAACCTCACCATACTGCTGGGTCAAATAGCGGGTAGCAGACTCGATATTGCGCCAGATATAACGGTTGTTGCGTGGTGACTGGGGGGCAATATTGGCCAAACTAAAGCTATCATACTGTTGGCTACGCGTTGCCATATCCGCATTTGGCGCCAAATGCCCACGGTCATAGCCAGAACCTGAATAATCGGACAATGAGGCACGCATCGATTGTGGCAATCTGCTTTCTTCATGAAAGCTGTCTTCGCGGTCTATTTGCTTGGCTTGTTGTAGACGATCACGGTTCAAATACTCTGCCGACCAAAGTGGCGTACGTGACACACCCGAATACATAACGGCAAAGCCATCCATGCACAGCGCTTGCGTTTGATTGCTGAGCTTGGTATTGATAAATTCAGGATAAACACCGCCGTAAAAAGATTGGCTGCACTGGGTAAAGTCATCCGCGTGCGCTGATGTCAGACCGATAACAGCGGTCATCGCTGCCATTATTATGCTGTTTTTTAAATCGTATTTGAGCTTACCGAAACTTATCATTTAACTTTCAACCATCGATACTTGTTATTGCCTATACGCTATCCTAGCAGGCGTCTGCAAATAAAGAAAGATGGCGTGCAAGTCGTGACATTCTAAATGGTATCGGCTATACTAGGCCGTTCAAAAACGGTGAAGTGGGTGAGTGGCTGAAACCGCACGCCTGGAAAGTGTGTATACGTTAATCGCGTATCGAGGGTTCGAATCCCTCCTTCACCGCCAATCTTAGTTATTCTCTGCTTTCCTATCTTGTCCTACCCTATCCCAAAAACCCCTTAAGCCCTTTATAAATAACGCTTCTAGCGTTTTTTTTATGCCTGTTGTTTTCCCAAGCTATCAGAACATAACCCACCTATACCGTGGCTTGTGTTGGTCTATTATTCATATACACCTAAATTAGACCAACATTCTATCTAGAATTATATGACTTAGACCAACAAACCAAAGAGGGACAAGTCACCACCTACCGTTATGATAACAATGACCGTCTGACACAAGAAACAGGAGCAAGAACCGCCAGCTATACCTATGACAAGCAAGGCAACACCCTAGCGCAAAACGTCAATGGGCAAATGACCAGCTACAGCTATAACGTCAGAAATGAGTTAGTCCAGACTGATGATGTCAACTTTGGTTATGACATTGACGGTATCAGAAACAGCAAAGCCAAAAACGGCGTAACCGTCGACTATATCACCGATAAAAACCGTGACTATGCTCAAGTCATTTTAGAGAAACAAAACAACACCCCCGTGGCTAGCTACAGCTACGGTGACGACTTAATCAGTCAGAATGTGAATGGGATGACGAGTTACTTTGGTTACGATGGCTTGGGCTCAACTAAGTTCTTGACCAATCAGGTCGGTCAAATCACCGATAGCTATCAATACGATGCTTATGGTGAGATTACTGCTAAAACAGGCAATACTGATAATATCTATCTGTACACAGGTGAGCAGTTTGATCGATCGTTGAATCAGTACTATTTGCGTGCTAGATACTATAATCAGGGTGTGGGACGATTTACGCAGATGGACTCATGGCAGGGTAAAGCTAGTAATCCGACCACATTAAATAAGTATTTGTATGCGAATGCTAATCCAACTTATTATACTGACCCAAGTGGACATTTTGGATTGGCCAGTTTTGGCTCCAACTTTTCAGTAATGTCTACATTGAATTCTATTGCGATTCCGAGTTCTACAGCTTTTCTAGCGAAAGCAAGTGTTGGATTATTAACTGCTGGAGTTATTACCCACACAGCAATTGATAGTGATAGTACTATTGCTAGAATATTACTTTCAGGGATTGCTCAACAAGCACTGAACATTGAACGTGGTATACAAAAAGAGAGGATTAAGCGACGTTCTAACGGTAAACCCATTAAGTTTTACTACTCATCTAGGCTTAGGATTATAAGTATTTCTAGCGGAGGAGGAACAATGGCGACTCCAAAGTACTCTGGTCGTCTAGGTAATGGCGTACCAAAACCGTCTGGTTTCTATGGGGCAGATATACAACCTTGGGATAAAACTTATACTCAAGAGAGTTTATCAGCTTTATTTTACGGTGGAGATAAAAAAAGGGATGTGAGTTGGTTCTTAGCTTTTGATGGTACAACGTGTATTCCTGTTTATAGCACTCCGCACGAATGCTATATCCCAAGTGCACTAGGTATGCATGTACCCGTTCAAGCGATTACAATAGGTCCTAATCTTATGGAGCCTTATTGATGTCAACCCTATTGATGCGTTGTAGTGTTACAAATATGAGAATGCCTATAGAGCGTTGGGTAGATATAACAGTGTATGAATTTATAACTAAATTTTCGACGTTTGCAGATGATATTTACTTTGGATATTTCCCTCCTCTAGATTTGCTCAATCATTATACAAATCTTGGTGAGCAAAATGAGGGTATGGGTAATAATGCAGTATGGTATCCATTTTCTCTAACTCAATATGGCTATGACGAACTTATCCAAAACATTAATAGAAATAAAGAAAAACCATTGTTATTTTTTGATAATACAGCAATTCTTTCATTAGAAAGTTGGAGGCATATGATCATACAGCAACATAAGGATAATAATTTTTTCGGCCAGCAAAACTATCGAAATCCTATAAAATTTTATCACCCTAGAGAAGCATATGGCGAATTTACAAATTTCTCAAATCACGGCATATTAATGGATAACCTGTGGTGGAAAACCATTGAGCACTATTATCAAGCTCAAAAATTTGCTGACAAGGAATATCAAGAGAAAATAATGGAGGCAGACACACCGAAGATAGCTTCATTATTAGGTCGTAACAAAAAGCGAAAAATAAGAGAGGACTGGGATGACATCAAGGATGATGTGATGTATGAGGCAGTGTTTCAAAAGTTTACTACACACAAAGAATTAAAAGATTTACTTCTATCCACAGCGGATAGGAACATTATAGAAAACTCCCCAACTGACTATTACTGGGGTTGCGGAATTGATGGATGGGGGAAAAACATATTAGGTAAGATACTAGAGCAAGTAAGAGATAAATTAAGAACAGCTGATCTAAACGAACTATCCTGATGGAAGTAGCCAGTTCAATACCTATAATGCAGCTGGTAACGTCGTTACTGAAAAAGATGCCATGGGCAATATCACTACGCATGACTACGACGCATTGAACCGTAAGTTTGAGACTACTCTAGACACTAACTTGGGAGATTCCTACGCAACCTAACGGTAGTAGTCAAACCACATCTGTTTTGGCTTTTTAGGGCCTAAACCCTTTTGGGTCCTAGTCTGGCTATACTCACGCTCAATATATTTAGTGATATCGTTTATGAGTTCAAATCTTGTTTCATAGTCTTGGTGATATGATATACATTAGCTCACTCTTCAACGTACTTCAGAAGCCCTCTATGGATGCGTTACCAAAGCAGTTGTCACATCTTGATATCGAACTTTTAAACTTATGCTACTTGATAGTCTTATGAGACCCATTGCTATAATACTGACTGTCTCTGTCAGAATGAACGATTATATCTGTGTCTATGCTAGATTTTTTATTCTTAATGGGAATATTCAGTGCACGGCATACTAAATCAGTGTTTATGCGTTTATTGATGGTGCTCTAATAATCGCTACCTGCCTTCAGCAACATCGGCTCAGACATAGTTAGAATGATTCGAATAAAAAAACCTCACTAAGTTTGTATGAGGTTTGGTATAAATATTTAACTATTTTCTGTGTCAACGAAAGCTCTATCATCATCTTCGTGGTCATCAAATATAGATTGCTCAGCCTTTTTTTGAGCAATGTCGTTTCTCAACTGTTGCTCTTCATCACTTAACTCTTCATCATCGTCATATGGGCCACTCATTACAATTTCCTTATATCCATTAAGTAAGGAGGTAGTATCAAATGATTAAGTTATTCTTACAAGTAAATTTTTGATAGTTTATCGCAAAACCTTTTTTTGACGTTCGTTTATATATAGTTGGACACCTTCCCAAAAAATTGTCTTGAATTATTTTGACATAGTTTTTATTTAGTCTCGAATTTCACTCATTCAAGTACAGCTCTGCCATCCCATCAAGTCTCGCTTTTACCTCTTTCCAGTTCGGCATCACTTGCGTTAGTAAGCGCCAAAAGTGCTCACTGTGATTGTGCTCGGCAATATGACACAGCTCATGCAGTATCACGTAATCAATACATTCCTTTGGGGCTTTTACCAAATGTGGATTAAGTATTAAATTACCTTTAGTTGAGCAGCTCCCCCATTGCTTTTTCATTACCATTAATTTAAACGAAGGACTATTCTCGACCCATGAAGCCTTATAAATCAAAGACTTAATCCTCTCTCTAGAGATTAAGTCAGCTCTATCTTTATACCATTTATCAATAAGGCTTTTGACGAGGGCAGCTCGTTCTTCGGAGCCTAGCTGAGAATCACTTTGAGACAATTCTACATTCAGCTTGCCTCGGCTAAGCTTCACAGTGCGTTTTATTGTATCGTCAGTCTCAGAATTAATGATCACCTTGAGCATATAACGACGACCGAGATAAAACTGGGTTTCACCGCTAACATAACGCTTGGGTAATACATGGTCTTTTTGCTTAGCAAAGTCCTGTAGGTTTTGCCATATCCAGCGAGCACGCTTCATCATGGCGTTATGTATCATCTCATCCGTAGCGTCGATAGGCGCTGTGGCAACCACACGCTGATCCGGATGTACTTTAATCACCACTTTGCGAGGCTTTCTTTTTTTGTTGATGATCGGATCGCTTTTAGACTTGTCTGCTGCTTCCTTATGCACCACTGCATAATGAATCTTATCTTCACCATAATAAAAGTCGCCATTCTCAGTCATTTGCTACTACCCTCTTGCTGCTCTTGGGCTTCTTGTCTCTCTTGACAGCCCAAGACGGGTAATTTTTAGCACTGCTTCAATGAGCTGTTGCGCTTTATCGATACCCAAATCCATAAATAACATCGGTAGTAATTTGACACTAATGGCATTTTCAATTTCTGCTGGATTGATAGAATACTCAGCCACTGCTGTCTTAACAATCTTGTTAATCTCAAAGGCGTAAGCGACGAGCTTATCATTATCTAACTCTTTATCCACTAAGAAATCAGCGTCAAACAAATGCTTAAACAAACCAAAATACGCCTGAGCATGTTTGTTTAATTTGCCACTACCATCGATAAATCTATTTGGTACATCAGCGACATCGCGGTCTTTTACGGCTTGCTCGAAGTCAGCAAACATCATGTACTGCTTCACTGGTGCATCAAACATGGCTTTGGCATCAGCAATTGCTTGCTTAAGTAATTTCGAAAAATACTCTTGGGCATAAGGATCATCCGCAAGATCTTGTTCAATCATCTTGGTCACACGACCAGTAATTTTATCCGTTTGATTGCGCGCTTCATCATCACTCATCGCCTCAGGCTTAGCATTTTTTCCTAGGTTGTCTACTAGGTAAACGCCTTTGGCTTCGCGAACCTCAAGCCCTGCGATATGCTTATCAAGCAAGCTACGAATATCTGCTTCATACTCATCATAATCAATGGTTTCGTCAGCATCAGCGCGTACTTGCTTACGTAAATTCATGAAAGCTTTTAGATCTTGTTTATAACGATCACGCTTGCTATCAAACGAGGAATCTTCAAAGAAAGACGCTGACTGCAAGGCAATTTTCATGGCGTTAGAAAATGTGGTCAAGGCCGCATAAAAGTCATCACGTTCCTTGAGCTTGGTATCGACTACTCTGCCATCGATTTCCTGCATTTTTGGTGCAAGCACTTGTCTTAATGCTTGTCCATCTTGCTTGTTTTTCACCGATGAGAATATCACCCACAGCTCGCTATGTAGTCTTGGTAGCTGCTTGTACTCGGTATCCATCGAGTTATATAGACCTTTGAGATCCTCAATATCAAAGCCACCTTGCGTACGTTCTGCCAAGTCTTGGTACTTTTCAATGGTGATATCCAACTCTTTTAAGATGCCACGATAATCAATCAGATAACCAAAACGTTTTTTCTCATGCAAGCGGTTCACCCGTGCAATCGCCTGAATCAAGTTATGCTGCTTCAATGGCTTATCGATATACAGCACGGTGTTTTTTGGCTCATCAAAGCCCGTTAGTAGCTTATCGACGACGATCATAATGTCAGGAGCGTTACCATTAACATTGTCCTGACTAAAGGCTTCTATAATAGCCTTGGTATAGGCTTTTTCATCACCTCCGTACTCGTTAGCAACGTTGGCTTGCCACCAATTCTGGACGATATCTTTTGACTCGCCATCGACGGTATCATGCCCTTCACGGGTATCAGGTGGTGACATGGCAACCACTGAGGTCACTTTGCCAATCTTGTCCAATGCCATTTTATAGCGGATAGCTGAGGCTTTAGAGTCACAAGCCAACTGACCCTTTAGATGTTGCTGTTTAAAGTTTTGGAAGTGATCAGAGATGTCATGAGCGATCAACTCAATACGACCTTCAACTTGATAGATTTGACCTTTCTGTGAGAACTTACGTTTGAGATCCGTTTTTTGATCATTGGTAAGCTTTTGGGTGATACGGTCAAACCAGCTATCGATGGCTTGGTCATTGGTATTCAATTCAGGGATACGCTCTTCATATAAGAGTGGCGTAACCGTTTTGTCTTTGACCGCTTGCTGCATGGTGTAGGAGTGAATGATGCTACCAAATTTGTTTTCGGTCTTGTCATCCTTTAGCAAAGGCGTACCTGTAAAGGCAATAAAGGCAGCGTTTGGCAAGGCTTGCGCCATACGAATGTTGTTCTCACCGTTTTGGCTACGGTGACCTTCATCAACCATGACGATGATATTGGGGCTGTCGTTATAACATTCATCATACTTCACTGCTGAGCCAAACTTATTAATAATAGAGAAAATAACCCGCTCATTACCATGACCGATCTGCTGGGCTAGACGGCGACCCGAGGTTGCCATGGCACCCGTTTTGTCGCGATCGGATAATACACCGCCAGAAGCAAAGGTTTTACTAAGCTGGGTTTCAAGATCGACACGGTCGGTGACGATAATGACCCGGCACTTCGCAAGCTCTTCTAACCAAATAAGTGCTTTGGAGAAAAACACCATGGTAAAAGATTTACCACTGCCTGTGGTATGCCAGATCACTCCACCTTCACGACTGCCCTTTTCATCAAAGGTACTAATGCGATCAATCAAGGCTTTGATGCCAAAAACTTGCTGATATCGAGCAACAATTTTGCCAGCTTTTTTATCAAACAAGGTAAACAGGCGTGTCATCCCAAGCAGACGCTTTGGCTGCAAAAGACTGATAATTAAGCGGTCTTGATCGGTAACGACTAGATCACCGCCAGCAATCAGTGATTTATATTCATTTGTAACCGCGGCAGGACGATGAGCAAACAAATTCTCAATCTGCTCAGGACTGAGCGCTTGATTTTTTAGACGGATAAACTCAGGCTCTTGGATCTCTTCTTCGACCCATTTTGCCCAAAACTTCTCAGGCGTACCGCAAGTGGCATACAGACCGTCATTGCCATTGATCGCCAGTAATAGCTGGCTATAGGCAAATAGATGCGGGATTTCTTTTGGCTTTTGATTGCGAATATGCTGGGACACCGCTTGGGCATTGGTCGATTGCCACTCTCTACTCGAATCAGGACGTTTGGCTTCGATCACTGCTAGCGGTAGACCATTCACAAAGCAAACAATATCAGGTCTACGACTATTCGTACCCTCGCTATTGAGTACCACCAGCTCTTCGGTAACGTGAAAGCTATTATTGTCGATAGTATTCCAATCTATCAGAGCGATGGTCTGCGCGGTTTTTTTACCGTCGATAAACTCAGTCACTGTCACGCCATAGAGCATGGCGTTATATAGCGCCTCGTTTGCAGCCTGCAAGCCTAAGTTCATGGCTGGGGTGAGCGTATGCATGATTTTATCAATGGCGCTGTCTGATAAATGATATGACTTACCTTCAAACATAAAAGTTTGCTTTGCTAAAAACGCACGCATGATAGGCAATAACACCACTTGGTTGGTGGCTTTATTTAAAGCCGCTTTTGAGCGCATGGCATTGCATTGACTTGGCGGAATAAACTCATAGCCCAGCGTGGTGAGCAAGGTTAAGGCGGGGAGCTTTGAGCTAAATTCTTCGGCGAAGTTGATGCTTTGTGTGGTCATATTAGTATGCTTATCGTTATCACTTATTAAGCGTGGATTTAGTCACGACATTTTTTATAATTTAATGAAGTGTTATCCCAATCGGCTTTAATACTCACACTCTTATCAGATAAATATTTATAATTTATCTTGTGTATGACTGGATCTGCTTCATAATAAAAAGCGCCTATGACGTTCACTTCATTTGAAGAGATAGGATCTACTTTGATAACTCTGAATCGCTGAACACCATTTGAAGATACTCTATTTGCATTCAAAAATGCTGGCTCACGAATTGCTTTAGGGAGATCGCAGTCTCCCCAAGAGCCTTGGTACTTTTTAGGAACAATGCTGGACTGCTTAGAATAGACGTAAGAGCCATTAAACGCCCTTTCAGTAGACGTACAGTTATTCAAACTTTTTAGTTGAATTTCATTAGGTGAAAATTTAACCTCAACTTGGCAACCTAAGTTGGGCTGATACTCTAGGTAAGCACTCTCTGGCACCGTAAAAATAATGCTTTGATCGTCTTGAATAGGCTTCGCTTTACTAGCGGTAACAAAGCTAGAGTCGCCAGTCATGTTGGCAAGGAAAAGCTCATAATGCTTTGAACCTTCATAATCAAAACTGCTGAGATGTACTCGCTTATTACTACCGCTAACATAGGTGCCTTCTGCTACAGGGGCAGCCATGGCGGTCATAGGTAACATCATAATAAGTGCAGATATAATTTTACTCATAGCTCAGCCTTCATACGTTTAAACTTGAATCAAATGGTATAAATACAAACCTACCATTGAGAACGAACCTTAGTCTCAAACTCATCAAGTAATTTGAGTTTTTTTATTAATAATTTATGCGCAGTATCTTTATCAAAGGAATCATAGGATGTTCTAAAGCATTTTATTGTGCCTGAACTCTCAAGCCAATCTTTTGTACAATCATCTTGTTTTAAAAAGGCTTCAGCAATTTCATGTTCTTTTGGTGTAGTAATATTATAAGCATAAAGATCAACGCAATATTTTTTGTCCTTGCGCCCATCTAGAAACATTACTACAACTGATTCGGTTTTCCATGATTCTAAGGTGAAACGCAGTACAGGGAATCCATACCAATGATGTATTTTAGTATCAATGTTATCCTTTGGAAAAACGGCTTGTACTTCCTCTACGAGTTCGTCTTTAAAAGCAGTAACAACCTCTATTTTTAAATCTTGAATATCTTTGATTTGACTTAAGTTTCCTAAAACGTATTTTGCCGTATCTTCCTCTATATTAGAACCAGTCATAATGCCCTCTAAATGTAGTATAAACTCACGTAATAAAAGCATCCACTTGTTTAATGGTTGAGAAATAAAAGTATCTGCCAATTTTTGTTTAATAGCATTAATCAATACTGGATAGCTTAAGCCAAGCCAATCATCAGGTGATTGACCATCTGGCGATAACACAACATAAAAAGACTGCTTTTTTTTGAAGTAATTATTTGACTCTACGTGCTTTATATAGCTATCAAAAGGGTTGGTTTGATGATGATAGATTTTATTCTCAATCAACATGACCCACTCATTGCCCTCTAACAGCAAGTCGATTCTTTTTTTGCCTTTGGTAATGGCCTCACGTTCAGGCGGATTGATAACAGAGAAGTCATCAACATTCAAAATAGTACAATCAGGATTGGCTGTAGAAAGCGCATCAAATAGTGCCTCTATCATTAGAGAGCCTAAACCATGGTCACCTTCACTATCACAAAAGAAAGCTAGCACATCGGAGGTTGGGTTTTCGTAGTAACCACGGCTACCAATACTGAATATTGTTGTCTCAGGCGTTTCTGAGATTGGTAAGGTCTTTATGTGTTCTAATAATCCCTTTAACTGAATAATATCCATTAATCTACCTTGATCCTTTTCTTGCCTGTTAACAATTGCTGCTTAATAAACTGATAGTCTGGCGTGGTAAGTAGGATTAAGGCATAAATTTTTGAGCTACACTTTTCTTGGAAGCTGCTGCTGGGATTGGTCATATCTGCCCACTTTAGACATAGCGTTTGTTTGGTTTTATCAATTGTAACTGATACCGTCATAAAAAAGGTAACAAAAAACCGCCAAAGTTGCGCGTAGCCCAAGAGGCGTAGCGTGGCGGTGATGTTAAGTCATGAATACGCACGTATGTTAGGTTTTAGCCTAGCTTTAAGACTCTGTAAAACTCTAACGCTAAGCTAGACAACCATTATGTTCACCTAAATTTATCTTAATAATGCTGTTTATAAGTATTTTCGCAAATGAGTAAAGTTAATAGCTTCTATGCCATGACCTGCTGCAAAACCATATAAATCCAAATCGGCGGTTAATAAGACGCATTTATCTAAATGGCAAATATCAAATAACGCAGCATCCGATAATCCTAGCTTAATAAAGGCAGGGCTAAGTATGATTTGCTTAGCAGTTAAATATTTTTCATCGACTGTGATAACAAACTGACTCAGATAACCAAATAGTATTTGCCGCTTTTTTCCTGTGAACCAATCGAGCAAATTCGCAGTTTCTGTCAAGACTTGAGGCGTAGTGATAATAGATTTAAAACCTAACAAAGTCTCATCTAATATTTTGGCATCGGCCGTCTTATATTCCTGTGTGCGTTTAAACTTTTCTACTTCCCCATCACCAAGCTGAGCCACTAAATACATGGTTAGTAAATTGGCATCAAGCAGTACATGTCTTGATTTATCAATATAATGGTGAGACATGACTAACCCACATCACGTATTAACATACCTTTAAAATCGCCATTTTCAACGCCAATACGGAACGTTTTATATTCACGTAAGGTTTCTTTTTTTATGTTGCTTGGTGCAAGTGCACTCAGTGCTGAGTAAGAGCTTGGGGCAGTTTCTATAGTTTTTACTCGATGAGAGTCATAGCCCAAAGTTATCCGCCATTCATTGTCAGACTCTTCAAATACGACTTCTTCTAGTCCTAGGTTTTTTATGTTCTCGCCTTCAAACAAATCTGCGGCAAATTGTCTAGCAAGTTTTACAGCTTCAGTGACTTCAATCATGTCGTTTACTCCTGTTAAGCCCTTCATTCATTCTAAACTATTTAGATGCGCTAGGGTGGATGAAACGTACTCTACCTAAAATCAGCTTTCCCGCTCAACCACCACCCTAACCTTACCCGTCAACAACACCTGCATCAACGCCTTTTTCTCTTGCTGTAAATCCACTAATTGCTGCTTAAGCAGATCAATTTCTTTATCCGCACTGGTTAATACGGTGGCGATTTTTTGTTGTTCTTTGATCGGTGGAATCAATATTTTTATTCGTTCTATATCTTTGTTGCTAATATTTGGCTGTGCCCCGCCAACTGCATCAATAAGTATTTCGTGTTGAATTTTAGGAAGCTTTAATAGTTGAAAAATATAACTTTTTGTTGTTAGCCCTTTCCTTACATCAAAACGACCAACTCGTTGGTTTAAATACGCTATTTCATCAAAAGTATATTTCCCAATTTTCCCTGTTGTTGCGCCAGACATAGCAATTAACACATCACCGTTTTTTATTTGGAACTTGTCGTACTTTTGATCTAATGCAATAAACACTGAGGATTTAATACTGACTGAGTAATCTGGTTTAATGTTAGAGATTTTAATTAATGGAATTCCTGAATCTTTGAAATCTGTACTTTTAAAAGCATTTCCCCCTGTTACTTTGACTATTGCACTTAGTTTCACATCTCCCCACTCACCTTCAAACCTTTTACCCGATTCATCAAGCAAACGCTTTTTACCCGTTAGCAATTGCTGCATCAACGCTTTTTTCTGCTGGGTACTATTGTCAATTAAACACTCGGTAGTGCTAATCGCGTTATCCCAAGTGGATAGGATGTTGGCGATTTTTTGTTGTTCATTGATAGTAGGTTGAGGAAGACGAATTTTTTTAAAATCTGTTAACGAAACTCTTTCTCTAGTTCCTGAAATTTTAATCTGTTGAACTTGCCTTTTACCAATATCACTATTAAGCAGATATTTTAAAAATATAGATTGTGGTAGTTCCTCACACCTTATTCTTATAACATCTTGTGTCACTATTCCAGAGATTTGGGAATCATATATAGCTGCCTCACATGGAGGAGCGCCTACCTTACTAATAATCACATCACCAAATACTACTTGGCAAGAGGGCAAAGACTCAAATTTTTCTTCAGTAATACATATATTTGACTTATTTTTGTAGCTACCATTTTGAATGTCACGTATATATACAACAGGTCTCCCTTCATTAGTTAGCTCAGAGGATAGTAGATCGCTTCCAAATGGACCATTAACAAAGCTATTTTTAGCCTTAGTGCTAAAGCTGTTTAACTTAACGACTTTCCAATCCGATGTATTCTTTTGAATTTCTTTCAAAGTTGACCATTTACTCACCATAACCCAACTCCTTTAAATACCCTGCCATCTCAGTCTCTAACTTATCCAATTCAGCCTTTAATTCAAGACGCTCAGTACGCACCATGACCAGATCAATCTCCGCCTCTTCCTCAAAGGTATCGACATAGCGTGGAATGTTTAGGTTAAAGTCGTTTTCTGCTATCTCATCAAAGCTCGCTAGATACGCGTATTTATCCACGCTTTCCCGCGCTTTATACGTCTCAATGACTTTGGCAATATTACTATCGGTGAGCTGGTTTTGGTTTTTACCAGATTTAAACTCATTACTGGCATCGATAAACAGTACTTTGTCATCGGTCTTACTCTTCTTAAAAAGCAGAATAGCCGCTGGAATCCCCGTCCCAAAGAACAGCTTTTCGGGTAAGCCAATCACCGTATCGAGCAGGTTTTCTTCAATGAGTTGCTGACGGATTTTACCTTCACTTGATGCACGAAACAGCACGCCATGCGGTACGACCACACCCATACGACCAGTAGATGGCTTGAGCGTTTCAATCATATGACTGATAAAGGCATAGTCGCCCTTGGTCTTGGGCGGTACACCGCGATGGAAGCGACCATAGGGATCGCTGCTGGCATCTTCATGACCCCATTTATCTAGTGAAAACGGAGGGTTGGCGGTCACCACATCGAACTGTAATAAGTGCTTGCCGTCTTTATCAAGTAGCAGCGGATTACGGATGGTATCGCCCCACTCGATACGGTGGTTGTCCTCACCGTGTAGGAACATATTCATCTTGGCCAGTGCCCATGTCGAGCCAATGGCTTCTTGACCGTATAGCGCATACTTTTTGGAGCCGGAGTTTTTGCGTACCATCGCCCCGCATTTAATGAGTAGCGACCCTGAACCGCAAGCAGGATCACAGATCTCATCACCTTCGACAGGCTCAAGAATAGTCGCTAGTAAATTGGATACTTCTGGTGGCGTATAGAACTCGCCAGCCGTCGCACCACTACTCGCGGCAAAGTGCTTGATTAAATACTCATAAGCATTACCAATCACATCGAGGCTACCGACACGCTCAGCACTTAGATTTAAGATCTCTTTGCCAAAGTCTTCTAATAAATGACGTAGTAGCTCGTTCTTTTGCTTTTCTTGACCCAACTTATCAGTATTGAAGCTGATATCTTGAAAGACGTTCTTGAGCTTAGTACCGTTGGCTTCTTCAATGGCGTGTAGCGCCTCGTCAATACGTTGACCATTACCCGGCTGATGACGCTCCTCGTATAAATCCCAAAAGCTTGCACCCTCAGGTAAGACAAAACGCTGCTTGGACATCATGGCGTGGATCAGCTCAGGCTTGTCGCCAAACTGTTCGACCAGCTTGATGTACTCATCACGGTAAACGTCTGATAAGTACTTGAGGAACAGCATGGTTAAGATAAAGTCTTTATAGGTATCGGCGCTGATGACCCCGCGAAAGGTGTCACAGGCGTTCCATACGGCTTTATTAATATCGTCTTGATTGATTTGGCTAGTATTAGTAGCAGAGCTGGTGGGCATTGATGATTCCTAGATACTTTGGAAAATTGCGAATAGTTATAGTGAGATAATGATAGCAGGGTCTGATATGGATATCTTAAACTGACAAGCATTTAATTATGCAATTTCTTCAAAGTGGTGTAACATTTGTTTGTTAATATTTTGAGAGAAAAAGATGAAGACTTTAGCATTATTGATAGTGGCAGGCTTAAGCTTAAGTGCGTGCACAATGGGTATGAATACTGTTGTACCGACAGATAATAGCGAAAAAGAGATTACTGAGTACCCTATTGAGACTGCAATGAATAATATATATACAAAAGCACGTAGCGAAAAGCTGTTTACTGTTATGTATGGTCTAAAAATGATAGCAGAGTTTACAGTTACGCCCAAAGGTACAACTGTATTCAATAATCAGCAGGTACAGAGTGCCGAAGTAGTTACGGTTAGTAAAGTCGAAGGACAGGTCGTTGATAAATCAGTAGGCGTAAACTATTTTACTTTAAATCCATTGGTTTTTCATGGCTTTACCAAAGATTCAGGCGAGTATTCTATAGCGACTCAAAGCGCGACTATCCCCAAGGTAGCGAGTGTTGGCGACTCAAGTACTTATCTTACAGAAAACGTCTATTCGGATAGTAGTAAAAGCCAACAAGTGGAAAAATTCACTCAATCATGGTCGTTAACACAAGCGACTAGAGATACTGCTTGGCTGCGTATTACAAGCTCAGAGAACCTGTTAGTCGGTAGCGAGCCTGATGGCACAGTCGATCAATATTATAGAATTAATAACAAGGGTGATTTATTAAATAGTGAATTGAATTCTACGTACCAAACACAAGATGGTTTTGAGATAATAGCTTATATGAGTGAATGATGGCGTCAATTTGAAACTTTGCAAAAATATCAACGCTAATTTAAATCAACTTATGTTTTATACTTTATAATGCAATAATTAGGGTATCACTCAACACAATGCTGAATCTAGCAAATAGTACTGTAAAGCTCACTGAGACGGCACTCAGTATAGAAAGTTATTATCATTTGAAGTGAGGTCTTATCGATAGCATAGGCAAAGACTTCATCAAACTGCATTATGATGAAGTCTTGCCCGATGCGAGCAATTTATCTCTATATAGGAATATCGAAAGGGAGTTTTTAAAAAATGGCTTAGCTACCATTTACTTAAGGACGAGTGAAATAGCTGAGCTTGTGATCGATAAGTCAGACAAGGCAGCGCCGAGTCTATGGCAGCGGTAAACCTACAACCATCTCTAGCATCTCTAGCATCTCTAGCATCTCTAGCATCTCTAGCATCTCTAGCATCTCTAGCGAAAGCATTTGTCTTGATATTTACTCGCTTTTTTTTCACCGATCAAAATATCGTTCACAATTCAATAGAAAGTTTATCCTTTAAACTTCGAAAAACTGCTGATTGTTATAGTAAACAATGATAGTACGATTGACTCGTTTTTCTTGGAAGTATAGCCCACATTGCTATTTTGAATAAGGCTCAAGGCGCTGCAGTTTTTGAGATATCACATTTTCGATGATGCAAAGACCTCAATGGATAGAATCGAAAAGCTATTGTAGCGATAATGTTAAAAGTGAAAATTTGTTTTGCAAATAAAAACTCATAAGACTAAGCTTTAATTTCTTACGGAAAGATTACAATAGGTAACATTATGAAAATTAATAAAATTTATGCAGGTGTGGCGTTGGCAAGCACTTTAATGCTAACAGGGTGCGGTGATGATAACGATGAATACGTATCAAACCCAGATGATAATGCAGGGCCTATCGTTAATAATGAACTGAACTACGCAGTGTTTGATCCTTTCACTGACATGTCAAATGATAAATACGAAGATGCTTGGGGAAAGCTAGCATACAAAATCAGTAATAATGGAGTGACACAGACAATCACTACTGTGGTAGGAAGCTCGCCTACTGCCTATCAAGACAGCAGACGTGATGTTTCTGAATTAGAATTTTATGCTGGTCAAAATCTATTTGCAGCTGTTCCCGAAGATTTCGATAGTAAGTTCTATAAAATTAGTTTTGTTGATAGCAATACGTTTAAGCTAAATATTTATTCAGGCAATGCTCCTATTAATTTAACTTATGACATCATAACGCTTGATCTTGCAGGTGTAGGCAAACAGCCATCTGATGCAACCATTGGTATAGATACGGATTTATCCTACTTCCCTGATGGCTTTAACGCTACTTTCCCTAGTGGTTCTCAATGCTATATCTGGTTAGAAACACCCAATCAAACTTTCTATACTTTTTCTGAAGACGAGGATGAAGGTGGCATGACTATAGATGAATGGGTTGCTAACCAGCAGACGTATTATACAGTCACTGACCTTGTCAAAGAGAATATTGGACTCAATAACGAACTACCTGCTGCTAGATATACCGACGAAGATGGTGATATCGTTGCCGCTGTTAGATATAACGGCTTGATATACAGCGCGTCATATAATCAAAAAGGGGTTCAAGAAAAATCCGATATTGACCCTGATGTTTCAGAAGTTAATTGTGATCAGTACAACGATGTAGCGACTGACTTCTTGGAAACACAAATCAAAGCCAATTATTAAAAGTTGTGGTGTATCAAGAGGTAGCTATAATATTGAGCGCTTCTTCTGCCTCATAAAATTGAGATAAAAAATAGCGCCTACAATGGGCGCTATTTTATTATGTCACTACACTTCATACATATTCAAAAGATAGAATAGGTGGCTAAACTTTATTTAGTAAATATTTTATCATCAGGTAGCTTGACCAAGCGCCTATTATTTTTTAATTAAAGTGTAGGCTACGTTGGTATCATCCAACTGCACTAAAGAAGCCAGTCTGGCTGATAGTGGATCTTTACTCTCGATTGCCGTTAATATCGCCTTGTGCCTTGGCAATGAATGCGTTTGTAAATTAGGCCTTAGGCTGGTCAGCTTAATGGATTGTTGTAGCGGTAACACCAACATTTTTGACATATAAGCCAGTAGGTCGTTATGCGTGGCCTTGGCAATGGCAAGATGAAACTCTATGTCAGGTTGCATAAACTCTTCTGCATTTGTCGCCTTCTCCATGCCCTCATACGCTGTTTTAATCTGTGCAATATCATCATCGGTTGCGGTACTCGCAGCGATATAGGCCATCTCAGGCTCTAAGACACGTCGAACGGTCGATAAGGACTTGAAAAAATCATTTTCTGGTGTGGATTCAATCAACCAAAATAGCACGTCTGGATCAAGCATATGCCATTCATCCTTTGGACGCACGACCGTGCCCACTTTTGGACGGGAGTATGTCAGTCCTTTTGAATTAAGAACCCGTATTGCTTCACGAGAAACGGGCCGACTGACCTGAAACTCTTCACACAACTCGTCTGAGGAAGGTAATTTTTCGTTTTCAGGAAAATGACCAGAAACGATTTTTAGACCCAATTGTTGAACAATCAATGCATGTTGGCTTTTGCTTGGAACAGGATTCTTGTAGTCGGCAGCGCTCATATCTTATCGTTACTCATATTTGACACTAGTATGTTATAGAAGACCTTGTCAATAAACAAGGTCTTCTATTTTGCATAAACGAGTGCCAATATTTGAATAAACTAGGGCATGCCCTCAATTCAATCGATAATCATCTAAATGGACTAAAAATGGCTAAATTTTGCCAAACTGCGTCAAATAGCTAGGTAATATCTCGATATTATCTAGCTATTTTCCTTGTTTGACGGCAATTTATCTCATTTTTATCACCATTTTTGAAATGAGGGCACGCTCTAGTGCGAGTGACGAGGTACCTCAGAACCGCGACAGCCGACCAAAAAATCGAAATCGCAGCCTTCATCCGCTTGCAGCACGTGCTTGACATAGAGTTCACGATACCCACCAATAAAATTGGGTGTAGGTGGTGCTGGTAAATTTGCTAAGCGCTGCTGTAGCTCTTCATCGCTAACCTCTAAGTGCAATTTGCCTGCGTAGGCATCAAGCTCAATAAAGTCACCGTTTTGTACCGCAGCCAGCGGTCCCCCTGCGCGGGCTTCTGGAGCTACATGTAATACCACGCTACCATACGCTGTGCCACTCATGCGTGCATCAGAAATTCGTAGCATATCTGTGATTCCTTTTTCTAACAGCTTGGGCGGCAATCCCATATTGCCGACTTCGGCCATACCCGGATAGCCTTTAGGCCCTGCGTTTTTTAACACCAAAATACAGGTTTCATCGACATCTAAATCTGGATCTACGATACGTGCTTTATAGTCATCAAGATCTTCAAACACCACAGCGCGGCCACGATGTTTCATCAATTTTTCTGACGCGGCAGACGGTTTAAGCACAGCGCCCTTTGGTGCTAGATTGCCGTGTAAGATACACATGCCGCCATCTTTACTCAGAGGATTATCTACTTGACGGATGACCTCATCATTATAAATGGGCGAGCTTTGACAATTCTCCCAAATGCTTTGACCGTTCGCAGTCAGTGCTTGCGGATGCGGTAGCAGATTGTGCTCACCCATACGGCGCAATACCGCAGGCAGACCACCGCTATAATAAAACTCTTCCATCAAAAATCGTCCTGATGGCTGCAAATCAACAATGGTGGGCATGCCACGACCTATACGATTCCAATCCTCTAGCTCTAAATCAACACCAATACGCCCAGCAATGGCTTTTAAGTGAATCACTGCGTTAGTCGAACCGCCAATGGCTGCGTTGACTTTAATCGCATTTTCAAACGCTTCCTTGGTTAGAATTTTAGACAGCGTCAGATCTTCTTTAACCATATCAACAATACGCATACCTGATAAGTGCGCCAGAACATAACGGCGCGAGTCCACTGCTGGAATAGCAGCATTGTGCGGTAAAGACGTACCTAATGCTTCAGCCATACAGGCCATGGTAGAAGCTGTGCCCATTGTATTACAAGTACCCGCTGAACGAGACATTCCTGATTCTGCAGATAGGAATTCGTTTAGATCGATTTTCCCTGCTTTTAACTCTTCGTGCATTTGCCAGACGATGGTACCTGCGCCGATATCTTTGCCTTTATGTTTGCCATTTAACATCGGCCCGCCTGTGACGACGATGGCCGGAACATCACAACTGGCTGCGCCCATCAATAGCGCTGGCGTGGTTTTATCACAGCCTGTTAATAGCACAACCCCATCCATAGGGTTACCGCGAATTGCTTCTTCCACATCCATACTCGCCAAATTACGCGTCAGCATAGCCGTTGGGCGTAGGTTGGATTCACCACTTGAGAAGACAGGAAATTCAACAGGATAGCCACCCGCTTCTAAGATGCCTTTTTTGACATGCTCAGCAATTTTGCGGAAATGTGCATTACAAGGGGTCAATTCTGACCACGTATTACAAATACCGATGATAGGTCTACCATCAAACTCATGATCTGGAATACCTTGATTTTTCATCCAGCTACGATACATAAATCCATTTTTGTCCGCCGTTCCAAACCAAGCTGCTGAACGTAGTGGCTTCTTGTTTGACATGTCTATATCCTTATATAGTATTACTATTTAAATGATAATAATCAAAATACACTAAAAACTATCTTTTTAAAAGGGTTTACATTTAAATAGTATTACTATATTTTAGTTAAAGCTTTTATACATTATTTCAGTTATCGACTGATAACGCCCTTAACTACAGATAACTTCTCTTTGGCATGATGCCTGAGAATAACCACATGGAACGTGGAGTTGGATATGGATTTCGAAAAGAACGTTATACGAACAGTGACCTACAGATTAATCCCTGCATTGATTGTGCTTTATGTGGTTGCTTATATTGATCGCGGTGCGGTTGGCTTTGCTCACCTACATATGGGCGCTGATGTCGGTATCGGTGACGCCGCTTATGGATTTGGCGCAGGTTTATTCTTTATTGGTTACTTTATGTTTGAGGTGCCCAGTAACTTACTATTGGCCAAGTTTGGGGCGCGTAAGTGGTTCACTCGCATTTTATTGACATGGGGTTTGATAACCATGGCAATGGCGCTCATACAAGGCCCTAAAAGCTTTTATGCTCTTAGGTTCTTACTTGGTGTTGCTGAAGCAGGGTTTTTTCCTGGTGTTTTATATTTGATTACCCAGTGGTTCCCTGTGCGTCACCGCGGAAAAATCATGGGGATGTTCGTGCTATCTCAGCCTATTGCCATGGTGATTGCAGGACCGTTGTCTGGTGCCTTACTAGGTATGGATGGCATGGCAAACCTGCATGGCTGGCAATGGTTGTTCATAGCCGTCGGCTTACCTGCTGTTCTTTTGGCTCTACCCACTTATTTGTATTTGCCAGATGATATTAAAACAGCCAAATGGTTAACAGCAGAGCAAAAGAATTGGCTACAAAATGAATTGGTTAAAGATGAGTCTGAGTATGAACAAACACGACATGCCAATCCTTTACATGCGCTAAAAGATAAACGTGTATTGCTCCTTGCGCTGTATTACCTGCCTGTCACCTTGAGTATTTACGGTTTAAATTTGTGGCTACCCACTATTATCAAACAGTTCGGTGGTGGCAGCGATCTACGAGTTGGTTTCATATCGAGTATTCCTTATATTTTTGGGGTTGTCGGATTATTGATTATTCCACGCAGTAGTGACCGCTTAAATGATCGTTATGGACACCTTGGTTTTCTTTATGCAGTAGGTGCTTTTGCCATGTTCTTAAGTGCTTGGCTCACCTCTCCTGTCTTGCAATTGGTTGCACTATCTGCCGTCGCTTTTTGCTTATTCTCAACGACGGCTGTTTTTTGGACACTGCCGGGCCGATTCTTGACAGGTACCAGTGCAGCGGCTGGTATTGCCTTGATCAATTCCGTGGGTAACTTGGGCGGTTATCTGGGACCTTATGGCATTGGCTTGTTAAAGGAGTACACAGGCCATATGGCAGCAGGCTTGTACTTCCTTTCTATAGTTATGGTTTTTGGTTTGATCCTAACCTATTTCGTCTATGCCAAATTTGAAAAAAAGACATCCCAAAAAATAAACGTTAGCGAACAAACGTACTAAGGACATTGACTATGAACATCATTCAATTTGAAGCCCAAGACCAGCAGCGCGCGGTTGGCATTGTCGAAAAGAATACCGTCAAACCAGTCAATCAGGTTGAAACGGTTCGAGACTTGGCATTAATGGCAATCGAAAATACCGTGAGCCTAGAGCAACAGATCGAACAATTAGGCTTTGCCTCTGAGAGCTATGACTACGCACAACTACTAGATAACTTACAGGTACTTCCGCCTTTAGATCATCCAGATACTGCGCATTGTTTTGTCTCAGGGACGGGTTTGACCCATTTAGGCTCTGCCGCTACTCGTGACAAAATGCACCAACAGAACGCGGCTGATACTGCCTCAGTGACTGACACCATGCGTATATTTCAATTAGGTATTGAAAAAGGTAAACCTGCTGAAGGTAATGTGGGCGCACAACCTGAATGGTTCTATAAAGGCGACGGCTCTATTGTGGTTCGTCCTGGTGCAGATCTGCCGATGCCTAATTTTGCAGAGGATGGCGGTGAGGAGCCTGAAATTGCAGGTCTGTATGTGATCGGCCTAGACTCAAAACCATATCGCATTGGCTTTGCCATGGGCAACGAATTTTCTGATCACATCATGGAACGTCGAAACTATTTGTACCTTGCCCATTCGAAATTACGTTTCTGCAGTTATGGCCCAGAGCTACGTACGGGTGAGCTGCCAAAACATTTGGTCGGCACCAGTCGCCTGCGCCGTGATGGTGACGTGATTTGGGAAAAAGAATTTTTATCAGGTGAAGACAATATGTGTCATAGCCTAACCAATCTTGAATACCACCATTTTAAATATCAGCAATTTTTAAAACCAGGTGATGTGCATATTCATTATTTTGGTACGGCGACGCTGTCATTTGCAGACGGTATACAAACCCAAATTGGTGATGAATTCGAGATTGAGATGAAAGAATTTGGTCATTCTTTAAAAAATAAGATTGCACATACTCAACCTGAACTATCCATTGGTTCAGTTAAAACACTCTAAGGAGAATACTATGGTTATTGGACAAAATTTTATTGCAGGTCAACGCAGTGCGCTTGGCAGTAAAGTCTTACAAAGCGTTAATGCCAGCACAGGAGAAGCCTTGGATTATGAGTTTCATCAAGCCACTGAAGAAGAGGTCAATCAGGCGTGCGAAGCCGCCAGTGAAGCCTTTAAAAGCTATCGTAATACGTTACCTGAACAGCGTGCGTTATTTCTAGAAGCGATTGCCGATGAACTGGACGCTCTAGGACAAGATTTTCTCGAAAATATTTCTCAAGAAACCGCGCTACCACTTGCACGCTTACAAGGTGAACGTGGTCGTACCAGTGGTCAAATGCGCTTATTTGCTAAAGTGCTACGCCGCGGTGACTATTTAGGGGCGCGTATCGATACAGCATTGCCTGAGCGCCAGCCCATGCCACGTGTAGATTTGCGTCAGGTGAAGATAGGAGTCGGTCCGATTGCTGTGTTTGGAGCCAGTAACTTTCCTTTAGCCTTTTCGACAGCGGGCGGTGATACGGCTTCTGCGTTAGCGGCAGGCTGCCCTGTGGTTGTCAAAGCCCACAGTGGACATATGGTAACGGCGGATCAAGTCGCACAAGCGATCGATAGAGCGGTTGCGAGCACCAATATGCCTAAAGGCGTGTTCAGTATGGTTTATGGCAGTGGTGTTGGTGAAACACTCGTTAAACATCCATTGATTCAAGCAGTTGGTTTTACGGGTTCACTAAAAGGCGGTCAAGCCCTAAGTGCTATGGCAGCCGCTCGTCCCAATCCTATTCCGGTATTTGCAGAAATGAGTAGTATCAATCCCATGCTTATGCTACCAGCTGCTCTAAAAAATCGCGGTGATAGCATTGCTCAAGACTTAGCAGATTCTGTCGTGATGGGCTGTGGACAATTTTGTACCAATCCTGGTTTAGTTATTGGAATTAAATCACCTGAATATAGCCAATTTATTGAGAAGCTGACAGATACCATCAATGCCAAACCTGCACAAACCATGTTGAATGCCGGTACGCTAAAAAGCTACTCGTCAGGTCTGGAAGATTTGATGGCGCATGAAGGGTTTGAGCATTTGGCAGGACAAGCTCAACAAGGAGATCAGGCTCAACCGCAACTGTTTAAAGCAGACGTAGAATTACTGCTAGCAGGAAATCAGTTGCTACAAGAAGAGATTTTTGGTCCTGCAACGATAGTCATTGAAGTCAAAGACAAAGAGCAGTTGATTCAAGCACTCAGTAGCATGAACGGCCAATTAACAGCCGCTTTGATTGCAGATGAAGCCGATTTTTCTGAATTCGCGGACGTTGTACCTGTATTAGAAGAGAAAGCTGGACGCCTACTATTAAACGGTTATCCAACAGGGGTAGAGGTCTGTGAGGCAATGGTACACGGCGGACCTTATCCTGCAACGTCCGATGCACGCGGCACTTCGGTCGGAACGCTGGCAATTGACCGTTATCTGCGCCCTGTGTGTTATCAAAATTATCCCCAAAGCTTATTACCAGAAGCGCTGAAGGATGAGAATCCATTCAATATTTTGAGACTGGTCAACGGTGAAATGACTCGAAATAAGATTTAATTCAAATAAAAAGAGACCATTAACTGGTCTCTTTTTTTATTTTATCAAGTAAGAGATATTCATCTTAATAACCTATGCTAAAACCTGAACCTTTCCTAACCTGCGTGCAAGCCATAGAAATATCATGGGTTTCAATCGCATAAAGTAATCGTGCATTTTAAGAACAGTATAGAAGGTGCTGCAAGCATTAAAAGATCAAATGTCTCATATATCCCTAACTCTTCCGCTGATAAAAAAATTATATCGACTTTGGTTTCCACCGCTAATCTTATCCTTTTTAATAAAGTAAAGCCTTCTAGTTTCCCCATCTTGTCATACCCTATCCCAAATACCCCTTAATCCCTTTATTAATAACGCGTCTAACGTTTTTTTTATGCCTGCTTTTTTCCAATCTATCCGAATATAGCCCACCTACCCCGTGGCTTGTATTGGTCTATCCGTTGGTCTACTATTCATATAGTCTATTCTAAATAAAACAGAACCATTATATTGCACCCCTGAACTGTTATAAATTTTTCTTGCTTGCTGTGCCTGCGCAGCTCGATGCTGCGAAAAACTTATAACAGTTCCGCTGACTCATTTTTATACTGAACTCATTATCTCTCTCAATAAGTTGACCACTATTAATCAACTCCTCATCGAGTCGTTAGTTTACCAAGTTTAGTTGTACGGTTTTTTCAGCATAGCTCAATCTGATTGCCCTTCAAGAAGCCGTCAGTGGTGGATAGTGGGCAGTTCAAGCGCCCATCATGTTAGAAGCAGCAGAAATACTAGGTAATGACCCTGAAAAAGTTGCCATGGCGGTTGCATGGGGTGATGCGTGGACAAATATGATCCAGCCATTCTGGGCGTTGCCAGCCTTGGCAATCGCTGGATTGAAAGCCAAAGATATTATGGGATTTTGTGTGATTGTGTTGATTGTCAGTGGTATTGTGATCGGCTTAGGACTGTTGTTCTTGTAAACATCATTGAAAGACTAAAAATCTGACCTTGCCTTTTTTAAGGGTGAGGTTTTTTTGTGGGTAGAAATATCAGGCTGACTTAAATGAGAAGTTTTGAAGATCAAAAGCTCAACACGCTCTAAATACGGTTATAAATTCCAATAAAAACGCTACTGTTTTAAAGGAAAACAGGTAAAATATAAAAGTCAAATTCTACCGACTGATGTTTTGAAAAACTGACTATTATTAAATAAATTCTACTGAGGATGAGCCATGAAGTGGACTGTATTGGTGTGTTCGCTACCGTTGTTGACTGCTTGTATGAGCATAAAAAATGTAAAAGAATTACCAGCCGAGCTAATTTATCAGCCCCCAGTATCAGGTGCAACCGCAACTATTATGGGTAAAATGGAACCACGACATACTAGGCTTGTCGGTGATCGCATCGCTTTTATTATGGAGATTGATGGTAAGCGTGTCCCTAAAGAGAAAAAAGAGACTTACAGCGATACTTGGGATAATGTCTACCCGATTACGACGGGTGAGCACACATTAACGGTTACTTATCGTATGGCAGGACACTATACTATACCGACTAAAATTACGTTTGATGCCAAAGCCAACAATGACTATCAGCTGGACTTCGCTACTGATATCGGTACGGCATGGTTTAGTAAAGACAGCTATGTTGATTTTTGGATCAAGGATAAATCAACAGAAAAACCTGTGACAGAGGTAGTGCGAACTGCGCCACCACCTGAGCCGAGGGTTGTTTCTTATCCAATAATTATTAATAGATAAATGAGAAAGAATTGTCCAGCAACAGCGCTATTACTAAACCCAATAACCAGTCATCACTTCCTAGGCCAACTATATGACCCCTTTATACACCGCATTGGCTGTACTGGTTACCTTTATTTGGGGTGTAAACTTTACCTTTATTGCGTGGGGGCTTGAAAGCTTTCCGCCACTGATGCTCACCGCCCTGCGTTTTTTCTTTACCGCCGTGCCACTGGTCTTTTTTCTGAAACCGCCCAAATTTAACCGTACATTATTCATTTATGCCATCGGTACGTTTGTCATGCAGTATGCTTTTGTATTTACTGCCATGCACTTAGGGGCATCGGCTGGGTTGACGGCACTATTATTACAGATTCAGATTTTCATCACCGTATTGCTGGCGTATTTCATATTGGGTGAGGCCGTGAGTCGAATGCAAATCATCGGTATGCTGGTCGGTGTGTTAGGGCTTAGCGTCATCGCGTTAAACCTTGGTGGTGATATGCCTTTGGCTGGGTTCGTCTGTATCTTGATTGCGGCCATAGGCTGGAGCTTTGGCAACATTGCCTCAAAGCAGGCATCAACACAAGCAACCTTAATAGCGGCGCAGCAAGGATCAGGCGTGTCTATTATCTCGTCTAATACTGGAAAGAATAAAGCATCCGCGCTGTCTGCTCTTGCACTGGTAGTCTGGGGCGGTCTGATTGCTTGTGTGATTTTGACTATATCTTCTCTCATATTTGAGACCGAGGCATGGCAGCTGGCAACGTTTACCGAGTCGTCGCTCAAGTCTTGGCTATCGCTTGGATTTATCGTATATGTCTCAACGCTGATAGGCTTTGGACTGTGGGCGCATCTGCTCAGTCAAAATACGGCGTCTAAAGTGATGCCGTTTGCTCTATTGGTGCCGGTATTTGGGATGACAACCTCAGTGCTGCTCACAGGGGAGGTGGTGACGTGGTGGAAAATGCTGGCAATGATGCTGATCTTGTCAGGACTAGTGTTGGCAAATATAAAGATGCGGAGAAAGCCTCAATTGGCTTGAAATCTATGTTTTGAATGCTAGGCTTTAAATACTAGAAAATTGCGGGTTGTTATAGTGATGTAATCATAGACTGCCTCAAGAGACTTGCCCGATGTCATTACCCAAAAATTCAATTATAGTAGACGTTAAAACAAACTACTTTAGGGGCTGTATAGAATTCACAAATAGGCACTGCTGATCGCTAAAACTGTTCCAGACAAGGCGCAAGTCGATGATAATGTTAATACCTTAGCGAGACTTGCAACGCAGTATGGGGCAGTTTTAGCATCAGCCCCAATAATAAAGCAGGGGACAGGACTCTTTTTTGCCGCTTCATTGTTAAAAATAGCCGTATAGAATGACTATATTTACTATTTTTATCTTCGAGTCGCCTAAAAAATAGTCTCTGTCAGTGCCATGGTCGAATTCTATACAGCCCCTAATAATATTAAGGATAAAACAATGAAAACATTAGGATTGTGTGTGGCAGCAGGACTGAGTTTAAGCGCTTGTGCGACTGGTATGAATGGTGGCACGACGGATAATACCAATCAAAACAATGTGGTGACCCAATACCCTATTGAGACTGCCATGCTCAATATATATACCAAAGAGCGTAGCCAAAAACTGGTAGCCGTTGTCGGCAACCAAAGTGCCTCAGCAGATATTCAAGTCACGCCTAAAGGCAATATGGTATTCAACAATAAACCCGTACAAGCGGCCGAAGTAAACACGATTAATAAAGTGAACAATCAAATTACCAATCAATCAGTCGCTATCAACTACTTTACCCTAAACCCTTTAGTATTCCACGGTTTCACTGATAGCACAGGCAAATACTCACTATCGAACCAAACGACCACTATTCCTAAGATGGCGACGGTTGGAGCCTCTAGCAAGTTGATTACTGAAAACGTATACAGCGATCGCAGTATGAGTAAAAAAATCGGCACGTATAACCAAGATTGGTCGTTGACGCGAGATACCAATAACACGGCGTGGTTCTGTATAGAAACCTCAGGAAACTTACTGCTCAACTACGATTCTGCTGGAACTTCATCAGAATGCTACAAAATCAATGCTCGAGGCGACATCTTAGCCAGCAAAGTCACGGTCAGTCAGCCGACTGCCGATGGTACTAAAACCGTCACTTTTACCAATAAATAGTACTTTACCAGAAATTAACAACTATCCTTATCTCATAAAACAAGAAATGGCGCCTCACGTGGGCGCCATTTTTACGGGGTTAAACATAGTGACTAAGCATGTTTTTTGTGAATATTTTTATTCTGATATTTGCTTTTTACTTGTTGAGCAGTAGGCGGTCTTTTTGACTGATGCTGTGACGCCACTGCCTTCTTCTCTACTTGCTTCTTCTTTACCTGCTTATGTTTGTGATCATATTTTACAACAGCTTTTTGATGCTGCATTTGAGCCGTATGATGTCTAGTGACGTCAGGCGCAGCATTGGCCTGACTGATCATTGTCAAGCAAGCAGTCACTGCTAAAATCGAACTTATCATTATATTTTTCATTATCAGTTCTCGTCTGAACTCATATCAGTTATGAGTGGTAATTGAAGATGCTTTATTGAATATCAAGTAAAACAACTACATGATAAAAAGCATCGTGATAAAGAGTAACTCTATCGACAACGAAAATGATAAACGATTCCAACGTTAAGTAGATTTATGAAACTTGAAGAAAGGTTACCACTATTGCTAGCGCGCTTTAATCACTTTTATGAGACCGCAACACACTACAACACCCCAATCCCACTCAGTAATAATTGCCCACCAGCAAATAACAGCAACACACCAAATGCACGTTTAAGCATTAATGCTGGCAGGATATGTGCCAGTTTGGCACCGACTTTTGCCATCGCAAAGCTAGCAACCGAAACACATAAAAATCCAGTGATATGTACAAAGCCTATCGTGCCTTCAGGAAGATTGACCACATCTTGACCGAACCAAGCAAAACCTAACGCGCCAGCCACGGCAATCGGCAAACCACAAGCGGCTGACGTTCCAACGGATTGCTTCATCGGTAATCCGGCCCAATTTAAAAATGGCACAGTCAAGCTGCCACCACCAATACCAAAAATAGACGAGGCCATACCAATCCCAGTACCCGCGCCAAACTGTACGCCTGCCGCAGGTAACGGCTTATCCAATTGCTCTTTGTTAGATAAAAACAGCATTTTGAGCGCCATCAATAATGCTCCAATACCAATAATAATCTGCAATACCCGACCGTCAATCATATCAGCAATGCCAGCGCCAACTAAACCGCCAATGACGAGTCCTAATGCCATACTGCGCCAAACTTCCCAGCGTACACCGCCGCGTTTGTCATGTGCCATCAAAGAGCTGATAGACGTCACAATAATAGTGGCAAGCGACGTACCAATTGCCAAGTGGGTAATGACTTCAGGCGGAAAATGATACGCCGTAAAAATCCATACCAATACTGGTACGATAATCATACCGCCGCCCACCCCAAACAAGCCAGCACTCAGACCCGCAAACGCACCTGCAATAACAAACCACACATACAACATGTAGGGCCTACCTTTTGGTTATGAGGACATAAAATTTCAACCAGCATCTCAGCTGTTTTTTTCTATCCAATTTTTTAATCCATCTAAATCACGAAAGTCATCCCAACTTCTACAAGGCACATGGGGTAGCAAATTATTTATCATTCTGGACAGCGCATTGCCTGGGCCTATCTCTAACACCATGGTTGGCTGATACTCTTCAATATTTTCCATACAAAAATACCAGTCCAATGCATGATCGATTTGGCGCGACAGAATATCTAACCCTTGCGCTGTCTCCCTATACCGTATCCCTTCAGTGGCGCTAATAATAGGAATGGTCATCGCAGGCAAAGTGAGTGCGCGGGTACATTGACCAAATGCGGCTGCCGCACCTTGCATCATCATCGTATGCGATGGTACGGAGACGTTTAAATGCTGTACGCTGTGCGCGCCCAATGTCTGGGCAATTTGCGTTGCCTGCTCTAGATTGTCTTTATTGCCGCCAATAATGAATTGATCTCTACTGATTTTAATAGACAAATGGGTTTTGCTTGTTTCAAGTAGCTGCGCAAGATTCCTATCAGCCACACCCTTAATTGCCAGTAGGCCACTGGCCTCTGTGACTGCCTGCTCCATAAAAGCAGCTCTTTTATGCACCAAATCCAATCCATCCTCAAAGGAAAGCTGGCTACTACAACAAAACGCACTCACCTCACCCAACGAGTAACCAGCAAAAGCCATGGGGGTGGCAATCAGCTGCCGCAAATGCTGCCATCGATGATATTGCAAGGTATAAATAAACGGTTGCGCCACGCTATTATCGAAAATCTGACCGCTATCAGCATCGAATAGCTCGGGCACCATAGTAGCTAGTAAAGAGTGCTCATGAGCCGATGTGTCATTCAGTATTTCATGGACGTGCTTTTGGCTTTGTAGCCCTTGCCCACTAAATAGGATAATTAAATTCATTTTCTACCTTATAAAAGAAGATCGTCACAGCCAATAAATCGGCGCTGCCACCGGGACTGAGGTTATGATGAATAAAATATCGACTGATATTGCTGACTTTTTGTCGCCAATTGGCTTGATGCACCCCGCCTGCTTGCAAGAAGTTTTTTGCCAGTGTTTGCGCATTTTCTAGGTCTTTTATGCCGCCTCTCCATACGATATTGGTATCCGACAACACAGATATCAACGTCATTAAGGTTTGCATGCTGGCTTTTTCAAAATCTTTGGTGCTATCCATCGTATGATAAAAACAGGGTAAAGCCTCATTCTGTATGACTTCAAAGCCATTGGAGACCATTTCAATCGCACCCGTTATGCCATACTTTTGAAACATTTGCTGACCATGGCTGTTTGGCGCTCGTTGCAGGCGATTGGTCAGATCAAATTGCCATCTAGCAACCAATTGCTCACAAACATTCTTAGCGGTTAATGGGATGCTCGCTTGGATACATCTACCGATAGCGGCACAGACAAACCCCAAATTAAATATCGCACCTTTGTGGGTATTGATATTATCTGTCGCCGCTCTCATTTTTTTTTCTTGATAAATGCCCATATTTTTTAATTCATCGAATGGTCTATCCTCATATCCAAGTTGACTTAGCGTAGAAAAATATCCTTTCAAGGAGGTGATGCTATGTATAAAAGTCTGGTGATTCATATCTGTGTGACTGCCATTACTTGAGGGGCAGACCAGTCCTGGTTTGTTTTCAAGACTCAATTCATCATATAACGCTTCAAGCGCCAGATCATCAATCTGTTGCCAAAGAGCCTGTTGCGGTACTAAAGGTTTGTCGATTTGATCTAATAAAATGTTCATATTCATCGGTATTCCATCCCAGTAATACGTCTATTGTTTGGAGTCTGATATCAACAAGGGTTTTTACCAAAACCGTTGGGATATCAAATATCATGGCGTGGCTTAGCTCATTAAAAGATATATCGTCACGTCCTTGCAACCTTATCTCTCCATCAATTTTTAAGCCCAGCGCCGCTTCAGAAAATCGACCAAAGGCCGCTACTTCCAATAATATTGGTGAGATATTATCGCGGTGAGCAACGATCAAAATATCCAAATCTGATGTGGGTGTTATAAAAGGTAAGCCAGTAAAATATTGATTGGCAAAAGAGCCATAAACATACACGTCGCTTTCTAAATCAGCACAGCGAGCGATAAATTGTTGAGCCCGTGTTTGCAGAGCTTTGGGCAATTGAGGAACTAAAGCCTCAAGCCTTAAAGGCGACGTGATGACGGCTGGGGGTTTGGGTAGCGTTAGAGCCAATCGGTATTTACGACCGTCTTCTATATAACTCGCCGCCACTTTGGTTACCGTATCGCTATCTTGTCTACAAACCGTGAGCGGCTGCTGAGCCGTAATCATTTGCTCAACAGCCGCCCTCACAGATAAAGGCAGAGAGGCATTCATAAACTCGTATGATTCATGTGCTTGTAAATAAACCAAATCATGACGATGCATATACCTGTCCTCTATAAAATCATGAATATTAAGCCGTTAACATTAAGCCGTTAAAACCGACTGAACAATCTCATCACACAACAGCCGCCCTTTTCTGTCTTTTGCCACTTGACGGCGACTGTCTGTAAAAAAATCCTCCATGTGCGTAAGTTGCGATTCAAGCGCGTTTTCTACCAGATGTTCATCCAACGTCTGCCAGATATCATCAACAGCGCCCATTGCATAATAATTCTCAACCCCAGGCGCAAAAATCGCTGACGTTTGGGATAAAGATTTTAGCTTATCGAGCGGTATCTTGGTGACTCTCGACATGGCGTTTAGATCCATGACCTTAACTTGGCTTGATTGCATGGCAAATACCTGATTCGCCATAAGGCCATAAGACAAAAATCCACCACTGACCGCTTCACCCAAAACGATGGCCAAATTTGGATGACCGCGCCGTCTGAGCAAATCGACACAAGATGCCAGATGCGCAAACGTTCTGTTTAGACACAATAGCTCATCCGCTCTCGACGAGTCTTGCCCCATCGTATCTACGATAAAGACGATGGGCGTTTTGTCATCTTTTTCGATGACTGCCAATATCTCATTTGCAAGCGTCATCGCAATCCATTGGTTCATCGCAGCAGAATCCACCGTACCGATGATTTCCACTTTGCCCATGTTGGTCTCTGCGCTACCGCGTATCATCGAGTTCTCAATACGATAGTCAAGCTGGTTTGGAAATAGCTTTTCTAAGATTGTTTTGGTTTGCATGATATTATCCTTTTTTGATCGCTCTGATCTGTTGAGCGCTAAGCATGGCAATGGATTCAGGATTTTTTATGTTCATTGACTGCCAAATAGGTAGGCTATCTTTTTCCCCAAACCACTGATCGTATTGGCTTTGCAATGAGGCCTGCTGTTGTTTTAAATACTCCAAGTCTACCTGAATTGCAGGTTGCTGCAGCGCCTCAACAATTCCTTGAGTAATGTCATTGACATCGTCTTCGACCAAAAACTCGACATGACCAAGCAAATAACGCGTTTTACCGCCCGTGACCCGCCACACTAGCGCTCTGTCTTTGGAGTCAAATTCTTCCACACCTTTGATGGTTTCAATCACTTCAGGGCCTGAAAGCGCCAAGCGACCTTCTTCTGTCATGATCACATGAGTGCTCAGACACGCGCAGATACCCATGCCACCAAAAGCACCGTTCGTCCCACCAATGACGGTGATAATAGGAATACCTGCATGACGAACCTTTAGCATCGCGCGCATAATCTCAGAAATGGTTATCAAGCCAGCATTTGCTTCATGCAGACGCACGCCTCCTGAATCGACAAAAAACACAACTGCCTTTGGCTTTTCTTCAATGGCTTTTAGCAATAGGCCAACAATTTTTGCGCCATGTATTTCACCAACGGCGCCGCCCATGAACTTGCCTTCTTGAGCGATGATGTACACGGGATCTTTTTGGATGTTTGCCTGTCCAATAATCACACCATCATCAAAACTGCCTACAATATCTAAGGAGGCAAGATTTGGGCTCACAGGGATACTGCCGGGTTTGAGAAATTCTTGAAAACTGTCTTTGTCAACGATGCTGGCTATACGATTGCGTGCTGTTTTTTCATAAAAGCTTTGTTGAATACGTGAATTATCCATGTGACTCTTCCTCCAAGATGTTAATCGCTTGGCTTAAGCGTAGACTCACTACCGCAGGCGTCGCCCCCATATCGTTGACTTTAAACTCCAATCCACCTACGGCATAACGACTGGAAAAGTCCTGCAACACCGCCTCCCAAATATGATCAAAACCTGTGACTGACGTATCAATGATGAATTTGCTCCTGTTGCCATTGTCGCTATCAGCCAAAGGCGATACCAATACTTCTAGATTGCCTGAGCCAACCACACCGCAAATCACTTCTTTTTTGATGTCGGCAATGGGTTGTGACGTAAAATCGAAATTAAGTACATTCATAGTTATATCCCTAATATTATTGTTACCAGTTTCTAAAACGACTGGGCGGCGCATAAGTGCCATTGGACCATTTCACCAAATCTTTCACCGATTTTGCGGCCAGCAGATCTCTCGTCGCTTTTGAAGCATCGACACCAATATCCTCAGGTCTTTGGATAATTCCGCGCTGTCTCAGCTCTTTGACTTTTTCGTGATCTCGCTGCATCCCAACAGGGGTATAGCCTGCTACGCCGCGAATGGCTTGCTCTCTCTCTTCTGGTGTGCGACACAATAATAAATTTGCAATCCCTTCTTCGGTCACAATGTGCGTCACATCATCGCCATAGATCATGATAGGCGGAAAGTCACTGCCCATTTTTTCTTGCAACTGCCACGCATCAAGCTCTTCCACAAAGACGGAATCCATGTGCTCGCGGTAAGTCTCTACCATCTGAACCACCAGCTTACGACCTTTTACCACTCGTCCATCGGTCGCTTCTTGTCCTGCTTTAAGATAGGCATAGCTAGAATGTCTACGCCCATGGGGATCTGAGCCCATATTTGGCGCACCACCAAAACCTGCAATGCGATCTACGGTGGCGGTCGAGCTGTTTCCTTGTAAATCAATCTGCAACGTCGAGCCAATGAATAAATCACACGCATACAACCCTGCCGTTTGACTAAATGCACGGTTGGATCTCATGCTGCCATCTTTACCAGTAAAAAACACATCCGGTCGGTTTTGAATATACTCATCCATGCCAACCTCTGAACCAAAGCTATGAATGCTATCGACAAAGCCACTTTCTATCGCTGGAATCATCGTAGGATGAGGGTTGAGCGCCCAGCTGGTACAAATTTTACCTTTGAGATTTAATTCTGCGCCGTAAGTGGGCAGCAGCAATTCGATGGCAGCAGTGTTAAAGCCAATACCATGGTTGAGACGTTTGATTTGATAAGGCGCATAGATGCCTTTGATGACCATCATTGCCATCAGTATTTGCACTTCAGTAATCTGAGCTGGGTCACGGGTAAATAAAGGCTCGATATAGTTAGGTCGAGGGGCCACAATAAAGAAATCCACCCAATCTGCAGGAATATCAACTCGTGGCACGCTATCTACTAACTCATTTACTTGCGCAATGACGATGCCGCTTTTGAATGCTGTCGCCTCTACAATGGCAGGCGTATCTTCTGTATTTGGCCCTGTATATAGGTTACCTTCTGCATCGGCAGAATGCGCGGTAATTAGACACACGTTCGGTATCAAGTCGATAAAGTATCGACCATATAACTCAAGATACGTATGAATTGAGCCGATTTGGATTTTTTGGTGCTGAACCAGTTTTGCCAATCTGAGTGCTTGTGGGCCAGAAAAAGAAAAGTCGACTTTGCTAGCAATGCCTTTTTCGAATATATCGATATGGCTAGGCAGTGCCAATACCGACTGCAATATGTGCAAATTTTTTAGCACGTCATTATTGCACTGAGACAAACATTCAGACAAAAAGTCAGCTTGTTTTTGATTGTTGCCTTCTATACAAACCTTGTCTTCAGGCGTCAGCACCGTTTCTAGTAACTCAATGGTTCTATCACTCGGTACACGTTTTTCTAGGCCTTTGTCTTTTGCAGCATCAAGTTTGGTAAGCCGTCTAGTTTTTTGTGTATCCCATACTTTTTTGTCAATATTCGCTTTCATAAGACTTCCTTTATCTACTTATTAAAATATTGCGTTTAGTGTTAAGAAAAATATAGAGGGGCCTAATAAAGCACCTAGGCCCGTATAGAAAGTGGCTACCAATGCTCCATATGGAACCAGTCTGACATCAGTACCTGCCAAGCCAGCGGCTACACCACTGGTAGTACCGACTAAGCCACCAAAAATCATGGCTGAACGTGGGCTTTTAAGATACATAAATCTGGCAAGTAAAGGGGTTGCGATCATAAAAAAGACGGCTTTAATCAAACCAATGGCAATGGATAAAGCAATCACATCAGAGCTTGCGCCAATTGCTGTCCCTGTAATAGGTCCCACAATGTAAGTCATTGCCCCTGCTCCAATGGTGGTCATAGAGACAGCATCTCTATAGCCTAATGTCCATGCAACACCGGCTCCTACCACAAACGGTATGACGCAACCTAATATCAAGGCAATAATACCGATTTTTCCAGCACGTTTTATTTCTTTAACGTCTACTTCAAAAGCAGTAGATGCAATGGCAAGATCCCGCAGCATCGCCCCACCTAACAAAGCAAATCCAGAAAACAGCTCTATATCGGAAATGCCTTTTTCACCACCAGTATATAAACCAGCAAAATAGGCAGCAATGAGACCAAGGGTGATCGCAATTGCAGATGACTGTAGTTTGTTGTTGGTTAGATACTTGGATAGTATTTGAGAGAAGAGCATCACAAGGCCTGTTACTGCTAAAGCGGTTACAAAGGCATTTTTAGTGAGGGTTTCTATAATTAAGTCCATTTAATTACTCCGTTGCGCGATTGAATCGGTAGTTTCAGTTTTTTTGCAGTGTTGATAATATTGATGACACACTCACAATTGGTCGCGATGCTCTTCAGTATCACCCCAAGTAAAGGTATCGTAATCATTACCAATATTATTAAGTAAGCGTACGACAAAGACAGTTGCAGTAAGCGCAATAACAGAAACAACAGCTGCTACCATTCCGCCAGATAGTGCAGCGACTACGTTCTGTCCGGCTGCCATAGCAACAACGATAGGGATGTACATACCTGCCCAATATAGAACACCAAACTGAGTAGATTTTGGCAAAAGACCGCGTTTGGCGAGCATCTCTTTGCCAGCAATGAGTAGAATCATTGCGATAGCAACACCACCAATATTAGCGTCAACCCCTAATATTTGTCCTAGCAATCCACCAAGAAAAACCCCTAGCAAATAACTAACTGCTAATAAAGCAGTACCATATATGATCATATAAACCTTCCTTGGATATGATTACAGCCGCTTTGATAATATCTACCTTGATATACGGGCTGTATAAAATGAGAATCTAAATTAATAATCACCAGATATAGACACAAGCACACATAATAGTAGTTTGATAATGTTTGTTGAGGTTTCTTCAATTTCCTCAGTAGCTTCCTCTGTGTAAAGGATATAGGTCTTAACAGCGCTCAAAACCTTTAAAAGCATCTATCACTTACCACGCACTTGTTTGATATAATCTAATACAGTTGGTTTAGAAGTGCAACCATATTGTATTTATTAAATGAGTTATTGTATACAAATGGAGAATTTATGAGTTTAATTGACGACTTACCCTTGTCAGTACAAGTCAGTAAAAAAATCGAAGATGATATTATTTATGGTCGTCTGCCACCTGGCACCAAACTTGATGAGGCAAAACTTTGTGAAAAATATGGGGTGTCAAGAACCCCTATTCGTGAGGCTTTGAAGCTGTTAGCTTCTGAAGGATTGGTGGAGATTCGACCGCGTAGAGGAGCAATCATTCCCACTTTGAATATCGTCACGCTGTTTGAGATGTTTGAGGTGATGGCCTATCTCGAAGGCATGTGTGGCCGATTGGCTGCCAGAAGAATCAATGAGGAAGAAAAAGCGGAGCTACTGTCTTTGCACAATCAATGTAAAGACTACTTGATGGAAGGAAACACCGAAAGCTATTATGAAGCCAATAGGAAATTTCATTTTTTCTTGTATCAACTGAGTCGCAACAGTTTTTTGATAGAGCAAGCCAGCAATTTGCACAATCGGCTACATCCTTATAGACGCTTACAGTTACGAGTCAACAATCGCATGCAGCATTCGTTTGAGGAACATCAACAAATCGTGGATGCCGTCATAAATTCTGACGAAGACTTGGCTGAGCGTTTGATTAAAGCACATGTGTCCGTTCAAGGAGAGAGATTTACTGACTTGGTGGCTACAATGAATCCTGATAATGCGCAAGATTGAGCTTACCCCACTCTCAACGTAAGAGAGTGAGGTAAGTTTTATACATTATTTTCAAAAGTGTATAAAATAGAGTAGGCTCACCTTAAAGACAATCAAAAAATACAAAGCTGTGTCATCAAAGTTTAACCAAAACTGTGCAACATATAATCGATACTGAATAAAGTATAATAAGTTCAATATAAAAGCGAGTCAGCTGAACGGGTATGAATTTTTCGTAGCATCGAAACTGCGAAGGCACAGCAAGCAAGCAAAACTTATACTCATTCAGCGTTGCAATATAATGGTTCTGTTTTATTTAGAATCGACGATAGATACACGACATTATAAGACGAGACTGGCAATAGGAGCTGAATATGAACGATGACCATAAAAAAACATTGGCCGATTATAGACACTTAGTAGAAAGTAAAGACATCACCGTGCATTTGTCCCAAGATCAACAAGCGATGATCTTGAAGACTTACGACAATGGCTTGAATGCCTTAACAGATATTGATGAGATGTTGCTAAGTGCCGTCATTCGTCAACTAAAAATGTCGATCCATCCCGATGCTTAAGCCTCTTTTTGCAGAAAATCTAGCAAGGCTGGGACATTTTCTCTAGCACTTCTGCCTGCCCCAATCAGCGTGGCTGACCCCGGACTTGCCCAGTCGCCATAGCCGAACAACCATAACCGTGGCTCTTTGATTGCCTGTCCTTGTTTGACCTGTACTGTTCCATCCGCTTCGATAACCTCTAAATCTGCCAAATGGTCTAGCTGCGGTCGAAACCCAGTACACCAAATAATGGCATCTACTTGTTCTTCACGACCATCGTCCCAAATCACGCCTTGTTCAGTGAACTGACGGAACATGGGTACTGAATGTAAGATGCCTTTGTCACGTGCTGCTTTGACTGGTGGCACCATGACGATATCACCGACATTCCCTAAAGAATCATCGTCACTGCCGCCAGTAATACGGGCTGTTGCTCTTTCAAATAGTACATGGCCATCGACATCATCAGCTAAAAACAATGGTGGCTCACGTGTTACCCAGCTAGTGTCAGCCACTTCAGCCAGCTCAACATAGATTTGTGCGCCTGAGTTACCACCACCGACCACCAAGATTCGCTTGCCTTTATAATCGTCAGGACCTGCATAATGTGCAGAGTGGCATTGCTCACCCAGATACTCTTGCTGACCTTGAAGTGAAGGAGTTATGAGCTTGCTCCACGTTCCCGTTGCACTCACGACGGTTTTTGCCAACCACGTGTAACTGCCATCCGTCACCCGTAAGCAATCATGTTCATCATCACGCTGGATACTTTGCACTTGATAAGGTCGGTATATCGGCAACTGATAATGTTGCTCGTAATTGCTGAGATAACCAAGAACTTCCTCTCGATGGGGATACTCGCCATCTTTTGCCTTTGGCATTAGGCGACCCGGCAGGGAACTGATAAAAGCAGGAGAAAATAATCGTAGTGAGGGCCAAGTATGTTGCCACGCACCGCCACTTTGGTTCTGATTGTCGAGAATGATGAAGTCAAGCTTCGCACGTCTCAGATAATAGCCAACTGCCAAACCTGCTTGACCACCGCCAATAATGATTGTGTCGAATACCTTAATTGACATAACGATCCTCAGTCTCTGCTACCAGAAAAAAAGCCCTAAGCCGTCATTAAAGACCGCTTAGGGCAAAAAACTCACCATTATTAATCATCAATATCGGCAGTGCTGACTTGGCTGCGGGTGATGTTACCAGTCATGCTATCAATCACTATGTCATGAACCTGATTGCCTTTACCAATCTCTACCTTGTAGACTGGCTTACCAAAATCCATATCAAATGAGACGTCGAGCGGCGTGCCTTTAAGACTTTGATTGGCCTTGTCAATGGCTTGATTCAGTGTTACTTTTGCGCGTTTCATAGCGTTGTACTCTGCCAAATCTTCTTTATCGAGGCGATCAGTGTCACCTGTTATGACCTTGCCCGTGTTCGCATTTACTTTTACTTCTTGCTCTCTATTATTGGCAATGATTTTGATATCATAAGAACCATTTACAGTGCCATCTTCTTGATCGTACTCTGCGCTAATGATATCGCCTGCCACTGCTTTATTAGCAAGCATCATTGCTTGTTTAAGATCGATTTTACTTTGCGCTGCCGCTTTGACTTCGTTGATAGGCGCTTTAGCAGTAGCCGCTTGACTGACTGCGACAGATGCCATGCTAACGCTAGCAATGCTCAATGCGATTAAAAGAGGTTTGCCCAACATTGATTGTTTTTTCATAATCATATCCTTAAATCATCCAATTTTTGAAGACCGTCTATTTATTTAAATCATCTTTTTAAAATTTATTCCAGTTCCGCTGTATCGGTATACTGAATTCACTATGTGATGATGACATACCGTCAATTATGATGTCTAAGTGATTTATGCTGGCAAAGCGTAACCAATGCACCACTTAGGTAACTCAATAATGCTACTGAAACGTATATTCATCACGCACTAGACAAATGACAAGCCAACATCTACGAAATGCGTTATTTAGCAGAATACTTTTGCAGCACATACACCACAAATTTTGCTTGCGTGTGAAAGCTTTTTTGTTCAACTGCTGCCAGTAGCGCTTGTCTTTTTTCATTGCGAGCGCGATAAGCATAAGGCGTCATGGTCATTAAATCTGCCAATGCTTCCGCCGATAGACTCAGCTCAGCACTGACATGATGAGTATCCAAAAGTTTAAAATAAGGTGACAACTCTTGCAGAAACTTATCAGAATCATGTTCGCGCACGCTATCAAATAAAGCGTCGCGCATAGACGCCAAATGCCCGCCATCTGGTTTGGCAATGATGAGATAACCCTCGTCGATTAATACCTCCGCAAAGGCCTTTGGCAAGATAGGACTAAAAATACTACTAATACCCGTGACACTACGAGGGCGTAACGGCAGATGTGCAGCGCTCGTTACCAATGGATAAATAGCGGTAGTCTTATTTGTCTCTCTATTGGTAGCTATCGCGACTGCCTGTTGCTGATACCAAAGCTGACCTGCCACTTTGCTCACTTTTGCCAATTCAACCACCGCAGGCTTGCTGATATCCGCCGCTATTAGTATATCTAACACCTCAGATCCCATTTGTGCCATTGGCTGCGTGTAATACCCTTCACCGCAGCCAATATCTAACCACGTAACTGGCTTTTTATTTTGCTCAGCGACTGGCTTATCTTTTGCCAGTAATTGCTGCATTTGCTGACCAATTAAAACCTGTAACGGCTCATAATGTCCCGCATTCAAAAACCGTTTTCGTGCCTCGATAGATGCTTGGCTGTCGCCTGGCGCTTTAGACTTTTTTTGTTGTACTGGCAACAAATTGACGTAGCCTTGCCTTGCCACATCAAATGCATGAACCGTTTGCCTCGGATTTAAACTGCCATCACAGCGCCACGTATCTGATGCGGGTTGTAGAAGCGATTGACAAAGGGGACAAATAAATAAGGACACAAGCATCTCAAAATCATAGCAATATAACTGGTATTTTAACAAAATTCACGAGGTCTAAGTGATAAAAGCGCGCATAAAAAAAGCCGCCTCAACTGTCTGAGACGGCCTTTGAATATATGGTATAAATCCATTTAATATTGAAGCATGTTAACGCAGCTTTAACGTCATTAATCCAAGAATCACCAGTATAATAGCGATAATCCAAAATCGCGTCACCACTTGTGTCTCTTTCCAGCCGATTTCTTCAAAGTGATGATGCAGTGGTGCCATACGAAAGACGCGTTTTTTGCGCAGCTTATACGAGCCAACCTGTAACATGACCGATAGCGCTTCGGCAACAAATAACCCGCCCATAATCGCAAAAGCAATCTCTTGCCGTGTCATGACGGCAATCGTACCCAGCATTGCACCAAGTGCCAGCGCCCCTACATCACCCATAAATACTTGTGCTGGATGCGCGTTGAACCATAAAAAGCCCAGCCCCGCCCCAATCATAGCACCGCAGACAATGATGACCTCAGAGTTATAAGCAATATAAGGCACATGTAAATAATCGGCAAAACGTACGTCACCCGACACATACGCCATGGCGCCCAATCCTGCTGCTACCAAGACCACTGGCAAAATTGCCAAACCGTCCAAGCCGTCGGTTAAATTGACCGCATTAGACGCGCCATTTATCACAAAATACGTAAAGATAATAAAACCGATGCCAAAAGGCACTGCCGAAAATGGGATTATCCAATCTTTGAAGATAGGCAATAACAAATCTTGCATCTCACGAGTGGTGTTAACATCTGGCTGAAGCGTGGCGATATAATATAGTGAAACGCCAACAAATAATGCACCCATCGAGAGCCAAAAATACTTTTTGCGGGCGATTAAGCCTTTGGGGTTTTTATATTTAATCTTGAGCCAATCATCCGCCCAACCAACGGCGCCAAAGATAACCATCACAATGAGCAAAATCCACACATACGGATTATTTAAACGCGCCCAAAGTAATGTCGACACACCAATTGCGCTCAAAATCAACACCCCACCCATGGTTGGTGTGCCAGTTTTGATCAAGTGTGATTGCGGGCCATCATTGCGAATGGCCTGACCATACTTAAGCGCCCGCAAATGTTTAATGACACGCCCACCAAAAAACATGCTAAATGCAAGGGCTGTCACGACCGCGAGTAACGCTCGTAGCGTGAGTGAGGAGACCGCCGAAAACGGTGTATAATACTGACCAAGCCAGCCAAACAACCAAACTAACACCGCTTACTCCTCTACTAGCGCATGAATAAGTGTTTCCATCTGCATGGAACGCGAGCCTTTAAACAATACTGTACAAGGCTGAGACTGCTGCGCTTGCAAATACGGTTGTAAATACTGTAATAGACTGTCTTTATCAGCGAACGCATGGGCACTGATGTCAGAAATCTCTTGCGCACCAGCAACAGTATAAGGCGCATATTCCCCCACGCAAAGCAGCATATCAATACCTATGGTCGCAATCGTACGACCCAGACTTTGATGCTCACTCACTGCCGCCTCGCCAAGCTCCGCAATATCGCCCAACACCATGACCTGAATTCCTGTTTGCGCGGCCAATACTTTTGCCGCCGCCCTTACCGAATGGGGATTGGCATTATAAGTGTCGTCGATTAAACGATGCATCCCAAGAATCTGACTGTTCAAACGACCTTTGGCTGGACGCGCATTTTCTAGCCCAATCACAATGTCACTGGCATCAATTTTTAACGCATACGCACAAGCAGCCGCGGCCAACGCATTATTGACATTATGCTCTCCTGCTAGCGGCAACTTGATATCATGTAATTGGTTGCCAATGTGCAGCTTAAACTCACTACGCTCAGGCTCTACATCTAAATGGCTGGCACTCACATCCGTATTACCGAAGCCAATAACATGCGGGGTATATTGTTCAGCGATACGGCGTAGCTGATTGGTAAAATCATCTTTATCAGGCACAATGGCAAATTGCGCGTCCGTTAGGGTGTGATAAATCTCCGCTTTGGTTTGGCAAATGCCTTCACGGCTCCCAAACTCCCCCAAATGAGCCGTACCAATGTTTAAGATACAGGCCACATCAGGCTTTACAATCTCAGTGGTATAAGCAATCTCGCCAATATGGTTGGCTCCCAACTCTAAAATGGCATAACGATGATGATCCGAAAGCTCAAGAAGCATCATTGGCACGCCCAAATCATTGTTTAAATTGCCACGGGTAATCAATGTCGGTGCCAGTCGACCAAAGATACTACCAAGCATCTCTTTACAAGTGGTCTTACCACTCGATCCAGTAATCGCAATCACGGTCACGTCTTTGTGCTGCTGGCGACGATAAGCGGCCAACTGTCCAAGCGCCAAACGGGTATCACTAACCACTAACTGCGGAATACTGGTGGAGATAGGACGAGAGACGATAGCCGCAAGCGCTCCTTTTGATGCCGCCAGATTAATATAATCATGACCATCAAAATTGTCACCACTTAATGCCAAAAAGATATCACCTGTTTTTATGGTGCGTGTGTCAGTCGCGATACGGTTACTGGTCACCGCATTTTTTGTGAGCCCTTGCTCCTCTGCACTCGCCTGCTCTTCTGGTAGTTGCCAATGCCCAGCAAATGATTGGGTCGCCGCGAGCAAATTGTCTACTTGCCAAACATACAGCCCTTGTGACTGAATGGTATTATCGTTGTCGGCTGTCATAGTGGTTACCTTATATGATGACTACTTGTTTCTTATATTTAAATGTTTGTGAAAAGTCAAAACGGATTGCAACGGCTATCATTTATGCTCGTCCTGCTTGTTTGAGAGCATTTTGCAAGACGATACTGTCATCAAAATCATAACGCACATGGTTAATTTCTTGGTAGGTTTCGTGCCCTTTACCCGCGATCACGACGATATCATCGGCAGACGCTTGACTGACCGCATACTCAATGGCGGTTTGGCGTGCAGGTTCGATATGGGTGCGCTGATATTGCTCAGTACTCATTCCCGCTCGCATATCTTGCAAAATCGCATTGGGGTCTTCGGTACGCGGATTGTCCGCTGTGAGTATGACTTGGTCTGCACCCGCCAGCCCTGCTTGTGCCATCAATGGACGTTTGCCGGCATCACGGTCGCCGCCACAACCAAATACAGCCCATAGCTGACCTTTACAATGGGTTTTGAGGCTAGCGAGCACCTGACTCAAAGCGTCAGGCGTGTGCGCATAATCCACGATAAAACAGCCCTCAGCGGATGGCACACGCTGCATACGTCCAATAGCACCTTGAAGCTTTGGCACCGCCGCAGCCATACGCTCAATATCGTTGTCGATATCAGAACCCAGCGCCACGGTCGCTGCAATCGCCGCAAGTAAATTCGCCACGTTAAAGCGCCCTAACAATGGGCTGACGATGCTTATGCTACTACCTCTTTCATCACTAATATCAGTATCACTAATATCAGTATCACTCACATTAGTATCACTAAAGTTACTGCGGAGCGTGATCTCAACTCCTTGTAAGCTTGGTTTGATATCAGTGGCGACAAAGGTAGCCATTTTAGTGGCGTCTAAACTGTATGTCCACACGATCAAATCGCTGGCATGCGCCGTATCCAGCATCACCTGTGCATACTCATCATCGATATTGATAATGGCATGGGTCAAATCCGGAAAGTGCACTCTGTCAAACAGTTTGGCTTTGGCCGCCGCGTATTCTGTCATATCGGCATGATAATCTAAATGATCACGGCTCAAATTGGTATAAATCGCCACCGACACTGGCATGCCCTGCAAGCGCTGCTGATCCAGACCGTGTGAGCTTGCTTCTAATGCTAACAGCTCAGCGCCTTCTTGACCCATTTGATATAAGAACTGCTGGACGGCGAGCGCGTCTCCCGTGGTGTGACTGGCTTGAACCAACGAACCCAATCTCCCGTTACCCGCCGTACCCATTACCGCACTGCTCATTCCGGTTAACTGGGTTAATTGCGCGACCAATTGACTGATGGTGGTTTTGCCATTGGTACCCGTCACTGCCACAACCGTTGGCAGCGTCGTTGGTTGCTGATATTGCAAACGCGCTTGGATCAAATCTCCCAAAAAATCCCGAATATCAGGCACATATAATATTGGGCAAGGCAACGCGATCATTTGCTGTTGGACAGACGTTTGCAAGGTGTCAGTTGTCAAAGCAAGAGGGGCATCGGTAGGCATATTGGCTGTCGTCAGTAGCGCGACAGGATCGATTTCTGATAGGATAAAAGCGGCGTTGTTGGCGGCTTGGTATAGGTAATCACGACTTTTTTGACAGTTCGGTGTGTGGCTTTTTAATAAGACAAACACGTTGCTCGCTGCTAGCGCGCGGCTGTCTAACTGAAATTGATGAAATGGGATGTTGGCAACGCTGGCCACTTGATTTATTGAAATTTGAGTTGGTAAGTCTTGCATCGATGCCGTCATCATCGCGGTTAATGCTTGCTGCAAACTGTGTCTATTATGGTCGCTGGCTTCAACCAACTCTTTTAAGGTAACAGTAGCACAGCTGGGCGATGAGGTAGACATGGTCATTGGCAAATCCTAAACGGTTAAATCAAATAGTAAGTGGCTGAATACTCAAAATCTTATAGCAATACCTACGGGGCTTCGGTTTTTAACGGCTTATCTAAGGGCACATTATACAAACGCAGTGCCTCGCTCATGACGTTATGAAACACAGGTGCTACCGTTAAACCCGCATAAATTTGCCCACGCGGATCTTCGATTAACATCACACCGACCAGCCTTGGATTGGAGGCTGGCACCATACCAGCAAAGACGTTACGATATTGATCGGTATAATAACCACCGTCCGGATTGATACGGCGCGACGTTCCTGTTTTACCAGCAACGCGGTAACCATCGATAGCCGCACCTTTGGCAGTACCACCGTCTTCAGTGACACTTTCCATCATTTGCACGATCGACATCGCTTGCTCATGCGCCATGATACGTTTGCTGGCTGGTGGTTTATTATCCTTGATAAGTGTCAACGGATGCATCACCCCACCTGCCGCCAGTGCAGAATAAGCCTGCGCTACTTGGGCAAGCGTTACTTGCAGACCATAACCATAACTGACCGTCGCGCGTCTTGCGGTTTCTTTTTCTAGCGGTGTGACGACCAGTCCGCTACCTTCACCTGGGAACTGTAACGGGGTTTTTTCGCCAAAGCCAAACTGCTTTTGCATCTTGGTAATCGCATCAGCGGGTAGCGATAACGCAATCTTGGTGGAAGCAACGTTACTGGATTTCTGTAACAGCGTTGCCATGTTGATCATGCCCAAATTGTTATGATCGCGAATGGTATAACCGCGAACACGAATAGAGCCGGGATTAGTATCGATTAAAGAGGTGGCGGTATATTTGCCTGAATCTAAAGCTGCAGCAACCGTAAAAGGCTTCATCACCGAACCGGGTTCAAAGATATCAAGTAGCGCACGGTTACGCTGGTTTTCACCCGTCATCTCATTGAGGTTATTGGAGTTAAATGATGGCCATGTCGATAAGGCAAGCACCTCACCCGTTTGTACATCGACGATCATACCCGTAGACCAACGCGCTTTTTGCAAACGCCCCGCTTTTTCGAGCTCTTTATAAAGCAAATATTGCAAACGCGAGTCAATCGTCAACGCCACATCTTTACCCGGTACTTCTGGCTCGATCTGTTTAATTTCTTTTAGGCTGTTTTGTTTGGCGTCTTTGAGTACCAGCACTTTACCGTCGTCACCTGCCAGCTCGGTTTCATACTGACGTTCAATCCCAGCACGCCCCTCATAACCGCCTTCAGAATCATTGGCACTTTGTCCCATAAACCCTAATAGTTGGGAGTTGGGATGTGGCTGCGGATAATAACGCTGAAAGAAGTTTTTCTCATAGACGCCCGGAAAATCAAGCGAGCTGACACTTTGCGCAATCTCTGGTGTCACTTTATTAAGCAATGGCAAGTAGTGCGAGCCCGCACCCGATGGCAGCGCCGCTTTAACCGCTTCTTCATCGGTCACATCGACACTGGCATCAATGGCGGTGACTTTCTTTAACTCGTTGACCGAGATATTGGCAGCAGCAGCAAGCGTGGTCAAATCCATATTGTCCAAGCGCTTTTGCATACGTGCAACCAGTTGCGGGCTATCAGGATTGGTGATGACAATACGCTTAAGCTCATAATATTCGCGAGCATAATCATGCGGACTAAAAGAGACGGTCGCCAGTGGCGCACTGACCGCTAAGGGCAAATTGTTGCGGTCTGTAATCATGCCGCGATAAGATGCTTGCGTACGCACGCTAGTGATAAGCTCAGCGCCTTTGTCCTGATAGAATTGGGCATTGGCGACTTGTAAATAGTAAGCACGGCCTATTAGCAAGCCCAATATGATCAGCGCAATGCCCCAAATCATGCGAAAGCGATTTTTGTCTTGTTCAAAGCCGCCGCGAGAAGAAGCGCCAGACGCTTTACCCAAAAACCCTCTTTTACTTTTTAGATTTTTAGTATGAGCGCCTTGTGTTTCATTGTTTTTTAGGCGACCAAATAGCTTGGCTTTGCGGCTATCAGCAGATTTCTGATCAGCATTGCTGCTCGTTTGCCCAGATTTGGCTGCACTGGCACGGCGTAAAGGCTTGGTGACCTTGCCGCTAGCGCCACTGGCTGGTTTTTTGCTAGTGTTCTTTGGGGTTGTTTTCCCGCTATTGGCATTAGACTTTTTATCACTCATTGTCCTGCCTCCGCTAGGCCGGAATCCGTGTCAGAAACCTCAGCAGATTCCTCAACCACCATATCGATAGGTATATCACTCACAACAGCTGGTTCGATAATGTCTGAATCATTGGTGGCGACATCCGAGTCAGTCGAATCGGCAGGCACCAATGCTACGGCAGCGCCGGGCTGGATGATTAGTTTGTCTTTTAGACTGGGTGAAAACATACCCAGCTCAGCAACGGCACGACTGGCAATTTGCGGCGTTGCACTAAATGTCTGCTGCTCAATAAGCAACCGCTGATGCTCAACTTGTAGCTTACGCTCTTGTTTTTTCATGTCTTGCAAGGTTTTATAATCCTGATGATATTGCTGGACGCCTTCGGCCGTTTTGATACCACTCCATATAATCACTGCTGCCAATAGCAATAATACAACGACATAAATACTGACCACATTAAATCGGCGCACAAATAGTTCGCCAATATCGGCATTATAGGATGGGGCGGCACGATGGTTTGCAGGTTTGTCAGATATTGCCATGACGATCTCAAAAAAGTAAACTTAAAAATATAAAAAACGATAACGGTTTGTGAGTTACAAAAACCTCATGAGCCATCAGCACCATCAATAAAGGTAAAACCAAACAAAAAGGCAACTGCTGAGCCTAGCAGATAATGTTTACAGCTTTTTAACAGTAGCGTAATCATTAAAACATTTACTCGCCTCTAATCGCTAGAAAGCCAACCAAATATAATTTCTAGCAGGTCAGGGACGTTTTATTGTTCGTTGTCAGGTAAATAATCACTATCGGTACGTGTCGCCAATCGTAACCACGCGCTACGCGAACGTGGGTTGTGGCTTGTTTCCGCTTTACTTGGGCCCACACGTTTAGGCTTACCAAAGTAACGCGGGCGATTCGGCGGCATCGGCAAATTCTCGTCTTCTGGATATTGACCTTTACTATGACGCTGCAAAAACTGCTTGATACGGCGATCTTCTAATGAGTGAAAGCTAATCACCGCCAGCTGTCCACCCGTCTTTAAAATGGGAATACTTTGTGCTAAAAAGTCATCGACATCGCCAAGCTCATTGTTAATAAAAATACGCATAGCCTGAAAACTTTGCGTCGCTGGGTGCTTGCCACGCTGCCAATTAGGATGAGCAACCTTAATCACTTCGGCCAGCTCGAGCGTTGATTCATAGCTGTCCATTTGCTTGATGGCGCGTGCAATGCGGCGACTGTGACGCTCTTCACCAAACTCATAAAGCACATTGGCCAACGTTTCATCATCGACCTGCTCAAGCCACTCGGCAACCGACTGACCGCGGCTGGTATCCATACGCATATCTACCGCACCATCACGCATAAAGCTAAACCCGCGACTGCCATCATCAATCTGCGGTGATGAGATACCCAAATCTGCCATTAGCCCATCTACTTGGGTGATACCGAGCGCGGCCAGACTGGTCGTCAACGTCGCAAAACTGTCATGAACCACATGCACACGGCTGTCTGTCCTTGCCAGCTCTCTAGCAACACTAATAGCCGTCGGGTCTTTATCAAAGACAATAAGCTTGGCATCATCAGCAAGCTGACTTAATAGTAATCGGCTATGACCACCGCGCCCAAAGGTCGCATCGACATAGATGCCGCTCATTTGTAAGCCTTTTTGACCTATTGCCGCGTCTGTTTGACTTGGTTCTTTTGGGCTTGGTAAGGATTTGACGCCCAATACTGCGGCGACGGTCTCTGGCAGAAGCACAGCATCATGGACAAAACTCAACTCATCAACTGTGGCAGGGTCTTTAATAGATGCTTGAGCCATATTTTGCATACCCTTTTCAACCAGATTTTGGACAGTATTACTTTCTACAGAAAACGGACTCGTCACTGATTCAGCATTATCAGTGGCTGAAAAAGCGTTGACTTTAGAATTGGGCGTAGGTTTTGACTTCGATTTTGATAATGACACAAATAACTCAGTAGATGACGACCATTTTGGCCAGTAATAGTAAAAAATCAGATGAAAATAAACAAGTTATGACTTGCATAGCATTATTATCGCAAGGATACACTGGTAGTCAAGCTCTAGAAGGGCTTTTCATTAAAAATATCCCATCTCTCTGTTATACTAGCGCTATATTTTACGCTAATTTTCAATTTTGGCGTCTATTGTTTCATTCCTATTTTTTAGTCATGCTCTTTAATTGACACTTATCACTGCCATTTTTCACTGATATCCACTTTTTGAGATTCCTATGATGCAAACATCGACCCTATCCTCGACGAATCCTACGACAGCTACTGGCGGCAATCGCCCTGTCCGCACTCGCATTGCCCCATCGCCCACTGGCTTTCCTCACGTAGGCACAGCTTATATTGCTCTATTTAATTTAGCCTTTGCTAAAGCCCATGGCGGCGAATTTATTTTGCGTATCGAAGACACCGACCAAACGCGCTCGACTGAGCAATCTGAACAAATGATTTTAGATGCGCTGCGTTGGGTGGGCTTGGATTGGAGCGAAGGTCCAGATATTGGCGGCCCGCACGCCCCTTATCGTCAAAGCGAGCGTAGTGATATTTATAAAAAACACGCTGAGCAACTGATCGATAACGATCATGCATTTCGATGTTTTTGTACCAGTGAAGAGCTGGACGCCATGCGCGCTGAGCAAATGGCCAATGGCGAGACGCCGCGCTACGACGGGCGCTGTGCCCATTTAGACCCTGAGACAGCTGCACAATTGGTAAGCGAGGGTAAACCGCACGTCATCCGTATGCGCGTACCAACCGAAGGCGTCTGTCAGGTACACGACATGCTACGTGGTACGGTTGAGATACCTTGGACCCAAGTCGATATGCAAGTGTTGCTCAAAACCGACGGCCTGCCGACTTACCATTTGGCCAATGTCGTCGATGATCATTTGATGGACATCAGTCATGTCATGCGCGGCGAAGAGTGGCTCAACTCAGCACCCAAGCATCAGCTACTGTATGAGTACTTCGGTTGGGAGATGCCAGTTCTGTGCCACATGCCACTATTGCGCAATCCGGACAAATCAAAACTGTCTAAGCGCAAAAACCCAACGTCTATCACCTATTACCGTGATGCTGGCGTGTTGCCTGAAGCTCTGCTCAACTATCTTGGTCGTATGGGCTACTCAATGCCGAATGACGCTGAAAAGTTCACCTTAGATGAGATGATTGCAAGCTTTGATATTCAACGTGTGTCGCTCGGCGGCCCTATCTTTGACATCGAAAAACTCAATTGGGTAAATAGCGAGTGGCTACGTGCGCTCACGCCTGAAAAGCTAAAAAATAAAATCCTTGCGTGGGCGAATGACAGTGATAAGTTGACTGCCATCGCAGCGGCCATTCAACCCCGTATTGAATTACTGTCTGATGCCGTCAACTGGGGCAAATTTTATTTCCAAAACCTACCTGATATCAATGCCGAGAGCTTCACGCACAAGTCACTGACGCCTGAACAAATCATAGAATTGCTACAACTGTCATTATGGCAGTTAGAGACCTTACCAACATGGTCAGAAGAAAATATCTATGCCACGTTGAAGGGTCTTGCGGCGCATCTTGATATCAAAATGCGCGACTTTATGGCACCGTTCTTTATCGCCATCGCTGGTAGCACCTCATCGACACCAGTCATGAACTCTATGGCGATTATCGGTGCTGATATGACACTGACACGCTTGCGTCATGCCGTTGATGTACTGGGTGGCCTCGGTAAAAAGAAACTGAAAAAGTTAGAGAAGCAAGCGGCAGAATTGCCAGACTTTTTAGAAATAAACTAATCGAAACAGATTAATAACAGTACCAAAAAGGCGTGGATTTTGTGATAACAGAATTCTCGCTTTTTTTAGAATATGAATTTCTTAATAAAACCAAAATGTTATAGACTGTTACTTTAACCTTACAGATTCTAGTTCATATGGAGATGAGAAATTTGAAAACTACAAAATCATTAATACTATTGTTTGTAGGCAGTTTAATTGCAATAAAAAGCTATGCTACAGAAATCGAAGACTTTATGTCATGGGCACAAATGGATAATGGAAGCGCATGGATAAAATATAATAGTGGCTATAGTGATGAATCTAAAATTTTAGAATCAGAAATAAGCCATTCAAAGTCAGGAGGTCAAAGGCTTTACTTTAGCGATTATAATGCTACGAATATTAATAGCTGTAAATATACAACCACTATACCTGATAGCACAACAATGATATTTAATGGTCAGGCGGTTAAAATGTCACGTTGGTGTCAAAAATTTAGAGACTCTAGCAGTTACTATTTTAGTCTAACTCCTGAGACAGAACGTGGTCACAACTATGTTGTTAATCTATTCAAAGTAGCCACCTCTCCTATCGAGATTCAATTCAACAACGAAAGAACATACTTCCCAGTAATAGGCTTTACTAAAGCTTGGAATAGTGCTGGCGGTAATGCAATTTAATAGGTTATCTCGAATGATATAATCATAAAATTTGCCAGTTGTACATAGTAGTATATCGGACAGGCTAACTATGTATTTCATAATTTGCTCAACTTACGTATAAACTGGAAACAAACATGGCCGCCAAAACCGTCACCATAGAAAGTAAAGATTATGTCTTTAACACCCTAAAAGAAGCGCAGAAATACTACGATGTCATCGTAAAAGAGCTTTATGACGCAAATCTCACCCTAACAAAAGGTCAGGATTTTGAAGACTTAAAGTGGATATATACCACTTACTGTGGCTATACCAAGCATAATCTAGATAAATTAGGTGAATCCAACATTATTGGCTTTAAAGGTATAAGCACGATTAGAGAAAAAGGCGGTCAATATGTGCCAGCTGAATGCTGTGCCATTATTTTTTCTGATGGCACTGAAGAAGAGTTTTATACTGATAAAGCCATTAAAGAAATAGCTCTCAAGCAAAATCCACGTTAAGTCGGCTCTTAACCTCCATAAAACCGATTTTTTTGCATATTTATCAATTATTTTTAAAATAGCGGTTGACAAGACTGCTGCTCTTACATAAAATACGCACACTCTTAGCGAGGGGCTATAGCTCAGTTGGTAGAGCACTTGCATGGCATGCAAGGGGTCAACGGTTCGACTCCGTTTAGCTCCACCATACTATTTATAACAATGCTCAGTATAACTGAAACTTGATCATAAATACTCGCTAGTAGGACGATATCAGCACCTAGGCAACGCTTGTTCTATTAATAGATAAGCTATCTGATATTGTGAAGTACCGTTATAGCCATTGGTTATGACACTCTATGCGTCCCCATCGTCTAGAGGCCTAGGACACTGCCCTTTCACGGCGGTAACGGGGGTTCGAATCCCCCTGGGGACGCCACTATTTGGCGTCACTTGTTAGCCCTCTTGCTTAGCATGAGATAAGACTAATAAGCGAACAATAAAAAATCCCAGTCATCATACGGTGACTGGGATTTTTTATGTCTGTTGTTTCTCAAAGGCCCTCTATTCTACTGTCACTGTTTTATGGCTAATAGCGCTATTGCCAACCTATCTAATACTCGTTAATATCGATGTGACCAGCATTGTTATAAATTATATCCACATACTATATATGATGGGACTTAGAGCGATTATAGGGAAGCGGTTGCTATGTTCGGTATTGAAAACTACCTAGGGTTTATCTTAGCGGCGATTTTATTAAACCTAACGCCAGGCACGGATAGCATGTACATTATTACCCGTAGCATCTCTCAAGGTCAGAGCGCAGGGCTTTATTCTGTTTTGGGCATCACCACGGGCAGTTTGATTCATACGTTATTGGCGTCGTTAGGATTATCCGTTTTATTGGCCAGTTCTCCAACTGCCTTTATGCTTGTCAAATATCTTGGTGCCAGCTATTTATGTTATTTAGGTTTTAAGATGCTCACAAGCAAAGAGTCCTTTTTAATAGCAAGCAGTCTGCCTAAAGACAAAGATATTATTAGACAGAACAAGGTAGATGGGTGGCAAATTTACCAGCAAGGAGTATTGACCAACGTCTTTAATCCAAAAGTCGCTTTGTTCTTTATCGCCTTTTTTCCTCAGTTTATTGATGCTAATTATGCTTACGGCATGCTCTCATTTTTAATGCTTGGATTGACCTTTGCTACCACTGGCTTTATATGGTGCTCGTGTCTGGCGTTATTGGCTGCGCGGTTTAGTACACGCCTGCGGGAAAACCCCTCTATTGAAGCCGTTTTAAACAGAGTAAGCGGTGTGGTATTTATTGGTTTAGGGATTAAGTTATTGACTGAGAAGGGTTGAGTGATTTTTGAGTTTGGGCATGTTGAATATTAGTTAATAGCACTGGCAAGCTACTATCCCACCCTAATATATCAAAATTGCCATTTCATCATTACCGCACATCTCCTTTATGCTGTTGTATACTCATTAACAAACAACCGCCGACGATATGCTCTATGCAAAATAACGATACCGATCACATTATTCATGCCATACAGCAGGTCTGTCAGACGCGACAGATCACTTGTCTGCACGCTATTGAAAGTGGCAGCCGTGCGTGGGGCTTTGCGTCACCCGATAGCGACTATGATGTCCGTCTACTGTATTGTCACCAACCTGATTGGTACTTGAGTTTGTTCGATGGCAAAGACACCTTTGAGTTTATCCAAAACGATCTGCTCGCAGTACCGTTTGATATTGGTGGCTGGGACATCAAAAAAGCCCTACAGCTGCTCTATAAATCCAATGCAGTGATATTTGAGTGGCTGCACTCACCCATTGTTTATGAGCAACAGACTGACCTAATGACACACTTGCAAGCATTGAGCATAGACTACTTCCAGCCTATCACCGTGTTTCATCATTACCGCGGTATGGCGAAAAATGCCAGCAGTAATCTTGATATCAATACTCCCATTCGCCTAAAAAAGTTTTTTTACTTACTGCGAGCACTGCTTGCGGCAAAGTGGATATTAACGATACACACGCCGCCACCAGTAATAATGATGCAAATGCTTGAGCTAGTCGATCAAAAGGTACACACCGAGATATTAACCTTGATTGATATCAAGCACACGCAAGATGAAAGTTATATACATCAGCTGTCACCAATAATGATCAGCGCGATTTCAGCATTGTGGAGCAGTATCGACAATCCAACCTTTGCTGACACCAAAGTCTCCACTATTACACCATTAAATGCATTTTATCGTACTGTGCTGCGTTCTGTATGAATGGTCGTGTGAAAAAATCTAAAGCAGATATAGTTCCGCTCTATAGTAAAATTATTAGTAGTCCCAAAAGAGAAAATGCTATGCAGACAGCGCCATTGACCATTGATTATCTCAAATCTGAAGGACTGATTTTGCTCGAGTGTCTCTCAGGTAGCCGTGCATATGGACTAGAAACGCCTACGTCAGACACTGACATAAAAGGCGTGTTTTATCTGCCAAAGTCGTATTACTATGCCCGCCACAGTGACTATATTGCACAAGTCAGTAATCATAGCAACGATATTGTCTACTATGAGCTTGGGCGCTACGTCGAGCTGCTGCTACAAAACAATCCCAATATGATGGAGCTACTCGCTACACCAGCTGAGCACATATTGTATAAGCATCCACTCATGGCCCATTTTTCTGCTGATTGGTTCATCAGTAAATTGTGTCAAAAAACCTTTGCAGGCTTTGCCAACAGTCAAATTAAAAAAGCGCGTGGACTGAATAAAAAAATCGTCAATCCGATGAGCCTTGAAAAGAAGTCTATTTTGGAGTTTTGTAGCGTATTTATAGAGGGCCGCAGTGTTACCCTCACAGAGTGGCTACACAATACAGCGACTGCGCAACAGCATATTGGTTTATCCGTTATGAGCAAAGCCACGCAAATGTATGCGATGCATATTGATAACACCAAGACGTTTGGATTTTCAGGCTTATATCAACATGCGGATGCCACGCAGCTGCGCTTAAGCGCAATTCCCAAAGGCATGACACCTATCGCGTATCTATCATTTAATGAACAAGGCTATAGTAAATACTGCCGAGACTATAAAGAATACTGGCAGTGGGTTGCCAACCGTAACGAAGCGCGCTACCAATCTACTATTGCTCATGCCAAAGAATATGATGCTAAAAATATGATGCATACCATTCGTCTGCTTGAGATGGCATACGATATTGCCACGACTGGCAAAGTCATCGTTGAGCGTCCTAATCGTGATGAGTTGCTCGACATAAAAGCAGGGGCAAGCAACTATAATGCACTGTTGGCACAGGCCGATCAATTGAGTGTGGAGATTGCAGCGGCATTTGACAGTAGCCACTTACCCGACCAACCTAACGAGCAAGCAGCATTATCAGCTTTGGTCGTGGTCAGAGATCGGTTGTATGCAAGTATAGATTGAAACTACTCAACGGTAGATACGCCGATATAAAAGTCGCGGCGGACAAAAAAAATGCTCAACCGATTGGCTGAGCATTTTTTATTATGCTTACGTTTTATACTAAATAGAGCTAGCTACTACCCTGCGTCTTTACTCTCAGCCGCCAATTGACGTAGCACATAGTGCAACACCCCGCCATGACGTACATATTCACGCTCTTTTGGCGTCTGTAGCATGACGTTGACCTCAAAGCTCTCAGTTGAGCCATCGGCACGTGTGGCAGTGACTTTTGCGGTCTTGCTTTCACCATTATCAAGACCAGTGATGCTAAGCACCTCAGATCCGTCTAAATTATAAGTCTCTGCGTTTTCACCATCTTTGAAGGTCAATGGCAGTACGCCCATGCCAACTAGGTTGGAGCGGTGAATACGCTCAAACGAGCTGGTCAACACCGCTTTTACACCGAGTAAAATCGTCCCTTTGGCTGCCCAATCACGGCTAGAGCCAGAGCCATACTCTGCACCGCCGAGTACCACGAGCGGACGCTTGTCTTCTTTATACTTCATCGCTGCATCATAGATGGCCATTTGTTCGCCGTCTGCTAACTTAGCGCTGTCGCCTTTGAAGTAATAGGTATAGCCGCCCTCTTTACCATTCATCATGGTGTTTTTGATACGGATATTGGCAAAAGTACCACGGGTCATGACCGCATCGTTACCACGGCGTGAGCCATAGCTGTTGAAATCCGCTTCCATCACGCCGCGCTCTTGCAAGTACTTGCCTGCGGGCGATTTTGGATCGATATTACCCGCTGGTGAGATATGATCGGTGGTGATTGAGTCACCAAACAAACCTAGAATACGCGCACCTTCGATATCAAGGATACCTTCTGGCTCCATGGTCATCCCATCAAAGAATGGTGGGTTTTTGATATAGGTTGACTCTTCATCCCATGGATACAGTTGGCTATCCGCTGAGCTAATCGCGTTCCATGCGGCACTACCGTCGAACACTTCGCCGTAGTTTTTGCGAAACATATCCGCATCGATGTTGTTAGCAATCAACTCATTAATCTCTTCTGAGGTTGGCCAGATGTCTTTTAGGAATACATCATTGCCGTCTTGATCTTGACCCAGTGGATGGGTGGTCATATCAATATCGACCGTACCAGCCAAGGCGTAGGCGACAACCAACGGCGGTGACGCTAAGTAACTGGCTTTAACATGCGAGTGAATACGGCCTTCAAAGTTACGATTACCGGACAGTACCGCAGCGGCGACTAGATCATTCTCTTCGATACCTTTTTCAATGCTTTCTAGCAGTGGCCCTGAGTTACCGATACAAGTGGTACAACCATAACCCACTAAGTAAAAGCCTGTTTTTTCTAGCTCATCCATCAGTTTGGTTTTTTCTAAATAATCAGTCACAACTTTAGAGCCAGGCGCGAGTGAGGTTTTGACCCATGGCTTGGCTTTGAGGCCTTTGGCTGCGGCTTTTTTGGCAACCAGACCTGCCCCAATCATTACTGCTGGGTTTGAAGTATTGGTACAAGAGGTAATGGCGGCAATCACGACCGAACCATCACGCAGCTTATGCTCTTTCTCATCAATCTTAACAGTAGAGAAAACCCCATTGGCAGGCTGATAGCCATCATCTTGGCTGTCATCAATTTTTGGTTTTGCGGCCAAGTGTTCGGCTTGTTCTTGCTCACCGCCTTCTTGGTCAAAGCGGACTTTGCCTTCGACTTCTGATTTTCGGTCTTTGTTCATTTTTGCGAGCGTTTCGCCAAACTTCTCATGCATATCAGACAAGTTGATACGCTGTTGTGGCAAGTTCGGACCGGCAAGTGCTGGTTGCACTGAGGACAGATCAAGCTCTAGCTTGCTCGAATAAGTCGCCGCTGGCGTGTCGGCATCATGCCATAGGCCTTGCGCTTTGGCATATTTTTCAACCAGTTCAATCTGTGCTTCGTCACGGCCTGAGAGACGCAGATAATCAATCGCCATCTGGTCAATCGGGAAAATACCACAAGTCGCCCCATATTCTGGTGACATATTGGCAATGGTGGCGCGATCAGCCAGCGGCATACTGTGTAGACCTTCACCATAAAATTCGACGAATTTGCCAACCACACCATGCGCACGTAGCATCTCAACCACACGCAATACCAAATCCGTTGCGGTAACACCTTCAGTGAGCTTACCTTTTAACTCAAAACCGACCACTTGCGGAATCAGCATTGAGGAGGGTTGACCCAGCATTGCTGCTTCCGCTTCGATACCGCCCACACCCCAACCAAGGACGCCAATACCATTAATCATTGTCGTATGACTGTCCGTACCAAACACGGTATCAGGATAGGCCATCAGCTCGCCCTCTACTTCTGCTGCCATGACCACACGGGCTAAATACTCAAGGTTGACCTGATGCACAATCCCCGTCGCTGGTGGGACGACCACGAAATTTTCAAAAGCATTACGACCCCAATGCAAGAATTCATAACGCTCATTGTTACGCTTAAATTCAATTTTCTCGTTTAGATCGAGCGCATCTTCACGGCCATAAGCATCCACTTGCACAGAGTGATCGACGACCAGCTCACTCGGGATAAATGGGTTGATTTGCTCCGCTTTACCGCCCAGCTCAACCACCGCATCACGCATTGCGGCCAAATCCACAACCGAGGGCACGCCTGTGAAATCCTGCAAGACAACACGGGCTGGCATAAAGGCAATTTCTTTTGACGCTTCGGCACCTGCGTCCCAATTGGCAACCGCTTCGATATGATTTTCGCCGACCGACTGACCACCATCTTCGTTACGCAATAGATTTTCTAGTACGATTTTCATGCAAAACGGCAATTTACTAATGTTTCCGTAGGTTTGAGTCAGCTTTGGCAAACTATAATAGGCATGTTCCTTGCCATCGACCGAAATAGTGTCTTTTACATCGAAAATATCACTCATGGTAGCTTCCTTATCGTTGTTATAGATTTTGAACACAGACGCTTGTGCGTTTATGCTGATGATTGGTGGCTATACAGCTGGTTGATTCCTTTCTTATAACAGTCATTGTTTCTATTAAAGGTAAATATTTCTATTGAAAGTAACTGTTTTTATTAAAATTAAATGGTTTTATTGACAATGATTATTGTTTAAATCTGTGAGATCGAAATCCATGCAGTAAAGAGATAACGATTTGAGTTCACAAAATAGATAAACATCTCTTTCATGCTTAACAATAATACCCTTTTACCATAACAAACATACGGCACTTTGTTAACGCCTAGACGTTGTCGAATCGTGGCATAATCGTAAACGCAACAAGGGTTTAGTGCCCTATTTATACGTTCCTAATGTCTTCTCAGCTTTATGGCTACTTTCAAAATCAGGACACGACCTAGGATAATTTTTCTTGCTTGCTACGCTGTTAAAGACAGAGGTTGCGAAAATTCATCTTGGCAGTACTGTATTCAATTTAAAAGTGGGCGGCTGTGTTAGACGTATGATTGGTCTATGGTATGATGGTGCGCTTTTTTACTGCTAGACAAGCGGCTCGAAACAATCGTTTCGCGCGCTATTTATTGATGAGTTTTTATGGCAAATTTTAATACCCACTTAAATGTCGCTTTCATGGTCAGTGGTACGCTCAGTTTAACGGTTTATAAAGCGGGATTGATTGACGATTCGGGATTTTTGATGTGCGTGGCGCTTGGCACCATCGGCGGACTCTTGCCTGATTTGGATTCTGATAACTCAACACCGATTAAGCTTGGCTTTAATATTACGTCTTTTATATTTGCTTTTGGTTTGGTAATGCATTGGCGCAGTGAGCTGAGCTTACTGGCACTGATGGCATTATGGCTGGCGGGCTACGGCTTTATGCGATATGTGGTTTTTTCTATTTTTACCACCATGACTGTCCATCGCGGCGTCATTCATTCCGTCCCTTATATGGCGATATTGGGACTGGGGCTAACCTGCTTAAGCTATTACGGATTACAATTGCCGCTGACTGCCAGTTGGTTCTATGGTTTGTTTTTATTTGGCGGCGCGATGGTGCATTTGGCGTTGGACGAACTGTATAGCGTTAATTTGTCGAACATGAAAATGAAACGCTCATCGGGCACCGCGATGAAGTTCTATCAACCCAGAGACAAATGGTGGTATTTATTACTTTACACGCTGCTGGCGATGCTGATATACCTGTCGCCACCCTTTGATTTGTTTTGGCAGCAACTGAGCGATCCAGCAGCATGGGCACAATTAAAAGTAGATCTGTTGCCAGAAGTGATAAAAAACTTACTGCGTTATAATTGATCTTAAATAAAAAGGCACAATCATTATAACGCGCTGCTAGTATCATATTTTATAGTGGATTGACTATAAGACCGTAAAAGCCACACGATCATTAGAGTAAAACATGCCATCTCCTACACAAATCTGCCCTTGCCAAATCCATCCGTCATCAGACCCCATAAGCTCAACACTAGCTTATCAGGATTGCTGTCAGCCCTATCATGATGGCCTTTGTAATGAAGAGGTTGACAAAACAGACGCGGCAAAGGCGGAAACTGCCGAGCGACTGATGCGCACGCGCTATAGTGCGTTTGTGTTGGTGAAACCAGATTATATTATCAAAACCACACTACCCACGCAGCAAAGCTTGCTTGATGAGAAAGCGATTGAGGCGTGGGCAAAAGAGACAAATTGGGCAGGATTGGAAATCGTGCAGCATACGCCAAAGCTGGGTAAACGCCATGCGCAGGTTGAGTTTAAGGCTTATTATAATGTCGTTGATGATGCGGAGAATAGCTTAAAAGAAAAATTACAGGCGCATCATGAGCTGTCTGCCTTTGTAAAGGTGACAGGCAAAGCAAATAATGATGCGCGTTGGTACTTTTTAGATCCAACAGTGGCGATGACGGTCACGCAAAAGCAGCCCTGTATTTGTGGGTCGGGTGAGAAGTTTAAGCGGTGTTGTGGGAAGTATTTAGAAAATTAGATCGCTTGATAACGCTTGTATAAATCTTCCATTTGGTCTATGTGCTTGTCGTTAGATAATAACTCGATACCATTGATTTTAGCGGTAGCAAAGTGAAAGACATCAAATTTTCGCTTTTCTAGGTTTTTCGGTATGCCTTTACTATCCGCCTCATGTTTATCTAAACGATATAGGTTGGTCGCCAAATCTGTCACATCTTTACTGATGTCTAGCCAAGTAAACTCTTCAATAGCTGCTCTAAATTTATCAAAATCTTCACTCTCATTCTGACCAAATTTTCTTAAAAACTCATATCTTAGTAACGGCGTAATAGCTAATTCGACATTATCATCATTGATAAGTGCCAACAAATCCGTCAAACGTTCAATAAGATTGGCATCGTTTTCATCAATATTTTTACCTTCTAAAAGATAGGTCAAAAAGTTTGAGTCCAGTAACTTCGCAATTTCTGTATCCATTATTATTGCGTTCCCTCTTTAAGCTCATTAATTCTCTTTTCTAGCAGTTCAGATAGCATTTTTTTTGCGTTTTTTTGCTGGGGCGCGTTGTCACGAGACAGTTTCAAGCGATTGATATCAATATCAAAAGCATCTTTTAACAAGTCTACAAACGCGGCATTATTGGGATGTTCTATCAGTTCAGTTTTGACAATTCCATCTTCCTTATCACGATACAACTCATAAGCTTCGCCATGTTGTAATTGACTAAGCACAATAGCGGAGTGAGTGGTAATATAAAACGTCGTATTTGGGAACAAGCGCTTTAAAGTAGGAATAATAGTCGCTTGCCATTTGGTATGTAGATGACTTTCAATTTCATCGATAAATACCACGCCTTTGACATGTGCAATATTGGTTTCGTTAGTAAAATAGCTATAGCCTGCGATGATAGATTGCATGATTTTAAGAATTGAGGCAAAACCGCTAGAAAGCTCGGATAGTTCGGTTTTTTTATCAGAAACTTTTATAAATACGCGGTTGTTTCCTGAGATTTCAAGAAATTTACTATCAATTCGCGCATCAACTTTGTTCAGCAAATTGAGCAAAGTTGTGATTTCAACTTCTCGGTTGTCCTCAATGGCTTGATAAGGATTGGCAGAACGTGCACGTTGGCTGACCCATTTTTCTATATCGATGTTCATATTCAGATTATTTAGGTTTCTATGCTCAATATGTTGATTAATCATATCGAAGTATTCATTGATACGTTGCCGTTTACTACCGATTCCATCATCTGAATAAGATTTAAGATATTCTTTTTCTGTTTTTTGCTTATTGTTTATACCCCCTCTATCTTGAGCACCTAAAAAGACAACAGGTAAGTTGTGATCATTCATACCTTTGAATGCTTTGTTAACTAAGTTTCTGTGGTCATTAAGTATTCCCTTGAATAAGCTTCCACTCTTCTCAGTTACTAGTTCTTGTTTTTGGATAGGAATATTATTGGTACGTAACTCTTGGTAGCCTCGATTCGCATCAATACTTATAAGCAAGCTTCTACTAATATATTGTTCGTTGTACGCTAATCCTGCTTTAAACAACGCCTCTAAACACTTAGTCTTGCCAATACCATTTTCACCAATCAGGCAATACACTCTTTGGTCAGGTTGAAAACTTAGATGCACATCACCGACACCTACTAGCTGCTTTATTTGAATGTCATCACCTAACATGGCTACACCTAATTTTAATGATAATTCACTATTACTTCGATAATGGAACAGTTAGCCTCAAAGTACAAGTTTCTTTGCAACTACTTCTAAACACTCGCCCCAACTGCTCGTGCAATCGCAATACCTTCCTCAACGGTCAAGAATTTGCGCTGGCTTGGGCTGTCTTTATAAATGACATCACCGTCTTGAAATATCAAACATTCATTGACGGCCAATTGCTGCCATTTTTCATTTTCAGTGAGTGGTACAGTCACTAAAATCGTCACTTTGTCTTTATCGGTAGTGACATCGCCAAAGTTAATTGCCAAATCATCATCTGCCAATTTTGCTTCGCCAAACGGCGCTTGGCGCGTGAGATAAAACAATAAACTACCCGCATAGGCCATTTGCCACTTGCCATTCGATATCAAGCAATTAAACAAACCGTTCGCAGACAGATAGCGACATTGCGTGGTCAAAAAATTAAACAGCGTTTGGTCATCAGGGCGCGATTTAAAGCTGCTCTTTAGGCGATTCACTAAATAGCAAAATGCCATTTCAGAGTCGGTGTTGCCAACTGGCTGGCAGTGTGAGGCATTGCCGTTGTCTTGTAGGCGTTGACAGCGTTTGATAAATTCACTATTCATCTGGCCGTTGTGTGCAAATACCCATTGTTCACCCCAAACTTCACGGACAAAAGGATGCGTATTTGCCAAGCAGTTCTGCCCTTGAGTAGCCTTGCGAATATGCGCAATGACATTCATGGCTTTGATGGGATAGTTATTGACCAAGTCAGCGACTGGTGACAAATGACTGGGGCGATTGTCATGAAACAAACGCAGTCCTGTTGAAGCATTTGCCGACTTGTCACCATTAGAACTATCATTATTAGCGCATTCGCTGCGTTCAAAAAACGCAATGCCGAAGCCATCTTCATGACTGTCCGTCATGCCGCCACGCTTGCGAAAACCGGCAAAACTAAAACCGATATCGGTTGGGGTATTACTGTTCATTCCTAAGAGTTGACACATTTATAGAGTACCGCCGTTATGGTCGTCTTTTTTAGGAGTCAATGTAGCCTCTATCGATTCATCAAACATCTCGTAGGGCGCTGTTGCGCCATCTGTATCGATACTGTCCAAAATACGTTTGGCCTGTGCCAAATCGATATCTTGTATCCACAGTACAATCCCTGAGTTCATACCCGGCATCGCACTGAGCGGTTGCAAGGAGACAGAAATACCGTTATTACGTAGCAAATTGGCATGCAGCTCGCCTTGTATATTGGTATCGTAGCGTGCCAGTTTGTGCCAGTTATCAACTTGATCGGTCATGGGATCGCCTTTATAGTGTTGGTATGTACATATCTGAGTAGAACATACTTATGCCAATTGGTCTAACATATATGTTTCGATCGTAAAATCATTGGTATTGGTTAAGTGATCATGTGCTTGTTCGGCTTGGGTCATGCTACTAAAGACACCGATGATGTGCTTGTCTTGCTTGATGCTTAGCAGTACAAAAACAGTATTTTGCGCTTTTTCGACGTGTGACCAATGATAAGCGGACAAGCGTTTCATCAAGTCAGGGTTTTTGACCATAATATTGTCGCCCGTGCGCCCTTCGGTACGGTTGTAGTGAATGACATTTAAGCGTAATAACCAAAAAATCACCGCCGCTTTGGCGAGCATCACTGGCAAGGCGCGTTTTTCGTCATCACCAAGCGGGCGCTTAGACTCATATCCTTGTAAAAACGCCGCCATTTTACTACGGTCAAAATTCACCGATTCGCCTTGTTCGGCATCGCCCCATGTGGTACAAAAATCATTAATGGTAATGGCAATATCCATTACATAATGCTCGGCACTGACCTCGGTAAAGTCTAATAGACCTGTCAGACGTGCCTCGCCTTTTTGGCTATTATTTAATGATAAATTCCATAAGGTATTGTCCGCAAACATATCCAGATGACACAAGCCTTTTGGCAGAGTCGCCAGCGGCAAGTCCGTATACGCACGCCAAATATCTCTCATCAGCTTGGCTTCATCACTTGGCATAAACTGACTTTCACGGTCGCGTACCTCACTCCATGGATATAAAGGCACGCCATATTTTTCGCTTGGTTGCAGCGCTTGCAATGTCTCGTGCAGCAACGCTAGCGCCGCGCCAATCTCATGACACATGGCTTGGGTGGTTTGCTCTGGGTGCACGCCCGCGAGGCAAGGCACCAGCGTAATGGCTTTGTCTTCATAATGGATGACGTAGCGTTTATCATCATCGCCATTCATTTGAGAAGCATTTGATTCAATAACTGCCAGCGGCGCGGCAACCGGAAGCTTGCCATCTAGTTGATTTAAAATAATCGCCATCTTTTCGATATCAGCAGGGGGACGCTCTTCAAATAATGTAAACACATAAGAGTGCGCGCCTTCTGCATCGTCAGTCGTCTGAATGAACCAGTTAGAGTTTTTGATACCTTGCGTAATCGGAATGGCACGCGCAAACGACACGCCAAAACTTTGGCAAAAGGCGGCAAATTGATCATCGGTTAACTGGGTATAGACAGACATGACATCTCACTTTTGGCAATTAAAAATTAAATAGGGCAAATTTAGACGGTAATGACAGCAATTGTACCGCGCATGAGCGAACGATGGCGAAAAGCGTAATAATCTTGCGAAAATCTGCCTGAGATGGCAGCGATTTTGCTAGACTAGCGCATTGAGTGAATTGATTATAAGGTGAAAGACCCTATGTTAGCAAAGCGTATCATTCCTTGTTTGGATGTGGACAATGGCCGCGTGGTCAAGGGCGTGCAATTTGTCGATATCAAGGATGCTGGCGACCCTGTCGAAGTGGCAAAACGCTACAACGAACAAGGCGCAGATGAGATTACTTTTTTGGACATTACCGCCACCAACGATGAGCGCGACACCACGTATCATACCGTAGAACGTATGGCAGAAACGGTTTTTGTACCGTTAACCGTCGGCGGCGGTGTGCGTAAAATCGCCGATATTCGTAACTTGCTGAATGCTGGCGCGGACAAAGTGGCGATTAACTCAGCAGCCGTCTTTACCCCAGAGTTCGTTGGCGAAGCCGCACAAAAATTTGGCAATCAATGTATCGTCGTGGCAATCGACGCCAAACGCGTCGCTGATGTGACTGTCGATGGTCTGGTCGTGCCGCGTTGGGAAATTTTCACTCATGGTGGACGCAAACCCACAGGTATTGATGCCGTTGCTTGGGCAAGCAAGATGGCAGAGCTGGGTGCTGGCGAGCTTTTGGTCACCTCGATGGATGGTGATGGCACCAAAAAAGGCTATGATTTGGCACTTATGAAGCAAATTACTAGCCGCGTCAATGTACCGGTTATTGCCTCAGGTGGCGTCGGTAATTTGCAACATTTAGCAGAAGGCGTGTTAGAAGGCGGCGTCGATGCGGTGCTTGCGGCCAGTATTTTTCACTTTGGCGAATATACCGTTTTGGAGGCCAAAAAATATATGGCAGCACAAGGCATACCAATGCGTTTGTAACACACTCGTAAAATGCCAATAAATTAGAAAAAATGTTATTATAGTGCTAACCATTTATTTTCGTTCATTTAATGAGCCAGTTAACGAGCCAATCCTTGATTGCTAGATTGGCAAATAAGTTGTTTGAATCTATTATTATATTTAGCCTATTATTTACTCCTATATCTCCATTAAACGCCCATTACGCAAAGGATTTTTTATGTCGAATTTACAACAGCAACGCAATGACGTGACCCACATCGATGGCAATTTACATCAAAATGCTGATGCCCGTATCGGTATCGTGGTTGGTCGTTTCAATGGATTCGTCGTTGAATCATTGGTCGATGGCGCGATTGATGCGCTGCTCCGTCATGGTGTCTTGGGTAGCAATATTACCGTTATCCGCGTACCTGGTGCTTTTGAGCTGCCATTGGTTGCACAGCGTGCCGCTGAGTCTGATCGCTTTGATGCCATCATTGCTTTAGGTGCTATTATCCGTGGTAGCACGCCGCATTTTGACTTTGTCGCGAGCGAGTCTGCCAAAGGCTTAAGCAGCGTTGCCATTGATTATAATATCCCAGTAGCAAATGGCGTATTGACCACCGACAGCATCGAGCAAGCCATCGAACGTGCTGGCACCAAAGCCGGTAACAAAGGCTCAGAAGCGGCTATGGTTGTGCTTGAGATGATTGCTGTGCTATCACAGCTAGACATTGATGATGATAGCGAAGACGCTTAAAATTTGAAACTTGTATTTACCGGTTTGATTGGTGCTGCTATTGCCTAATAGCAGCACCTAATAGCATTAGCCAGCTATCAAAATAATTGGCAGTTTTTTGAATTTTCGCCGTATTTCTATACCTGTCACATCTCTGAGTCAGCAAACACGCACGCATAAGTGCTGAACACATTTCGTCTTAATGTGTTTAAAGAGTACACCTTGCTGATTGATGTTGTGACTGGGTATCATCTCAAAAATTTAGGTACAGACCCCCTATGACTGACCAACTCAAGCGCGCTATTAGCGCTGCGAAAACCGCACAAGCCAATGACAAGCAAGCTGAAGCTACTCGTATAGCGAGCAGTAGTGCGGGTGATCAAACCTTCGATATGAGTGAGTCTTCTTATAAGACCAGTCACACCGCTATCCGTAAAGCGCGACGCTTTGCCATGCAAGGTTTATACGAATGGCTCGTCACTGACCGCCGCTTTGATGTGGATGGCAAGCTTGGCTGGAAAGCCAATGCCCCGCATGATATCGCTGCCCGCACGCGCGCAACCAATGCCATGCACACCGTACATATTGGTTATTATCATGAAATGATGCGCGATATCCCAGAGCAGATTGAGGCGCTAGACATCCTTATCAGCCAGCATCTGGATCGCGACATTGGTAAACTAGATACCGTCGAGCACGCTATTTTGCTAATCGGTGCTTATGAGCTACAGAATCGCTTAGAGATTCCTTATAAAGTCGTGCTTGATGAGGCGATGAAGCTGAACAATCATTTTGGCGCGACTGACGCTCATAAATTGATCAATGCAGTACTCGATAAAATGGCTGTTGACATACGTGCGATTGAAGTAGAATCAGATACCAAAGCCAACTTACGTACGTCACAAAAAGCAGTCGCCAAACAGCCTGAAGCGCAACCAGTCGATCATACTGAAAATGCTCCTGACGCTGATATCGATGACACACCCACCACTTCAAACAAACCACGTATCAGCGCTAATAATACTACCGTCAAACGTAACAGCGCTAGCAAAGCCAGTGCCAATATTAGTGAGTTTAAGGCAAACAAAAAAGACGCCGCTCAAAATACGGTAGAAAACGATAGTGTTATCGACGCAAACAATCAAGACTAGCCATGAATGAATTTGAGCTGATCGAGCGTATATTTACACAAATGCAAGCGGCACAGCCATCATCAAATGATGTCGAAAAAGGCATTGGTGATGATGCCGCGGTGATGGCATTGCCTACAGGTTCTCGCTTAGTGAGCTGTATTGATACGCTCGTTCAAGGTCGACATTTTAGTGCTGACTGGGATCAAGTAAACACGCTGGCATTTGCCATTGGTTACAAAGCGGTCGCCGTCAACGTCTCGGACATTGCTGCCATGGGCGCAACACCGCATAGTATTTTATTGGCTTTAGCATTACCTGAGCGCTTGGCAAATGAGCAATGGTTAAGTGAGTTTGCCAAAGGCTTATTTCATGCCTGCCAACTGTTTGGTGTCACGCTGATTGGCGGTGATACCACTCGCAGCGATAGTTTAGTGCTGAGTGTCAGCGCGCAAGGGTTGCTTGCTGCAGGCACGCCAGCTGTTTACCGCTCAGGGGCACAAGTTGGCGACAAAGTCTATGTATCAGGGTCACTTGGCGATGCCAACTATGCCTTGCAACATCCTGCCAACGCGCAAGGCATTGAACTGGCACATCGTCTGCATATGCCTACGCCCCGAATCACATTGGGTGCTACATTGGCAAAAATCGGTGCAACAGCAATGATTGATATCTCTGATGGTCTGTATCAAGACCTTGGGCATATCTGCCAACAAAGCGCTGTTGGCATGCGCTTACATCTCGAGCAGCTCCCGACTAGCACACCTTTAGAAACCGTGGCGTTATCTGAGCGTTTATTGTGTCAATTGGCTGGTGGGGATGATTACGAGCTGGCTTTTACTTTACCCGCTCATATCGCCCCGCCTGCCAGCAATACACCTGTCACCTGCATTGGTGAAGTCATCGCGTTAGTAGACAAACCAAAAAATCATATAGAAAACCATATAAATAGTGCCGCGCATTTATGTCCTGAGCTTTATTATCAAGGACAGCCAGTAACCCAGACGCATCCTGCCCCATTTCCTAAATGGCCCACGCTGACTGGTTACCAACATTTTACAGGGTAACCTATGACCGATCATAATCTCTCCAAGCCTGATGTCAGTAAAGCCAATGACTGCCCACCTCTGCCAGCAAATGCCAGTCCGCTTGATCGTGCGGTTTATTGGCTTGGTCTTGGTTTAGGTAGTGGCCTGCCTCGTCGTGCGCCCGGTACATGGGGGACGGTCGGTGGTTTAATCGTCGCGATACCCTTAATGAGCTTAGGTTTTGTGCCGTTTTTGCTTATTACTGTTTTATCCTGCTTTTTGGGTATTTGGATATGTGGTCGCACCTCTGAGCTGATGCAAGGCCACGATGACCCCCATATCGTTTGGGATGAATGGGCGGGTATCTGGATTACGTTACTGCCATTTTCTTATATGGGTGTCTCTACTACCAGTTTTTGGCAAGACATATCCCAAGGCTTATCTATCATTGCCCTTATCATCGCTTTTGTCTTGTTTCGATTTTTTGATATTATCAAGCCACCACCAATTGGCTGGGCAGATAAAAAAGTCGCTGGCGGTTTGGGGATTATGCTGGATGATATTATTGCTGGTGTGATGGCAGCAGTAGTATGGGTGATTGTAATGGCGGGTATGTTGCTATAATTATATGCACAGTTAGGCGTTTTTATATGACTTATCATATAATCTTAAGTTACAAAGCTTGCACGTCATGTCGTTTTTGTTGAATCAACATTTGCGCTATAATCAGATATTAAATTTTGTTACATTTATAAGAGCCATTATGATATCTCCTCTTTCTGTAATTATCCTAGCTGCCGGTAAAGGCACGCGTATGCAATCAGCTAAGCCAAAAGTACTGCAAACGCTGGCTGGTAAATCACTACTCGCTCATGTCTTAGACACTTGCCATCAGTTGACTGTTGATGAGACTATCATCGTTCACGGTTTTGGCGGTGAGCAAGTACAATCAGAGATTACCGATCAGTATGCGCAGGCCTCAATCACTTGGGTTGCGCAAACGGAACAGCTAGGAACTGGACATGCGGTCAAAGTGACCCTGTCTGATTTACCAAAAGAAGGACAAAGTCTGATTCTTTATGGCGATGTGCCATTGGTGAGCTGCCAAACGTTAGCCGCATTAAAAACGGCAAACACTGACGGCATGTCTATGCTTACTTTGACGGTCGATAATCCATTTGGACTAGGCCGTATCAAACGTGACCAAGCGGGTAACATTACCGCCATCGTTGAGCAAAAAGATGCCAGTCATGATGAGCAAAATATCAGAGAAATTAACAGTGGTATCTACTGCGTTGATAACGCCCTACTGCATAAATATCTGCCTGAGCTGTCTAATGACAACGCTCAGCAAGAATATTACCTGACAGATATTGTCAAAATGGCCGTCGCTGATGGCATTACCATTGCGGCGATTGAACCTGAACATACCTTTGAGATTGAGGGCGTTAACAACCGTCAGCAGTTGGCCAGCTTAGAGCGCACATGGCAAGGTAAGCTGGTCGCTGACCTGCAAGAAGCAGGCGTGCAGTTTGCTGATCCAACCCGTGTCGATATTCGTGGTACGTTGACCGCAGGACAAGATGTGTTTATTGACGTTAATGTGGTCTTTGAAGGCGACTGCACCTTGGGTGACAATGTCTACATCGAAGCGGGCTGCGTGATCAAGAGCACCAATATCGGCAATGCGTGCCATCTAAAGCCATATTGTGTCACTGATCAGACTCAGATTGAAGCTGGCGTGACCATCGGCCCATTTGTAAATCTGCGTCCTGACACCCTTTTGGCCAGTAACAGCCGCATTGGCAACTTTGTGGAAATAAAAAAATCCACCATCGGTCATGGTAGCAAGGTCAACCATCTCAGCTATATCGGTGATGCCACCATCGGTACAAACGTCAATGTCGGTGCAGGCGTGATTACTTGTAACTATGACGGCATCAATAAATCACAAACCATCATTAAAGATAACGCCTTTATCGGTTCCAATGCCAGTTTGGTCGCGCCAGTCACCATTGGTGATACTGCGACCGTCGCTGCAGGCTCTGTTATCACCAATGATGTTGATGCCAATGCGCTGGCATTTGGGCGCGCGCGGCAGGTACAAAAACCTGATTATCAGCGTCCAACCAAACGCACAAAATAATCAATTTTTACCTATTATTTCTCAATAGTAGGTGACATTTTGAACCATACACCACACTCAAGCGCATGACAATGATATGACATGGCGGCTCAGTGATGATTTGACAACTTATACAGTGAATTTAAGGAATAGCCATGTGCGGAATTGTAGGGGCAGTTGCTGAGCGTAATATTGCCAATATCTTACTTGAAGGTCTCAAGCGTCTGGAGTACAGAGGTTATGATTCTGCTGGCTTAACCGTCATTCGCGATGGTGCGTTGCATCGCGAGCGCCAAGTGGGCAAGGTTCAAGCTCTGGTCGATGCAGTCGCCATCAATCCAGAATTTTTTGATGGTTATACTGGTATCGCTCATACACGCTGGGCCACGCATGGCGAACCTGCACAGCGTAACGCGCATCCACATGTTTCAGGCAAGATTGCTGTCGTGCATAATGGTATCGTCGAAAACTATGCTGAGCTCAAAGAAACACTCATGGCCAAAGGTTATGAATTTACTTCGCAGACAGATACCGAAGTCGTTGCCCACTTGATTCATGATATTTATAAAGAAAACCCTGATTTACTAGAGGCAGTTCGCACTATTATTCCGCTATTACATGGTGCTTTTGCCTTGGGTATCGTGCATGTTGATTGCCCAGACGAGCTCATCACCGTGCGTTTAGGTTCGCCGCTAGTAATTGGTGTGGGTATCGGTGAGAATTTTATCGCCTCAGACCAATTGGCATTATTACCGGTCACCAACCGCTTTATGTATCTAGAAGAAGGTGACATCGCTAAATTGACGCGCAACAGCATTCAAGTCTATGCAGATGGCATCGAAGTCAAACGTCAGATACATGAAATTGATGCGGCTCAGCACAATGCGGACAAAGGCGAATTTAAACATTACATGCTCAAAGAAATCTATGAGCAGCCAGATGCGGTCGCCCGTACCATTGAGATGGCCCTCGACAAAGGCGAGAACGCAAAGCTACGTGATGACTTTTTGCAGCGTCATGAAACGCAGTTAAAAGATATCAAAAACGTACAAATCATCGCTTGTGGTACCAGTTATCATTCAGGTCTGGTTGCAAAATACTGGTTCGAAAGCCTAATTCGTGTGCCCTGTTCTGTTGAAGTTGCGAGTGAATTCCGTTATCGCAATCCTGTCGTTGTCGATCACTCCTTAGTCATCTGCATCTCTCAATCTGGTGAAACAGCGGATACTTTATCTGCGTTACGTGATACGCAAAAGCAGGCACCAGCAGGCCTCGTCAGCTTGGCATTATGCAATGTCCCTACTTCATCGCTAGTACGCGAGACTGATATTTTCTTGCCGACGCTAGCAGGTCCTGAGATTGGGGTTGCTTCTACCAAAGCCTTTACCACTCAGCTTGTCGCTCTCATGTTACTGGTATTAAAAGTGGGTGCCGTTCAACAGCGTATGCCTGAAGAGCGCTTGAGCACGTTGATTGGCGAGCTACACCAATTGCCCGGTCAGTTGTATACCAGCTTAAATCTTGATGCGCCTATCAAGATCATGAGTGAGCACTTTGAAGACAAGAAAAGCTGTTTATTCTTAGGTCGCGGTTTGCAATTTCCTATCGCTCTAGAAGGTGCGTTAAAGCTCAAAGAAATCTCTTATATTCATGCAGAAGGATACGCGGCAGGTGAGCTCAAACATGGGCCATTGGCATTGGTAGACAAAGACATGCCAATCGTCGTCCTTGCCCCTAAAGACAGTATGTTCGATAAGCTCAAAGCCAACATGCAAGAAGTGCATGCACGTCATGGGGAATTATTTGTATTCGCTAGTGAGTCCAGTCAGATGGTCGCAGAAGATCGTTTGCACGTGGTTCATGTACCTGACGTCTGTGAAATATTGGCTCCGATTATCTATAGTGTGCCAGTACAGTTGTTGTCGTACCATGTGGCCGTGTTGCGCGGTACAGACGTTGACCAACCACGTAATCTTGCAAAATCAGTGACGGTCGAATAGTATAAGTTATTGATTTTAATGTAATTTTTACTTATTGACGACTTGTCTTACTAAGTGATTATCTGTCATACTATTATAAATCCTTCGCCATCTGATGTTCCGAGATGACGAAGGATTTTTTGTATCTGGAGCAGTAGCAAAACATCAATTATTTATATCATTATGGCAGCGACAGCATGAGCACTGAAAACATGGATATCGAAAGCGACACCGCGAACCAAATAGACATTATCTATGAAGATGAATATCTGGTGGCGATTAATAAAGAAGCTGGGCTATTGGTGCATCGCAGTTGGCTGGATAAAGGCGAGACGCGCTTTGCCATGCAACTCACCCGTGATGCGGTCGGTTGCCATGTGTTTCCGGTGCATCGGTTAGACAAGCCGACATCAGGTGTGTTGTTGTTTGCCAAAAGTCCAGCCGTGGCGCGTAGCTTGACCGAGGCTTTTACTGCACATACCATTACCAAGCAATATTTAGCCGTGGTGCGCGGCTATATGTCAGAACAGGGCACAGTTGATTATGCGTTGAGCTTTCAGCCAGATGCCATTGCCGATAAGTTTGCCGACTTGGGCAAACCCGCTCAAGAGGCGGTGACTCATTGGCAAAGCTTGGCTCAGATTGAACTACCATTTGCGGTGTCAAAAAAGCATGCTACAAGCCGCTATAGCCTTGTGCGCCTGACACCTGAGACGGGACGCAAACATCAGCTGCGTCGGCACATGAGGCATGTATTCCATCACATCGTGGGTGATACGAGTCACGGTGATATACGGCACACACGATTTTTTCGTACGCACTATGACTGTATGCGCATGCTGCTGCACGCCCAGACTTTAATGCTCAGCCATCCGATCACTGGTGAGCCATTATTGCTCAAAGCAGAACTGGACGATCAATGGATGCGCATACTGGAAGCATTTTCTTGGGTGGAGAGCACTGAAGGTTAAGCAGTTTAAGATTTAGAATTTATCTTAGGCTGTATTCCAAACTATTTGAATAGATATAGGCTTTTAGATTGAATCAATGCACTACCGTACCCAAATGGCATGCTCTGATATTGTCTTGAATATTTCTTGATACCTTAATGACATCGTTTGTATTCAACATACTGCTAATCCTTATTTGTCATAAACTCTGATTGAACACGAAAAAGCCTATACAATGATTATCTAAATAATATTAAAGACATGGAACAAATATGAGTATTTTTTCAAAGCTACTAGAAATAGAAGGTAAGTATAAAATTAAGTTACACGAAGGTGAGAATTTTAAACAAGCTGTGTACAACGGGAAAATGACAGATTCAGAAGATTGTATTATCGATAAAATTGAATTAATTTTAAAACATTATCCTGACAGCCAAGATATTTCCTTATCTACGTACGAATCAGATGAGACCTCAAATGATTCATTTTGCTACGCTGTGGTATTACCCTAATATTTAACTATGGAGTGCCGCATGTTTTTTATACGGAAGGCAAACCAGAACGACGTATCAGATATTGCTCATATACACTTTGAAAGTTGGAATGCTACGTATGCGAACCTTTTACCAAAAGCGTATAGAGACAAAGAAAATAACCTGTCTCAAAAAATGAACATGTGGAAGAAGGTATTACCTAGCTCTGGTGTGAATACATGGATAGCATATGATGCTGAAGATACTGCTGTAGGATTTATTTCTTACTTTAAGAAAGATCAAGAGTGTGAAATAACCACTTTGTATCTCTTACCGCAATACCAAAATTTAGGGATAGGTACTAAGCTAATGGACGCAGCCCTAATTGATGCTTCTCAATGTAATAGCTGCTCCAGTCTATCTTTATGGGTATTAAAAACCAATCTAACTGCGATTAGTTTCTATGAGAAGTTTGGTTTTGAGTCTGACGGACAATGTGATGAAGAGCTATACGAGGACACCAAAATAATAGATATTAGAATGGTAAAAGCACTCTAATATCTATTATTTTGACTACACCCAAGCGGAGCCAGTCAATCCATCCTTTAAACCTATTAATAGACTACTCAAGACAGACTGCTATCATAAAACTACTTATATTAGACCAATCAGCGCAGTCCAACTCGAGCGCTTTGGATTTTAGAGACACAAGTATAAATACTCAAAACAACGCTTTAAATAGGAAGAAAACGCTCACAACGACCAACAACCACGCAAAACATTTCTTTAATAGTTGTGGTGATAAGGTATGAGCTGCTTTTGCGCCTAATTTGGCTGTAAAGAAACTCATGGTACCAATGCCCAAAAACGCATAAATATGTACAAAGCCAATCGCATTAGGCACATCTACTTGCTCATTTAGCCCAAAAATCATAAAGCCTAACGCACCTGCAATAGCAATCGGTAAACCACACGCCGCTGACGTGCCAACCGCTTTTTGCATGACCACACCATAACGATTGAGATAAGGAACCGTCAAGCTCCCTCCCCCGATACCAAAAATAGCAGAGGCCACTCCTATTCCAGCGCCTGCACCGAGCTGCTTAGGTGTCGAAGGCAGTGACCTATTGGCATTTGCCTCTACTCGCTTTTTACCGCCAGTCAGCATAGTAAAGGCGACCCAAAGCAAAAACGTGCCAACAATGATCTGAAGATGAGTCCCAGACAACCATCCGGCAATCCCTGCCCCCAAAAAACAGCCAATGGCCATTCCAGGTGCCAGATTTTTGAATACAGGCCACATGACGGCGCCGTTTTTATTGTGTGCCATTAACGAGCTTATAGAGGTTATAACAATGGTCGCCAGTGACGTCCCCAAGGCCAAATGCATCGTCGTGTCAGCACTATAACCCATTTGGGTAAAAACGATGAATAATAGTGGCACCATGATCGTGCCACCGCCTACGCCAAAAAGCCCAGCCGCAAACCCTGCTATAGCCCCTATTATGAAAAATATGATGAGTTCCACGGGATATTTACTTCACAGTTAGATGATGAATGGTTGGATAATGATTAAATCAATTCAGAATAAAAATGATACAACCATTAATGATGTTCTACTGGTATAAATTTTCTTCGCTGGCTGTTCGCAAGCGTGACAGATGCTTCATAAAATTCATACCAGCAGAACGGTAATCCTTTTAGAATGGATCGACTATATGAAATAATTGGCTTAAGCGCTGACCTAAGCAAACTGTACTTGACCCACTTGATGATAGGCACGATTAAAATAAACCAAGCTTTCCTCTTGCCCACCTTGTTGTTCATTTTGTCTAATAGCAACGACGCGGCACATAAAGACACTGTGCGTACCAACTGTCTGAATTTGCTCAATCTCACAATCAAAACTGACCAGCGCATCCTCTAACATCGGTGCACCTGTTTTTAATGTAGTCCAACAACCTTGTTGAAATCGCTCTTCTGAACACAATTTGGATGCAAACGCATTGGATATCTGTTCATGCTGTGCGCCGAGCACGTTGACGCACAAGGTTTTATGATCAACAAAATGACCATGCGATCGTGCCGCCTGATTCATACACACCAAAAGGGTTGGCGGGCTATCGCTCACGCTACAAACAGCGGAGGCGGTAAAGCCGTGTACGCCTGACTCCCCTTTTGTGGTGATCACGCTGACGGCTGTGGTGAGTCGCGCCATAGCATTTCTAAAATCAGTTGCTTCAATCATCACGTACTTCCTAAATTTGACTGTATATTTTCTTTAGATTATCTTGTCAATTCTTGACGAACGATCTCTGCGCCAGCACTCAACGCTGCCAGCTTACCGCGTGCCACTTGGCGAGACAATGGCGCCATGCCGCAGTTGGTCGAGGGATAGAGCTTGTCGGCATCGACAAATTGTAGTGCTTTTCGCAAGGTATCTGCGACCGCTTCAGGCGTCTCAATATCATTGGTCGCCACATCAATCGCGCCGACCATCACTTTTTTGCCGCGAATCAGTTCAATCAAATCCATTGGCACATGTGAGTTTTGACACTCGAGCGAGACAATATCGATCTTTGACTGCTGCAATTTAGGGAATGCTTGTTCGTACTGACGCCATTCTGAACCCAGCGTTTTTTTCCAATCGTTATTGGCTTTGATGCCATAGCCGTAGCAAATATGCACCGCTGTTTCGCACTTTAGCCCTTCGATTGCACGCTCTAAAGTAGCAATACCCCAATCGTTCACGTCATCGAAGAAGACATTGAATGCAGGTTCGTCGAACTGAATGATATCCACGCCAGCTGCTTCTAACTCTCTCGCTTCTTGATTTAAAATTTTGGCAAATTCCCACGCCAATTTTTCACGGCTTTTATAATGACCATCATACAATGTATCAATCATCGTCATTGGCCCTGGCAGCGCCCATTTAATCGGCTGGTCGGTGTGCTGGCGCAAAAATTTAGCATCGTCAACAAACACAGGCTTTTGACGGCTCACGCTACCCACCACTGACGGCACGCTGGCATCATAGCGATTACGAATGCGTACGGTCTTACGCTGCTCAAAATCGACACCGTCAAGATGCTCAATAAACGTGGTCACGAAGTGCTGACGGGTTTGCTCGCCATCACTGACAATATCGACCCCTGCACGTACTTGCTCTTGCAACGACACTAGCAGAGCATCTTGTTTGGCTTGGATAAGCTCATCACCTGCTAACGCCCAAGGTGACCAAATTTTTTCAGGTTCTGCCAGCCACGAAGGTTTCGGTAAGCTGCCAGCGGTTGAGGTCGGTAATAATGTTTTCATGGTATCTCGTCTTTTATATTTTGTTTTTATGTTTTCATTTTTTGTCGGTCGGCCCGTTAGGCCGCATGCTTTTTAACCGCGCCTTTTTCCACAGAATAGCTTGCAGCCCACTGCTCTAAAACGTCTTGATAGGGTTTGATAAATTGCTCTTGTGTAAATTTACCTTGCTTTACTGCCATTTGACTGCGTTCTTCACGGTCATACACAATTTGAGTCAGTGAATAATCTTGGTATTTCAAACTGGGTTGATAGACATCGCCTGCGCTTGAATTGGCATTATAAATTTCAGGTCGGTAGATTTTTTGGAACGTCTCCATGGTACTAATCGCGCTGATCAGCTCAAGGTCGGTATAATCACTCAACAAGTCACCGGCAAAATAAAACGCTAATGGCGCAGCACTATCGGCAGGCTTAAAATATCGAACGGTTAAGCCCATTTTGTGAAAATAATCGTCGGTTAACGAGTATTCATCTTGCTTATATTCAACGCCCAATACGGGGTGTTGATTGGCTGTACGGTAATAGGTTTTGCTAGTGGAGACGCTGAGGCAAATCACTGGTTTTTTATCAAAATTGGCTTTGTAAGCTTCTGAATTCAGTAAGTATTGAAACAGCTTGCCATGCAAGTCACCAAAATTCTCTGGTGGCGCAGAGGCTGGATTTTTATCGAAATGCTCAAGCAGTACGACGCTAAAGTCATAATCACGAACATAAGAGGAGAAACTGTTGCCGATCATACCGTCAATACGTTTGTTGTCTTTATGATCAACAATCGTGGTTTTTAGGGTTTCGATGACAGGAAACGTCTCGCCATTGCCTTCGATATCCATGTTTGCAGAAATAATGTCAACTTCAACAGAATAACGGTCTGCTGTCGGGTTATCCCAATGCGCCAACGCATTAAAACGATTATTAATCATTCTCAATGTTTTGCGTAGATTCTCTTGGCGATGCTCGCCGCGTGCCAGATTGGCAAAGTTAGTCGTCAGACGCGTGCTGTCGGCAGGATGATAGTTTTCATCAAAACGAATACTCTTAATTGAACAGGCAAATTCTTTACTCATGGTAATCCGCTCCCCTAATACTCAAAATAAAACCAAATTTCTGTATGAGGTGAATTATGCCTGAATCAATACATGAATAAAAACGATGTAAATTAAACTAAAGATGAATATAATTCATTTTTATAAATTTAGGATATAGAAAGGGCTTTCATTAAGATGTTAAAATATTAAAACGTTAAGAGTACATGCATCAAATCTAGAAGAGATGAAAAAGTGTTTTTTAATTTGGCTAAGCTGACCACTAAATAATCTGACTTTCATAACTGAATTTTTCTGCCAGTCCATATGATTCTCTATACTCAACAGGATCACCTTCCAAATTCTTAGCGATGCGGCATACCTTAACCAAGTTTTCGTGTTGCGTATTGTCCAAATAAGGATCTATGTGATTGGTGACAAAAAATAGTGTTTCTATAGCAGAGGACACAAATTGTCCGCATTTTTTATAATAAAAAGGATAGAGAAGATTCTCAAAATCTTTTGGTTCTAGGCCTACAAACTCTTGGTAGCGGTTCTTAGGTAACCAAATTCTTTCACTCAAAATGACTTTGTCTTCGACAATACGCACACGTTCTATATAAATCAGATCTTCGTTTTCACGAATATTCAATGTTTTATTGATCGTATCGACCGCTTCTATCAACATAATTTTTTTGATGACGCCAGTCGGTATAACGTAGCGAGCGTCTTGATCACGGAACTTATAAAACCTTAACAAGGAGGTGTTAAAATCTGGTTTTTTTAAAAAAGTGCCGCGGCCTTGATGTTTTATCAACACCCCATCGTCTACTAGCTTTTCGACCGCTTTACGGACGGTTCCTACCGACACCTGATACTTATCTGCAAAGTCCTGTTCCGTAGGTAAGGGAGTGCTTTCATCCCATTTACTTTCCGTGAGTAACGTCTGAATATGCCACCGTACTTGCTCATAACGTGGCATGTTAAACTTTTTGAAATTATCTATCATTTTTCCACCACAATGTGAAGGTTTTGATTATCTGCCTTAAGAACGTTAAGCAGGGTTACATGCCTAAGCAGTAGAATATATCTGACATTCTATCTTAAGTCCTAACCAAATTTTAAATATCCTTTTAATGTTAACGCCCACCCAGATTTTTTGGTGAATATCATCTCATTCACACCGCCATTTTTGCTATCATTCTACTCAGTTAAATACGCTTTGAACGCCTATACAATAGGCGAACCTAGAAAATTATCTGTCAACATTATCACAACACGCTTTATTTTAGAAAATACATAGGTAGATAGATTTAGGTTTTATACAATCAAAGCCAAGGAGCAAACATGACTATATATATTTTGATGGCCATCGTAATTTCTATTGCGCTGGGCTACATCACTAAAATTAATATCGGCTTGTTTGCGATTGTATTTTCATACCTTATTGGATGTTTCGGTATGGGTCTTAGTGCTTCTGAAGTTATTAAGCTATGGCCTCTCAAAATTTTCTTTGTTATTTTTGCCGTTACGCTCTTCTACAATTTTCCTTTGGCTAACGGTGCTTTAGAAAAATTGTGTAGTCATCTGATTTATAAATGTCGACACTTTCCAGCGTTATTGCCGCTGGCTATTTTTTTTACGGCCACGATTGTGGCAGGCTTAGGCGCTGGTTATTACACAGTGTTAGCCACTATGGCGCCTATGATTTTGTTGTTGTCCAAAAGAACCAACTTAAATGTCGTTATGGCTATTTTGTCAGTGAACTACGGTGCTCTAGCCGGCGCTAATTTTATCACTTCACAAAGTGGCGTTATCTTCAGAGAGCTCATGCGATCTGCTGGTGTGGCCAATGATAATACCTTTACGTATGCTTTAGGAATTTTTGCTGTTACCTTTTTAATGCCAGTCATTGTATTGAGCGTTTACAGCTTTATCAATGCCAAGAATAGTAAAATAGTGATTCAAAGCATATTGCCAGAGCCTTTAGACCATAAGCAAAGGCAGTCTATTATGCTGATTTTTATTATGATGGCCATTGTACTTATTGTACCCATTCTAAATCTGCTGATGCCTCAAGTACAAGCGATTCAGTTTTTGAATGCTCGGATTGATATTGGTTTTATTGCCATTTTTTTTGTTGTGGTCAGTTTGTTTTTGAAGCTGGGTGACGAAAAAACCGTGATTGCCTTGATACCTTGGAATACGCTCATTATGATTTGTGGCGTCAGTATGTTGATGAGCGTCGGGGTGGAAGTAGGGGTTATTTACGAGCTGACAGAATGGCTAAGTACGAACGTACCTATCTGGATGATACCGACTTTAGTGTTTGTTATTAGCGCAATTATGTCGATTTTTGCGAGTACACTGGGGGTAGTAGCGCCTACTTTATTTCCTATGGTGCCAGCGTTAGCCGTTGCCTCTGGTTTGAACCCTTTACTATTATTTGTCTGTATTGTGGTTGGTGCTCAAAGCTCATCCATTTCCCCTTTTTCATCAGGAGGCAGTCTAACCTTGGGAGCTTCTCAATTGCATATAGATAAAGGTCGGCTTTTAAATATTCTGCTGTTTAAAGCACTGCCCCTAGATATCATTATTGGAATATGCGCGATTTTGGTTATCCAGCTCATATTTTGAGCACTATGATAAGTTCCGTCTCAAACTCCTGAATCACCATACTGCCTGTTTTAAACATACAAATGTTCAAACTATGAATATAAGGTTTTGCTTTGTAAAAATAAAATTCATACATACATACATATGTTTCTTGTCATTTTTAAAATATTCTGTTACTTTTGCATAACATTTAAAGTTCTATCGTTATAAAGTTTACTCACCTGAGTCAATCGAGCATGAACATTTCATGCAATAACTTTACGACTTTAGTTAAAATTTTATTGGTTTTTTTAGTAAAACAAAACACACAAGGAGCGTCGTGTGAACAAACTATCTTATTTGGCTATTGGCCTGTCTGTATTATCCCTCACCGCATGTAACAACGCTAACGAAACTGCTAGCGCAGGCGCAGATGAATTTTCAGGTCCTTCACGTCCAGAATGTATCGCCCCTGCAAAACCAGGTGGTGGCTTCGACTTGACTTGTAAGCTTGCACAATCTGGCTTAAGAGATACTGGCATCCTAACAGATCCTATGCGAGTCACTTATATGCCAGGCGGCGTTGGTGCGGTTGCTTACAACAAAATCGTTGCCAATGATCGTTCAAATAACGATGCGATTGTCGCGTTTTCTACTGGCTCTATTCTGAACTTATCGCAAGGTAAATTTGGTAAATTCACTGAAAAAGACGTGAAATGGCTAGCAGGCGTGGGTACTGATTATGGCGCTATTGCTGTGAATGCCGATTCACCAATCAAAGATCTAGCAGGATTGGTCGCTGAACTCAGATCAAATCCAAAAGCGATTAGTTTTGCGGCTGGTGGTAGTGTCGGCGGTCAGGATTGGATGCAAACGGCTATTTTGGCTAAAGCAGTTGGTGTTAACCCTAGCGACATGACTTATGTGGCGATGGAAGGCGGCGGAGAGGCGATTACTGCGGTCATGGGTAATCATGTTACTGTCGTGAGTGCTGGTATTGCAGAGATTATGCCACAAGCCAATGCTGGTAAGCTGAAAGTATTGGCAGTGTTTGCCGAAGAAAGACTGGGCGGTAGCATGGCAGATATTCCTACTGCTGTAGAGCAAGGCTACGATGTTAATTGGCCTGTTGTTCGCGGTTATTACATGGGTCCAGATGTGAGTCCTGCTGCTTATGCTTGGTGGAAAGCCTCCTTTGATAAGATGCTTGCTGATCCAAAGTTTGCTGAATTGCGCGAACAGCAAGAGCTACTACCTTTCTCTATGACGGGTGAAGAGCTTGAAGCCTATGTTTATAAGCGTACTGGCGAGCTACGTGAGCTATCAGCTGAATATAACCTTCTTGGCGCTGAAGCCAAATAGCCTCATTAAGACCATACTCCCTTAATGATTGAATACTAAATTTTATAGTATTCATCAAAGGTTGACAGATGACACATCTATCAACCTTTTATTTTAGAATTTAAGGATTACTGCTATGACAATGGAACGCGCGTTCTCTGGTCTGATGGGACTGGTTTGCTTATTTTTTGTTTACTTAGCTTTCGGCTACGTCGCTCCCATCGCCTATGATCCTATTGGCCCTCGACCCTACCCTATTTTGATTTTCTCACTAATGGCACTTTTGACCTTGGTTATCGCCTTTCGTCCAGCGCGATTTACAAAAGTCATTGATTTAGGCTATAACAAGGTCGTTCTTAGAAACCTTGTTTTGTGCATCAGTGCATTGCTGATCTACAGCTTAATTTTTGAGCCACTCGGTTTTATTATTTCTACCACACTCATGTGTTTTGCAGTTGGTCTATTGTTTGCAGGCAACCCTGTTAAAAGTATTATCTTTTCAGTTGTGATCAGTATCGCCCTATATGTCTTATTTGACATGGCCTTGGATGTCATTCTGCCACTTGGAATATTATCAGGAATAATGGGATAGCTATTATGGAAACTTTTGACTTTTTAATGCACGGTTTTTCCGTAGCCACTTTACCCAAAAATTTACTGATCGCCCTTATTGGTGCCTTTATTGGTACTGTCGTGGGTATGTTACCAGGCCTTGGCCCTATCAACGGTGTGGCGATACTATTACCTTTTGCCTTTGCTCTCGGTCTGCCACCAGAGAGTGCGCTGATCTTACTGGCGGCTGTTTATCTTGGTTGTGAATATGGTGGCCGTATTTCTGCCATTCTACTCAACGTACCTGGATCTGCCGCAGCGGTGATGACCTCATTGGATGGTAACCCTCTTGCAATACAAGGCAAAGCAGGTATTGCCTTGTCCATCTCTGCGGTTGCCTCGTTTATTGGTTCGACGATTGCAACTATCGGTGTGGTTTTATTCGCCCCTCTATTGGCAAAATGGGCGATATCTTTTGGTCCTGCTGAATACTTCGTATTGATGGTATTCGCGATTTGCTGTTTGAGTGGTTTGGTCGGTGATCAACCGATTAAGACGGCCGTATCAGCCTTGATTGGTCTAGGCCTTGCGACTGTTGGTGTTGATGCGGTCACAGGTATATATCGCTATACTTTTGATTCAGTTAATTTATCTGATGGTATCCAATTTACAACCATCGTTATTGGTTTCTTCAGTGTTAGTGAAATCTTGATTTTGCTCGAAAGAACCAGTACGGGTGGTAAAATAGTTGCGCAAGGTAAGCGTAGCTTATTTAACATGAAAGAGTTCCTCTTCACCATTGGTGCCATGTTACGTAGTGGCGCAATGGGTTTCTTCGTTGGTATCCTACCTGGTGCAGGCGCAACTATTGCGAGTGCGATGACCTACGCTAGTGAACGTAAAATTGCTGGCGATAGCGGTAAGTTCGGTGAAGGCGATCTTCGTGGTTTGGCATCTCCAGAAGCAGCTAACAATGCGTCAGCGTGTGGCTCATTCGTGCCAATGTTGACCTTGGGTGTGCCTGGTTCTGGTACAACTGCGGTCATGATGGGTGCGTTGACGTTGTACAATATCACGCCAGGTCCACAGCTATTTACTGAACAGCCTGACATCGTTTGGGGTCTTATCGCCTCTTTGTTCATCTGTAACGTGATTTTGCTGGTAATGAACATTCCGTTGGTTGGTTTCTTCTCTAAGCTACTGAACGTACCAAACTACATTCTGATACCATCAATTGCTGCTATTAGTTTCGTTGGTGTTTACTCTATCAATAGTACGACTTTTGATATGGTGTTCATGGTAGCACTAGGTATCTTTGGTTATTTCTTACGTAAATTACACTTCCCATTATCAGCGCTTATCCTAGGTTATGTACTAGGTGAGCTGATGGAGTCTAACTTGAGACGTGCTCTGTCTATCTCTCAAGGTGAAATGTCTATTCTATGGAGTAGCCCAATCACGGTAGCACTATGGGGTCTTGTCGTTGTCATGATCTTCATGCCAATCATCCGTAAAATGTATCGTAAACGCTTTAAGAAGATGGTTGTATAGATTCTAAACACGCTATATCCAGAGATGTCTCAAACGGTGATTGTACTTTAGGTATGATCACCGTTTTGCTTTTTGGTATAGCAGCATCTCGCTTTTATCTTTAAACGATTATCACTGCTTTGCTGCTTCAATCTGAATGGTTAAATCGACCTTTTCTGTCATACCTAGCAATGTATATTTACTGATGCCCCACTTCGTCCGATCAATGGTCGTCGTAAAGTCACCACCACAGACCGATTTTTTTAAGATAGGACTCAAATAACAGTTGAATTTTGTGGCCGTCAACGTAACAGGATTGGTTTTACCATGTAGCGTCAGCAACCCATCTACTTTGGTGACCTCTGAGTTGTCTTTATTGGGCGCAAAATGCCACCGTGTCGATTCAAAACGTGCCAATGGAAGTTTTTCAACATCAAAAAAGTCGGCACTTTTGAGCATAATGTCAAAAGCTTTGTTGCCAGTATTTAAACTGTTTAAAGGAATAATAAGCGAGATACTACCTGTCTTAACCTTCGGATCATAGGTTAGCTGACCGGTTAAATTATAAAAGCCACCTGTATTGGTAGAGGTATTGAAGTGATCAATGGCAAAACGTACATTGGTATGGGCAGGGTCTATATTATAGGACGTTGCATGGCTGCTAGCGATACTCAACGCGCCAAAAATGATAACCGCTAAAGGTTTACCGTAAGATCGAGCGATTTTTGAACGTAAAATTTTCGGCATAATGACATTCCTTTGACAGTTGATGTTTGGTCAATCGCATCCTCTGTGATTGAACACTTCTCTTATATTCATTTTATATATAGTCGATTCTAAATAAAACTGATACGTTCCAACGCGGAACTGGTACAAATTTTTCTTGCTTGCTGTGCCTTCGCAGACATAGGCTGCAAAAAATTCATTCCAGTTCCGCTGACTCGTTTTATACTTAATTCACTATATTGACGATAAAATCATACTGATTGCCATAGCCTATTAAAATCATAAACCAAATTTATTTCTCAGCCGCAGCGCCTTCTTTACCGCTTGGCGTGAGCCACTTGGCAAACCAACCTGACAAATCATCCATCAGCGTATAAACAACTGGAATCACGACCAAGCTCAATAACGTGGAGGTAACAAGCCCCCCTAGCACAGCCGCTGCCATCGGACGCCTAAACGTAGGATCGGCATCTCCCCACCCAAATACCAATGGCAACATACCAGCACCCATCGCAATGGTAGTCATAATAATAGGACGCGCCCGCTTGCGACAGGCATCAATGATGGCTTCAAAACGTGCCAAGCCACGACGCTGGGCAATCAGCGCATAATCGACCAGTAAGATAGAGTTTTTGGTCGCGATGCCCATGAGCATAATAAACCCAATCATGGAAGGCATAGAGAGGCTGCTATTGGTAATAACTAAGCCGACAAAGGCACCGCCAATAGAGAGCGGTAAAGCCATCAAAATAGTAAACGGTTGTAACACACGGCCAAATAATAAAATAAGCACGCCCAAGATACAAACTACCCCAACCGACATCGCAATCACAAAACCGCTAAATAGCTCAGCCATGTTTTCTGCTTGACCTTGGTCAATCATCGTAATCGAAGGTGGTAACGTCTGCATAGCAGGTATGGCTTTGACCGCTTGTACCAAATCGCCAAGCTCGCCATTTGCAGGCTGAACCGTAATACTGATCGCACGCTCTCGATCGAGCCTTTTAATTTGTGCAGGCCCTGTACCAAAGTCTAGCGACGCAACCTCACCTACCCTTACGCCCTGTCCTGCTGGTAGGGAACTTGGTACGTATAAGCCTTCTAATTGACTGACGTTTTGCTTGGCAACATCTGGCAGACGAATCACAACAGGAATCTGGCGCGTGTCTAGGTTGAGTTTGGATAAGCGCTGCTCATAGTCACCAACAGTCGCCACACGTAATGTCGTCGCGATGTCTTGCGTGGTTACGCCTTTATCGGCCATCGCCAGTCGGTCTGGCGTGACCGTTAACTCCTGACGCGGCAAACTACGGTCACTGGTCACTGAACCCGCACTGGGCAACGCTCGAATCTCTGACATGATTTGCTGGGCAGTTTGTTCAAGCAGCTGGGGATTGGTACTGGTCATAGAAAAGTTATAACCGCTCTCACCGCCACTCGATAAACCAACCGTAAAGCGCGCGCCCGGCACTTCTGCCAATAAATTACTTATCTGACGTTCAATCTCTTGTTTAGAACCACGCTCTGCCCTTGGTGCGAGCACAATATCTAAACCAGCGATATTCTCTGCCTTGCCGCTGCCACTAGAGTTTGAGTCCATGGTCGCCTGAGTTTCACCCACTGACGTAAATATATTGGTCACTTCCGGCATCGCCAAAATTCGCTCACTCGCCAGCGCTGCTACTCGCTCAGTATCTTCTAATGCCACATCAGGCGTCAGCTCGATCGCCACACGTGTCTGATCGATGTCATTATCCGGAATAAAAGAAGTCGGTAGTAATTTCACAAGCGTCAGCGAGGCCACAAACAACACTAAGGTTGCACCCATCGTGAGCCAGCGATAACGCAGCGTCCACGTGACTATTTTTAGATACCAATCCATCAGGGCACTTTGTTTTTCGACATGCTTTTTTTCTGGTCGCAGGATATACGCGGCCATCATTGGGGTAATGAGACGCGCGACCATTAATGACGCAAAAATCGATAAGGCCGCCGTCCAGCCAAACTGACGGAAAAATTGCCCAACGACACCGCCCATAAAGGCCGTGGGTAAAAACACTGCGATCAGTGTAAACGTCGTTGCAACCACCGCCAAGCCAATTTCATCCGCCGCCTCCATCGCTGCTTCATAAGGCGTCTTACCCATGCGCAGATGTCGTATGATGTTTTCAACCTCAACGATAGCGTCATCAACCAATACGCCAATTACTAATGATAAGGCGAGTAGCGAGATGATATTGAGACTAAAGTCAAATAAATACATACCCAAAAAGGTCGGAATGACGGATAGCGGCAAAGCAACTGCTGCAACGATGGTCGCCCGAATATTGCGTAAAAATAAGAAAACCACCACCACGGCCAACAGACCACCTTCGATCAACATGCGTAATGAGGCTTGATAGTCTTCTGCAATGGGCGTTGCTCGATCATAAACTTTTTCGATATTGATATTGCCCGTATCGGCCGTCAGCTTGGCAAGCTCTGCATCCACCAGCTCCATCACGTCCACTTCACTGGCACCGCGCGATCGAGTAATATTAAATGCCACCACCGTTTGCTCATTCAACTTGGCAATAGAGCTGGGATCCGCCGCACCATCAGTGATTTGTGCCATCCGTCCGAGGGCTTGCGTACCACCTGTCGGAACCGTTACTTGTAAATCATTTAGCTCACTAGCACGCTCCACCGCGCCCAGTACCCGAATAGTCTGAGTGGTTTTGCCTACTTCTGCTTCACCGCCTGAGCTGTCTTGTTGAATGCCTGCAATTTGATCGGATAACCGTGTAATAGAGAACTTTAAGCCACTGAGTGCAATGGGATCAGCGGCGACCGTAATTTCACGCTGAAGCCCGCCTACACGACCGACCGCACTGACACCAGGAATGTCAGAGAGACGTTTGGTAACGGTATCATCCACAAACCATGACAGGTCTTCTACATTCATATTTTCAGACGCGACCGAGTAAGTCACGACTGGAAACCCTGCTGTGGAGACTTTGGTAATAATGGGGTCATTGGCAGCAGCGGGTAGATCGCCACGTACTTCACCGACTGCTGAACGTACATCATCGACGGCTTCTTGAATGTCTTTTTCTAGGACAAACTCCGTGACCATTGTGGCCGCACCAGTTTGTAGCGTCGTCCTGATATGCTTGACGCCTTCAATACTGGTCAGCTTATTTTCTATCTTTTTTGCGATGTCATTTTCGAGCTGCGTTGGCGCGGCACCGGGCAGGGTTACCGTGACCACGACCGCTGGCAAGTCAATATCTGGAAACTGCTGCACCTTCATTTGCATAAAGCCATAGATGCCGCCTAACGTTAGCAGCACAAACAACAAAATGGCAACCAGTGGGTTTTTGATGGAGTAAGCGGAAACATTTAGGCTCATGAGCGCGCCTGCGTGGCTGTGCCAGTGGTTGCTGTATCCGAAGTCGCATCCGTTTGATTGGTGGCTTGGCTGACAGTATTAACGATACGCACCAGATCGCCCTCGTTCAAGAAACTACCGCCCTGCTTGACAATTCGACTGTCCTCGGGCAATGGCTCAGTGACCGCGACGTTATCGTCCAATCGCTCGCCAAGCGTCACTCGTTGTTGCTTAATACGGCCAACGCTCGCACCGTTTTTAGTTGTGATATTGGTTACTAGCATCACATAATCGTAGCCGTCATTGCTCACGATAGCGCTATTGGGAACTGTTTGTGTGCTGGCACTGCCCAATAGGAATTCACCCGTTTGAAACATACCTGCGCGTACTTTTGTGTTGGCTGCTAAGCTGGCATAAATCGTAATTTGACGATTGTTATCCGCTGTCGGCGCAATGCGGCTCACCTGCCCCATGACAGAATCACCATCTGGTAAGCTCACGCGTACAGGCGTGCCGATATTGATGTCGCCGACCAGCTTGGGATCGATATCCGCTCGCCACTCTAAAACGCCCCCTTTAATGATCGTAAATAACGGATCACCACCAGCGACCATACCAACTTCTGCCATTTTTTCACTAATGACACCACTGATTGGTGCGACAACGCTGGCATTCTCTAGTGTCAAACGCTGATTGCTTAAGCGCGCTTTTGATGCTTGCAAAGCGGCTCTGGCTCTCACCTCGGCGGTACGATAGCGATCAGCTTCTTGTTTGCTAATGGCATCAATGTCTATCAATGGCAGGACGCGGATAGCATCGGCGCTGGCATTGGCAAGCGTGGCCTCTGCTTCGGCAACGTCGGCTTCTGCTTGCAAGACTTGCTGCTCCATGGCATCGGTATCAAACACTGCTAGTACTTGACCCGCATTGACACGATCGCCTTCTTCAACCAGTATCCGCTCAATCGCCACGCCAGTCACCTTGGCACTGACATTCGCTGTGTCTTTGGCATTGATTGTCCCATCAGCGCTCAACGTGTTACCAATATCATCTTGGCTTGGCATCACTGTTTCTACTGACAGTACCGCTTGCTCGGTGTTGGCATTATTGATATTCGCACTATCGCTTGGCGCACTGATAGAGTCTGATGACTCATCTGTCGCTATTTCATCATTACTGCCCCAATACTTACCAAGCAGTACACCGATGATGAGAACCACCGCCAATACCGGTAACAACCATAAAGGGTATTTTGATGACGAACTATTCCCTGTATTGGATGTGCGATATGGTGGCAACTTAGACTCAGGTAGCGGCTGGGCATTCAGCTTTTGCTGAGCATTGGGCTCTTGCTCATTATTAGGGTCTTCAAAGTCACTCATAATCGGTCTCTATAAATACGGATAATAATAAAAGCAGCGTTTAAACAGTCACTTAAACAATTACTTAGAAACAGCCACTGGTCAGAACAGCCTATAAATTCGTGGTTAGTGCGCTATCTTTTTGTAATAAGCCCATTGCTAGATTTTTTGCAAACGATTTAAGTTGTTGTTGTAACTCTGGTTGTTCATAAATCGACCCACCAAGCGTGGCTTGTTGTAGTGACGAGTCAGTAAACATACCAATGGTAAAATAAAGCAAGGTGAACAGACGCAATGGCTTAGTATGATCGTCAGTGGGGCCAAGAAATGTGGACAGATAGCCTTGGAACCGTGCCAATACTTGAATGTCATGTTGGAACAAAGTCACCATTTCTGGGTTATTTTGTACCGAGATATTCTGTGACGCTAGCTTAGCAATAGCTGGATTCTCAATCAGTAAATCCAAAGTTTTATCGATCCACTGCTCTAATGCTTGGTTGGGCTCAAGTGTGCTATCTGCAATTGCTGCTTCCGTTTGGAACACAAAAGCTAACAGCTGACGAGCATGCATTCTACATACCGCTTCATACAGCGTCCGTTTGCTTTGCCAGTGAAAGTGAATGGTGGAGATATTCTTGCCAGATGCTTGTGCAATATCCCGAGTCGTAACCGCTTTAAAGCCTTTAGTCGAAAACAGCGCTTCGGCGCATCGTAAAATGGAAGCGGCGCTACTATGAGGTTCAGATTCGACTCGATCAAGAGCGGTTTCAAAGTCAATTTCAGATAATTTTGTCATAGATTATTATTAATCAATCAATTGATTGAGTCAAACATTTTAGATGTCTAAACGGTATACAGTAATAGTCATTTAATTGAATGAAAGGCAGTGCAATTGATTCAGGTTCATTAAGACAGTACTGATGATAACTGTTAAGCACACACTGATAAGCGTTATCAGAAAGGATAAAATTAACCGATCATTAAAGATATGGTTCTGAAGTAGCCGACTGACCAGAACTCTACGACTAGTCATTTTAAGCATTGGTATAACGACTCGCCTCTGGCATCCAACGATGAATAAGCTGGCTGACATCTGCTTTGCGCGCTGGATCTGCAATCAAATGCTTGGCCAAACGCTGAGCAATGGCAAATAGCTGTTCATCACGAATGAGATCGGCTAAATAGTAACCAACATTACCCGTTTGCCTCTTCCCTAAAAGCTCACCCGGTCCACGCAGCTCTAAGTCTTTTTGTGCAATGACAAAACCGTCTGTACTATCACGCAAGACATTTAGGCGCTCAGTCCCCGTTTCTGATAATGGCTTTTGGTATAGCAGAACACAATAGCTTTTGGTTGAGCCACGTCCGACGCGCCCGCGTAGTTGATGCAGTTGCGACAGCCCCAAGCGTTCCGCATTTTCAATAACCATCAATGAGGCGTTGGGCACATCGACGCCCACTTCGATGACCGTTGTGGCAATCAGCAAATCAAGATGACCTGCTTTAAACGCTTGCATGATGGCTTGTTTGTCCGCTGACTTCATTTTGCCGTGTACCAGCCCAATACGAATATCCAATCGCTCATTTAAATCTTCATAAGTTGCTTCAGCCGCTTGCGCATCCAGCACACTAGACTCCTCTACCAGTGAGCAAACCCAATATGCTTGCCTACCTGCCGCACAGTTAACCGCAATACGCTCAATCACATCATCACGGCGGTTGCGATCAATGGTAACGGTAGTAATGGGCGTTCGTCCGGGAGGTAATTCATCAATAATAGACGTATCCATATCACCGTAAACACTCATCGCCAGCGTACGCGGGATTGGTGTGGCGGTCATAATTAGTTGATGCGGTGTACTATTGGCCACGCCTTTATTAGTCAAAGCCATCCTTTGTTCGACGCCAAAACGATGTTGCTCATCGATAATAACCAAGCCTAATTTGGCGAACTTTACTTGATCCTGAAACAGCGCATGAGTACCGACGACGACCTGTACGGTATTCTCACTCACCGCCTCTAACGCTTCACGGCGCTGCTTCGCTGTTTGCTTGCCAGCGAGCCAACCAACACCGATGCCCAGCGGCTCAAACCAGTGTTTAAAATTGAGTAAATGCTGTTCCGCTAGGATTTCAGTCGGTGCCATCACTGCCACTTGCCAGCCACTATCAAGTGCATAGCCTGCTGCCCCTGCGGCAACCAACGTCTTGCCAGCACCCACATCGCCTTGTACCAGCCGAAGCATAGGAATTGAGGTTGCCATATCAGCCGTAATGTCTTTCATCACTCTTTTTTGAGCGTCTGTTAAGTCAAAGGGTAAAGCCGCAAATAACGCGTCAGCAAGGGGGCTTTTAATGGCGCATTTGGGTGCTTTATACTGATGCAATTGCTGACGGCGATACAACAAGCTGAGTTGATGGGCAGTCAATTCCTCAATGATTAAACGCTGACAGGCCGCATGGGTACGCGCACTTAACTGCGTCAACAGTTTATATTGTTGACCCGCATCGGTATAAGTGGGCGGTGTGTGCAGTAATACGAGTGCTTCAAATATCGTCAGGTTATAGACGTTATTATTAATCGTTCTATTAACGACTGTATTGAGAGCATGACTGGCATCATAATCCGTTGCACCAGCTTTATGGACGCTATTGCCCATAGCATTTTCAGGCACACTACGCGCCAATGTGGAGAATATATCTTCGGCATACTCTGCTTCTGTCACCAATGCTTGGGTTGGCTCAAAAGGCGCTAAAGGCAAGTCAGCAACAACGGCAAAGTCAGCCGCTGTAAATAGGGTCATTGGCAAACCTTGGCTACGCACCGTCTGTAGTGCGAGCTTAATCAATGTCCGCAGTTTATTCTGATGCAAGCCTTTTACGCTGGGATAAATCGGTTGCAAGCCAGTATTGGTCATAGCGGCACTATCAGTTATTATTTGATATTCAGGATGGTGCATCTGTTTGCCATAACGGCTGACCTTGACTTCACCGAATAGCTGCAAACGCGTACCTAAACTCATGGTTTGAGCAAGACCGCGATAGACCTGAAAAAAACGCAAAGATATCGTGCCAGTATCATCATCTATGACGACTGTCATGCCACTGCGCTTGATATCGACATGTACCACATACCCAGTGATTAACGCAGATTGTCCATGACTTGCCTCTGCTATCGAGACCAGCCGACTGCGATCCTCGTAATCACGTGGCAGATGCAGCAGCAAATCAAATATGCGTTTGATATTCAATTGCGCCAATTGTTCAGCAACTTTTAATCCCACTCCTGCCAGCGCAGTCACCGGCATATCTAGCGCCGAGACTGGTCGCTCAGACCCAAAATTATCTGATGGGCTCACTGAAGAATGACTGGCTGATATTGGCATCAAAGATCCTAACGATATTATTTTTAAGTTTTAGAGACACTCACTCATTATGATTATAACTGACAATCTGATTGCTTATGCGCAGCGATTTGGTAATACTGTTTTATAGTCAATTTACTATAAAATACATACAGTGCTGCCAGAATAATATTTTCGTAGCATCGAGCTGCTCAGGCACAGCACATACTATTTTAGCCGTGCGTTATAATAGTTGTATCCTTTTTTTCTGCATTTAGCAATCGTATAAGGTCTTTTCTATGTCTGCTACTGCCCATTCATATCAACATCGATACCGTCAGTATTTATTGTTGACGCGTATGAGTCTCCTGACTGCATTTGGTCTAGTCATCAGTGCTTGTAGCACGGTAACGCCAACGATTCAAGCGTCCAAAACGCCTGTCGTCGAATCACCTAGTGTGGCGTTGGTATTGGGTGGCGGCGGTGCGAAAGGCTTTGCTCATGTGGGCGTGATTAAAGCATTAGAAGAGAACGGTATTACGCCCACACTCGTCGTTGGCACTAGCGTTGGTAGTTTGGTTGGCAGCTTATACGCCAGCGGCTACACACCAACGCAGCTTGAGCGCTTGGCACTGACAACCACCGACAGCGAATTGACCGACTTTGTATTATCCAACCAAGGATTTATTGAAGGCATCAAACTCAAAAACTTCATTAATACTAAAGTAGGCGGTAAAGCCATAGAAGACTTCCCTATCAGCTTTGCCGCGGTCGCCGCCGAAAAACACAGCTTAAAAAAATCAGTCTTTACCACTGGCGATGCTGGACTGGCCGTCCAAGCATCCTGTAGCGTGCCAAATATTTTTATCGCCCCGCGTATCCCTGAAACAGTCGGCAAAAAATATATCGATGGCGGTGTGGTGAGTTTAGTCGCCGTTGATAGTGCGCGTGATTTGGGCGCTGATATTGTCATTGCTGTCGATGTAACCGCCAATAATATCAACGGCAGTACGCCTACTACAAATAAAATGCCCACTCTAAACTCATTGAGCAGTTTTTGGGGATTTCTAGAAAACAATATTATCGCTCAGCAAAGTACTAATAAAAGTACCAATAAAAGTAGTAACAGTCGCAGCTCAGCCATGCGCCAAGAGCGGGATCGTGCTGATATCGTCATTACGCCCAATGTGGGTCATATCAGCTCAATGGATACCAGTCAGCGCCGCACTCTTATTACTGCGGGCGCGCAAGCCACAACCCCACAAATTGAGGCTATCAAACAGTTGATTAAACAAAAATCTCAAAGCAAATATAGTTAGTTCAATATAAAAACGATACAGAGGGACTGGTATAAATTTTTCGCAGCATCTGTCGGCGTAGGCACAGCAAGCAAGGAAAATTTGTGCCAGTTCCTCGTTATAATGCCCGGTATCAGTTTTATTTAGTATCGGCTATATGCCACACTCTGATTGATTTATTCGTAAACAAGGCATGTAAAAACCGCCAAAACTTAACGAAAAAAAGCACCACAGTCATGAACTGTAGTGCTTTTTTTGCTTAAATAAAGAGCGATTGAGCAAAACATCACATCAAACGCATGACTTATTTAACGCGCGCGCGATATTTGACCACGACGGTGTCATTGAGACCAAGACCTTCAAGATCCCAACGCACCGCTTTATAGTACTTTAATGGGATTTCTTGCAATTGATTATCAATTTTTCCACGTAACGGCATACGAGCAAACGTATTGCCATCCGCACTGCCATATGGCAGGTCAGGCGATACTGCTTTTAATAATTCTACTTGCTCAGGGATACTCATCGTCACCGTCATTTTACGGACTCTATCGGCATTGGTATTGGTAAAATATCCTTGATACTCTAAAACATTACCAGCTTGCAAACGAGTATTGGCATTGACAGGAACCAAAACTTCTTGTCCATTGGCATCGGTACTAATCAGTGATGCTGTAATTTTACTATTAACGGCTTGCGCATTGGAGTTGGTGCTTTGATTATTGCTTGTCTGCACAGCAACTGAACCATCCACTGCTTGCTCTGGCGTTGGCAACATCGCTGAAGCTTGCGTTACTACCATAGCACCAATGAGCGTACCAGCAACGACGTGAAATAAGCGATGCCCGCTCCAAGCACTAAATGGACTAGCAAATTGGTTATTTATTTTCATGGTATTCATTATCCCTAGTTAATATATCGGTAAAACGCAGCTGGTAAAGCAATATAGTCGATTCTAAATAAAACAGATACATTATATTCCAACGCTGAACGGGTATAAATTTTTCTGGCTTGCTGTGCCTTTGCAGGCTCGATGCTACGAAAAACTCATTCCAGTCCCGCTGTATCTTTTTTATATTGACCTGACGATAGCGTTTAGCATAACAAAAAGTGTTTGTGCGTACACTAACCCCGTGTAGAGGTTGTGTATATCGCAAATAAGCTTTAAAGATTGATTAACACTACTGAAATAAAAGATAGCTCATAACGGCGTTTTTTGCTATGGTAAATCTTTAGCGATAGGCATTTTTTTGCTACGCCCCTTTTTTTATTCTAACGACTACTGCCCTTATTATGACTACTAGCGCTATGCCACAAATTAACCCTGAATACGTCCATTGGTTCCGTAACTCTGCTCCGTACATCAACACTCATCGCGGCAAAACTTTCGTGATTATGTTTGGTGGTGAGGCGGTCAATCACCCTAATTTTAGTACGCTTATTCACGATTTTGCCTTACTACACAGTTTGGGTATCAAACTCGTATTGGTGCATGGGGCACGACCGCAAATTGAGAAAAATCTCAAAGATACGGGTATCGCCTCTCCCCTACATCAAGACATTCGCATTACCCCAAGGGTCGCCATGCCTTCCATTTTGCAAGCAGTTGGGGCAATTCGCTTGCAGATTGAAGCACAGCTATCGATGGGACTGGCCAACTCACCTATGTATGGCTCGCGCATCGATGCCATCTCAGGCAATTTTGTCACCGCTCGTCCTTATGGTATTCGTGATGGTGTCGATTACCAAATGACTGGAGAAGTGCGCTCTATCGACGTGGAAGCCATTAAAAATAATCTCTTACACGACCATATCGTAGTTTTGGGTTCAATGGGTTATTCAGCGACTGGCGAAGTTTTTAATTTGCTAGCAGAAGATGTAGCACTTAGCGCAGCCGTGGCACTTGGGGCTGATAAGCTTATATTTTTGGGTGAAGAAACTGGTATCAATCACGATGACCGTCTGCTACGCGAAATGATTCCCAACGAAGTCGATCGGTTTTTGCGTGATCGTGATTTGAATTGTGAGATCAATTACTTTTTGAGCTGTGCCAGTAATGCGTGTCGTCAGGGCGTTCATCGCACCCATATTATTTCCTATGCCAAAGATGGTGCACTACTAGAAGAACTATTTACCCGTGATGGTTCTGGCACTCTTATTAGCCACGACCCTTACGAAGAGATTCGCCGTGCTGACATTGATGATGTGGTCGGACTGATTGAGCTATTGTCGCCTTTAGAAGAACAAGGTATTTTGGTCAGCCGCTCACGCGAGCGCTTGGAGCAAGAGATTGAACACTATAGCGTCATCGAGCGCGATGGCATGATTTTAGGCTGTGCTGCTCTTTATCCTCTAGATGCCGATTCAGCGGAAGTTGCTTGCGTTGCAGTACATCCTGAGTATCGTAGCGGTAGTCGCGGTGCTGACTTGCTGGCATTTTTGGAGCAACAAGCACGCAGTCACGGTCTGCATAAATTGTTTGTCTTAACGACGCGGACGGCACATTGGTTCGTCGAGCAAGGCTTTGCCGAAGTTGATGCCAGCGCCTTACCTGAACCTCGTCAAGAAAAGTATCACAATGGTCGTAACTCCAAAGTCTTCCAAAAAAATCTATAATTAATAGCCGAATTGGCAGCGCTTTTGCGGCTCTAACAGTCATATAGTTGAAATACTTTAAAGTCACTACAGTGCTGCTAGTGTCAATTTTTTGCAGCATCGAGCTGCGAAGGCACAGCAAGCAAGAAAAATTTGCACCAGCAGCACGTATTGTATCGATATTACTTTTCACCAACTATACAATATAAAAACGCCTATCCGTAAAAAAGCCTTCATAACAATTATGAAGGCTTTTTTTATGCTCTATAAATGCTAATAATGCATTATTTTACTTTTAGCAGTTCAACGGTAAAGATCAAGGTGCTGTTAGGCTCGATACCTGCGTTACCCGCTTCGCCATAAGCGATGTCTGATGGGATATAGAATTCGTATTTTCCGCCCACTTTCATCAACTGTAAACCTTCAGTCCAGCCAGCGATGACTTGATTCAATGGGAACTCGATTGGCTCACCGCGCTCATAAGAGCTATCAAATACCGTACCATCGATCAATTTGCCTTCGTAGTTTACTTCAACTACGTCAGTCGCTTTTGGTGATTTACCAGTACCTGCAGTAATGACTTTGTACTGTAAGCCAGAAGCTGTGGTTTTTACGCCCTCTTTTTTAGCATTTTCTGCTAAGTATGCAGCGCCTTTGGTTTTATTTTCTCCCGCTTTGGTTTCCATATCTTTGGCAAACTGCTCTTCTTGCTCTTTTTGATATGTCATCAATACTTCTTGCATTTGCTCTTGGGTCAATGCGGACTCTTTACCTTCGTAGCCATCACGAAAGCCCTGCTCAAATGTATCAAGATTCAAGTCTTGCACGGCTTCTTTATTGCCTTCTGCCATCATAAAGCCCAAGCTGTAACCCACCTTTTCAGTGGCTGGGCTTTGCTCAGTGATAGAAACGCTTTTTGCCGCTGTTTCTTGATTGCCGTTGTTGGTACTGCAACCAGTAATTAACAACATCGCACTCGCAAGTGCACTAACACTTAAAGTAGTGATTTTTTTCATAAAGTACTCTCAAATGGTAAGAATAGTGGCGAGATGTCACATGCTTCTATCATAACAAATCTTAGTTTTAGGAGCCATGTTTGGGATGAAATTATCGGGCGAATGTACAGTCTATGTTACTATTTCCCGCCGTGATAACAAGTTATCACACAAATACAGTATCACGTTAAGCTTTCTGTCTTTAAATCCATCAATACATCAGATAAGCTGAATTAGTTAAGGTGATAAGTAACCGAGTGTAAGTTTTTATCGTTGATATAGATATGTTGTTGTTGAATCAACAGATTGCGAAGCAGTTGATTCCGGTCAAAAAGACACTTTTGATAAGACTATATGTGATAAGACTCTATGCTCACAATTATCATGTTGCCGTATAACTCAATTAAAAAATACTATTTATCAAAACCATCTATATATTGATTTCGCTTAATAATAATCAGATTCATAATATTTTTTAGCGGCTTTTATATGATGATTAAAGGAGGATAAGATGAATCCAACGTATACATCGTTCAATGGTTATCTTGGTGGACCTATTGGTTCTATTATTGGCGCTATTTTGATTTTTATCATTGGTTGGCTGGTGGCACTTGGCATTGCCGCATTGGTACGCGGCGTATTGGCTAAAGTTAACCTAAACCAACGCATGAATTCTTCGACTGGCAAAACGTATGATCTTGAGGGTATTATCTCTAAGGTTGTTTTTTGGTTTATCTTTGTCATCGCGATTTCTGGGGCGCTTAGCCAATTGAACTTGAACTCTATTTCGGCACCATTTGCGAATATGGTCAACCAAGTATTGGCGTTTATTCCTAATCTTATCGGTGCGATCGCTGTTGGTATTATTGGTTGGGTGTTGGCTACTGTTGTGCGTACCGCCATCAATGCCGCATTGGCTAAAACATCAATGGATGAGCGCTTAAGCGATAAAGCTGGCGTCAAACCTATGAGCAGCACGATTGCTGATATGGTTTACTGGTTTATCTTATTGGTTGTATTGACCATGGTACTTGGTCAGTTAGAGCTTAATGGCTTGTTTGCGCCATTAACCAATATGGTCGATAAAATCTTTAGCTTTATTCCTAACATCCTCATTGCAGGTGTGGTCTTCGTAGTCGGTTATATCATTGCCAAAGTCGTACGCGGCATTGTAACCAACCTTGTCTCTACCTTTAATGTACAAGAACTGGCGTCAAAAGCAGGCTTGAGTGAACAGAACAGCCTACCAAATATTGCTGGTTCATTGGCATTTTTGGTGGTTATCATTCCAACCATTATTGCTGCGTTAAATGCCCTAAAAATTGATGTTATTGCTCGTCCTGCGACCAACATGCTGAACAAAATCATGGAAGCATTGCCGAACATTTTTATGGCAGTGGCTATCCTAGTAGTGACCTTTTATGTGGTACGTATGGTTGCTAACATCATCAAAGGCTTAATTGAAAACACTCAAATCAATCAACTGCCTGCCAAAGTTGGCTTGCAAGAAACCATGGGCACTCAGAAGATTTCTGACCTCGTTGGTTATGCGATTATCTTTTTTGCCATGTTGTTTGCCTCGATTGCTGCCGCTGATCTATTAGGCTTTGGCGCTATCTCAGCTATCATCACTATGTTCATCGCTTTCGGTGCCAATATCATCCTAGGCGCGATCATTCTGTTTATTGGTTTTTGGCTTGCCAATATCATTGCAGGTGTCGTTGAGCGTTCTGAGCAAGGCTCACAATTCCTAGCAAACATCGTACGCGTATTAATCATGGGCTTAGTACTTGCCATGGGTCTAAAAGCGATGGGCATTGCTGACTCTATCGTAAACCTAGCATTTGGTCTAACGCTAGGTGCTGTCGCGGTAGCCTTTGCCTTATCATTCGGTCTTGGTGGTCAAGAAGCAGCCGCACGCTTCTTACGCAAAATGCAGGATAAAATGGACAGAGAACGCACTGAAGCGAAGGCAAAATCAGCACTTCAGCCTAGCACATCAACCCAAGAAAAAGTGGCTGATTCAGTTCGTGATAATACACCAAAAAGTACGCCTTCAGCTGCTAGTACGTCTACCACTAATTTACGTACCGATGTGATTGACACGCCTCATGTTGATACTAATGACATTCATAATAGTGATGTTAGTGACAACAATATCATCGATAACGATCACTTGTTGCCTGGTAACGGTCTTGACGACGACTTCAACAATAAGTATTGATGTATCATTTTTTACTTTTGAATAAAAAAAAGACAGCTTAGGCTGTCTTTTTTGTGTCTGCTTATTTATCCAACTGTTGGGCAGCCTGCTGTTTAAGGCGCTGTAGTTGCTTGGTTAGTTGACGCTCGCGTTGGGTCATGGCATCAATGGGTTGAATCCACAAATCGATATCGATAAAAGTATCGTCAGTCTCAGTGATAAAATCGATACCAAGTACAATGACATGATGAAGTTCGGCTATCGGTAGACGGGTGGCAACATCTTGTGCAATTTTTTCCAGATTCGGCTTGATGACTTGTTTACCATGCTTTCCTTTCCCATCTTGCCCATAAAATATCAAGACATAGTGTCGCCCTAAGCTCTCATAGGAATGCTGATGCACCACATAACCCTCTTGCTGTAACTTATGCCCTTGCTTAGGATGTCGATAGAGAGTACGAATCAATTCATGACGCGAAAACAAAGATTCGTCCAATAATTGCTGCTGCCAATAAGCCAGCTCTACTTCCTGCACTTTGTCATGACTGCCTGTTCGCTTCTCCTCGAACACTTCTATCATCTGTGAGCAAAGCTGCGACCATAGTGTTGATGATTGCTGCATGTGCTGATGATACATATGCGCCGTCGTGCTTTGATGCCTGTAAGCGAGCGTCATAGCGACCAGTGCTGGATTGGGTTGATCTTGAATTTTGTATTTTATCAGGGCATTGTCTATCACGATGGCAGGTGCCAATAGCGAGGTACTATACAAAAACTGCGTGGCGAGCGCTTCTTCTGATACAAGACTTGGTCGCTGCTTGATGGCTGAATCGTGTAATTGCTCTAAACGGTGCGCTAAAAATCGCCATAGCGCGCAGGGTGTCTGTAGCATTGCCAATAGCAAATGCCAATCGTGCCAGCTAAATACCTGCAGTTGTCCCGTGCTATCATTCATATCTACAATTAAATCCTCCTCAAAATAGCGAACACCGAAATCATGTTTTAGACGGTTTGGAGGGTTATTGTGCTGGTCATGGTCATGAAATTGATTGCTACTGTTAGGGCGTTCAGTGAATTGGATATCGACAACCAAAACGTTATAGCCAATCGCTTCGCTCTCTTTATTTTTAGATAAGGACGTTTTTTGCCATACCAGCGCCGACTTTAATGCTGCCATGCGTACTGACTCAATATCAGCTGGCTTGCTATTAGTTGGTAAATGTAGTGTTAGCGCAAATAGCGATAGCTCACCTAAGGATAATTGATAATCGTATCGTCGAGCATTATAGTGAGCGCCATACTTATCTTCAATTACTTGCATATTGGTTAAAGTAATTACTACAGCATCTGACTGCAAATAGCAGGTCAACGCGTTAGCAAGACAGCTCCTGTCAGCTATTGTCGTCGTTGGATGAGACACAGTTTTGACCCTTTATTGTTGAATGCACATATCATATGATGGTGCATGGTTACTGACAGGCCTAACACCATTGCTAGCGCATGGCGGCTCTTTTGTAGCAACGAAAATTGAGCTACATAAGCACTATTAGACACAGTCGCTTTCATCGCAATGAATTGTTATGATGATATAAAGGCACCTCAGCTTGTGTGCAGCTTTACAAATTATAGACTGCGCGCCATGACCTTTCTCAGATACATTGACCAAACTCATTGAATAGTGTCTGTATATAATTCACAAATAGGCACTGCTGATCGCTAAAACGGTTCCAGACAAGGCGCAAGTCGATGATAATGTTAATACCTTAGCAAGACTTGCAACACAGTATGGGGCAGTTTTAGCATCAGCCCCAATGATAAAACAGGGGACAGGACTCTTTTTTGCCGCTTCATTGCTAAAAATAGATGTATAGAATGACTATACTTACTATTTTTATCTTCGAATCGTCTAAAAAATAGTCTCTGTCAGTGCCATGGTCGAATTCTATACAGCCCCTAACCATTCTATAATAACAAGGATTGAACATGATGAAGCGCTTTAAAGAAAAAACGGTTATCGTCACAGGGGCAGGTTCAGGTATTGGCCGTGCAACCGCCATTCGTTTCGCTCAAGAAGGCGCTAACGTTGTGTTGGTAGGACGTACTGCTGAAACGCTAGAAGCAACCACTCAAGAATTTCCGCAAGATAATACTTGGATTCATACTGACAACTATCTGACCATTACTTGCGATATTAGCGTACAAAGCCAAGTACAAGAAATGGTTAAAGCCGTGATAGATAAGTTTGAAAAAATTGATATTTTGGTCAACAATGCAGGTAAAGCCATCCAAGGCAAAATAACCGACTTGTCTACTGAAGACTGGAATTTAGCCATTAATATCAATTTAAATGGGAATTTTTATGTTTCGCAAGCCGCTATGCCGCATTTAATCGCCACCAAAGGCAATATCGTTAATGTCTCATCACTTTCGGGTATGGGCGGCGACTGGAATATGGCCGCATACAATGCCGCCAAAGCTGGTGTTACCAATCTCACACGCACTCTGGCATTGGATCATGGGCCTGATGGCGTCCGGGTCAATGCCGTCAATCCAAGTGTAACTAAGACCAATATGACGAGCGCCATTCAGGACAACACGGCAAAAACCGACAAATTCTTAGCCCGTTCTGCACTTGGCCGCCTTGCAACTCCCCAAGACATTGCGGCAGCCATTACCTTTTTGGCGAGTGATGACGCTGCTATGATTACAGGTGTGAACTTGCCAGTCGATGGCGGTGTCAGCGCTTCTAACGGCCAGCCACATTTCTAAAAATACTGACAAACAATTTATAGTGTTACCATTCTCTGTCAATTAAGCAAAAGCCCTTGATATCACACATCAAGGGCTTTTCAGTTATATAGTCAATCATCAGAACGGCTGTGTCAAACATCTTACTCAGCGGCGTTGTTAATGTCCTGTAGTGGCTGCGACAAGCGCTCAGGATGGCGCGGCATCACACCCTTATACTGAGCATAGATTTTTGGTAAGTCAGCCTCGATATCGCCACTAGGATAAACCAGTGACAAGAACCGCACCTCTTTGGTTTTGTAATCCATGGCGACGGGTAAAATTGGCACGCCAGCACCCAATGCCAAATAATAAAAGCCAGTTTTCCAGTTTTCAGTATATTGGCGAGTACCCTCTGGCGCTAACCCCAAAAATAGTGGCTCACCAGTTTTAAATTTATCAATACTTGCTTGCAGCACAGAGCCTTTATTTTCTCGCACAATCGGTATAACGCCCATCCAGCTTAATAGCTGAGCAAATACCGGTATTTTAAATAAGGTATGCTTAGCCATAATACTGACTTTTAGATCCAGCGCAAACAAGCTTGGCATCGCATAAATCCCATCGACATTAGAAGTATGTGGCAACGCCAACACCACTGCCTGCGGCACATTGGGAATCTCGCCAACATTACGCCAACCCATCGCTTTCAGTAACCCTGATGCAATCACTGGCGCAATCTTGCTACCCCGTCTCGGAACCAAATTACCCAGCTGTCCTTTACTAAGCTTGGGTAATATTTTAGAGCGTGTGGCTTTAGAATTCGCAGTATTAGAGCGCTTAAAAAAACTTGATGTCATGACGGCACCATATAATAAAAGATACTTCTATAATACCATTAAGATTGTGCTACTAAGTTGAACTTTATAGGCTTTTATGGAATATTTGCTAAGTTTCCTTTATTCTCAAGCCACGATTTGCGATCAGACGCGCGTTTTTTTGCCAGTAGCATATCCATCACGCTGTTGGTCAGCACCATGTCATCCATATCTAACTGAACTAAACGCCGTGTATCACGGTTCATGGTTGTCTCACGTAGTTGCTCGGCGCTCATCTCCCCCAAACCTTTAAAGCGGGTAATTTGCGCTTTTTTATTGCCCGGCACATTGGCTAAGATATGCGCAAGCTCTGGCTCATCTAACGCATAATGCACGTCTTTACCCACGTCCACTCGGTATAACGGTGGCATCGCGACAAATAAATGTCCGGCATCAACTAACGCAGGAAAATGCTTGACGAATAACGCGCAAATTAGTGTCGCAATGTGTAAGCCATCCGAGTCCGCATCCGCTAAGATACAGACTTTATCATAGCGTAGCTCGGATAGATCGTCAGAGGCAGGATCGACACCGATGGCGATGGCGATATCATGAATCTCTTGGCTTGATAGCACCGTATCTGATGACACTTCCCATGTATTCAAAATCTTACCACGCAACGGCAGTATCGCTTGATAATGACGATCTCTTGCTTGTTTGGCACTACCGCCTGCCGAATCCCCTTCTACTAGGAACAGCTCAGCGCCATCACGCAAATCACCGCGACAATCTGCCAATTTACCCGGCAGTGCAGGACCTTGAGTGATTTTTTTACGGGCGACTTTTTTAGCAGATTTTAACCGACGTCCCGCTTTATTAATTGCCAATTCAGCAATCTGAGTGCCCATGTCGGCATGTTGATTTAACCACAAGCTAAAAGCGTCTTTCGCCAAGGTCTGTACTGCGCCAGCCGCTTCACGACTAGACAAACGCTCTTTGGTCTGGCCAGAAAACTGTGGCTCAGAGAATTTGAGAGAGAGAATATAGTTCACTCCATCCCAGACATCTTCTGCCGTCAGTTTAACGCTACGGGGTAACAAATTATGGATATCACAAAACTCACGCAGCGCTTCTAAAATACCCGTACGCAGACCATTGACATGTGTACCACCCTGAGCCGTCGGAATAAGATTGACATAGCTTTCTTGAATCGGCGTGCCACCATCAGGTAACCAAGACAATGCAAAAGTAATGGCAGCACGTTCGCCCGCTTTCGCATCGTAATTATAATAGAACGGTGCTTCAGGTAACGTTTCAAGACCATCTAATTGCTCGCTTAGATACTCGACAACCCCATCAGTAAACTGCCAAACAACTTTTTCATCATTGATATCATCGGTGAATTCAATCGTCAATCCAGCTGCCAAAACCGCTTTGGCTTTCAAATTATGCTTGAGCTGCTTCACATTAAATTTTGGCGTATCAAAAAAGCTACCATCCGCCCAAAAATGCACTCTCGTACCACGTTTGCGTTTGTTTGAGCTGACCGCTTCAGTCAACAGCGTGACTGGTGCGCCATTTTCAAACGCCATATCAAACTGCGTACTATCACGCCACACCGTGACTTCAACGCGTGTTGATAGCGCATTGACGACAGAGATACCCACGCCATGCAAGCCGCCTGATACTTCATAATTAGAAGTCGAGAATTTACCACCCGCATGCAAACGGGTCAAGATCAGCTCGATCCCTGTCTGATTAAATTCAGGATGAATATCAGTCGGCATACCGCGACCATCATCCTCAACTGACAATGACCCATCACTATGGAGCTGGACCTTAATAGTTTTCGCATAACCCGCCAATGCTTCATCAACCGAGTTATCAATGACTTCTTGCGCCAAATGATTGGGACGGGTGGTATCGGTATACATACCAGGACGACGACGTACGGGTTCAAGCCCTTCTAAAACTTCTAACGATTGCGCATTATATTGACTCACAAATGCATCCTTAACTATTCATGTGTGATTAATTCTATTGAACCATTATAACGAAAAACAGCGACATTAAGGTCAATAGTCCATCGTTCACGTCATATAATGTCGTCTGTTTAGGTTTTTACTAAATTCTGTAGCATCTCTATTACCATCGGTAGCTGCTCACCGAAATCGCTAAAGCGATGATCACCGCCATCTTGCACTTTCACTATAGCGCCTTGCGCTTGGTAAAAGGCTTTAGAGAGTTCTGGATTCAATAGCTCATCGCCTTCTTTGAGCAATACGCCGACTTTATCTGGATGATACACAGTCGATAATGGATGATCTGCAAACCACTGTAGATCAGCGTTAGTAATATCCCAACCGCCTGCCGTCGAATGGATAACATAATCGTCGGACGATTCCGCTGTGTCACTAATGCCTGCCATAGACTCATTGGCAAACCGCTGTAGCGTGATATGTGGCTGTGTGCTGGGGTTTAATAATAGTGCTGAGCAACCCGTATGATTACTGACCAAGGTAGAAAAATAACCACCCAATGAGCTACCGACCAATACCGTATTGGACGATCCTGTCTGCTCATCTTTGCTATCGTTTAACCCTTCTATCAATGACAACAGCTGCTCACGCACTTGTGCAGGCGATTGATTCAAATCAGGACGCAGCACCGTGATATCAGGATGATACTGCTGGCAATATTTTTCTAACAGCAGCCCTTTGGCCGAGTTGGCATCGCTGTCCAGTCCATGGATATAAATCAGGTTCACGTATCATCTCACTTATTAATTTTGTTATGATTGTCTTATATAGGCTATCAAAGCTAAGCATAGCACCCGCTAGACAAAAATAATAACAATAAAACGGCACACTATTAGTCAGTATTTGCGACATAATAATATGGTCATAATCGTCTGGTGCCAGTCAAAGGAATGACGGTAATAGCAATGGAGTCGCCATGAATCAACAGTTTGAGCTGTTCGACATTGACAACCCTTGTATCGGTGTCTGTCAAAGCAACAAAAAAGGCTATTGCTTTGGTTGCCTGCGCAGTCGAGCCGAGCGCCAACGATGGCATTATATGACGACAGAGCAGCAACGCGAGGTGTTACGGCTTATCGTGGGACGCAAACAGCGTATTGAGCAGATGAGACAACGTAAAGACGAGCAGTTGGGATTCGATTTTGAAGAAGATGTTGAGATGGGTGAGTTGTTTTAGATTTAAACTTAGATGGGATCAAGAATATTAAATATAATTAACCATAGGCTAACTATTCATGAAGCGTTAAATTAGAATATTTATCATCTACTATTCCTAAATAAAAATAATATCAGGAAACATTATTACTTGAAACTTTCCTCCATTCGATTAGCTTAAATAACTTTCAGATATAAAGTAATAGCGTAATAAGTGTTGGTCAATATCAAATGCTAAAGACTTTAGAGTTTTACTCATCTGTGTAACTTGCGGAATGGTAAGAGTAACACTATCTCCATGTGCAATCTTGTTCCTAATATCGCGAATATTGTGAAATTCATTTATTCTTGTTTCATCTATCTTCATATGTAATCCATCAGTTAATATATTTGGAATATCTACTGAATTCATATTACCTATTTTTTGAATTAGCATCCTCGCACCATAACTTGAAAGAAGATCGCTTGGAAATCTATACCCCCTTTCCACCAACTTATCACTAGCATTTTTATACATTAGCACATGTTGTGGGTTATTTGGTCGCCTTATTTTTCGTCTGACTTTCTCTAATTGCGGATCATTATTTTGTATTTGATTTTCGCCTCCTTTGCGTGATTTCTCTATAAATTCTTCACGTCCCCCATGGAAACTGATCATTTCATTTATTACATCAATTACATAAGACTCAAAAAAGCTGAAGTTACTTATCAATACATACTTAGATAGTTTAGCTCTGTAACCCGTAGACATTTCTTTTAAATGAACATTATTTCTATTCATCTCATCTTCAGTGAGTTTTCTTAATGGTCCGTAATGATCAGGCTTCACAAGATCGCTAATAATACCCTTTTCATAAAGACGAATATTTCTTTTTAGAGTTGGAACGGCATTACATATCAGAACCGAAAACTCAAATGTATCTTGGGTTTGCGTTTTTAGCTTCATGTATGAAACAGTATATAAATTTAATCTCTTTTTAGGCATTTATTCTTTATTCCTTACACACAACCTTACCCTAAATAGATAAGAATAATTAGCTAAAATCGCAACATAAAGCAAAGGGTATTCAACTAGTTTTAATATTTATAAATATTTTTCTATATGTAATTTCCTGAAATTATGCAATATATATAAGCTCGAAATTTGATTATACATAATTTGTTGATAAAGTAAGTTACTATTGATAATTTATCTTTTTGTTAATTGGAATATAACTTCCCATTCACTTAAAACTCATTAAACACTTTTATGATGTAAGAACCATTATATATTAATTGAAATCACATAATACTCTATTCTATATTTGTTGGTAGGTAAAAAATTCAGTATTCTATACTTGAAAGCTTAAATACGATTAAACTATTTAATTTAACTAAGATAACACACCCAACGAACGAGCGCTGGAGGCTTTTAATTAGAGTGGCGAGCTATCAATGACTTACTCTTACATGGGCAAACCACACTACTATTTACGCTCGATCACTAATCTTGATAGTAAACGAGCATAAATAGCAGTTACTACCTTATTACTTCTCTATTTACAAAGGACTGGTGACTAAGCTATATAGAGCATATGTGCCATTAATACAGTAGCTCATGCGCATATTTTAATTACCAGCGTGCTGGTTATTGTCGGCATTCACTAAAGGCATAATGACGAATGACACTTGCAAAGTGTCCACGATCTCTGCCGTTGGCACAGTACCATCGATCATGCAAATCCATATAAGCGTATGCAAGCTTTGCACCGAATGCTTCAGTCATAGATTGATATGCCCATTGTACATAAAGTTTAGGTATTAGAAATCACACACAAAGAAAACCCCCTTCGACATAAGTCAAAGGGGGTTTTACTTTAGAATAGAGAGCTGACGATGACCTACTCTCACATGGACGAATCCACACTACCATTGGCGCTACGATGTTTCACT
>NZ_CAJHBU010000008.1 GCF_904846715.1 Psychrobacter vallis
ATATAGGGTGTTGCTTTTCGCTATCTACTCTTAAACCGTTGTGGCTTAAGCTATCTAGCGAGCCGACTATCTTATCACGAATGATGAGTTTGTCAAGCTTGTTTTTTAATTCGTTTCAATAAGTTAGCTGGCTAATTATAAGTGATCAATCACTCTTTACTAACTGCTTTGCCTTAATGAGGTGCGTATTATAGACGCTTTATTTATTTAGTCAAGAAGTATTTTTAATTGGTTTAAAGTTTTTATCTGTTGGATTTAAACTTCTCGCTAGTTGGTCAGTTTGAATAAAGTAGTAAACTACTTATCCAACCCGCCTTCCCTTCCGACTGGGACGCATTATACGCATATCTAAGAGTAGGTCAAGCATGAATCTATAAATAATATGACTAATTTTCTTCTATTTATCATTTGTCCAGATAACCGTTTGTTTTACTTAACAATTAATTTTTCTGAATATTTAAGTGTATTGGCATTAATCATATTATAGTGAGCTATAGTGGTGTTTATCTTTAAACATCTATAAAAAAAGGAATTCACCGCTCGGCAAATTCCTTAAATATAGCTAATAGTTCGTTTTACACTTTTGTTTTAACCCATTTTTGCTTTAACCGTGGTCACGATACCTGACAGCGCATAAATAATGCCAATGGCTAAAATACCTACTGGTATGTCATAGAGCACGATACTCATAATCAATACGCCAATGATAAGAACGACAAAAGGTACTTTCTTTTTATCAAACTCTTTAAAGCTATAGTACTTGACGTTACTGACCATCAGCAAACCACAAGTTACGACCCAAGCGGCAAATAAAAACATCACAGCTGTATCGTATTGCCCTATCCACTCGTTGTGATCGATAGCGACCATAACAGCAGCTGTCACTAAGATTGCCGCCAATGGACTGGCCAAACCAACAAAGTACTTTTTATCGACTGTAGCCACTTGCACATTGAAACGTGCCAAGCGAAATGCCCCGCAAGCTGTGAAAACAAAAGCACAACCAAGACCGATACGGCCTAATGGCTGTAAGGCAAAACTATAAATCAAAATCGCTGGCGCAACACCAAACGCTAACATGTCCGCTAACGAGTCATATTGCTCACCAAAGGGGCTTTGCGCATTGAGCATACGCGCAACGCGACCATCAGCACCATCGAGGATAGCGGATAAAAAGATAGCCAAAGAGGCTTTATAAAACTCGCCTTGCGTACTCGCTAAGATCGAATAAAAACCAGACAATAAGGATAAAGTCGTAATCAGGTTAGGGGCTAAATACACACCGCGACTGACCACCCGCTTGCCTTCAGCAACCTCTGCTTCAATCACCTCAAAGGTCAAGCCATCATAACTGTCATTATCCGCCAAGCGAATATTGAACTCATGCTCATCAACAAAAGGCGGCTGGGTTGCGGCAGTGTCTTGCAACAATCGATCGTTTAAAGGGGCGTCATTTGCTTGGCTTTTGGGTGGTTGCTCGTTGGTCATCTTAATATCCTTACTTTACCGGTATCTTATTCATTGACCCTATTGTTTATTGAGCTAACTATTCGCCAACAAGCCAGCGCACATTGGTGGCACTGTCAGGCGTTAAGTCTGGAGCATCCGCCACTTTCAAAGCAGGCTGTAAAAAGCGTAATATTTCGCGTGCATGATTATCAAATTGCCAAGGTGGATTGATAACGAGCAAACCTGTACCGTTAAGACCGACGGCGACATCATTTGGATAAATATTCAGCTCGCACACCAGCTGACGTCTCATTTCAGTACGCTTAAGCTTTTTGTAAAACAGCTCGACCGCTTCGACGTTCTTAATAGGGAACCAAAGCGCATAAGTGCCTTGTGGCCATTTATTATAGGCCGCCACGAGCAGGTTTATCAGACGGGTAAAGTCTTTGTGCTCTTGCTCATAAGGCGGATCAAGAAAAATCAGACCACGCTTTTCTTTTGGTGGAATAACGGCAGTAATACCTTCAAAGGCATCACGATGCTGTATACCAATGGGTAACTTGTGCAACTGATAATTTAGCGCATCATATTCGCTGGCTTTGGCTTCAAAAGCTTCACCGCGTACGCCAGCATCAGGTTTTTTCTCGATATGATGGGCAACCCACCAAGGAGAACCAGGGTAGACTTTATTGTCGTAAGTGAAACGGGCTTGTTTAATGCCTTCCATATAATCTTTGACAGCGGCTGGCGCCTTATCGGTATCTACCTGTAGTAAAGCTTGGATACCACCTTTGGCCTCTCCTGTCTTGCGCGCTTCTTCACTGCTTAGTGAATACAGTCCACGACCGCCATAAGCGTCAAGCACATAAAAAGGTTTGTTTTTTTGCCCCAATTGATTAAGGAGTTGTACCAATAAAATGTGTTTAACCACATCAGCAAAGTTACCAGCGTGGTAGGCGTGTTTATAGTTCATAATCTCAAAAGTTTAAATAAGAAAAATTACATCTATGGTAGCATAGGCTGCGTAAAAGATAATGTGGTTTTGGTAAATGCTTTCAATAAAAACGCATCGATTGACAGCTGATTGAGAATAATGAGATGAAATGACACAGATTATTAGCAACCTGAATGTGACAGAGTTAATCGTCGATGATCCGATAGGTGAGGATAATCCACCATTACTGTTCCCAAGCAGTCCTAACAACAACCAAGAAATCCCCACACAACATGGTTTGCAATTGTCTGACTTTGATATAAATTGGCAAGACAGATTAGATGATACTCAGCTGGACAAGTTCGTTAATGATGGCTGGATTATCATTGATGATGTGTTTGCAAACAAAGCATTACTCGCCCTGCAAGCAGAAAGTGGTTTTATTGATTATCGTGATGCAGCGCTCACTGCTGGTATCCGTATTAGTGATATTCGCGGTGATAAAATTCGCTGGATTACTGAAAAATTCTTTGCTGGGTTTTATTATTTGCAAAGTATCAATGCGCTTGCCGCTTTATTCAACCGTAGCTTGTTCGCAGGTATTCGTCATAGTGAAGCGCATTATGCTTGCTATCCAGTAGGATTTGGCTATCAATGGCACAGTGACAATCCAGCTGGGCGTGATGAACGTGTTATCTCAGCCGTGTTTTATCTCAACGATGAGTGGGCGACGAGTGATGGCGGCGCATTAGAAATCGTAGATAAACAGGGCCTTCATCATCACGTTATGCCAGTTGCCAATAGATTGATAATATTTGATAGTGATTTGCAACATCAAGTACAAATCGCTCATCGCCAGCGCTACTCTATCGCTACTTGGATGCGCCGTGATGGTTTGGTGCCATTTGTTGACGAAAACAGTTAAAGCATCATTTACCAAAACTCTAAAAATCGACTTTATATATAAAAGGTTTATTCATGTCTAACTTTAATAAGCAAGCGACCCATCAGCAACAAACGCTAGATCTAAGTATCGCCTTACTTGAGCGCCCTTCCGTCACGCCAGATGATGATGGTTGCCAAGATATATTGTCAGAGCGCTTGCAACAAGCAGGGTTTGATTGCGAGTTTATGTATTTTGGTGACAGAAAACAAAACGGCGAGCACGCGGAAGTCAAAAACCTATGGGCACGCCGTGGTACGACTGATCCAGTTATTTGTTTTGCTGGTCATACCGATGTTGTACCGACTGGTGACGAAAACAATTGGACGTATCCGCCATTTACTCCGACCATTTCTGATGGTTATTTATGGGCACGCGGGGCGGCTGATATGAAAACAGGTATTGCCGCTTTTACTATCGCCGCCGAACGCTTTGTGAAAAATCATCCTGAACACAACGGCTCTATTGCCTTTTTGATTACCTCAGATGAAGAAGGCCCTTCTATCAATGGCACCGTTAAAGTTATCGAAACTCTAGAAGCACGCAATGAAAAAATTACTTATTGCCTCGTCGGTGAACCATCAAGCACCGATACGCTAGGTGATATTATCAAAAACGGTCGTCGCGGCTCACTAGGTGCAGTATTAACAGTGACTGGCAAACAAGGCCATGTCGCCTATCCGCATTTGGCGTCTAATCCTATTCATGCCGCCATGTCAGCGTTAGCAGAATTGACTAATGCAACATGGGACGAAGGCAATGACTACTTTCCAGCAACGTCTCTACAAATCTCTAATATCAATGGTGGTACAGGCGCGACCAACGTCATTCCTGAAACCTTAGAAGTTGTGTTTAACTTTCGCTTTTCGACCGAAACCACTGAAGATGAGCTAAAAGCCAAAACTCACGCTATCTTCGATAAACATTTTAAAGACAGCCATTTTGCCGATAGCAAAGCCAGTTATGCTATCAATTGGAAGTTATCCGGTCAGCCGTTTTTAACCCCTGAAGGGAAATTGGTCTCGGCATGTCAGAAAGCCATCAAAAAAGTGACGGATGTCGATACTGTTTTATCAACCTCTGGCGGCACCTCGGATGGGCGTTTTATCGCGCCAACGGGTGCACAAGTCGTTGAGCTAGGTGTACGCAACGCCACGATTCACCAAGTTGACGAAAAGGTAGAAATCGATGATTTGGGTAAATTGGCACAAATTTATGAGGGAATTTTGGAGAATTTATTGCTCGATTAACCTTTATCTCTGCCAATAAAAAAGCGCCATTTGGATAAAATGACGCTTTTTTCTTTAGGGCAAGTGAGCAATGACTATTTAAAGGTTAAGGCCTTTTTCTGGCGACATATTTTCGAGTTTGTCATGTATTTTTACTAACTCTGCTTGGAAAGCATCAACCTTATCATTCATGTCTTCCTCTTCTTCCTTAAGCACAATTTCTGTTCTGAATTCCTCTACATCCAATACCCGCACTCGCAATGCATTTTTGATTAGTCCTAACTCATAGACAGAAATTTTCTTATCATTGTCATCGTTCATATTTACCTTCCGTCCCTAGAGTCTTTGAGGTTCTTCTCGTATCGACATAATACTAAATATACGGTAAAACAGAACAGGATAAGTAAATTTTCGTAATCTCGTGACGCAAAAAATGACAGTATAAGTCCATCAATCTACACTAGATCGAACCACATTTTTAAAATAAAAACACGCCCTAATACATAATTTAGGCATCATAAAGCCACTGATTAAATAACGCCCTTACGATATTGGCGCAGACAATATTTTTAGAAGAGGGGTTTTTTGTAGAGGATGCTTTTTATGACTTGATCTGTTTACTCGATACCAATATAGACATCAACTTGACCATACTCAAGATTGCCACCGATATAATGCTCAAAATCAACATTAAAAGTTCTTACGTGTTCACAGCTGCGATCATTAAAATATGTCCACGCCTTTTCCCAAGCATTCATTATAGTGTATGGCATTCTACCCTCTTCAGAGAAAACCAAGTACTTGCCTGCAGGAATATTTACTGTCACTACATTTGCAGCATTAGCCTTATTGTCATTGTCTGACGACTCTTGCTCGCTGTCCGTTTTCCAACCTGCTACCACATCAAATGCGCCTACTAAATCTTCACTCTCATAATTATGGTAAACACCATAGATGTCTTCACCCTCGGGAAGTTTATCCGCGTGATTTTGATAAAATTTTTGCCATAAACGACCTAGTTTGGCCGTTTCTTGGTTTATCTCAGCGTTATTGGTGGTACGAACGCTGATACCGCTACAAGCTATCGCTTCAGGTAGCTCTTTTACTTCTGATGTCATGATGCGGCCTTTTCTGTTTGTTGATTTGATTGTTTGTTTATGACGATGTGTAATATGACAAAGCCCATTTAATCGGCTTCATCAATCCAATTCATTTGAATGGCTTCTAAGATGCCTTCGTTTGATTTTTGTGGATCATCATCAAAGCCTTCAAGCTCAGTTACCCAGCGATGTAAATCAGTAAAACGTATGTACTGTGGATCAGTCTCTGGAAACTTCTCATAAAGCTCAATAGCGATGTCTAAGCTGTCTGTCCATTTGAGTTTTTGCGGGGTCATCATGGCTCCTTAATTTTTAATCGTTTTGATAGGCACTATCCTACCAAAATTCGCCAAATGATTATAGCGCTGATAATTATATAGCCAAGCGCTTTATCCTTTCACCGTTGGTTTTGCCGACTTCACCGCGACTTGATGATTATTCCATGTGGTGATGACATCCGTTAGCTGATCGCCTGTCATATCCAGCACCGCAGGCGCACACTGTCCTTTTTTGTTCATCAAAACAAACTTGGTCATGCCAACGCCCATCAGCTGGTTTTTTACAAAAAAATGAGTTTCAAAATACACGTATTTTTTATCCCATCCGACAAGCTTGCTATTTACCGTCATTTTATCCAAAAATTTGATTTCTTTCAGATAGATCATTTCTTGCATGGCAATAACCCAGTTTAAGGGCTTAATACCTTTTTGATGACAACAGCTCATTAGCCAGCGCGTCACGTTGAGTTCAATAAAAGACAAGTAACGATAGTTGGGCAAATGATCGCGAAAACCCATGTCATGTGGTAAGACACGATACTGACGAACAACAGGAGCGGTCAACATCTCGACACTCAGGTATTCACTGACCGATTGCTGTTTTAATTGTTGCTTGAGCAAGCTGACCATAATAAAAAAACGCAGTAGCATATTCATAAACCATTCTCTTATTTCTTCGTATTTATAATTAATGATTATAGTGGGCAATGATATCGGCTTGTCACCCGTTCATAAATGCCACCCACTTTAACGCAAAAAAGCCACCTCGGTGACTTTTTATTGGAAAACGTATTTGAGAGATTAATGACCTGCGCCATTGATACTGCGTACCATTTCCTCTACCATTTTTTTGGCATCGCCGAAGATCATCATGGTTTTGTCCATGTAGAACAAGCTGTTGTCTAAGCCTGCATAACCAGTGCTCATTGAACGTTTGATGACCATGACCGTTTGGGCTTTGGTGACTTCTAGAATCGGCATACCAAAAATTGGCGAGGTTGGATCGTCTTTTGCAGAAGGATTCACCACGTCGTTTGCACCGATAACTAAGACCACATCGGTACTGGCAAAGTCTGAATTGATCTCATCCATCTCTAAAATATCATCATAAGGTACGTCAGCTTCAGCCAATAGTACGTTCATGTGACCCGGCATACGACCAGCGACCGGATGAATCGCAAAACGAACATTAACGCCTTCTTCTTTTAGCAACTCATACAGCTCTTTTACCGCATTCTGTGCACGGCCCTGTGCCATACCATAACCTGGTACGATGACCACACTACTCGCATTGGCCATTAAGAATCCAGCGTCTTCTGCTGAGCCTGCTTTGTAGTTTTTGGGCGCGCCAGTATCCTCGCCTGCTGCCACTGCGGACGTGCCCATACCGCCGAACAGTACGTTGAGCAATGAACGGTTCATGGCTTTACACATGATATAAGATAAAATCGCACCTGACGAGCCAACGAGCGAGCCTGCGATAATTAGCATCGAGTTGCCAAGAGTAAAACCAATTCCTGCCGCCGCCCAACCAGAGAAAGAGTTCAATAGCGATACAACTACTGGCATATCACCGCCACCGATTGGCGCAATCCACATCCAGCCAAAGATAACCGCAATTACTGCCATGGCATAAAAAGCTGGTAGCGAATCCGTGACGAAATACACGCCACCGAAACCAATCATAGCAACGAACAATAACGCTTGAACCGGTTTTACCCAGCCACCGACCAGTGTTTTCGCCCAGCTTTTTGCCGCCAATTTACCAAAGGCAAAGACCGAGGCTGAGAAAGTAATCGCACCGATAAAGCAGCCGATAAATAGCTCGACACGGGCAACGGCACCATGCTGCTGTTCAGTATGCAATACCGTCGCAAGGGCAATCGCGACCGCTGCCAAACCGACAAATGAATGCATCAAAGCAACGGTTTCTGGCATCTGAGTCATCGCGACTGTTTTCGCTTTCCACATACCAACAACAGCACCTAACACCATCGCACCGATAATTAACCAAAGAACAGGGCCTTCTGCTAAGAAGAATGTCGTCACGACGGCAATCGCCATCGCCGCCATACCAAAACGGTTACCGCGAATAGCGGTCTTCGGACTAGACAAACCACGTAAAGTTAAGACGAAAAGAATAGCGCCAACCAGATAAAACCAATCAGCATTTGCCGCAATCATCGCTGAAAAATCATTCATGCGTCGCCTCCAGTTTCTGTTGCATTGGCTTCAAGAGCAGGTGATTTTTTCACTTTAGGTTTGAACATCGAAAGCATCCGCTCAGTCACGGCAAAACCCCCAAAGATATTGATACTGGCCAAAAATACCGCAAAAGCACCAAGCAAACTGGTCGGTGTAAACATCGATCCATCAATGGTGACTGTCTGTAGCATCGCACCGACGATGACAATACTGGATAAGGCATTGGTTACCGCCATCAATGGCGTATGCAGAGCAGGCGTAACACCCCAAACAACGTAATATCCAACAAAAATAGCGAGTACAAATACCGTAAAAATCGCTACGAATGGTGTGCTACTCATGGCTGCACCAGCTGGCGCGGCCGCTAAAATAGTGGCAATCATCTAATCCTCCTAAAAATTTATTCGTGTCTGGCAAATGTGTAGCACTAAAATACACGGTGACAACATGCATAGTGATAGGTAGTCAAACCCTAGCGTTTGCCGAGGCGTACTTGACTGTCATGTGTCACTGCCAATGCACCTTGAATCTCGTCTTCCATGTCTACATTAAGTGCCAATGTAAGTGGTAAGTTAGGTGATGCGTCACTTGCTGAAGCATCGTCATTAGCAGGCGCAATTAAGGTCGTGATAAAATTGACAAGGTTATTGGCGTATAAATCTGAAGACTGCGCTGCCAGCATCGATGGGATATTGGCAGCACCAACAATACGTACGCCATTGTCTGTAGTGATGGTTTCGTTAGGCACGCTGCCTTCTACATTTCCACCCGTTCCGGCGGCCATATCAATCAGTACAGAACCTGCTTTCATTTTGGCAAGGGTTGCCTGATGAACCAAACGCGGTGCTTGACGACCAGGAATCTGCGCCGTCGTGATAACGATATCAGCATTACTTAGCGCTTTATCAACCACGGCAGCTTGGTCTTTGATGTATTGCTCTGATGGTGTCCATGCATAACCGCCCGTTGCTTTTGCCTTTTGCGCTTCTTCTTCACTCATCGGCACATCAAGCCATTTACCACCAAGAGATTCGACTTGCTCTTTTGCGGCAGGACGCAGGTCACTGGCTTCAACCACCGCACCCAAACGCTTCGCCGTCGCAATGGCTTGCAAACCAGCAACACCAACGCCTAAAATGACGACTTTGGCGGGCTTGACCGTCCCTGCTGAGGTCATAAACATGGGGAAAGGACGCGAATATTCATTGGCCGCCAGCAGCACTGCCTTATAGCCAGCAAGGTTGGCTTGCGATGACAGTACATCCATGTTTTGGGCACGCGACAATGTGCGGGGTAATAACTCCATCGCAAAAGCCGTGACACCTTTTTCAGCATAAATATCAAGCTGAGTGTTGCGATATGGGTCGAGCATGCCAATGACAATCTGACCAGATGATAATCTTTCAGTAGCTTCAGCTGGTAAATCATTGACGGTGGTAATAATTTGAGACTGCGTAATCACCTCTGCGCTGCCATTTGCAATGTCGGCACCTGCAGCCTGATACAACTCATCAGCATAATACGCTGCTTGACCAGCACCCGACTGTATAACGACTTCAAACCCGAGTTTCCGCAATTTTTTGACCGCGTCTGGGGTTAATGCAACACGGCTCTCGCTCGCGACATCTGCACTGACTACACCGATTTTCATACCGTCTCCTTACTCACGTCTAATGACTATATTTACGTCTCACGACTATATTTACGTCCCATGACTACCTTTAACACCCTCAACGCACATTTAAAAAGCACAGGGGACAAAAAATCTTTGGTCATAAATGGCTTAAAATAATGACCAAAGATTATCAATTTAATAAATGATAGCTACTTTGCCATCAAGCCTTTTTATTATAGAGACATCATCTGGCAACTTTCATTGTCTAATGATGACGCATAAGTAAAATAAAAAGTTAGGCACTTACACCACATACATAACTTTTATTGTTATATTAAAAATTTTCATTTTTCTGCTAGCCTGAATGATTAACTGCCTATGGGTTGACGTTGCTAGTTATAGTCTTTACAACGTTGGCAAACAGCCGATACAGTCTTAAAAAACGAGAAACTCTAACGAGTAAGAAGCGTTCAATCGATGGCTGTCGTATAATAAAAAGCCTTGACGCACAAATAGAGTGGCTATTCACTCACCATAATAAGGAATAACAATGTATTTTTTACTGTCTCCTGCCAAATCTTTGAATGAAACAGACGCGATACCCGTAAATCTAGGCAACCATTACAGTCAGCCTGAGTTAATTGAACACTCACAGGCGTTGATGAAAATATTAAAATCGAAAGAGCCAATGGATTTGCAAGCGCTCATGAGCATCTCTGATGATTTGGCTCAGCTCAATGCCCAACGCAATCAACAATGGCGTTGGAGTAAAGACCAGCCATTTACCGATCATGTATCTGGTAATAAAGCCAAACCTGCTGGTTATTTATTCGATGGGGATGTTTATACGGGTCTTGATATGTATGGCATGGATAAAGACACGGCTATTTATGTCAATGAGCATTTAGGTATCTTATCTGGACTGTATGGCGTATTGAAACCGCTCGATCTTATCCAACCGTATCGGTTAGAGATGGGCACCAAGCTGAAAAACGAGCGCGGTGATAACCTGTATGAATTTTGGAGCGAAGAAATTACTCATGCTATTAATGCGAACATGACAGATAATGAAGATAAAATTTTAATCAATTTGGCGTCGAATGAATATTTCAAATCGGTCAAAAAGAAAGCACTCGATGCCGACATCATCACACCAAGGTTTGAAGATGAAAAAAGTGGCACGTATAAAGTGATTAGTTTTTATGCCAAAAAAGCGCGCGGCCTAATGGTGAAATATGCCGCTGACAATAAGCTGACCAATGCAGAGCAATTAAAGGATTTTGATTTGGCAGGGTATTATTACTGTGAAGAGGCATCTGACGATAAGACTTGGACGTTTAGACGGAATGCGGCAGATCAGTAGTTTGATATAAAAACTATATTTACTACAGTCGCTAGAAGCATTGCACTCAGTGCTTCTAGCCCACTCATCCAATATTCTTTAGTTGAACGGATTACAACAATCCTTTTTACGGTTGCAATTAATGGCTAAAACCATTGCACTGAGCTATAAATATTATTCTCTAACGTGAAATAATCGACATGATAGCGTCAGCCAGTTGAGGGATTTCCTTCATTTTCAAACCTGCAATATTAATTCTGCCATTTGGCATGCCGTAAATCGCGAACTCATCTTGTAATACTAACATTTGATTTTCTGTTAGCGGTAATAGAGAAAACATGCCTTTTTGATGTGAAATGTTCAAAAACTCTGCAGGTGCACCCCTATCCTTTAAAGCTGCGCCTAATGCTTGGCGAATAGTATCTACCCTATCACGGTAGCTTGCCAGCTCGACTAGCCAAGCGTCTGGGTTGTCTAGCAAATAAGCTGCCACTGCGGCACCGTGATTGGGTGGCATGGAGTAATTGGCACGTGTGATGGTTTCTAAAAGTGTTTGTATATCTGCATAGCGCTCATGGTTCGTCGTTACCACCGTGGCAATACCCGTACGCTCGTTGTACAGTCCCATATTTTTTGAACAGCTGGCAGCGATAAATGCAAAATCAGAGTCTTCAATGATTAGACGAAGCCCTGTAGCATCAGTATCGGGATCACCTCCAAAACCTTGATACGCCATATCAATAAACGGGACAATATTTTTCTGTTTACATTTATCAGAAAACCGTTGCCACTGCTCTAAAGAAGGATCTATACCGGTAGGATTGTGACAGCACGCATGTAATAACAGCACGTCTCCTTCTTTTGCTTTTTCTAGCGCGGCAAAACACGCATCAATATCTAATTGACTATTTTTATTTTGCCATGGATACGTATTGACTGTTAACCCAGCACCTTCCATCAGCGGACGATGATTGATATAGCCAGGGTCACTAATCCAAACGGTTGAATCTGGAGAGAGCGTGGCGATCAAATCAGCAATGAGTCGTAATGCACCTGATGCCCCAATCGTTTGAATCGTGCATTGGTTTTTTAGACTTGGACTCTCACCCAGTACAAGTTTTGCCATTTGTTGGTTAAAATTAGCGTCACCCGATAGCATGCCATAAGCCTTTGAATGAGCTTGATGAGCAAGATGTATTTCTGCGTCTTGCACGGTTTTCATTACAGGCGTATTGCCATACTCGTCTCGATAGACACCAACCAATAGATCTATTTTATGTTTGCGCCGGTCAGCGCGAAACCTACCTAACAATGCCCACAGTGGATCACCATTAATGATAGGCATATTGTTTAACATCATGATACTTCCTTAATTAATTTATTGCGATCGATTGGACAAGATGACACCAATGGTACTTAGTACGATGCCGCATATCATGATGACTGATAGAGACTCATTGAGTATTAGCGCCGCGAGCATGGCGGTTAATCCTGGGGACAAAGAGCCAAGTAATAAGGTACGAATGGAGCCCAATTGTTTGACCGCATAAGAAAATGCAATGGTTGATACCACCCCTACACCAAATCCTTGTACTAGGATAAATGGAAGCGCTTCATCAAAAGATACAGAACCTATATTGGTCTCCACCATACCAGACAAAACCATCACTAATGTCAGAAAAAAAGAGGTATAAGAGAGCACGATAGCGATAGCTATTGGACTTAACTTGGTGCTTTTTAACCCTAAGGTATAACCCGCCCAAATCAGGCTTGCCATCAACAGTAACCCCACGCCGTATAGCAGGCTATTGGGTATTGTCTGTGCATGCCCACCAATCATAGTAGCGATACCGAAAAGAATAAGCATTAATGCGGCAAATTTTCTTAATGATATTCGTTGACGATAAAAAATAAAAGACAATAATGCGGCAAAGAAGACTGGTGTGCCTGTCAAAACAGTACCAACGTAAGCTGCTGGCACCGTACTTGCACCAAAGGCCGCTAACAAAAGAAAAGGCACGCCGCCAAATAAGATAAACATGATATCTGGCAGTCTTATATTTTTGATTTCATGCCAACTAGAGAGCACCCAAGGAGTCAACAAGACTAGCGGTACACTAAAGCGAATGAGCATGACATCGGCAATACTTAGCGACGACGCCCCAACCGCTCGCACAGTCAACGCAAATCCTGACCAAATCAATAATACAACGCTCATAGCCACATAGCCTTTGGTTAGTGGCGACATAATAAACAAAGGATTTTTGCGTGATGAAGGCTGAGATATCGTATTCATAGTCGTGTCTTATACTGGTATGCAAAGACCAATTATCGATTAAAATACACGCTTTTACCTCTATTTATTCATTGCAATTTTGCAAATATTTGGTGGATAATGCTAATTAAATCAAAATTCTTGGCTTAAAAAGCCAAAAGGTAAATTATGGACAAAATCGATCGTCACATTTTGGAAGTGCTTCAGAAAGAAGCGCGCTTATCTACGGCTGAACTGTCCGAACGTATAGGGCTGTCACCGTCTCCTTGCGCGCGACGCCTAAAACGCTTGGAGGATGAAGGTTATATAGAGAACTATCAAGCGAACGTAAACAAAGCCAAAGCGGGTATTACGATGAGTTTCTTTGTGGAGGTCAGTCTCAACAGCCACCAAGAAGAATCTATCGCAAACTTTGAAAAAGCCCTATCCGATATGGACGAAGTGATTAATGGACATGTGGTGTCGGGTTCTTACGATTATTTATTAGAAGTAGTGAGCCCCAATCTTGATGGTTATGAGCGGTTCACACGTAAGCTACACAAGCTTGCTAGCGTAAAAGATATACACACTCATTTATCGGTGAGAAAGGTAATTAATAAGACGACTTTACCTATTTTTGTGTGAGATTTTTAATACTAATGAGCAATGTCGAGCACGGTCTTTACATATGTTAAGTCCATTAAGGTTAGTATAAATAGCTAGTGAAGTTGAATACTTATAGAACTTTATTATCGAGCATAAAAAAGCCCTGCTATCTTTCGATAGCAGAGCCTTTAGCAGTCAAATAGACTTTATGAGGTTGATTTTACTTTTTGCGAAAAGTGATTTATCGAGGAAGACGCGCGAAAATAGTACCTATCGTACATTGAGCACGTCTGACAAAGAAAAACCACTTTGTAGCAGAAGTAAAATTACATCATGCCGCCCATTCCACCCATACCGCCCATTCCACCAGCACCGCCCATGCCAGCCATACCATCATCTTTTTCTGGTAGGTCAGTAATCATGGCTTCAGTCGTTAGCATGAGGCCAGCAACAGACGCTGCGTTTTCTAATGCTGAACGTGCAACTTTTGCTGGATCAAGGATACCCATTTCTAGCATATCGCCGTATTCACCAGAGGCCGCATTGTAACCGTAGTTACCAGTGCCGTTTTTCACTTCGTTAACCACGACTGACGCTTCTTCGCCTGCGTTGGTTACGATTTGGCGTAATGGTGCTTCCATCGCGCGGCGTAGGATATTGATACCGGCGTCTTGGTCATCGTTATCACCTTTTAGCTCAGATAATGCATTCATCGCACGTACTAAGGCAACACCACCACCAGGCACAACGCCTTCTTCAACCGCTGCACGAGTCGCATGTAACGCATCATCAACGCGATCTTTCTTCTCTTTCATTTCAGTTTCGGTCGCTGCGCCAACTTTGATAACGGCTACGCCGCCAGCCAATTTCGCAACACGCTCTTGTAGCTTTTCTTTATCGTAGTCAGAAGTAGACTCTTCGATTTGACGGTTGATAGACGCAACGCGGTTATCGATATCCGCTTTGTTACCAGCACCATCAACGATCACAGTGTTTTCTTTGCCAACAGTCACTTTCTTAGCTGTACCCAATTGCTCAAGTGTCGCTGTCTCTAGGCTCAGACCAATCTCTTCAGAGATCACAGTACCGCCAGTTAGCGTCGCGATATCTTCTAGCATTGCTTTACGACGATCGCCGAAACCTGGTGCTTTAACCGCACAAGTTTTTAAGCCACCGCGCATGTTGTTTACAACAAGAGTCGCTAGCGCTTCGTTTTCTACGTCTTCAGCGATGATGAGCAATGGCTTGCTCTGCTGCATGACTTGCTCAAGTAATGGCACGATTTCACGAATGTTGCTGATTTTTTTGTCAACTAACAAGATATATGGGTTTTCAAATTCAGCCGTTAAGCTGTCTTGCTTATTGGCAAAGTATGGGCTGATATAACCACGATCAAACTGCATACCCTCTACTACTTCTAGAGTATCTTCAAAGCTTGAACCTTCTTCTACCGTGATAACGCCTTGCTTACCGACTTTTTCCATCGCTTGAGCAATCAAATCACCAATTTTGGTGTCTGAGTTGGCAGAGATAGAACCCACTTGGGCGATTGCTTTTGAATCGTCAGCTGGCGTAGATAGCAGATGGATTTGCTCAACAGCCGCGCGAACCGCTTTATCGATACCGCGCTTAAGATCCATCGGGTTCATGCCAGCGGCTACTGACTTCATGCCTTCTTGCAAGATTGACTGAGCCAATACGGTCGCAGTGGTCGTACCATCACCAGCGACATCGTTTGTGCGGCTAGCCACTTCACGTACCAACTGTGCACCCATGTTTTCGAATTTGTTTTCAAGCTCGATTTCTTTGGCAACCGATACACCATCTTTAGTGATGGTAGGTGCGCCAAATGACTTGTCGATAACAACGTTACGACCTTTAGGCCCTAGTGTGACTCGTACTGCATTTGCTAGGATGTTTACGCCATCCATCATTTGTTTACGGGCATCTATGCCGAATTTTACGTCTTTTGCCATGTTAAATTACTCCATTATTATAAGTATGAGAATACAATTGAATGATTCTTTAGTACGGTTATCAATGCTGTCAGCTAAAAAATAATTAGCCAAAATTGCCATTAGAGCAATTAGCCTTCTAGCACACCCAATACATCAGATTCTTTCATAATAAGTAGTTCTTCGCCGTCAACTTTCACGGTTTGACCAGCATATTGACCGAACAAAACTTTGTCGCCAGTTTTTACGTCTAACGCGCGAGTGTCACCGTTGTCACGAATCTGACCATTACCAGTGGCTAACACTTCACCTTGTGATGGTTTTTCTTGTGCTGAACCAGGAAGTAAGATACCACCAGCAGTTTTTGTTTCTTCTTCTATACGGCGGACGACAATACGGTCATGTAAAGGACGAATGTTCATCGATATGACTCCAAAAATTGGTTATTTGAATAAAGGGTTTATTTGAATTAATGCTCTCAATACCAATATCTATAAGCATTGCTGCATAAAAGCAGCATTCTAAAGATAAGCTTTGAGCTTGTATCAAAAAGTGGGGGCAGTGGAAGATGGCTTCAAGTGTAAAGCCCAAAAATTTACAAGAATTTTGCATGTCACGAGCTATTGAATTAGGAATACCGTTATTTAAAACGTTTCGTTTGGCGTACTCTATTATAAATAGCGTTAGCACGATTCTAAAAGAACCAATGTGAGTAGTGATAGTTTGATTACCGCTTTTCTTTATCTTTATATAGCCAGCTGCTTAACGTCCCTCTTCTTACTAGGCTTACAGTCGGTTACTCATTATGATGGCAATCGCTTTGCCCGTAACATTGACTACAAGAGCAACACATCAAGAGCTAAGGCTATGCTTGAAAATGTAACATAATATGACCATTATAGTTTTTGCTAATATCATGACAGTCATAAACAAAAACTAATATGACTGCACAAAGACTAATTAAGGAATATCCATGAGTTTTTTCTCAATGAATAAAAAAACACCTACTGCTAATAACACACAGCGTATTAATTCTAAGTTATTTACCGCCTTAACCACAGGGGCCAGTATTGCTGCCATTGGAGCTTTAAGTATGACCGCACCCACACTCGCCAACGCAAAAACCATTCAACCCTCAAGCGCTAATTATAGCTTTACGGTAGAAGACAAGTACAAAGGATCCGCTACTCGTACTTTAAAGAAATCAGGCAACACTTGGAAATACGACGTGAATGCTCGCGTGGCTGGCGTTGCTAGTGCCGCACAAAGCAGCACCTTTACTATTACTGGCAACAATGTCAGTCCAAGCCAAGCCAGCACCACTTATAAGTTACTCGGTATGGGACGGACGCATAAGTTGGACTTTAACCCAAGTGCCAAAAAGGTCACCAGTAACTATAAAGGTAAGACGACGACCATGGACATGGCACAGCAAGCCTTTGATGATTTGAGCCTTGAGGTACAAATTCGCCAAGATTTATTAAATGGTAAATTCTCTGGTAATTACTACATGGCCAAAAAGAACAAAGTAGAAAAGACGCCATTTAAAAAATCCGGCAATACTAAGATCACTGTCCCAGCTGGTACGTTTGATACGGTACGTGTTGACCGTATCCATGATGACAACAGCCGCTCTACCAGCTTTTGGTTGGCACCAAGCTTGGATTACTTACCCATAAAAGTAAGCCAGATTAATGATGGTAAAAAAATGGATTTAGAATTGACCAAAGTCAACTAATCTAAGCATTCAAAGAAATCACCTTAAAGAAGTAACATCATATTAAAAAAGCGGCGCTCCGAATAGAGCGCCGCTTTTTTGTGTCTTAAGCTTATATCTTAAGATTAAAACCGATTAACGATGGATATCGTCTCTTGGATAATATAAAAATGTTAGCGAGAGCGAGGTTGCTTGACGACATTATTCATTGAAGGCAGGCGTTTAAGCAAAATAAATAGCCAAAAATTGATAGTTAGCAACAAGATAAAATCAATCAAATAGATAAGTATCTCAGCCCAACTACTGCCGTAAGCACGAGCAAATAGCACCACACCACTTGCACCCAAGTACACCAAGATAAACATACTGCTTATCAGCAATGCATAAGGTGAGCGGCCACGCAGTATCCATGGCGTCAAGATAAATGCTGGCACCAACCATAACGCTTGCCAAGCGATACCACCGATAATATCAGGATGACTTGGGTTAAAGACGTTAATAGAAATAGGCAATGCAAGCAACCTATAGACTAACCATATAAGCCAAGTAATCAGCAGACGCTGACGAATGGGAGCAATAGGTTTTTTAACCTTGACAGCTTTACCAGATTTTTTTGCTGGCGTGGTAGCATTTATCTCACTATCGGAGCGGTTTGTGGCCATTAGATATATTTATTTCCCAATCAATAACATAGTGCTTCACTACAGTTAATCCACTATAACATGAGTACAGAGCCGCTTAGCGATGCCAGTTGGCTTGCGCCAGAGCGGTTGCACTGATAGCCAAACGACGACCTTGAGCAATTCCCAGCTCTCGCTCATCAGCCGACACGGGTTGATCATGTAATGCACCACTGACATGACTGCTGCCATAAGGCGTACCACCACGACTGGTGCGATTTAATGCAGGCTCTGCATAAGGCACTCCAACGATAATCATGCCATGATGCATCAACGGCAACATCATGGTCAGCAACGTCGTCTCTTGACCACCGTGCATCGAACCTGTGGCAGTAAATACTGATGCGGGTTTATTTTGCAAATTACCTGCCAGCCAAACAGTGACGGTATTGTCCCAAAAATACTTCATGGGCGCAGCCATGTTGCCAAAGTGCGTCGGGCTACCAAGCGCAAGGCCGCTGCAATCTTTGAGATCATCCATGGTGCAATAAAGGTCACCTTCATCCGGTATTGCAGGCTTACTCGATGTGGTCTCGGGGGCAACGGTTGGCACGGTACGGATACGCGCCGTCATGCCAGCATCTTCAATACCTTGAGCGATAGCATATGCCAATGTCTTAGTCGTACCATAATTAGAATAATACAGCACCAAAACGTAAGGATCAGTCTGACTCATTAGCAACACTTCCTCATAAAATCATTAACGTCATTATTTATATAGTCGATTCTAAATAAAACAGAACCATTATATTGCAACGCAGAACTGCTATATCGTTTTTAAACTGAACTGACTATAGCAGTCACCTGCCAGCATTTTCGCCATTCAAACACAGCTGTCATTCAAATACAGCAGCTAGCTGATGCTATCTATGTCTGTACACATTATGCCCGAGCCACTCCCTGACATGCAAACTGACCTATATCCTATTGTAGCGGGTAAAACCCTGCAACGGTTACTATTGTGCATTTTGACACAATTAAATGGCAGATGATAACGGCTCATTTTTGTTACACTACTGTCACTTTACCCTTGCTAGATGATCGACATGGAAAAATTATCAGAAAAAATCCCATTTTTACATCAACGCTGGTTTCAATTTTTGCAATTTTTGACTCGGCATTTTTTAGAAGACAATTGCCAACAAAAAGCAGCCTCTTTGACTTATACGACGATGTTATCGATTGTGCCAATACTGACGGTATTATTGATGATTTTATCCTCAGTACCAGCGCTTGCATCGGTCAGAGCACAAATTTATGAGGTGATATATAGCAATTTATTGCCACAATCAAGCATGCAGGTCAGTCAGTATATCAATAGCTTCGCCGAAAAGTCATCTAATCTAACCATTATTGGTGCCATGGTTTTACTCTTTACGACCATCATGACGTTGACGACCATTGAACGCGCTTTTAACCAAATCTGGCGCGTAGAAAACCGTTCGGGCGGCCTAAAAAGCATGTTGCGCTACTGGACTATCGTTACGTTAGGGCCATTGGTATTGGGTACTGCTTTTATCGCCTCAAGTGCGGTACAAAGTCTAAGTTTCTTAAATCGACAAATCGCAGGTTATGGTATCGATTGGTCATTTTGGGTACAGGCGGTGTCCATTGGTATCACTGTCGCAGGTTTCATCGGGATGTATTGGTTTATTCCCAAAGCACGCGTACCAGTAAAAAACGCCGCCATCGCTGGTGTATTTGTCGCCATCGTATTTGAGCTGATGAAGCATCTCTTTGGTACAGTGATGGCCAACTTTACCAGTTATGAAGCGATCTATGGCGCTTTTGCCGCACTGCCTATTTTCTTACTATGGATTTATTTATCATGGAATCTCATTTTATTGGGCGTTGAGATTAGCTATACCCTGACTATTTTTGAAACCCAAGAGGTTTATCCTCGTCATCCGTTACTCAGCTTGCTAGATATGCTAAATTTGGTATATACCCATCACCTAAAAGGCGAAGCCGTCAGCGAACAAGCGCTGCGTAATGTGCTAGGGCGCAAGGAATTACCAAAGTGGTATATTTACATCAATTATCTACAAGACAGCAACCTCATCACGATGACCGAAGATGATGATTATGTGCTCAAAAAAGACTTGAGCAAAATGACCTTGTGGGATTTTTATCGGACTCTACCCTACCCCTTGCCCATTAAGGATGAGCTCGACGAGATGAATGTAGAGGATCAGAAACCTTGGCTAAGCTTGTTGGTTGATCGCTTTGAGCACACCGAAGCTTATGCCAAACAGCAGTTGAATCTGCCGTTAAGTGCTATTTTTGCCCATAGTGAGCCACGTAAGAAAGCCTCTCCGGAAGAAAAAGGCACACGTAAAGGTCATAAAAATAATTTATTTAGAAAAATCGAACCTGAAACAGCCAGTCAGCTATCAGGTAATGATTCAAATATCGAAGGGTCACGGCACTTTGAGCCTATCGCCTATGATAGAGAAAGTGACATTGAATATGACGATCACAATAACGAGGCCATTATCCCTATAGGCAGTGGCGAACGCAATGCGCAAACGGCTACCAACAAAAGAGATCAAAAGAACGCTATTATTACAGAAGCGGATAACCCCAAAATAAAGTAAAAATTATAGGGCAATGTTTAGAGCCATAAAGTTATAAAAAAGCCACGATGCCATTATTTTTGGATGCCTTAAAGCTTATGACAACAAATAAAAACGACCAAAAAAACTTATGGCAGGGTACTTATGATGCAGCTCAGAAAAGACTGAGGCAATTCACTCAGCTATGGTCGCTACAGACGCTTTCTGATCTGCCCGATCGACTTAAAAACCTGTGGGAGCAGCTTATTGGCTCTTACTGGTTTATCCCCACTGCGTGTGTGATCGCGGGTATTCTACTTGCACCGTTATTGGTGACTGTCGATCAGCATTTCGACCGTGAAACCGTCAGAGAGATTACTTTTGCCTTTACGGGTGACGATGATGCCGCTCGCGCTATCATGACAGCGATTGCAGGTGCTGTGCTCGGCGTGGCGGGAACCACCTTTTCGATTACGATCGCCGTGCTGTCTATGGCATCTTCACAGTTTGGCCCAAGATTGTTGCGTAACTTTTTGACAGATAAGCCAAATCAGTTTGTATTGGGTGCGTTCATTGGTACGTTTAGCTATAGTTTGTTGGTCTTAAAGTCTATTCATAAGTATGATGTGTCATATGGCGTACCGCAGCTGTCCGTCACTTTTGCTATTATCATGGCAATTATTTGCGCGCTTTTACTGGTGTATTTTGTACAGCATATGGTACACGCCATCCAAGCCTCACATGTCATTCAAAATGCCAGCAATGATGCTATCGATAACATTCACTACTGGTACAGTGATTGCTGTGATATTGAGCATCAACGTAATGTTGAACATCATGATGTCGAGCAATTTCAGACGTGGCCTGCAACACCTGTCTATCCCCCACGCTCAGGTTATATCCAGCAAATTTATCTTGAGTCATTGATAACATTGACTCAAGACTATGGTGGTGTGGTACAAATGCATGTCAACCTTGGTGACTATGTCACTGACAAAAACGTGATTGGTTATTTTTATCAACGCCCAAAAAACCATCCTCTTAATCAACAAAAAACAGCGACACCACACTTGGCAGTTGTGCCGCGCTCACCTGATGGTATGTTTTGGCAGCGTTTTGCCGATTGCATACGCCTCGAACAACGCTTGGCGCATTCTAATGACATTGCCTATAGTTTGGGGCAAATGACTGAGATTGCGGTTCGGGCATTATCGCCGGGTATCAACGACCCAAAAACAGCCGTCAACTGTGTGCAATCATTGACGAGCTGCTTGAGTATCATGATGCGTCGTCAGCCGCCCAGTCCTTATCACTTTTATACGCCAGCACCCGATAACGATGCGTCTGATACAGTGGGTCATGAGCAGCGATCGGCCATATTGGCTTTGGTCACTCACACTCCCACAATATCAGACTTTATTAATAGGTCGCTTGGCGAGATACGTCGTTATGCAGCAGCGGACTTGATGGTACTCAAAGCGCTGTGTCAGTCAATGATAGATCTGAGTTACGCACGCGTGAATCATGCACAGCAGCAAACGCTATTACATGAGCTAAATTTGATCAAGCGTGCTGGAGAAGAGAATTTAAGCTATCAAGAGCTGATACATGATTTGATTGCTATGTGCCAACAAGCAGAGCGATTTATTCTTGATGATGATGCGCAACATCAGTATTTTAGTTATGAAAGTGAATTTGCCGCCCACATCCGTAAAGCACTAGAAACACAATCAAGCTAAGCATTGGAAACATTGCTAATGTCCCATACGTATGCATAAAACAAAGAAATATTACACCGACGTGACTCTCATAAGCTTTGAGCTTATAAGGTAACTTTTATATTGATAAGAGATCTTGCTTTATGGCATCTGCAACCAGTTTAACCATCCTCGAAGTCAGCGCCATATTCTTAACAATTACGGCCTTATTGACTTATGTCAATCATCGTTTTATTGGTTTACCAACCACGATTGGCGTGATGGTCATCTCTATTGTCTTGTCTATCGGTGCAATATTTTTAGGGTTTTTAGGGTTTGATCAACTCATTGATTATGAAGTTAGCTTATTAAAGCGGCTTGATTTTACCGAAGTGTTGTTGGATGGCATGCTCTCTATGCTCTTATTTGCTGGCGCTTTACACGTCAATATTAGTGATTTAAAGCGTTATAAACTGCCCATTGGTATCCTCGCTGGTCTTGGCACTATCGTGTCAGCAATGCTTATTGCTACAGCAATTTATTTTATGCTACCCCTACTTGGTTTTGGCTTACCATTTCTGTGGTGCTTATTGTTTGGGGCTCTCATATCTCCTACTGATCCCATTGCGGTGATGGGTATTCTGTCCTCGGCAGGTGCGCCCAAAAGTATCGAAACCGTGATCGCTGGTGAGTCATTATTTAATGATGGTATCGGCGTGGTTATCTTTGTTTTGCTGCTCGGTATTTTATCAAGCGGCGATATCCCAACGGCTAACTATGTGGCACATACGTTAGCAGTTGAAGCTGGTGGTGGCATCGTCTTTGGTTTGGTACTCGGCGCCATTTTATATTACTTAATCAAAAGCATCGACAGTTATCAAGAGGAAGTACTCCTAACGCTGGCAGGTGTCATTGGCGGCTATGCGCTTGCCAGTCATTGGCATTTATCAGGGCCATTGGCCATGGTAATAGTGGGATTAATGGTTGGTAATCGCGGGCGAGCGCTGGCGATGAGTGACAAGACACGTCATTATATTGATTTGTTTTGGGAATTGATTGATGAGATTTTAAATGCCATTTTATTCGTACTGATCGGGCTAGAAGTGGTAATGATTGCTTACTCAGGTAACTTATTTATCGCCGCTGGTTTGACGATTATTATTGCCCTGCTTGCTCGCTTTATTGTCGTAGGCATGACCACCAAAACCTTTCATCGCCAGCTTGACTTGCCGAAAGGCGCTTGGAAAGTACTGACATGGGGCGGATTGCGTGGTGGGATTTCAGTGGCCTTGGTATTGCAGCTTCCTATTGGTGCAGAACGTGATATCTTATTGGCGCTCACTTATGCCGTGGTGATATTTTCTATTTTGGTACAAGGATTAAGCGTTGGCAGAGTCGCCAAAAGTATTCGTACGGATGATAAAGTAGTAACGGAGGGATAGCGTAAAAACAACCTCAACCGCCATAATGCTTTAATAAGTTTCTACAGCAAACCCTTCCGCTTCATATTACGATAAACCACAATGACGATTAAAATGTTTGAGATCAATATGCCAAGCTTAAACCAATCAAATGGGCTGACGATCAGATAGTAAATCTCGATAGGAATAAACACACCATAGCCGAGCACGCCAAACCAATACGCCCATGTTTTATCTTGCCATAGGCCATAAGCTTCCAGAAAGCGCAAACTGGCATAAGCAACGATCAATAATAGAAACATTGGCCAGTTTTTGCTGGCCTGTTGGGCAATTTGGACGGCGCTATCAACTTGCGGTGCCAGCAGTTGACCAAAGCTTTGCTGCCAAGAGGCAGTCGCTGTTCTCAGCCAATGTTCAAGATCGGTATGCCACGACCATAGCGCCCCTGCCCCTAATAGAGCACCAACACCTTTGACCACTTCATAAACTGCCACGGCCTTGATGGACTCACTGGCAGTGCTGCGAGAGCTTACCTGCTGATTACGGAAATTAGAGTCACTCCCCTCCGAGGATGGCAGCAGATCGTCATCCTGTCGGGGCAGATTAACCAAAGAATGTCTCCACGACACGACCTTGTAATTGCTGATTAAAAAACGGTGTGTTTTTGCCATTTGATAGCATTGATTGCGCGGTTACTTGCCACTCAAGATTGGGATCAACCAACACCGCACCGCCAATGCTTTCATATTGCTCAGTAATGCCAGCGATTTTTGCAGGGTTAAGACAGATTTTGTCCACCAGCTGCTCTATCGTTAATACTCCATCATGCACCAGCTGACATGCCAGCGCCATGAAGGTATCAAAATTTGAGATACCTGGTGTACTCTCAGCAAACGGTGCCTTTTTCGCAGTACTGTTCAGTGGTTCATGATGGCTACAAATCGCATCAATGGTACCGTCTTTCAGTCCACGGCGAATGGCTTGCTGGTCAGTATTACTACGTAGTGGCGGCAACACATAAGCCTGAGCATTAAAGCCTTCTAAATTATCATCTGTTAAATACAGCTGATGCATCGCCACGTCACAAGTCACTGGCAGACCTTTATCTTTTGCCCAGCGCATCAGCTCTATTGAAGATTTGCAAGACAATTGACTAAAGTGAGCGGCAATGCCTGTCTCTTCGACCATCAATAACTGGGTAGATAAAGCAACTGTTTCCGCAATCCACGGAATACCTTGTAGTCCATGATAAGACGCAATATACCCTTCATGTGCCACCCCATCTCCAGACAGACTTGCCTCATCAGGATAAAAGAATACTTTCATTCCAAACGTTGCCGCGTACTCCAGTGTACGTAGCAGTACTAAGTCATTACGAAAAGGCCTACGAGCGTTAGAGACAGCAATACAACCGCCTTTTTTTAAGCCTGCGATATTAGAGGGGCGCTCGCCTTCTAAGCCCGCGGTCAATGCACCCAAAATATGTAAATGAATCCCGCCATCATCCAGCGCACGCTCACGCAAACCCTTGAGTAACGAGCCGTTTTCTAAAATAGGATTGGTATCTGGTGGAATCACCACATGCAAAAAACCATTACCACGGGCAGCACGACCTTCAGATTCTAACGTACCATGTTGTTGTTGTCCTGGTTCACGTAAGCGCGCGCACAAATCAACCAACGGTGGCAACAACCACATCTCACGCCCTGCTTCAAGTGACGCCAGCTTATCGGTTACAGCACTTGGCAAGGCATTTTTAATGGTTTGAGGAAGATGGTCACGTATCGGTGCTTCCGTATTGAGCGTAGTAGACATAAGCGTTATTACCGTATCAATAAAATGAAATAAATGAGAATGAAATGGCGACTAGAGTATTAGCTACCAGCCGCTTGATGCGCTCGTTGACCTTCCATTGCCAGAGACAATACGGCCATACGAATGGCAATACCGTTATTTACCTGCTTTAAGATCACCGATTGTGCGCCATCAGCGACGCTCGACGCGATCTCAACCCCGCGGTTCATCGGCCCTGGATGCATCACCAACGCATCAGGCTTAGCAAGTGCCACTCGCTCTGGCGTAATACCATAGTGTTTGTAATACTCACTTGAGGACGCCAAGAGTGGCGAACCGATACGCTCATTTTGAATTCTCAATCCCATAATGACATCGCAGTCCGTGACGCACTCATTCATGTTTTCATAAACTTGCACTCCATAACGCTCTATCCCCTTAGGCAATAAAGTACGTGGGGCACAGACGCGAATATCTTTAACACCTAAGGTTTGTAGCGCACTGATATCAGAGCGGGCGACCCGTGAATGCTTAATATCACCAACGATAGCCACTGATAGCTCTTCAAATGGGCGCGGTGCCTCACGGTGAATGGTTAACATATCGAGCATGCCTTGCGTTGGATGCGCATGCCAGCCATCACCGCCATTAATAATAGCGATGTCTGGTGTCACTTCTGTCGCCATAAAATGGGCGGCACCCGAGGCTGAATGCCGTACCACAAAGATATCCGCCGTCATGGCTTGCAAGTTCCACAATGTATCGCGTAAGCTTTCGCCTTTTTTGGCGCTAGAACGTTCGATATCGATATTCAGCACATTGGCACCCAAGCGCTTTTCGGCCACTTCAAAAGTAGTGCGCGTACGAGTCGATGGCTCAAAAAATAAATTCATCACCGTATAGCCCTCCAACTCAGGACGATTAATCAGTTGTCCGTTATCATCAAAGAACGTCTCGGCTTTAGCGATAATCGCTTGCAACTGAGCTTTGTTAAGACCCTCTACACCCAAAAAGTGGCGAATGCGACCATCGGTATTGAGCTGTGGGCGACTTAGTGAGGTGTTGAGCCTTTGATGAATGGTATCGGGATCGAATTTTGCATAATCGGTCGGCGAAACCGTATGGGTAGAATGGCTATCGATAGAATTTGACATAATGATGAGTCTTTATTATGAGTTTGAATGGGTCTATATTAATCGTTTATTCATCTTTGTTCGAGCATTTATAATTGATACCTACAGACACAGGGACATTTTGACGCTTATTTGCTACAATTTACCGTAATAAAAGCAGACTTATGAAAAGCGCTTAGCAGCACTGTATTTATTTTATAATGGATCGACCATCAGTAAGCCTTTATCGAACATTATACAAATAAGCCTATCAAAATTATAAATGAATAATGATTATAGTGTAGCTGATTTTACGGTCAGGACAAAGATGCCTTCTAGGCTATCTAATCATCAGACTGCGCAAGTTGCAGGCTTATAGCTACTCATACTATCTATTTTTTATCTAACGCTCAGCCATTTTTTATTCTCAATACCACTCATTAGGAAGCCTTATGACGACCCTAGCAAACTATCTAAACGCTCACGCAACCAATCCTGCCCTTAATGACGTGATTACAACGGTTACTGACGTTGGCAAAGTCATCTCACAATTGCTAAGAAAAGGGGCTTTAGCAGATATCTTAGGCGAAGCTGGCAATCAAAACGTCCAAGGGGAAGATCAGAAAAAGCTGGATGTACTGGCCAATGATTTATTGTTAGATGCGTTGGCAAAAAATGCACATTGTGCTGGCGTTGCTTCAGAAGAGCTGGATGATGCCACCCCCGCTAATGCTGATGGCAGTCTATTGGTATTGTTTGATCCACTGGATGGTTCATCAAATATCGACATCAATATGGCAGTTGGTACTATTTTTTCCATTCTACCGTATAAGCGCCAAGGTCAAGTCAGTGAGAATAGTGATTTTTTGCAAGCAGGAAATCAACAACTGGCAGCAGGTTATTTATTATATGGAACGTCTACCGTTCTAGCGCTAACAGTAGCAGATAATGTCGTTATGTTCAGCTTAGACCCAGACACTAATGATTATGTGCTCATCGAAGACAATGTTCAAATCGATGCTGATACCAGTGAGTACGCTATCAATGCTTCAAACTATCGCTATTGGCGCGCCCCAATGCAACAATATATCGACGAGCTTATCGCTGGTGAAACTGGCGTTCGTGGTCGTGATTTTAACATGCGCTGGGTGGCTGCCATGGTTGGTGATGTTCACCGCATTTTATGTCGTGGTGGTCTATTTACCTATCCATTTGATACTAAATACGCTCATAAAGCAGGTAAATTACGTTTGATGTATGAAGCCAATCCGATGAGTCTATTGATTGAACGCGCTGGCGGCGAAGCAACTGACGCCGTTCATCGCATTTTAGATATCGAACCAACCGATATCCATCAACGCGTGCCTGTGGTACTTGGTAGTAAAAATGAAGTCAATTATATTAAAGACTTACATGTGAATTATACTGACAAATAATATAGTCGATTCTAAATAAAACAGATACATTATATTTCGACGCTGAACTGGTATAAATTTTTCTGGCTTGCTGTGCCTTCGCAGCTCGATGCTGCAAAAAATTCATTCCAGTGCCGCTGACTCGTTTTTATACTGAACTTACTATACATCCGCTCTCCTATCGAGGATAACTCACATTGATAATAATTAGCATAAAGCCTATGATTTATTTGGTTTTATGCTAATTAGGCTTTGTGCCAGTTATCAAAATTATCCATATACTACTTTTCTTTCTAAGCGATCCATCATGGTATTAAATCCCACCGAGCTGATTACCTCAGATAAAAATACGACGGTCAAGTTAGTAAAAGCACTCTTGGGGCAAGCTCGCCAGCGTAACAAACATGGCCAAACGGTCATTGAAGGCGTGCACCTCATCGATGCTGCTCTGCGTAGTGATTATCCATTTGTTCAAATACTTCTGTCTGAGTCAGCGCGTAGCCATCCTGAGGTTCAGCAGATTTTAACGCGCCTGCCAACTTATACACCCATTTTGGCATTGTCAGACACGCTTTATGAAAGCGTACGCAGCTTGGGCACAGGTATCGATATCATGGCAGTCATTAAGATACCAACGCCTAGTTTATCGATGATGGTGGATGATTGCTTGATTCTTAATGACGTTCAGGACAGCGGTAATGTTGGCACTTTACTACGCACAGCAGCGGCGGTCGGTATCCATAATATTTTATGCACCAGTGCAACTGCTCAAGCATGGTCTCCAAAAACACTACGCGCAGGCATGGGCGCGCAATTTGCACTAACTATTTTTGAGGGCTTGAGTGTTCAAGATATTTTGAACAACGTACAAACACCCCTATTTGCGACCAGCTCACATACCGATACCGTCATTTATCAACATGATTTAAAGCAACCCATCGCTTGGATTATGGGGCATGAAGGTCAAGGCGTTTGTGATGAGCTGATGCAGTGCGCCACACCTATTGCCTTGCCGCAACCCAATGGACAAGAAAGCCTCAATGTCGCCATTGCAGGGTCACTTTGCTTGTATGAGACTTTACGACAAAGACAATACGCTTAGCTTCCTAGTTAATATCTATGACATAAAAAAACCCACTATCGATTGATAGTGGGTTTTTTATTACATTCATACCACAATTGATACATTAAACCTTGCTAGTAAGCTCAGGCAATGCTTCAAACAAATCCGCTTCTAAGAAGTAATCAGCAACGCTAGCAATAGGTGACTCTGGGTCATTATTGATAGCAACGATGACTTTAGAATCTTTCATACCCGCTAGATGCTGAATTGCGCCTGAAATACCAGCAGCGATGTATAAGTCTGGTGCAACGATTTTACCTGTTTGACCAACCTGCATATCGTTCGGTACATAGCCAGCATCAACTGCAGCACGTGATGCACCAACAGCAGCGCCTAGCTTATCAGCCAATGGCTCAATGTATTTGGTAAAGTTTTCACCGTTTGCCAATGCACGACCACCAGATACCACGATGCTTGCTGAGGTCAATTCCGGACGATCAGATTTCGCCATCTCTTCGTTGACGAAGCTTGCTTTGCCAGTTTCTTGTACATTGTCGATTGTCTCAACAGTGGCTGAGCCGCCTTCGCTTGCAACTGGATCAAACGCCGTTGTACGTACGGTTAGTACCACTTTGTCTTCTGACGTTTTTACGGTTGCCGTCGCGTTACCTGCATAGATAGGACGCTCAAAAGTCTGCGCATCTACCACACCAGAGATTTCAGACAACATGCTGACGTCTAGCAAAGCGGCAACACGTGGCATGAAGTTTTTACCAGTGGTTGTGGCCGCAGCTAAAACATGGCTATAGTCACTAGCAATATCAGCAACCAATAACGCCACGTTACCTGCCAATTGATGCTCATAAGCGGCGTTGTCCGCTAACAGTACTTTAGTCACGCCTTGCGCTTTTGCCGCTTCATCAGCGACCGCTTGAGCACCACTACCTGCCACCAACACATGGATATCATCGCCAATTTGCTTAGCAGCAGCGATCGTGTTCAAAGTTGCCTTTTTTAGACTGGCATTGTCATGTTCTGCGTATACCAAAATTGCCATGGTTTTAATCCTTTATTTGTTCGTATCATCTATTCATGCGGTTGTTTGTGTACAAAGCTATTTGGGTGGCTTGCTTTTAATAGCAAAGAGACCAGCCAAATCTACAGCCTTGTACAGGATATGCCGTAGCGAAGTATCCAATCATTGAAACATTAAATGACTTTTGCTTCGTTTCTTAGCTTATCGACCAACTCATCAACTGACCCTACTGTAATACCAGCTTTGCGTTCAGCAGGTGGCACGACTTTAATAATCTCTTGCTTAGAGGCCATGTCAACCCCAAAATCAGCTGGCGTTTTTTCATCAAGCTGCTTTTTCTTTGCTTTCATGATGTTAGGCAATTTAGCATAACGTGGCTCATTCAAACGTAGATCCGTCGTAATAACCGCTGGTAAAGCAAGTGACACAGTTTGTAGGCCACCATCGATTTCACGCGTTACGTTTACTTTGTCGCCCTCAACCTTCACTTCTGAGGCAAACGTACCTTGGCCGATTCCCATCAATGCTGCAAGCATCTGACCAGTCTGGTTGTTGTCATCATCAATGGCTTGCTTACCCAACAAGATAATATCAGTGCTTTCGCTTTCGGCGATATTTTTAAGTATCTTAGCGACTTGCAGTGGATAAGGTTTGGCGTCAGTCAATACCAAGATACCACGGTCAGCACCCAGTGCGAGCGCTGCGCGAATTTGCTCTTGTGACTCTTTTGGACCGATTGAAGCGACGATGATCTCATCAATGACGCCCGCTTCTTTTAGACGAACGGCTTCTTCTACTGCGATTTCGTCGAAAGGGTTGATCGACATTTTGGTGTTTGACAGATCAACGCCAGAGTTGTCGGCTTTTACACGAACTTTTACGTTATAATCAATGACACGCTTGACCGCTACTAATGCTTTCATACGTTCCTCGTTTATTAATGTTATGAATTAAAAATTGTCAGTTAAGAACCAAAGGTTCATTGTTATTCAAACTGTCGTTCAACATATTACTCAAGGTTATTACTGCTCAGTAGCAAATCGCGAATCAGGTAACATAAGCCAATATCAAAAATCGTATTAACCGCCTATGTTCTATTGATCCAGCCTACTGAAGCTAAGCCAACCGTTATTATCAGACCTATGTATCTTGCGCGAGCGCAGGCCTAAGGTCAAGACAACGCCGTGAATAATGCGTCATAAATTTGTCACTATTCTATAATAAATAGTTTATAAGCGGTCAATCTCACTGTTTTGTTGGAATTCTACTTTTATATCTTTATAGTATCATCAACGTCTGACTCGCTTACTGTTTTGTGATCCTCTGTCTTTTTGAGCGTACTCAAGCATAAGAATAAACTACGACGTTCTATCGTCAGCTTTAACCAGCAATTCACTATCCCGTATATCATTAAATAAAGTCCAATCAGGCGTGACGTCATTGTTTTTAATAACACTCATATCACCTGTCGTCTCCATAATCACGGCAAATATTTCCGTTTTAGATTTAATTCCATTTTTACGCAGCACTTCTTGGACATCACTGGTGGTTAGATTGGCTTCTTTTAAATTATCCGAAAGATATTCACCATGCGCCATTAATATAATGGCCTGATTGTCTATCAGAGATTTCAGCGGCTTGACTCTGCGCCTAATGACCGAAACCATTCCTTGAATCAAAAATAACACCGCGACGGCAAATAAACCTTGCAGTAAAGAGGGTCTATCAGACAGCACTGTTGAAGCAAGTATACTACCAATACCAACCGTCATCGCAAAGTCATGGCTTGAAAGCTTAGAGAAACTCCGTAATCCCATCAACCGCGTAAATAGCATGAGGCCTAAATAGAAGCCTAATGCTGATAAAGAAATACCTAGCACTTGCTGCCAATCGATTGAAAACCAAGTTTCCCACTTCATACAATAACCTTTTTTATCATCTCTTCGTTAGAACGTGTCATCAATTAGCACATATCATTTTTATAGATAAAAATGATATAAAAAAAGCAACCTGATGAGAGGTTGCTTTTTTTTAAAGTCGAAACAGTATTTTTATTATTTTAGCAAATTAGCGTATTGCTAATCTTACTGTAATTAGACTAACTGGTAAACAGTCTGTTCAATTATCAATTAGATTAGATAGCTTCGATTTGCTCAGCTTGTGGGCCTTTTTTACCATCACCTAAGATGAAAGACACTTTTTGGCCTTCAGCTAGGGTTTTGAAACCGCCACCTTGGATAGCGCTGTAATGAGCGAATACATCTTGTCCGCCATTGTCTTGAGCGATAAAACCAAAACCTTTAGCTTCATTAAACCACTTTACAGTGCCTTCAACTTTATCTGACATAAATTTTCCTAACTCTTTAACTGTTGGCGAGACGTGTGTCATCACCGATTAATTGTTATATACCCAGATCATTTTCTGATCAAAATCACGGTTCATAATCGTAAATCACCTTAGAGATAACTTTGGTTTTTTACCAAGATTCTTTGAGTACAGGTCGATTATAACAGTTTTTCATAAGCGCAACAGTCTAAATTGATGATTTTTGTAAACCGTTTATATCAACTTCAGACAGCGAAGCCATTTAGCAAATACTTAGATAATACACTGATATTAAAGATATTTTTAAATTTTGGCTTTATACTTATCTTGCATTATAAGACAGCATAGTCATTTTGTTTAGTATCAGCTGTAGTTCAAAAATATTTTATTGAGATATGGGCAACCACGGTGAACTTAATACCAATAAACATAAAGCAAAAAATATCAGCGAAAATGACTGGCTATAAGCAATATATTTAGCCGGTATTACCAAATCTTTGGGGGAATCAGGAATGCCTTTACGTTTCAACAATCGTGTTCCATAAACCCAGCCAAAAGTGGTATAAATACCATAGGCAGCAGGTACAGCAATGGCCAGTGGTGTTAGGTCAATCACGTACAGCATGACAACAGAAATAAAGAACCATAATGTGTCTAGGAGCGAGCTGATTTGAAAAAATTTAGACTTAGGCAATTTGCCATTGGTCTTTTTGAGCATCTCTCCTTCTATCCAAATCAAAACTGCTACCACAGCGCTAAGAGTAATATATACGAATTGCGGCGTTAGCCAGTCAGGATAAGATATTTGCACAACACACAACCTGTAATCTATAGAAAAATAAGAATGGATAAACCATTTGTTTTCTTAGTCCAAAAACAAATGATGATAACGACAATCGTATTTTTTGGGTTTGGTAGAAGTAAACAGTCAACTAATACGATAATGCCTGTATATATGGGTGGCTATGATTGGTTTTCAACCCATAAAACCAATCCTTGTAAAAACATCTATCAAATAATGCGCATCAAAAAACCCATGCTATTATTCAATAACATGGGTTTTGCATGACTCATTAACTAAGTTTTTATAATTTAATAGTAAGCTTAGTTTTTGTCTTTATCGATAATTTTATTACCACCGATCCATGGCATCATACCGCGTAGCTTAGCACCAGTAACTTCAATTGAATGCTCAGCATTGTTACGACGACGAGCCGTCATTGATGGATAGTTGGTTGCACCTTCAGAGATGAACATTTTTGCGTACTCACCAGACTGAATGCGTTTTAGCGCATTACGCATGGCTTCACGTGATTGCTCATTGATAACTTCAGGGCCTGTCACATATTCACCGTACTCAGCGTTGTTACTGATTGAATAGTTCATGTCAGCGATACCGCCTTCATACATCAAGTCAACGATGAGCTTAAGCTCATGTAAGCATTCAAAGTAAGCCATCTCTGGAGCATAGCCTGCTTCGGTTAGGGTTTCAAAACCCATTTTTACAAGCTCAACTGCACCACCACAAAGAACGGCCTGCTCACCGAATAAGTCGGTTTCAGTCTCATCTTTGAACGTGGTTTCGATAATACCTGAGCGACCACCACCAACACCAGCAGCATATGATAGTGCCAACTGTTTAGCTTGACCTGAAGCGTCTTGGTAAATAGCGATCAAATCTGGGATACCGCCGCCTTTTGTAAACTCAGAGCGAACAGTGTGACCTGGCGCTTTTGGTGCAATCATGATGACATCAAGGTCACTACGTGGTACTACTTGGTTGTAATGAATAGCAAAACCATGAGCGAAAGCCAATGTAGCGCCTTCTTTGATGTTTGGCTCGATCACATCATTGTAAAGCTCTTTTTGGAACTCATCAGGCGTCAAAATCATAATCACGTCGGCGGCTTTTACCGCTTCTTCTACTTCAGCAACTTTTAAGCCAGCGTTTTCAGCTTTTTTCCATGATCCTGAATTAGCACGTAAACCAACAGTCACATCGACGTCTGAGTCTTGTAGGTTAAGCGCGTGCGCATGGCCTTGTGAGCCGTAACCGATAATGGCAACTTTTTTACCTTGGATAATTGATAGATCACAATCTTTGTCATAAAAAACGTTCATAAATAGAGTCCTTGTCTTCAATCATGGCTTGCCATGGATAATAAACGCTTATGCTGTAGCCAATATAATAACTAAGATAAGCGCTTTGTTGATTTAGATAAATAATTCTTAATTAAAATAACTCTTGATCAAGATGGGTCGTAATGAGTACTAAATACTGAGCGTTTTTTCGCCGCGAGCAATACCAATGACGCCCGAGCGCACCACTTCCATAATGCGTTCACGGCCAATCACATCAATAAAGCCGTCAAGCTTTTCTTTGTCACCAACGATTTGAATGGTATATAAACTGGCATTGACGTCAACAATTTGTGCACGAAAAATATCGGCACTACGTTTAATCTCTTCTCGCACATTTCCCGTTGCCCGTACTTTAATGAGCATCAGCTCGCGTTCAACGTGTACGGTGTCTGATAAATTGAGCACTTTAACCACTTCAATCAATTTATGCAATTGTTTGGTGATTTGTTCAATTCTTTCAGGCGAGGTAATGGTTGTTACCGTCAGACGTGAAATACTTGGATCATCAGTAGGCGCGACGTTTAGCGTTTCGATATTATAGCCGCGTTGTGAGAACAAGCCGACCAACCGCGACAACGAACCCGCTTCGTTTTCCATTAATACCGAAATCAGATGTTGTTGTTGCATTAGGTACGCTCCCCTTTTGTTAGCCACATATCACGCATGGTTTGCCCAGCGATTTGCATCGGATATACATGCTCATTACGATCGACACAAACGTCAATAAATACCAGTCTGTCTTTTATAGCCATGGCTTCAGCCAACTGTGCTTCCATGGTTGCAGGATCAGTAATCTTGATACCAACGTGACCATAGCTCTCAGCCAATTTCACAAAGTCTGGCAGTGAGTTCATATAAGATTGGGCATGGCGACCTTCATACAACATGTCTTGCCACTGTTTTACCATACCCAACTGTGCATTATTAATGTTTAGGATTTTGACTGGTAAGTTGTACTGTAGACAGGTTGATAGCTCTTGGATATTCATTTGAATAGAGCCTTCACCAGTAATACAGACCACATCGCGCTCAGGGCATGCAAGTTTCGCCGCCATGGCATATGGCAGGCCAACACCCATCGTGCCAAGACCACCTGAGTTCAACCATTGACGAGGCTCATTGTACGTATAGTAAAGAGCCGCAAACATTTGATGTTGACCGACATCGCTTGTGATAATGGCTTGGCCATCCGTCACTTTACATAAGGCTTGTACGACACTTTGCGGCTTAATACCATTATCTGTGTTGGTGTCATAACGCAAACCATGACGCTTACGCCACTCATTGATTTGCGACCACCAGTCTAATAAAGCATGTTGCTCAAGTTCTTTATCGTCACCAATAATGTCTAACATATCGGTCAAGACAGATTTTACATCGCCGACGATTGGGATATGCGCCATAATCGTTTTAGAAATCGAAGCAGGATCAATATCAATATGAATAATCGTCGCATTCGGACAGAATTTTTTGACGTTATTGGTCACACGGTCATCAAAACGCGCACCGACTGCCAAAATAACATCGGCATGATGCATGGTCATATTGGCCTCATAAGTGCCGTGCATGCCGAGCATACCTAAGAACTGACGATCGGAACCTGGGAATGTGCCCAAACCCATTAGCGTATTGGTCACAGGTAAATTTAGGCGATGGGCAAGACCAGTCAGCTCTTCATGAGCCTTACTCCAAATAACCCCGCCACCAGCATAAATAATAGGGCGCTGGGCTGCTAATAAGGTCTCAACTGCTTTCTTAATTTGACCAGTATGACCTTTTACCGACGGCTGATAAGAGCGTATAAATACTTCTTCTGGATACTCGTAAGCAAATTTTTCGCTGGGTGCCGTCATGTCTTTTGGAACATCTATTACGACAGGACCTGGGCGTCCAGATTGGGCGATATAAAAAGCTTTTTTAACAATCATTGGGATTTCGCTGGCATGGCGTACTTGAAAGCTATGCTTAACGATAGGACGCGACACACCGACCATGTCTGTTTCTTGGAAAGCATCTTCACCAATTAGGCTGCTTGGTACCTGACCTGCAATAACAACCATCGGCACTGAGTCCATATAGGCTGTGGCAATGGCTGTCACCGTGTTGGTAGCACCAGGACCTGACGTTGCCAATACGACACCAGTGTTGCCAGTCACTCGCGAATAGGCATCTGCCATATGACCAGCAGCTTGCTCATGGCGTACTAAGATGTGCTCAATATTGTCTTGTTGAAACAAGGCATCATAGATATGAAGAACGGCACCGCCTGGATAGCCAAAAATGTATTTAACACCTTCATCGGTCAGGGATTGCACCAACATCTCAGCGCCAGACATCATTACAGGCTGCTGACTATTTTCGGCAAGGCGTTGTTGCTTTTCTTCAAAATTTTTGGCGGCATTACCCGTTTGGGTATGTCCAGTCATATTTGGACTTTGCGTGGTTTGCGTCACTGTCGTCACCTTTTTTTGTGGCAAAAATTGCATTTTTTTATAAAAGAAAATAACCACGTTTGCACATTGTTATTTCTCTTGTAAAAATAAATGCGAATCCTTGTCCATACCAAGAATGTGTGCCCGCTACATTTGGTTCATGCCGCTTTATAAAACAGCATGCCACTCAAACACAGCAATATATTTTGGGTCAGCGTTGTGACAGAAGGTTATCGGTATACAGTGACAAGATAGATGCAGGCGCATCTACAAAAGAAGCTTATTATTAATAATGAATATCAGCAAGCACTTGTATAGATTGATTTATACAGATGCATTGATATAGATAAAACGACTTTCATAGCCGATACTACTCATGATATCAGGAGATATCACCATAGACTCATTAAGAAAATCTAATACCTAAACATATTGCCATATTTAATACAATCGCTAGAATCGCATTTAGCGCTTTCAAATAATAAGTTTATCTTAGTCATTGTAGACAGATAAGTCCGGAGACAATATACAAAGTGATCAATAGTAGTGAATAGAACTACGACCTTTTTTGTATCATTGTCACAAAGAAAATAGAACCACATAAGTTACCGATAAGTAACGCATGATTCTTATTTTCGAGTGCCACGGCAATGTTATAAAAGCCGTTCACTGACCAATCAACTCCTATTATATTCGATGGTTTGAGTGCTATTGTCAAGAAAAAATTCTAAAACCCATACCTAACTATTGGTTATTAAATAATATGCATTCATAATAATTATTTGTTAAAATAAAACGCTCGTACATTTTTAATACTAATAAAATGTTTAAATGTTATATTTACGCGTGTATACACATTTGTTTTTACCTATTAAGAGGATTGCCACCATGGCATATGCATCTAAAATCAATACCGCCGTCAAACTGCTTATCAGCACTGCGTGTATGCTAATGCTGTCGATGAATGCCAGCCAGGCTATTCAAGTTTATAAATCTATTGGTGCGCACGGCGAAGTCAAATACAGCCAACATGCACCGCAAAACGGTAAGAACATTGAGGTGATTGAATTTCGTAGTGATGGCAGACAGAACAATGCAGGACAGTTGGCCGGTAAAACGGATGCCAATCAAGATGTCAACGCCCAAAGTGCAGAAGAACAGCGAGTTGCACAGTTAGAGGCGCGTATTAAAGAACAAGAAGCGCAAGCCAATGCTCAACGTTGTCAGTCATTACGCAATAATTTGACCAACTTAAATGTCGGTGGGCGTATCTATGAGATGGATGCGAGTGGCAAACGTCAATATCTAGATGGCCGTGAAATTGAGCTTAAGCGTGAGCGTGTGCAGCAAGCAATCAACCAGTATTGTGCCAATCCTACTACCTAGTATTAGGGCATGTCTTCATTTTAAAAATGGTGATAAAAATAAGATAAATTGTAGTCAAACAAGGAAAATAGCGTAAATAATATCGAGATATTAACCAGCTATTTGACGCAGTTTGGCAAAATTTAGACATTTTTAGCCCATTTAGATGACCATCGATTGAATTGAAGACATGCCCTAATATTAGTGTTAATTATAGGCATCAACGCCCAACTGCATAACATGACGAATGGCTGCTGGCATATCCTGAGCCTGTAGCCCTCGCTGTCCAATCAATAGCGCGTTATTGTCACTGTCAGCACGCCTCATTTGGTTAACAAGCGTATCTCCTGCTAAACCATGTATCATGACGGCTTGATGTAAGCTGCGTATATCTGACGTTAGATCTTGCTGCGCTAACAAGCCCGCAATGACCCCAGACAGTACATCACCCATGCCAGCCGTTGCCATACCAGCATTACCCACGCCGCAAACATAAATTTGCGCGCCCTTTGACTGCTGCTCTAACACCAAAGAACCAGCCCCCTTTAGCACCCAATCACCGCCATAAGTCGCAGCGCACTGTTTGATTGTTGCCAACCTATCGCTTTCTACCTCGCTTATATTTTTATCAAGCAATGTGGCAGCTTCTCCACTGTGCGGTGTCAAACGAACTGGATAGTCAATGCTGTAGTCTCGCAGTTGAGTGATAAGTTCATGATTGGCCTTACTCAATGAAGCCAAATGGTATAGACCGTCAGCGTCAATCACTAATGGCTTTTTTTCTGCAATAGCGGCATTAATGTAGCTGATAAATAACGCCTTCGCCTTTTCATCACGGCCCAATCCCATACCAATAGCAATGACACTGGCTTCTTTGATTAAAACCTCTACTCCATCTGTGTCATGCAGATTGAGAGTCATTGCGTCTGGCAATGAGGTCAATAAAGCCCCGTGAAATCTCTCATGACAGGCGACTGTGATTTTCCCCGCTCCTGTTGCCATTGTACTAGCCGCAGACAGTATTGCAGCGCCGCCCATACCTTGTGACTGATCAACACGATTACCACCAATGACCAATACATGACCATAGCTGCCTTTATAGCTGTTTTGACGACGTGCAGTTAATCGATGTGCCGCCTTTAGTAACATGGCAACTGGTACGTTTGCTTGATTGACGTCTTGACCATCGTTTTTATCAGACGCTGCTTGGTCAAGAACCTTTTGAAAAGGTATCAAGGGTATATCAATTATTTCTCCGCTGTAATCCACACCATCTTTGGTATGTAGACCGAATTTTCGCGCAATCAAACATAGCGTGATATCCGCCTGTATCGCTACACGGTCAAACACCTCACCAGTAGTAGCCACCAACCCACTCGGAATATCGACGGCAATTGCCAAGGCGTTATTTTGTCGTACTGCATCATTGAACCTGTGGATTGCCTGCTTATACACCCCTTCAGGTGCACGATCAAATCCAATGCCAAATAGGGCATCGATATAGACATCAGCAGATAAAGCTATGCCTAATGAGTCATTTGGGCGGCTGTTGCTGTCTTCAAAGCGCTGATAATCACAGTGAGCAGACAAGGCTACTTGTAGAGCTTTAGTCGCATCCGTTATTGAACATGCCGTATTAGAAATTTCCGCTGTATGATTTATATCAAAATCTTGCTTTTCAAAACCAACGGTTATGACGGTTACTTGCCAGCCAGCTTGACGCAGATAATAAGCAATAAGCCAACCATCACCGCCATTATTGCCCTTTCCTACCCAAATACTGGCTTCGCGCTGGCGTGTGTCAGAACGATACATGCTAGTGCTCATTGATAATTGCGTATTTAGATATTTTTGCTCGTAAAGCTGTTCGATATGTTGCGACATTTGCCAAGCGGCTTGTTGCATCAATCCAAAACTGTCATGACCTTCTGCAAACCATGCCTGTTCCATAGCGTATACTTGCTTGCTGCTATATAGCGCTATGGGTGCTGTAGTTTTTGTGTACAGTAAATTGGATTGGGCTTGCATAATCGTTCCTTAGCTATTTTTACTATCATCAGTTCAGTATAAAAACGAGTCAGCGGGACTGGCATAAATTTTTCGCCGCCTCTGTCTGCGCAGGCACAGCAAGCCAGAGAAATTTATGCCAGTTCAGCGTTGGAATATAATGTATTTTTTTTATTTAGAATCGACTATATAGTATTTTATATTGCGTTAATTTTTTACTTATATTAGCTTAGCAAAAGCTTACTTTGACTTATGTATCAATATGAATACGAGTTTATTTGCTTTTATGCTTGCGCTCTTCGCTCACAGGCTTATCATAACGGTATTCACCTCAATACCTACTGCCAAACATGAATAATGACTCTCAACCAGACTTGCCAATTTTATCAACCAAGCAAACATCAGCCAAGCAGCTATCGTCTACCCCTAACGATGCGTCGACAAAAAAAATTGCCGTCACTCATACTCATACGCAGGCCTTTGCAACTGCGGCAGATGTCAATCAATGGATTAAAACTCAGGCACAGGCGCTAGGATTTGCTGACTGCGGTTTCTTATCCGTTCACCACCCTCTATTTACTCAGCAGATTGTACATTTGCAGCAATGGCTAGATAAAGGCTATGAAGGTCAGTTGCAGTTTATGCACAATAACCATCATCTGCGCGCTCATCCTGAACAGTTGGTAGAGGGTGCAAAGACCATCATTAGCGTGCGTATGGATTATCTCACGCAATCCCCGACACCGCGCACTGTCAGTGATAATGACCACCCCAATCAAGGCATCATTGCCCGTTATGCCAGAGGGCGCGATTACCATAAGACCATGCGTAGTCGTCTAAAGCAGTTGGCACTAACCATCGAAACCATGCTGCCTGAATGGCGACACCTCAACATTGGCTCAGAAAAGGATTTTATTTTTAGACCCTTCAGTGATTCTGCGCCTATTTTTGAACGTCCCATTGCAGAGGCAGCTGGCCTTGGCTGGACAGGAAAGCACACGTTATTAATCAATAAGCAAGCTGGCTCATTCTTTGTACTTGGTGAGCTATTTATAAGCCTTGAGTTGCCTGACGATACACCAGTAAAAGAACACTGTGGCAGTTGCAGCGCTTGTATCGATATTTGTCCTACCCAAGCCATTGTAGCGCCTTATGAGCTAAATGCTTCTGCTTGTATCTCGTACCTGACTATTGAACATGATGGTATCATTGATCCTAAATACCGACATGCGATTGGCAACCGAGTCTTTGGTTGTGATGATTGTCAGCTTATCTGTCCATGGAACCGTTACGCCAATCTCACGCCGGTAGAAGATTTTGCACCACGGCACAATCTTGATAACAGCAGTTTGCTTGAGTTATGGCAATGGCCAGAAGCAGAATTTATGAAAAAAACCGAAGGCAGTCCACTTCGACGCACAGGTTATGTCAATTTTTTGCGCAATATTGCCATAGGACTTGGCAATACGAATGGCAGCCAAGAAACGATAGCACAACTACAATCAAAAATGGGTGTACATAATGAGATGCTCGATGAACATATCACTTGGGCGATAGCTGAACAGCGCGATAAATTAAAGACGGTTAAACCGTAGATTTCTACCGATCTGAACTAAAATCTAAACCAAAAAAATGCCTCTTATTAAGAGGCATTTTTTATTGGCCTATATTGCTAAAGATTCATATATTTTTAAGAATCTAAAATCAATATTAAGGCTTAGGAATGCGTAGCACTTGACCTGGGTATATTTTATCAGGCTCAGATAGCATTGGCTTATTGGCTTCAAAAATTTTCATATAGTCATTTGATGAACCATAAACATCTTGCGCAATTTTAGACAAACTGTCGCCCGACTTCACGGTATACATAGTAGACTCAGGTGCATCTTCTTCGATATCGATATTGTCGATTACTTTGGCTACATTTTGTACATTACCAATAGCAATGATCGCTTTTTCGCGGTCTGCTTGGGTTTTGGCTTTACCACTAATTTCCGCGGTATCAGTTGAACCATTATATTTGATTTTTAGATCGCCGATATTAAGATTTTGCTGCTGAATGCGGCGCAGTAATATATTAGCAACTGATTGAGCCGAAGGCTCACTGCTTTGTACTGGCGTATTGGCGTCTGCTTTCGTTTCCACTTTGGCATCATGTTTGGCGTCATCACGATTGAAAATCTTATCACCAATATCCTTTGCAAAACTGAACATACCCATATAATTATTCCTTAAAATATTATTATTTATTGTTCATCGCTTTTTTGTGATGATATAGATACTTAACTATATAGATAATTATCTATTGTCACTTCGCTACTTTTACCGTTTCCAGTATAGACAAAGGAAAATGACATGAATAGTAAGAGTATGTTGAGTAATGTTGATTTGGCGTAGCTTATGTTAATGTATGGTCATAAAAAAACCGCCTATCTATTCAGATAAGCGGTCGTGCAAAACTCGTTGAGCCAGTAGCTAATTATAGCTGCGCTTGTACATAGTCAATTGCTTTTTGAACTGTCGTTAATTCTGCTGAATCTTCATCAGGAATGGTAATGCCAAAATCACTTTCAAACGACATAACCAATTCAACTAGGTCTAACGAATCAGCGCCTAAGTCTTCCATAAATGAAGCATCATTACTGATATCTTCAACGTTCATACCCAATTGCTCAGCTACTGCAGCTTTAACTCTTAGCTCGGTATCATTACTCATGTAGATTTCTCCTTTTTGATCTATTATTTTGACAGATTACCATAGCCCTATAAGTAGGCGCTATAGCATTGTATATAAAATGGGATTTTCAGACTAGCATGGCTGTCTAAGTGCTTTATAACAAGTTATACGTTTTGACCAATATCTGGTAGAGCCTCGCTATAATACAGGGCTTTGGCATAAAAGTAACCGCCATTATAGCATCCTTTATTATAGTTTACACTCGTTCACACAGTTTTTTATTATAACTGTGTAACGCTCGTTTGTTATCTACATGTACATGCCACCATTGACAGGAATAACGGCTCCTGTGATATAGCTGGCCTCATCACTGGCCAAGAAATGCACTGCTGCCGCGATATCTTCTGGTTGACCAAGACGACTGATTGGTACGGCATCTAACATAGAATTTAATAGACGCTCATCAAGCTCATCAGTCATATCTGTCTCGATTAAACCTGGAGCGACGCAATTGATCGTCACTTGTCGTGAGCCAATTTCACGCGCGAGCGTACGGCTAAAGCCTTCTACACCAGCTTTGGTCGCAGCATAGTTAGACTGACCAGCATTGCCCATTTGAGCGACAACAGAGGTTATATTAATAATGCGACCGCGGCGTGCTTTCATCATACCGCGTACAGCACGTTTACTCATGCGATAAACTGAGGTCAAATTGGTGTCCATGACATTTTCCCAATCTTCATCTTTCATACGCATCAGCAGTCCATCTTGGGTAATACCAGCATTATTGACCAATACTTGTACCGCACCATAAACGCTTTCAATCTCTTCAAACAGTTTATCAATTTGGGCAGTATCACGCACATCTAAAACACGACCAATACCACCAGTATCATGAAGATAATCATTAATAAGCTCAGCGCCTTTTTCAGTGGTCGCTGTGCCGATGACGAAATGCCCTTCTTTAGCAAAGCGTTTGGCGACTGCTTTGCCAATACCGCGGCTAGCGCCAGTAACTAATGTAATCGTACGGCTCATAATAATACCTCCAATAATTTCTCTAGACGGGCAGGTTTGTCAGTAGGATAGCTGGTAATTGGCTGTGCTTGACGCTTCGCTAAATTACTTAGTACGTTGCCACTGCCACATTCGATTAATAGGTTAATTTGCTTGTCAGCCAGCTCCTGCATGGTTTTTGACCACAATACAGGCTCACTTAGTTGCTCAGTTAATGCTTGCTTAATGCCTACCGCGCTGGTCTCGACGCGTGCATAACGATTTTGAATAACAGGAATGGTTGCTTGATCAAACTTGATGCCTGCTAATATCTCAGCCAAAGCATTACTTGCAGGTTGCATCAGTGCACAATGAGAGGGCACACTCACTTTTAGAGGCACAGATTTTTTGCCAGTATTTTTTACTTTATCGATCACCGCATTAACGCCGGCCGCATTACCCGATATGACCACTTGGCCTGGGCTATTAAAGTTGGCAGCACCAACAATAGCACCATCAACATGTTCAGTCGCTTGCTCGCACAGATTTTCCACTCTATTATCTTCAAGACCCAGCACTGCAGCCATCGCGGTATCGACGCCGACGACCGCCTCTTGCATCAACTGGCCACGCTTATGCACTAGATTTACTGCATCACCAAGCGATATAACATTGGCAGCACACAGAGCACTGTACTCGCCTAGCGAGTGGCCCGCTAAATAACATGGCTTTTCTTTTATTTTTTGTTGTAAGACACGCCAAATTGCAATGCTAGCTGTTAATAGTGCCGGCTGAGTGTATTGGGTTTGGTTGAGCTTTTCTTCATCTTGACAGATTGCCCATAAATCCTCACCAAGCGCATCACTCGCTTCGGTAAAAGTATCACGTATCTCTGGATAAATTTCAGCAAGCTCACTCGTCATCGCGACTGCTTGAGAGCCTTGTCCAGGAAAAATGACTGCGATACGAACGGGTTGCTTTTTTACCATATCGGGTACAGAAGCCATAACCAATATTCCTTAGTTGATTACAAATATCCCTAAAAATACTGAGGGTATTATATTATAAGATGTCATACAAACGGCTACTTCAACGATAGTCATTTCAAAGAATAGACATTTTTAAAATAGCGTTCTTTTGCGAAGTACAAATTGTCAGTCAACTATACACTGACCCACTCTATTATCATAGCGGATGCAAACCGAACAACAGTAGCAAAGCGCCATTCAAGTTAAAAATATTCATTATATCAGCGTACTTTTCAAGTACTAACCATAAAACTTAGTGAGACAACGAGTTAAATCTCAAATAACAAAAAGCCAAGTTATCCAGCTACATAATATATGATAGCGAAATAACTTGGCTTTTTTTAGCTCAAAACTGATTGCCTAACAACAGCCAGACAAAGATAACAACAGTCACCAGTACTATCATTACTTCGCCCAAGCTATCATGCAGCCAATGTCTTAGGCGTCTTGACTGACTTTGAATAACTGACGACCACGGTAGAAACCATCTTTAGTCATGTGGTGACGGCGATGTTTTTCACCAGTCGTTGCATCTACGCTTAGCTCAGCAATTTCCATACGATGGTGTGAACGGCGCATGTCACGACGAGAACGGCTTTTACGACTTTTTTGAACAGCCATGATATAGCTCCTATACTTAAAAGGGATAAGCTTGAAATTCAGCTTTAGTCGATACTGACAGAGGCTATATAATCACAACAACCTAAGTCTTAAGCATCATTAGTTAAATAGATTGTCGCTCACATAAAGCGCTGACTTCATCTAGAATTTATAAAAAATTTAATCAGTCAGCTTCTATCAGCAAGCAACAGGTTGCTCGAATGCAATAAACCGGATATTATACGCATGTTTATTCAATTAATAAAGCCCTGCCTTTCACTCTTCTGTACAAAGCTGTTAAAAGACACTCAAATACCTTAAAGAGATCACTTTTATAGCTTGCCTTTTAGTGAAGCCAAAGCAGCAAATGGATTCTCACTTTCTTCTTCTTCTGGTATTTCACCAAACTGCTCAACCGACATTTCACAATCATCATGTTTTGGTGCCATTGGCGTTTTGAGCAATATCTCATCTTCTACCAGTTTCTTGAATGGCAATAAGCGCTCTGGTGATTGTTCAATAACGACTTCATCGAGCAATAAATAATCTTGCTCGTCATTAACTGAGCGCACTTGGCTGTCATTCTCAAGTAGCGCAACATTATAATCATCCGACAAGTCTATGGCGACTGGTTGTAGACAACGTTGGCAAGTTAACCAAACTTCACCTGTCAGTGTAAATGCTAAATGTAAAACGTTATTACGGCGATACAAATGAGCATCTAGCTGTGTTTTTGACTGCTCATGCTCAGTATTTAGGGTAGCAGCAAGACGATCAAAAGAGTTTGGATCCACCTCTCCTGACCATTCAAAACCCGCATCCGCCCACTTATCTAAAGAAATATGTTCAGGCATGCTGCTAGATACAGGCGCTTTTTTATTATCGACTTGAAGTGCTGACGGTTTAGTTTCTGGAGTGCTTGACATGCGCGACCTCATTCATAAAAACGATGTATAATATTGCCTGCCATACTAATGGAAAGCGCCGAGCTGCGCCAGCGCTAGTATGTTAATATTTTTTTATCTCTAGGCTGTTTTAATTCCCTATTCCTTATTCTCTATTTGGTCAGTGCTTTATCTATGAGCTCATTTAACAATCAAACTGATTTTTCTCACTTGCTATCTTATATCGAAGCCAACAATCTGCTGCAACATCTAACCGAACTGACAAACCATATCCAAGAAAACACACCAGCCTCATTAATTTTTAAACGAGAGGAACACTTAAGTGAATGGAAAAAAGAATGGCAAAGACTCTCTAGTATAAAAATTAATGATAGCGCTCAACAAGAATTAGATCAAAATGAACGAGCGGCAACAGACTGGCTTATAAAACTGTTCAATATCTTATTTGATGATCAAAAAGTCTTATTAGCTCGAAGTGCGGGAGAACCAGAATATTTCCCTCATCAACACAATGAACCGGCAAGAATTGAATTTGCTCATGGCTTTTTTGCCAGTGCACTGCATGAAATGAGCCATTGGTGCATCGCAGGTAAATCGCGTAGAGCACTTAGTGATTTTGGCTACTGGTATGCACCAGATGGACGCTCAGCAGACCAACAACAAGCTTTTGAGCGTGTAGAAATTAAACCACAAGCATTGGAGTGTCTGTTCACTCTAGCTTGCGGACGAGCGTTCCAAGTTTCACAGGACAATTTGTTTGCAGAATTCGTCACCAGCAGCAGTACGTTTGCTAGTGACGTTTATCTACAGGCCAAAGAGTACATTACAAAGCCACATACCCTACCACGTGATGCCAAAATCTTGTTGCACACTTTCCTAACGGTTTGTGCTTCTGGTTAATCTAAATCAGTGTAAAGCTAACTGTTTAACTTTACTGTTGTGTCGTTAACGATTCCCAACGGACAGTAACGCCACGTCACTAAACTTATATTTGCTTTACGCTATACTAGTACGTATCCTCAATGCAATTGATAGTCACCTAAATGATGATATATACATCTCATGAAAGCACATATATCTTAATCGCTAAAAACCAATAACTATAAAATAAGGAACCATTATGCAAGTACTTTATATACATCCAGACAACCCTCAACCGCGCCTGATCGAACAAGCAGCTGATCTATTGCGTAAAGATCTATTAATCATCTATCCCACTGATACCAGTTATGCTTTTGGTTGCCGTTTGGGTGCAAAAGATGCACTAGAAAAGCTCAAGCAAATTCGAGAGCTTGATGACAAGCACCAGTTTACCTTGTTGTGTCGTGACTTAAGCGAAATTGCCAATTACGCTAGTGTTGACAATGTACAATTTAAACAGCTTAAAGCACATACCCCAGCACCCATTACTTTCATCCTAAATGCCACAAAGGACGTACCGAAAAAACTCGCCCATGCCAAGAAAAAAACCATCGGTATTCGTGTACCTAGTAATCCTATTGCTCAGGCACTTTTGGAGGCGATGGATGAACCAATCTTAACCAGCTCTTTAATTTTACCTAATAGAGATGACATACTCGACGATCCATTCGAAATTGAAGACTTGCTAGGTAACCAAATCGACGGATTGATTAACGCAGGTATAAAGACAACCAAGCTTACTACTATCGTAGACATGACTAGCAGCGTTCCTGAAGTTATCAGACAAGGTGCGGCTGATGTCGATTCATTATTACTTTAGCCAATTAATATTATAAGCAGTCAAATTTAAGACAAAAAAAAGCTCCAATTCAATTGGAGCTTTTTTATAAGTTTATATTTTCAGTATAAAACTAGTCACGATCAACCAATTCTACATAAGCCATCGGCGCATTGTCACCATCACGGTAACCACATTTTACGATACGCAAATAACCACCTGGACGCGTCTGGTAACGAGGACCTAACGTGCCAAATAATTTGCCTACCATAGCTTTGCTACGCATACGACTGAATGCTAAACGACGGTTAGCAACGCTGTCTTCTTTAGCCATAGTGATCAATGGCTCGGCAACGCGACGTAATTCTTTAGCTTTTGGTAAAGTTGTTTTAATCAGTTCATGCTCAAATAATGAGTTGGTCATGTTCTGAAACATTGCCTTACGATGACTGCCGGTACGACCCAGCTTGACTCCACTCTTACGATGGCGCATAGTCAAAAATCCTTAAAGTTTAACGGCTACGATAAGAAAAGCGATCATCAACACGTAAATCAGCTGGTGGCCAGTTATCTAGGCGCATACCAAGCTCCAAATCTTTAGACGCTAACACGTCTTTGATTTCTGTTAATGATTTCTTACCAAGATTTGGGGTTTTTAGTAGTTCAGTCTCTGAACGCTGTACCAAATCACCGATATAGTAAATGTTTTCAGCTTTCAAGCAGTTGGCTGAGCGAACCGTTAGTTCAAGATCGTCCACAGGGCGTAATAGCACCGGATCAACCTCTTCTTTTTCTTTCACAGGCTCAGGCGCTTCTTCAGCTTCTAGGTCAACAAAGATAGAAATCTGTTGTTGTAAAATAGTGGCTGCTTTACGAATTGCTTCTTCTGGATCTATAGTGCCATTAGTTTCAAGCTCAATGATAAGACGATCAAGATCAGTACGCTGCTCTACACGAGCGTTCTCAACCTGATAAGCAACACGAAGTACAGGACTAAAACTTGCATCAAGCTTTAAACGTCCAATTGCCTTAGTGTCACCATCTTCACGGCGCTGGTTTGCTGGCTCATATCCACGACCCATCACTACACGCAAACGCATCTTAAGATGACCACGATCGCTCAATGTACCCAAGACCAATTCTGGATTGATGATGTCAACATTGTGCGGTAACGCGATGTCTGCAGCAGTAATAGTGCCTGGACCTTGTTTATCCAAGGTCAAAAATACTTCATTTTGGTCGTGAAGCGTAATTGCCAAGCCTTTTAGATTCAAAAGCAAGTCAAGTACATCTTCTTGTAGCCCTTCAAGCGTTGAGTATTCATGGTCAACACCATCAATCTCAGCTTCAATGACTGCAGCACCAGGTAATGAAGATAACAAGATGCGACGCAGAGCATTACCTAGGGTATGCCCAAAGCCGCGTTCTAACGGTTCGAGCGTGACTTTCGCAATCGTTTCATTAACCGTATCCACATTAATGGCATTCGGCGTTAGAAACTCAGTTGCATTTAGCATCATGATGTCACCTCGATTTATTAAACTGGTTTAATTAACGTTAATTGCTCAATGCTATTTTCATAGCATCGAGCATTACGTCATTTACTTAGAGTATAGCTCAACGATCAAGCTTTCGTTGATTTCAGCAGGTAGATCAATACGATCAGGCGCTTTTTTAAACGTGCCTTGTAGTTTGCTGTGATCAACATCAAGCCATTCTGGAATACCACGTTGTGTCGCTAGTTCAATAGCGTTTTTGATACGTAGCTGTTCGCGAGACTTCTCTTGGATAGCGATGACATCACCATCTTGAAGCTGAATTGATGGAATGTTCACACGAACAAACTCATCACGACCAGCTTTTTTTACCATAACAGTACGATGACTGACTAGCTGACGTGCTTCAGCGCGAGTTGAGCCAAAGCCCATGCGATATACCACGTTGTCTAGACGACTCTCAAGCATTGCTAGCAAGTTTTCACCAGTAGCACCGCGCTTGCGAGCAGCTTCTTTATAGTAATTAGCGAACTGACGCTCTAGTACACCGTAGATACGCTTAACTTTCTGCTTTTCACGCAGCTGTAGAGCATATTCTGAGGTCTTGTTACGGCTTACACCGTGTTGACCTGGTGGACGACCAGCTTTCTTCGTTTTTACGTCGTATGGTTTAACGCCAGACTTAAGACCTAAGTCTGTTCCTTCACGACGTGATAATTTTAGTTTTGGTCCAATATAGCGGGCCATTGTTATGTCTCCTATAAGCTTTTGGGATAAAAAGCTTCGTCTTTAATATTAGACGCGGCGCTTTTTCGGCGCACGGCAACCATTGTGTGGGATTGGGGTTACATCAGAGATGCTGTTAACTTTATAACCCAATGCACCTAGTGCTCTTACCGCAGACTCACGACCCGGTCCTGGTCCTTTGACCAAAACGTCGATATTCTTAACACCGTATTCTTGAGCCGCTTTACCAGCGACTTCAGCTGCAACCTGAGCTGCAAATGGTGTAGATTTACGTGAACCACGGAAGCCTTGTCCACCTGAAGTGGCCCAAGCCAATGCATTACCTTGACGATCGGTAATCGTAACAATGGTGTTATTAAAAGACGCATGGATATGGGCTATGCCCTCCGATACTGAACGACGAGCCACCTTTTTGCGACTGCGAGTGTCTTTTGCCATCTTTTAGCTTCCTAAGTTAATTATCTTTTGAGAGGACGTGTCGGACCCTTACGAGTACGAGCGTTGTTCTTGGTGTTCTGACCTCTAACCGGTAGGTTACGACGATGGCGAATGCCACGGTAACAACCAAGATCAACTAAACGCTTAATATTCATTGAAACTTCACGACGAAGGTCACCTTCAGTCATGTAATTTGCAACTTGTGCACGGATAGCATCTAACTGTGTATCATCTAACTGACTAACTTTAGTAGTAGGGGCAATGCCAACTGCTTCTAAGATTTTCTGAGCAGTGGTACGGCCTACACCAAAGATGTAAGTTAGTGAAATAACAGCATGCTTATTATCCGGAATGTTTACGCCGGCAATACGAGCCATTGATTTCTCTCCATTAAAGAAAAATAAGCGTTATTTATCAATAAGGCATTATTTTTCAGATTTGTTGCTGTTAATACTAGAGCTTTTATATTTATTATCGCTGTTTTGACTTGGTTACAAACCTATACATTGATAACATCATAAATAATTCTGCATAAACACGGCAAGTGGCGGATGATATCCCATCCGCCTTTATTTTTCAAGTATTAATTTAAATAGTAACAAAAGTTGAAAATTATGATACTAAATATTAACCTTGACGTTGCTTGTGGCGAGGTTCTGCAGTACAAATAATATGTACACGGCCTTTACGGCGCACAACTTTACAGCTACCACAAATCTTCTTAACTGATGCTTGAACTTTCATAGCATGCTCCTTGAAATATCGCACCACTCATTTAAGGTTGAGTAGGCGATTGAATTAACGTCTGATCATGATATTGATGGGTCATCAAATGCGCTTGAATTTGCGAAATGAAATCCATTACCACAACCACCATAATCAGTAAAGACGTACCACCGAGTTGAAACGGCACACCAAACGATGACTGAACGACCATTGGCATTAAACAAATAACCGTCATATACATCGCGCCAATAAAGGTCAGTCGGTTTAATACATGATCGAGGTAACGCTGAGTTTGTTGTCCGGGGCGAATACCTGGAATATACGCACCACTACGCTTAAGGTTTTCAGCTACTTCTCGCGGACTAAATACCAATGCCGTATAGAAGTAACAGAAGAAAATAATCATTGCACCGAACATTACTAAATATAGCGGTTGTCCTGGAGACAGTACCAATGCCATATTCTGTAGTATCTTTTGTGTAAAGGTAGGATCAGTTGATTGACCAACCCACTGCCCTAAACTTGCAGGAAACAACAATAAAGAACTGGCAAAAATGGCGGGGATAACTCCTGCCATATTAAGCTTCAACGGCAAATGAGATTGCTGTTGAGCATAAATTTTGCGACCTTGTTGTTGTTTTTGCGCATAATTTACGGGAACACGGCGCTGAGCACGTTCAATATAAACAATACCAGCAGTAACCGCGATACCTAGTAGCACAAAAATAAATAACACAATCAAGTTCATCTGACCTTGATTGACTTGTTCGATAGACTGCGAAATCATACCTGGCGTACCAGCCACAATACTCGCAAAAATGAGCATTGAGATACCATTACCAACGCCACGTTCTGTAATTTGCTCTCCAAGCCACATCAAGAACATTGCGCCCGCTACTAACGACGTAACGGCTGGAATATAAAAAGTAAGACCAGACGACAAGGTAAGATTTTGGCTGATTAAGCCAGCACACATTCCTAATGACTGTACTAGAGCTAAAGCAAGTGTTCCCTGACGGGTATACTTGTTTAGCTTACGTCGTCCCGCTTCACCTTCTTTTTTGAGGGCTTCAAGCGACGGCAATACTGCAGACATCATTTGTACAATAATCGATGCTGAGATATATGGCATAATGCCAAGTGCCATAATGGACATACGCTCTAGTGCACCACCTGAGAACATATTAAACATGCTCAAGATGGTATTTTCGTTGCGCGAAAACAGATCAGCCAAATTAACTGGGTTGATACCCGGTACTGGAATATGTGACCCTAAACGATAAACAATCAATGCGCCGATTAAGAATAATAAACGCGTCCATAATTCGTCATACTTGCGTATGAATGCAAATGGATTAAGCGGTATACCAGCCGATGACATTGATTGTTTTGACACGTTACTACTCCTCGATGCTACCACCAGCAGCTTCGATTGCTTGCTTGGCACCTTTAGTCACTTTAATACCTTTAAAGGTATAAGCTTTAGTGACTTCGCCTGACAACATAACACGGGCACGCTTCATATCATGACGGATAAGATTGGCAGCTTTAAGTGTTTCAAGGCTAACCACATCACCTTCAATTTGATTCAGTTCAGAAAGACGCACTTCAGCAGTCTTCATAGCCATTTTACTGGTAAAACCGAATTTTGGTAGACGGCGATATAAAGGCATTTGACCACCTTCAAATCCTGAGCGAATGCTAGAACCTGAACGAGATTTCTGACCTTTCACACCACGACCACCAGTCTTACCAAGACCTGAACCGATACCACGACCACGACGTTGGGCAGTTTTCTTTGCGCCAACACCTGGTGATAATTCATTTAATCTAAGACCCATTACGCTTCCTCCACTTTTACCATGTAGTTAACGCGATTGACCATACCACGGGTTGAAGGAGTATCTTCTACTTCAACAGTATGATTAATACGGCGTAAACCCAATCCTTTCAAGCTCGCTTTGTGGCTCTTTAGGCGATGGGCACCCGATTTAAATTGAGTGACTTTCATTTTTTTCATCGTAACTCACCTAGTCTAAGTTAACCCAAGATTTCGTCTACAGATTTACCACGTTTAGCTGCCATCTTTTCTGGAGTTGACATATCACGTAAACCGTTAAACGTTGCGCGAACAACGTTAGCAGTATTGGTAGAACCATAACATTTAGTCAAAACATCTTTGACACCAGCAACTTCTAATACAGCACGCATTGCGCCACCAGCGATTACGCCAGTACCTTCAGATGCAGGCTGCATATAAACTTTACTAGCACCATGACGTGCTTTGATTGGATGATACAAAGTTGCATCATTTAGTTCAACAGTAATCATATTACGTTTGGCAGCTTCTAGTGCCTTTTGGATAGCTGCTGGCACTTCACGTGCTTTACCGCGACCAAAACCAACACGACCATTGCCATCGCCCACTACGGTTAAAGCAGTGAAAGAGAAAATACGACCACCTTTAACAACTTTTGCAACGCGATCAACGGTAACTAAGCGTTCTACTAGACCGTCAGTCTGTTCATTTTTATCATTTTTATCATTTCTAGCCATGATTAAAACTCCAATCCGTTTTCGCGAGCTGCTTCTGCTAAAGCTTTAACTCGACCATGATATTTAAAACCACTACGGTCAAAGGCAACTTTAGTGATACCAGCTGCTTTTGCGCGTTCTGCGATCATTTGGCCCACAGACGTTGCTGCATCAGCATTGCCAGTCGCGCCTGAGCGCAAGCTGCCGTCTAAGGTAGATGCCTGAGCAATCACTTCACCACCAGTAGGAGAGATAATCTGGGCATAGATATGTTTTGGCGTGCGAGTAACCGTTAAGCGATGAACGCCTAAGAAACGGATATGCGCGCGGGTTTTCTTAGCTCGACGCAGACGAGCTGCTTTTTTATCAAACATTTCAACTCACCTTATTTTTTCTTGGCTTCTTTGCGAATCACATGCTCGTCACTATAACGAATACCTTTACCTTTATAAGGCTCAGGTGGGCGGAAACCGCGGATATTAGCCGCTGCTTGACCAAGCTGCTGTTTATTGTTTGATTTCAAAACAATTTCAGTTTGCGTTGGGGTTTCAGCTGACACACCTTCAGGCAACGTATATTCTACTGGATGAGAGTAACCAACGTTCAAAGTTACCTTGTTACCAGCAACTTGTGCGCGATAACCAACACCAATTAACTGAAGACGTCTTTCGAAGCCTTCATTTACGCCTGTAACATAGTTGTTTAACAGGGCGCGCATGGTGCCAGTGTGCATCATAGCTTCTTTTGAATCGACTGTAGGTGAGAAAATGATCGCATCATCTTCCTGTTTCAGCTCGACCAATTCATGCAGGCGTAAAGACAAATTACCGTTCTTGCCTTTCACTTCGACCTGCCGATCGTTCAAAGTAACACTTACGCCGTTTGGCAGTGTCACTGGGGCTTTAGCCACACGAGACATAGGAATATTCCTTAAAAAATTAACTTCTTTATATTAGCGAAAAAACTAACAGGCTAAAAAGCGTGTTAGTTTAGCATAGTTGACGTCGTTAGACACCTATCAATTTGAAATAATTCATCATCACTCAATCAATAGACGTCTAACAGCTATCAAATAGACTTTATCATCGTGTAGCTTACGCTACAAATGCGACGATTTCACCACCGATACCAGCAGCACGTGCAGCACGATCACTCATGATACCTTGGCTAGTTGATACGATGGCAACACCCATACCTTGCTTAACAGTAGGGATAGCGTCTTTACCACGATGCTGGCGTAAACCAGGACGGCTAAAACGTTGAATCGTTTCGATGACAGCTTTGCCTTCGAAGTATTTCAATTCGATAGATAGGGTTGCTTTGTTGTTGTCTTCTGCTTTAACAACAGCACTCGCCACATAACCTTCGCTAACTAGCAAATCAGCAATTGATTTACGTAATTTAGAGCTCGGCATTGCTACCGATACTTTGTTAGCCATTTGTGCGTTACGAATACGGGTTAGCATATCCCCAACGGTATCTTGCATACTCATAATAGTTACCCCTTACCAGCTTGCTTTACGAACACCAGGCACATCGCCTTGCATGACACGCTCACGCAGCATATTGCGTGATAAGCCAAACTTGCGGAAGTAACCGTGAGGACGACCGGTGATAGCACAACGATTGCGTAGACGTACTGGTGATGAGTTGCGTGGAAGAGCTTGTAGCTCTAACATTGCTTCCATACGAGCTTCGTCACTTGCAGTCATATCATTGATAGTTTCTTTTAGCTTGATACGCTTATCAGCGTATTTAGCAACCATTTTTTCGCGCTTTAATTCGCGGTTAATCATGCTCTTCTTTGCCATAACGTCTTTACCTTATTTAAATGGGAAGCCGAATGCTTTAAGCAACGCACGACCTTCTTCATCAGTACCAGCTGACGTGGTGATTGTCACATCCATACCGCGGATACGATCAATCTTGTCAAAATCTACTTCTGGGAATACGATTTGTTCTTTGATACCCAAAGAGTAGTTACCACGTCCGTCAAAGGCTTTAGGTGAAAAACCGCGGAAATCACGAATACGAGGAATTGCAATGGCAATGAGACGATCTAAAAATTCGTACATTTGCTCACCGCGTAGCGTTACTTTACAGCCAATTGGCCATTCTTCACGAATCTTAAAGCCAGCAACTGATTTACGCGCTTTGGTGACGACAGGTTTTTGACCAGCGATAGCGGTCATGTCAGCTACTGCACCTTCAAGCAATTTCTTGTCTTGAGACGCACCGCCTACACCCATGTTAAGTGTGATTTTAGTGATTTTAGGCACTTGCATCACATTTGCCAAACCAAGCTCTTCTTTGATTTGCTGCTTTAGTTCATCATTATATAAAGATTTTAATCTTGCCATTACCATTACACCCTTAGTGTCTTACGCAGTCGCCACTACTTCACCGCTTGAACGATAGACGCGTTGTTTCTTGCCGTCTTCGCCAAACTGATAAGTAATACGGTCTGCTTTTTGGGTTTGCGCATTTAATATTGCGACATTTGAGATATGTAGAAAAGCTTCTTGCTTAAGAATGCCACCTTCAACGCCAGTCGCCTGATTTGGCTTCTGATGTTTTGTGACAATGTTAATGCCTTCAACTTTAATACGATCATTTTTTACAGCTTGTACAGTACCTTGCTTGCCTTTGTCTTTCCCAGCAATCACGATAACTGTATCGCCTTTACGTAATTTTGACATGGATTACCTCACAATACTTCTGGTGCTAGTGATACAATTTTCATAAACTGATCACCACGTAGTTCACGAGTTACCGGTCCAAAAATACGAGTTGCAATCGGTGCTTTATTTTGGTTCAACAATACCGCAGCATTGTCGTCAAAACGCAGAACAGAACCATCAGGACGACGAACGCCTTTTTTGGTGCGTACAACTACAGCATTCATCACGTCGCCTTTTTTAACACGACCGCGAGGAATGGCTTCTTTAACCGTTACTTTAATAATGTCGCCAACTGATGCATAACGACGATGAGAACCACCCAGTACTTTAATGCACTGAACTCGTCTTGCACCGCTATTATCTGCAACTTCCAGCATCGATTCAACCTGAATCATAGCGTTACTCCACACGTATGAGCAATAAAAACCAGTTGCTGCCGCTAGCACAGTATGAGTAGTCGGCATTTTAATAATAATAACCGCGGCTACTCTTAATGTAAGTGATATACGCTCGGCGCAATCAGCATCCTTAAAAAGGCGGCTATTTTAACAGCTTCTGGCTTTTAATGCAATTTACTTAGATTTTTTCTACTTTTTCAACCACGTCAACCAAAGTCCATGACTTGGTTTTTGAGATTGGACGCGTTTCTTTGATGCGGACAAGATCGCCTTGTTGGCAAACATTATTCTCATCATGTGCTTTGATTTTTGTAGAACGACGAAGCTGCTTGCCATACAAAGGATGACGAACCAAGCGCTCAATCAAAACTGTGATGGATTTATCCATCTTGTCACTGACAACTCGTCCTGTCAATACGCTAGCATTGGTAGCTGTTTGATTGTTATCGCTCATGAGTCGCCTCGTTGTTTCTCGTTAATCAAAGTCTGAATCTGAGCAATCATACGACGATTGCCTTTGACTTCATGGGTATTACCCAACTGACCGGTTGCTTTAGCCATACGAATACGGAAAGCATCAAGTTGCTTTTCATCAAGTAACTGGGTCAGTTCTTCTAATGATTTATCACGTAATTCACTGATCTTCATTACATTATCGTCCGCTTAACAATGGTAGTTTTAAAGGGCAGTTTTGCTGCAGCAAGCGTTAAGGCTTCGCGAGCAAGCTCTTCTGAGACCCCTTCGATTTCATATAGCACTTTACCAGGTTTGATTTCGCATACCCAATATTCAACTGGACCTTTACCTTTACCCATACGTACTTCTAATGGTTTGTTGGTAATTGGTTTGTCTGGAAATACGCGAATCCAAATCTTACCGCCACGCTTAATTTTACGAGTGATGGTACGACGTGCTGCTTCAATTTGACGGGCAGTCATACGACCACGAGTCAACGATTTTAGACCAATTTGTCCGAATGCAACGGTGCTTCCACGATGAGCTAGCCCAGTGTTACGACCTTTGTGCATTTTACGAAACTTGGTACGTTTTGGCTGTAACATAGTTTAACCTCTGTCTGTGTTTCGACGGTTTCCGTTTCCACGACCACGGCGTTTTGGCGCACGAGCCTGCTCTTCTTTGACGGGATTATATACACTGTTCATGCCGTCAAGGATTTCGCCACGGAAAATCCAAACTTTTACACCGATAGTGCCATAAGTGGTCTCTGCACGTACTGACGCGTAGTCAATATCAGCGCGGAGTGTATGCAATGGCACACGACCTTCACGGTACCATTCAGTACGAGCAATCTCAGCACCGCCAAGACGGCCAGACAACTCAACTTTAATACCTTTAGCACCAGAACGCATGCTGTTCTGTACCGCACGCTTCATCGCACGACGAAACATAACACGACGCTCAAGCTGGCTTCCGATACCGTCTGCTACCAAACGTGCATCAAGATCAGGTGAAGTGATTTCTTCAATATTGACCTGAGCAGGTACGCCCATAATTTTGGTCAATTCTTTTTGAAGTCTTTCGATATCTTCGCCTTTCTTACCGATCACGATACCAGGACGCGCAGTGGCGATGGTAATCTTAGCAGCACCAGTAGGACGCTCAATCATGATATTGCTAATCATAGCATTATCTAGCTTTTTGCGTAGATACTCACGAACTTGAATGTCGTTAATGAGGTATTCTGAGTATTGTTTAGGGTTAGCATACCAATTTGCATTATGCTTTTTTACAACACCAAGACGAATTCCGATTGGATGTACTTTTTGACCCATAACTTATTCTCCTACCTTTATAGTGATGTGACAAGTACGCTTACTGATACGATCAGCGCGACCTTTGGCACGTGGTAGGATACGTTTTAGCGTAATGCCTTCATCAACATAGATAGTAGCGACTTTTAGGTCATCAATATCTAAGCCGTGATTATGTTCGGCATTGGCGATGGCTGAGTTAAGGCATTTCTTAACAAACACAGCGCCTTTTTTATTACTATACGTTAGGATATCCAAAGCACGCTCAATAGATTTGCCACGAACTTCATCAGCAACGAGTCTAACTTTTTGTGCCGAAATGGCGGCACCGCGTAATTTTGCAGTTACTTCCATGGTAAGCACCTTATTTCTTAGCTTTTCTGTCAATGCCATGACCACGATACGTACGAGTCGGGGCAAATTCACCTAGTTTATGACCAACCATCTGCTCGCTCACGATAACCGGTACATGAGTACGGCCATTGTGAACAGATAAAGTTAGGCCAACCATTTGTGGCAGAATCATCGAGCGGCGCGACCAAGTCTTAATTGGCTTGCGTGAGTTGGTGTCTAATGCATTCTCAACTTTGGCAAACAAATGCGCATCTATGAATGGACCTTTTTTCAATGAACGAGGCATGAAATTCTTCCTTTATTTCTTCTTGGCGCGGCGGCGGATGATCATGTTGTCAGTACGCTTATTGTGACGCGTTTTAAGTCCTTTAGACTTCTGACCCCAAGGGCTGGTAGGATGGCGACCTTTGTTACGACCTTCACCACCACCATGTGGGTGATCAACCGGGTTCATAGCGACACCACGAACTGAAGGACGAACACCACGCCAACGTGAAGCACCAGCTTTACCAAGTGATTTCAAGTTGTTTTCAGTGTTAGAAACTTCACCAATAACAGCACGGCAATTTACGTGTACACGGCGTGTTTCGCCAGAGCGCATACGTAGAATAGCATAGATACCGTCACGACCTAGTAACTGAACGCTAGCACCCGCAGAACGAGCCATCTGTGCACCTTTACCGATTTTAAGCTCGATATTGTGAATCACAGTACCCAATGGGATGTTTTTCAGCGGTAAACAGTTACCTGGACGGATTGGAGATGTTTCGCCTGACATTACTGTATCGCCAACTGCTTGCTTTTTAGCAGCGATGATGTAACGACGTTCGCCATCAGCATACTTAAGTAAGGCAATATGAGCAGTACGGTTAGGATCGTATTCAATACGCTCTACCGTTGCTGGGATATTGTCTTTAGTACGTTTGAAGTCGATAATGCGATAATGTTGCTTATGACCACCGCCAATGTGACGAGTAGTGATACGGCCATTATTGTTACGACCACCTGACTTACTTTTTGATTCTAGAAGCGCTGCATAAGGACGACCTTTGTAAAGGTGTGGATGCACCACTTTTTCAACAAAACGACGGCCTGGTGATGTTGGCTTTGCTCTTACGATAGGCATGAGTGTAATCCTTATTCGTTATTCGCTGTTTCACTAGTAGAAGCAGTCGTATTTGCGACCTCTTCACCAGCATCAGCCATTTGTACATCTTGACCAGCTTTTAAGGTAACATAGGCTTTTTTATAGTCGTTACGACGGCCGATGCTTTTACCAAAACGCTTTGTCTTACCTTTAACATTCAAAGTGTTCACCTTAGTGACTTCAACACCTTCAAACATCAACTCAACTGCTTTTTTGACTTCAAGCTTAGTAGCATTAGAATCAATTTTAAATACTTGCACACCAAGTGAGTCGCCAAGCATTTGAGATTTCTCTGAGAATACAGGCCCTCTTAAGACCTGATAAAGTCTTGCGTTGTTCATGCTAGTGCTTCCTCAAATTGTTTCGCAGCTTCAACTGACATGATCACTTTATCAAACGCGATCAAACTCACTGGATCCACTTCACTTGTACCAAGTACATTGACATGTGGAATGTTGCGAGCGGCTAAGTATAAGTTTTCGTCAACTTCTTTGGTGACGATTAGTGCACGAGGTGCACCAAGCTCATTTAGCTTTGCAATCAGTTCTTTGGTTTTCGGCCCAGAAACGCTCAACTCTTCCACCAAAATCAAACGCTCTTGGCGAATCAATTCGGCTAGTATACACTGCATCGCACCGCGATACATTTTACGGTTTACTTTCTGTGACCAATCTTGTGGTTTTGCAGCGAATGCTCGACCACCTGAACGCCAGATTGGGCTACGAATAGAACCCGCACGAGCGCGACCAGTACCTTTTTGGCGCCATGGCTTAATACCACCGCCAGAAACTTCGGCACGGGTTTTTTGTGCGCGTGTACCTTGGCGAGCACCAGCTAAATAAGCGGTGACGACTTGATGCACTAGTGCTTCGTTGAATTCACGACCAAATGCCGTATCAGAAAGCTCAACCGCCGCACCTGTAACTGTTTTTAAATCCACGTTAATCCCCTTGCTTAGGCTTTGACTGACGGACGTACGATAACATCGCCACCGGTGGCACCTGGGATAGCACCCTTGATGACAAGTAACCCTTTTTCGGCATCAACCGAAATCACTTCTAGGCCTTGAACAGTAACACGTTTGTTACCCATCTGACCCGCCATCTTTTTGCCTTTGAATACTTTACCTGGTGACTGGTTTTGACCAGTTGAACCATGCGCGCGATGAGACACTGAGTTACCATGAGTAGCATCTTGCATACTAAAGTTGTGACGCTTTACAGGACCTTGGAAACCTTTACCTTTACTGTTTCCTGTCACATCAACCATCTGACCTTGTTCGAACAAGTCAGCTAGGATTTCGCCACCAATTTCACGACCTTCAAGATCGCTCTCATTGGCACGAAATTCCCAAACACCACGACCAGCGGCAACGCCAGCTTTAGCGAAGTGACCTTTTTGTGCGGCTGTTACGCGGCTGTCACGACGGGTACCTGTGGTGATTTGGATGGCTTGATAACCATCTACATCAGTATTTTTTACTTGAGTGATACGGTTTGCATCAATCTCAACCACTGTCACAGGGATAGATGCACCCGTTTCAGTGAAGACACGGGTCATGCCGCATTTTTTACCGACTAAACCGATCGCCATTTTAGACCTCTTTATATCTTATATTAATGGGTTGGGTGTGTAATGTGCATTAACCCAAAGCAATTTGGACGTCAACACCCGCCGCTAAATCTAATTTCATTAGCGCATCCACAGTTTTGTCAGTAGGCTGAACGATATCAACCATACGCTTATGAGTACGGATTTCGTACTGGTCACGAGCGTCTTTGTTAACATGTGGTGAAGTTAGAACGTTGAAGCGCTCAATGCGAGTCGGCAACGGTACAGGACCACAAACTTGCGCACCGGTGCGCTTTGCAGTATCAACAATCTCTTGTGCAGATTGATCAATCAGACGATGATCAAAAGACTTAAGACGGATACGGATTCTCTGGTTAGCCATGCCAGCAAGCTCCTAATATGTGCTTTCGTCATTCTTGCGTTGCAAGATCATGATCAAAAGCAGTTTGGTTAAATATTCACTTAAAGCGGCCTTCTGTTCTTAACCAGAATGAGTTCTTTATCCGAACTTATAGCGTGCCAAAAGTAAAATAGTTTAAAGCCCCGCCGACCCTCCTATAATGGATGTCAGCAAAGGCATAATGAAATAGTGCTAGAAACGATGCTCTAGCTGTAATAGCGCCAGCTTTTTTAGTCGGCTGCGCATATATAATTCAGTGGTGTATATTATACATAGTATTTTGTGCATTGCAAGAGCAATATAAAAGTGCTTTAAGCTATTATCCTTTGTATATTATTGCATTTACTCACAATAGCTATATTTAGATTCATTAATGAGGCTCAAAGTAGGGCGTGTTTGATAATTCAGCCATGGCACTGACAGAGACTATTTTTTAGGCGATTCGAAGATAAAAATAGTGAGTATAGTCATTCTATACGGCTATTTTTAGCAATGAAGCGGCAAAAAAGAGTCCTGTCCCCTGTTTTTATGATTGGGGCTGATGCTAAAACTGCCCCATACTGCGTTGCAAGTCTCGCTAAGGTATGAACATTATCATCGACTTGCGCCTTTTTTGGAACCGTTTTAGCAATCAGCAGTGCCTATTTGTGAATATCAAACACGCCTTAGTCTAAAACAATATCATATTGCTCTTGGGTATATAAATTTTCGACATCAAAAGTAATCACTCTACCCAATAAGTACTCTAGGTCTGCCACGGTATCCGACTCTGACGTTAACAATAAATCAATGACGGCAGCATGGGCGACGACGGTGAATTTCTTTGGAGAGTTATACGTGCGAGCACAGCGCATAATCTCACGGAATATCTCAAAACAGACGGTCTCTGCCGTCTTTACAAAGCCACGCCCTTGACACGTTGAGCATGGTTCACAAAGTTGCTGCCCTAAAGATTCACGTGTGCGTTTACGTGTCATCTCTACCAAGCCCAGCTCACTCACTTGTGTGATTTTGGTCTTGGCATAATCTTGTGCCAGCTGTGATTGCAGACTCTCAAGCACATCGTCTTTGTGCTGTTGCTCCAACATGTCAATAAAGTCTAAGATGATAATACCGCCTAGGTTACGCAGACGCAATTGACGGGCAATGGCATGAGTCGCTTCTAGATTGGTCTTATAAACGGTGTCCTCTAATGAACGCCCACCTACGAAAGAGCCTGTATTGACATCGATAGTGGTCATCGCTTCTGTTTGATCAATAATCAGATAACCACCCGACTTTAGGTCTACGCGGCGTTTTAAAGCATCACGCAAGTCATCTTCGACGCGGTGAACATCAAATAACGACTGCTCTGCGGTATAATGCACGATTCGATCATAGATAAACGGAACAAATTCTTTGGCAAAATATCTTATTTGTTCATAAATTTGTATATTGTCGATAACAACTTTTTCGGTATCGGAATGTACCAAATCGCGAATAGAACGCAGTGGCAATGACAATTCTTGATAAATAAGCTCTGAGCTTTGATGATGGTTGATTTCTTGGCGACGAGCACAGATGGTACGCCAAAGTTGCAATAGATAATAAATATCTTCTTCCAGCTTATCGACACAGACATGCTCTGCGGCGGTACGAGCAATGAGACCACCTTTTAGATTGACAGTCTGCATCAAACTGTTCAGCTCTGTTTTTAAACGAGTGCGCTCTTCTTCGCCGTCAATGCGCTGTGATATACCGATATGTTCACTCGATGGCAAATAAACCAAATAACGCGACGGCAGCGATATATTAGTGGTTAAGCGAGCCCCTTTGCTACCCAACTGATCTTTGGTCACTTGTACTAAAATACGCTGGCTTTCGTGCAAACGATGTTGAATGAGTGTTTTGGAAACAGGCACAACCTCGGTATTTTGTGCACTAACCACAGGTGGTGCGACCGCCAAATTTTTGACTAAATCGTCTATAGCCTCGCTATTCTTATTAATATCTTTAGTGGTCGTTGTGTTTTTACTTTCTGATACTGGACGAGGCTCACGTTGCATATCATTGACATGTAGAAATGCTGTCCGCGACTGACCGATATCAACAAATGCAGCCTGCATACCGGGTAAGACACGAACGACTGTCCCCAGATAGATATTGCCAACCAGACCCAACTTATGATGACGTTCAATATAAATCTCGCCCAAAATACCGTTGTCTAACACTGCGACTCGGGATTCCATGGGACTAATGTTAATCAGCAGCTCTTCGGACATAATGTTTTTCTCTTATCTCTCAGCTTTTTGTGAGGCGTTGGTCGCCTATTCTCTTGACAGTGTAACAAATGCGGCTTACTCTTGCCCATTATCCTACCGTGTCATTATGTGCAGAAAATAAGCAAACCTTCTCTAATGTACTGATAGCCGCTACACCCACCTATCTCATTTCTTTGATTAACGCCACTGTCTGCGCTAGAGGCAATCCCACGACATTGGTATAGCTGCCATTAATACGGCTAACCCAAGCAGCACCCAAACCTTGGATGCCATAACCACCCGCTTTGTCGGCAGGTTCGCCACTGTCCCAATAATCACTCATCATTGCTGCTGTCAGCGGAATAAAGGTCACTTCTGTGCGTTCAGTGATTTGCTGTTGTTTGACAACTTGTAACGCTTGCTCATGGTTTGGTGTTTGAGCCAATTTAGGTCGTAACGCTACTTGGGTTGCCTGAACCGCCGTCCACACTTCGTGGATACTGTCAGACATTTGCTGCCACATGCTGTAAGCGTGTTCGCGGTCCATTGGTTTTACGAGCACCGTCTGACCATCTGGTAGCACCCCAATAGTGTCTGAGGTTAAAATAATAAGTGGTTCAGAAAAACTGTCTTTGTTTGTTTGAAATAGATCATTTAACTGTCGTATCGCCGCTTTTGCTTTGGTAGCGACCATGCGCTCAATATAGTCTTTTGGCGATTCGTTATCATACGGCGTTTCATCGATATCCACAGTTAAGGTACTAAAATTCAGTTGCGCGCTTGCCAGTAACTCGCGACGGCGCGGTGAACTGGACGCTAAAATAATATCCATCGCTATTCTCTTAGTATATAAATTGAGGTGTTTTTTATTTCGAAATTTTGCAGATGGGCAAATCAGAGTAAGCTATTAATAATAATGACTGCTTTAAAAACTGTTGCTATAACAGTATCCAGTATTAACGTACAAATTTTCGTAGAGTAAATAGCACCAGCGGCCAACTTAGAATACTCATCAATAATGATAAGGCAGATTGGGCGATAAAGACGTTTTGGATAAACATCTGTAATATCCATAAAATCAATTGAAAGACGACCAATCCAAAGCTTGCAATGAGCCATGCACTAAGGGTATTTAATTGTCTGACATAAATACTGGTGATTTTGATAAGAAGTGCAACTATCACGGCAGCAAAGGCTTGCTGTCCCAAGTGAGTATCCATTAGCAAATCGGCAATAAGACCAATGGTAAATGCCGTAAAAACACCAACATAACGCGGCTGAAATAACAACCAAAAAGTCAGTACCATCATCATGACCATCGGCCGCAATGTTGCCATGCTAGGACTTAATGGATAAACATTAAGTGATGAAGCAACGACAAAGCTGAGAATAATGGTAGCAATCAAAAGTACCGTTGCATTCTCAGAGTCAGGATACGACATGATTACTACCTTAGCGAGTGTTAACGGCGGCTATTAAATCATGATTAAGCATTTAATAGGATAAGCGCTGTGGCTGAAGAGGTGTGGATAGGCTTGCTATTCGATAACTATGCGACTACTTGATCAACGCTCAGCGATAGCAAGGTTGTTTTTATTCACCAGCTTATCTTGGAGCACTAATACATAAGCATTATCGATAAAGTTTGCCGCTGGTGTCACTTCTATACTTCTAAAGTTAGCGGCCTGTACATCTTCAATCTTGGCGATACGGCCAACACGATAACCTGCTGGGATACGGCCACCCAATCCTGATGACACCAGCTCATCACCCACGCGCACGTCTGAGGTTTTAAAAACATAATCGAGACTCAATGACGTTGGTATGCCTTGCCCCGTGACGATAGCACGTTGGCCCGTACGTTTGACAGTAACTGCAACCGATTGCTGTTCATCGGTAATCAATAGCAAACGACTGGTATTGGGATAAACATTCATGATTTGTCCCAAAATACCTTTTTCATCAATGACCGTTTGTCCCACTTGCACCCCATCCTGCGCGCCTTTATTCAACACCACAATCTGTCTGAGCAAATTGGTATCTGTGCCAATAACTTGGGCTAGATTGAGATCAAACTGCTCAGGCTTGGTGGTTGATAAAATACCTTGCAAACGCGCATTTTGTGCCAAGATATAGTCTTGCTGTTGCAGCTTGGCTTGCGCGTGAATCAACTGTGACTTTAGCTGTATGTTTTCGCGGCGCAATGCTTCTTTAGATTGCAAGCTGCCACTCACCCAATGCTTGGCATAGCTAGGTAACAATGACAACTCATAAATAGGCTGCATGGCTGCATGGCTGGTGTTGCGTACCGGATTAAACCATTGTGAGTTTTTGCTATCGAACCACATCAGTATCAAGGCCGCTATCAATACGATAACAGTCTTGCGAAGTGATAATGGCTGGCGCGCAAAAATACTTGGGGTCATAAGTCGTCTAATTCAGAGGTTATAAAACAATCAATAGCCAATAATGGGTTCTGGCACTTACTAATGTGATTAAAGGCAGCGCGACGGGCTACCTTTAATTTTATATTTTTTTAGGCTGGCATTTTATGCTCATCATAATTTAGTATGGATTTATTGGCATGAGTCCGTATTAAATCAAAACAGTCTACACAAAAATCATATTTAGGCTTTTGTTATTGATAAAATCAAGCGCGATACCACCACCACGGCTGACACAAGTCAGTGGGTCTTCAGCGACAGTCACCGGCAAACCTGTTTCTCTCGAAATCAATTTGTCTAAATCTCGTAATAGCGCGCCGCCACCAGTCAGTACAATGCCACGCTCAGCGATGTCTGATGACAACTCTGGTGGTGTTTGTTCAAGTGCTGCTTTTACAGCACTAACAATACCACTCAATGGGTCGCTCAGCGCTTTTTGCACTTCTTCTGATTTCACGACAAAGGTTTTTGGGACGCCTTCTGCCATGCTACGACCACGCACTTCGACTTCTAGCTGACTGTCTTCATTCAATGCAGAGCCCACTTCTTTCTTGATACGCTCAGCCGTCGTCTCGCCAATGACGCAACCATGCGTACGGCGCACGTGGGTAATAATGGCTTCATCAAACATATCACCACCGATACGAATCGACTCCGCATAGACACAACCAGACAACGCGATAACCGCAATCTCAGTCGTACCACCACCAATATCAACCACCATAGAACCACTGGCTTCATGAACGGGCATGCCAGCGCCAATTGCCGCCGCCATTGGCTCTTCTAACAACAATACTTTACTCGCGCCTGCTGACGATACTGCCTCACGAATCGCTTTACGCTCAACCAGCGTAGACTTACAAGGCACACAAACCACTACGTTTGGCTGCGCCATAAAACGCTTGGCTTTTACCTTACCAATAAAGTGCTTTAGCATTTTTTGTGTCACTTCAAAATCAGCAATCACGCCATCTTTTAATGGGCGGATGGCAGTGATATTGGAAGGCGTACGACCAAGCATTTGCTTGGCATCAATACCGACAGCAGCAACGGTCGGGTTTTGAGTACGATTACTGCGTAGCGCAACCACCGTAGGCTCGTCAAGTACGACGCCTTTACCAGGAATAAAAATAAGGGTGTTTGCAGTACCGAGGTCGATAGCGATATTATTTGATAAAAATCCAAACAGGTTCATGGCTAATATATCCAGCGTCTTACGAATGAGGCGAATGAGATTGACTGAGGCGTTACTCGTCAGCGTTGAGTAGGTCATTGATAGACATTACTTGTGGCGGACGTTGAACATCGCAACAAGTCAAATCTAAGCAAAAATGATGAGATGATAAAACTGAGCTAAATTATACCGATTTGAGTCAAAAAAAACACAGCTATTTGCATCAGTAAGCAAGGATTTTGGTCTCAAATACTAAAAATTGTTACAAAGTTTGAAATAGCAGTAATGGCCATTCGACTCAATGAAACATCATTTGATTCAATAACTAACAATATTCTACAAGAAGCAGATGATAACTTTACCTAATAGCAAGTGCATACTGTAACGTATTTCAGCATCTAATGGGTAGGCAATTGAGAATCAATCGTAAATTATACGGTCAATTTTACAAATCCTTCGGTCTTGGTTGATATTGTGCGTCAATCTAGCGTCCCACTCTGTAAACTTGGGGCAGATGCTTTATAATAAGACGATTCTATATCCTATTTTATGTTAGTACTTGCGTATTTTATTTTTCTTAGCCACTTACTCTAACAAAAACTGTCCTTAACTGGAGAAACTATGTCTCAGCAACCAGCAACGTCTGACAACACTGTCAGCCGTGAAGAAATCTTAGAAGTTGCCAACCTTGCACGCTTGGGTGTCGATGAAAATACTGCCGATAGCTATGCCGGTGATATCAGTAAAGTATTAAAGCTTATGAATACCCTATCCAACGTGGATACCACAGACATCAAACCCCTCGCCAATATCCACGAAGCTTGCCAAGAATTGCGTGCTGACGTCGCCAACCACGATATCAATCGCGAGCGTAATCAGTCAGTCGCCCCTGCTGTCGAAGAGGGCTTGTATCTGGTGCCGCAAGTGATTGAATAGCCTGCCAATGCTATCGTTGCCTTTATCTCATTTTATTTTATGCTATTAACATTTTGACGGACGACACCTTATGTCTGAACTTCATTTATTAAGTACTGAGCAGCTGATTACTGGCTTGCAAGACAAACAATTTAGCAGTGCGGAATTAACCGAACACTACATCAAGCGTATCGACGCACTAGACGGTAAGATTAACAGCTTTATCACTCATACCTCTGACACAGCACGCGCACAAGCAAAAGCAGCAGACGAGATGCGCGCACAAGGCGATCAACGTCCCTTGCTTGGCGTACCAATGGCGCATAAAGACATCTTTTGTACCCAAGGCGTACTGACGACTTGTGGCTCTAAGATGCTACATAACTTCGTCTCACCTTATGACGCTACTATTGTCTCTAATATCGACAAAGCGGGCATGATTAGCTTGGGCAAGCTCAATATGGATGAGTTTGCGATGGGCTCAGACAATAGCAGCTCTTACTATGGCACGGTGCAAAACCCTTGGAACCTAGAACGTGTCCCTGGTGGCTCGTCTGGTGGCAGTGCTGCCGCCGTCGCCGCAGGTTTCGTCCCAGTCGCAACAGGCAGTGATACTGGCGGCTCTATTCGTCAACCTGCCTCATTTTGTGGCCTAACCGGTATCAAGCCGACGTATGGCCGCGTGTCACGCTTTGGTATGATTGCTTATGCGTCCAGTCTTGACCAAGCTGGTAGCATGGGACGCAGTGCCAAAGATTGTGCCTATCTGTTGCAACCAATGATCGGTCATGATCCACGTGATGCGACGTCTATTCAATATGAGAAGCCTGATTACGTACAAGACCTCAACGACGCAGAAGCCGCCGCTGGTGATAAACCCTTCGACGGCTTGCGCATTGGCGTCGCTAAAGAATACTTCAGCAAAGGACTAGATACCGAGGTTGAGCAAGCAGTACGTGCCGCGTTGAAAAAATATGAAGAGCTGGGCGCGACGATTGTGGAAGTGAACATCACCGATCCTGAAATCACACTTGCAACTTATTACATGCTGGCACCAGCAGAAGCATCGTCCAACCTGTCACGCTTCGATGGCGTGCGCTTTGGTTATCGCTGTGAAAACCCAACCGACCTCATTGACCTATACACACGCTCACGTTCTGAAGGCTTTGGCCCTGAAGTACAGCGCCGTATCTTGACGGGAACTTATGCCCTTTCGGCTGGCTACTTTGATGCTTATTATACTAAAGCACAAAAAATACGTCGCTTAATCGTCAAAGACTTTGATGAAGCATTTGCCAGCTGCGATGTGATTGCTAGCCCAACCGCGCCAACTGCCGCTTACAAGCTCAGTGACAACCTTGATCCTGCAACGATGTACTTGGGTGACGTTTATACCATCGCGGTCAACCTAGCGGGGCTGCCTGCACTTAGCCAGCCAGTTGGTTTGACCTTGGAGGGCTTGCCTATTGGATTGCAATTGATCGGTAAGCACTGGCAAGAAAGTCAATTGCTCACGACTGCGCATCTGTTCCAGCAGCATACTGACCATCATCTACAACACTCTACCATCGCGAAGGAGACGGTATAATGAGTACAGCTACTACTGATAACAATGCCGTCCGTGAACACGCCGTGCGTAAAGAGCTTTTCGTCGATGGTTATGAAGTGGTCATTGGTATTGAGATTCACTGCCAGTTGAACACTGAAAGTAAGATATTCTCAAGTGCGCCCACTGACTTTGGTCATGAAGCAAACAGCCAAGCCAGTATTGTAGACTTAGGTCTGCCTGGTGTGTTGCCCGTTCTAAATGCGGGTGTGGTCGATCGTGCCCTAAAATTCGGCATCGGTGTCAATGCTGAGCTGGGTTTATACAATACTTTTGACCGCAAAAACTACTTTTATCCTGATTTACCAAAAGGCTATCAAATTACCCAAATGGCCAATCCCATCGTTGGCGAAGGGTACATCGATGTCGTGGTCAATGAAGGGGAAAAGAACGAATATCCAAAACGTATGGGCATCACCCGCGCGCATTTGGAAGAGGATGCCGGAAAATCCGTACATGACGCCATCGATGGTATGACTGGCGTCGATCTCAACCGTGCTGGCACGCCACTGATCGAAATCGTCTCTGAACCTGATATGCGCTCGGCCCATGAAGCACTCGCTTATATCAAAGCCATTCATCAGCTGGTCACGTGGCTCGGCATCTCAGACGCAGTGATGGCAGAAGGCTCATTCCGCTGTGATTGTAACGTTTCTATTCGTAAGCCTGGTGCTGAGCTTGGTACACGTACTGAGCTAAAAAACCTGAACTCGTTTCGCTTCATCGAGCGCGCCATCAATCGTGAAATCGAGCGTCAAATTGACATCATCGAAGAAGGCGGTAAGGTCGTACAAGCAACGATGCTATATGACCCAGAGCGTGATGAAACTCGTACCATGCGCACCAAAGAAGATGCCAACGACTATCGCTACTTCCCTGATCCTGACCTGCTACCTGTGCGTATCGAGCAGCACACAGTTGACGCGATTAAGGCTGCGATGCCGGAGCTTCCCGTTGCTCGTCGTGCCCGCTTCGAAGAGGCGCTGGGGCTTTCAGAATATGACGCTCGTATCCTAACTGGAAGCCGTCAACTTGCCGATTACTTCGAAGACGTCGTCGCTGATGTTGGTGAGACGCACGCAAAAATGGCTGGTAACTGGGTGATGGGTGAACTGCTTGGCGCGCTCAATAAAGACGATACGGACATCATTAATGCGCCTATCAGTGCCAAACAGCTCTCAGGACTGCTCAAACGTATCAATGATGACACGCTGTCGGGTAAAATGGCTAAAAAAGTCTTCACTGCGTTGTATGAGCGCGAAGGTGGCGATGCTGATGATGCGGCAGACAAAATCATCGAAGAAAAAGGCCTCAAGCAAGAAACCGATACGGGCGCTATTAAAGCAATCGTTGAAGAGGTTATCGCTAAAAATGAAGCAATGGTCGAAGAGTATCGCGGCGGTAAAGAAAAAGCCTTTAACGGTCTGGTCGGGCAAGTCATGAAAGCCAGCCGTGGTAGTGCTAACCCGCAGCAAGTCAACCAAATCCTAAAAGAGCTATTGGGTTAATTGCTGATTGGTTATGCTGACTGTGATACGTCAATTAGAGTTATAGATTTTGGTTAAAATAAATAGCTCTTGCAATGTGCCGAATTTTGCGTAAAATAGTCAGTCATTCGGGGCGTAGCGCAGTCTGGTAGCGCACTACACTGGGGGTGTAGTGGTCGCAGGTTCAAATCCTGCCGTTCCGACCAAACATAGTAGTAAAGAGAAAAGCCAATCATTGATTTTCAATGGTTGGCTTTTTTTTGTGCTAAATTTGGCTGGTGCTTGTATGATGATTCATTAAGCAAATAATAGTAAAAGTCTTACAAGGTGCATGAGCAACCGAAAGCTAGTTACTCATGCACCTTTAGGCTGATATTGCCTTGCAGCTACTTTAATTTAAGGATATAGAGGTGTGAATTGTGAAATTATTGAAAAAGTATTCAACGCTTGATGAGGTGTTCTTATACCTAAAAGATAAAAATGGATATGACTATACACTTGATGATATATATCAATTAGAAACTGAAAACAAAATAGAAACTTATTTATACTTAACCAGTCCTAGAATTAGATTAGAAACAATTGATAATGATGGAAATTCTAAATACAATTTTAGATATGTAGCATTGAAAGGCATCTTTAAAAGAATGCACAGCCATTCAATTTTTTGTGAAGGAAGTGTTTTTGATGATGGATTGATTATTGATCCTCATATGTTAAAAATACACGAGCTATTAGAGGACTATCATCTCGATAAAGTGCCATTTGATCCAATACCATATGATGAAAATCATATATTTTTTAGTGGGTTTAAGAATTATAAAAATCAAGACGAATTAAAAGACCTTTTACGCTTTGACAGTGAGCAAATAAAAAGGTTGATTAACACTGATATAGAACAACAAACTATCATTGACCACATTAAGGCTGAAAATGATAATTTAAAGGCTGAACTAGCTAAGATTAAAATGTGCGAGCCAGCAGAGAACCAAGGCTATTTAGATCCTGATAATAAGTTTTTTTCTATCGAAATGAAGTTATGTCACGACACATGGAATGGGTTATATAAGAATGGCAATAACTCACATTTACCACATGGTAAACAGGTAGCGAACTACTTAAACAGTTATCCTGATTCTACTGTAAACGCTAAAGCTATAGAACGTATCATAACTATAACTAATCCTAAAGCTGTGCTTGCGAGTACAACAGTCAAAAAGGATTTATAAGACCTAGCAATATATAGGGGCTGCTAGGGGGCTGATTTATTTTAGCCTTAGCCCCTTACGAGTCCCTACCCTCCTACATCTAAACTATCCATATCGCAGAACAACGCAGCGATGCAACTTATACGATATGGAGCTATACAAATGACCCACCTAAACCAGCACTCACAACAATCACCTAAAACCCAATCTACCAAACTAAAAAAGTGGCAACGTTTTTTACTTAGAGCAGTGCTCAGTATTCTACTACCTTACCTACTATCGTCACCTGATATCAGCATTTATATTTATCACATTACTATCGCCCTTCCCTCATAACGACAGCGTGCGCAATGCCCTGACTGATACTCACCATAACTAGACTTTTAGTAGGTGAGCAGTTAGGGTAAATGCTCTACCATTATGTGGTTTATCCTATGTCCGGAACTCTCGTTCAGCCTTCCTCTTCGCTTACAGATTACGCACCTTGGGAAACTTATCAGCGTCCCTTTGTACGTGATTTGGCTTATGTGCTGGCATGCCCTAACGTCTTGACGCATTGGCTAGACTTTGCGCCGCATCAAAACACACATGAGGTTGCCGTACATAGCGCCAGCTTTTGGCTGGGACAATTTGAGAAGTATCAGCAGCGTTTATCCGAGCTGGACTCTACAAACGCTTATCAAGCGCTAACTCGCTATTTATTAAAAAGACCCAGCCCGAACCGTTTAGGCTTTCACTTTGAAGGGTTATTGTCGTTTTGGTTAGAGGATGGTTTTGCGCGCAAGCTACATCCATACGAAACGCTGGCTAATAACGTGCAGTTATACAGCGGTAAGCAAACGACTGGTGAGCTGGATTTGATCTTGTACAATCATGAAGAAAGGCTTGTCGAGCATTGGGAGCTGGCCATTAAGTTTTTTATGGGATCAGCGCCTTTTGCGCCCGAGAATTGGGTTGGGATTAATTCCAAAGACAATTTGCAGCGTAAAATGACGCATATGCAAACCAAGCAGTTTCGGTCAGTCTGGGTAGATACTGAAAATCACGGACAAGTTAAAATTGATAAGCGTTATGGGGTCATCAAAGGGCGATTCTTTTTGCCAATCAACACTACCCGCTTTGAACATTATGATTGGCCTGTTTGGCTAACGCCCAGCTTTCCGATACATGAATGGTGTGATAAGAATGATACGGTGAATCTCGCGACAATTGATATCACAGCGTTAAGAGCCGCACGCTATATTGAATGGTTTAGCAAACGCAGCTTTTATGATAGCTATGATGAACGTCTACCACCGCTTAGCTTTTCTGAAACCGAAACCCTTAGAACCGGATTATATTTTGAAGGCGATAGACCGATTGTTATTTACCCTCATCAGCGCGATCAAGCTCACGATAGTTTTTAACGCGCGCTCGTAAAACCCTCAATACGTTTCAATCACTTGCATCAATTCATATCTGAGCATGTCTGCACTGGGCATACGCTCCGCGTGAAAGCGGACAATGGCGATGCCTGCACTAGCCAAGGCTTTATCTTTTTTGTCATCGGCTTTTTGGCGTGCTTTACTACTATGCGTCCAGTCGTCAAGCTCGATAGCCAGTAGCGTGGTCTGTGAATCCACATCAACGATGACATAATCGACGCTTTGACGACAGATGCGATTGAACCAAAAGCTACGCTCAGAGGTCTCATCACTGTTAGCTTCAATGATTCGTGACAACTGAACTTGCACAAAAATATGATACTCCGGCAACGCGTTTTTTAACTTTTTAAAAAAGATCACTTCAGTATCAGTCATAATTGGCATTGGCGCGAATGGCCAAATGGCCAAATCATCGCCGCGCACAGGTTTCGGTTCAGGCTCGATATATTGACGTTTACGCTTTGATAGCAATTTTGGTAACGTAATCAGCCCCAAAAATCCAACCGCCAATATTAAAAATATAACACCAAATGACATGGTTTTACCTTATACAATATGAGAATGATTGGCTATATGTCACGACTTTATCAAGGTCAGCACTAGTCAATCACAACAGGGCAGCCCTTGCAGACTGACAGGTTATAAAAAAGAGAAAATAAAATGCTGCTCATCGTAACCAAACATGCGCCAATCAGCAAACGATAAAACAAAAAACACGACAATAGATGTCGTGTTCAGTAAGAAAAAATAGAAGGTTAAACAAATATAAATAAGCAGGATTATTTACTAAGCAAGGCGCTAACCAAAGCGGCCTAGACCGCCTTTTAGCGCCAGTAAAGCACCCAAGCACTGGTCGTATTTACCTTGGGATCGCTATTGATTTTGTCTTTTAAGGCTAAGGCTGCCACTTTACCACGTTCAGGCCCTACAATGACTCGAACACCGCGACTGGTAGCACTGGTCTTAACCTGATAGCCTGCTGATTGGAATTTTTTTGCCAATTCATCCGCTTTGCCTTGGTCATTCGCCAATGCCACTTGTACCCCAAAGCTGCCTTTAGCGTCTGTTTCTTTGACTTCTTTACGCGCGTCACTGAGTTTTTGCTGGGCATCACGTTTCGCATCTGCCGACTTCTTGGCCAACGCCTCTTCTTTTTGACGCTTGTCTTCACGCACTTGCTCAGCAGCGGCCGCTTCACGCTCTAAACGCTGCACCTGATTACGTGAGGGAATAGTTATGTTTTGCCCCAACTGTAGCGATGTCGATGGCGACATATCATTTGCCTGCGCCAAGACTTCTACTGGCATGTTGTACTGCCTTGCTAGTTTGATGAGTCCGTCACCTCTTTTGACTTGATAATCAGAAGTCGACGTTGGCGGCTCTTTTTTTGCTGCTTCAGCGGTCTCTCGCTTTTTCTCAGCTTCTGCTTGTGCTTCTGCTTGCTGCTTAGCCTCTGCTTGCTTTTTCGCTTTGGCTTCTTGTACTGCCTCATCTGCTGCTTTAGCCAGTTTCTCAGTATTTTGCGCTTCTTTGCTCTTCACATCATTTTCTGTGTTTTTTTCGGTTTCTGCCTCAGCATTTTGCTCATTTGTTGATGCAATATTTTCTACATACTGCTGACTTTCGGCACGGGCTTTTGCTAATGCTTCTGCTTCAGCCATTTCCTGTTCTGTTAAAAACTGCTGAGCGCGTCTTTCTTGTTCTGCCACGCGAGCCGCGCGCTCTTTTTGTTTTTGCGCTAAGATACGCTTTTCGGTCTCGATATCAGTAGTCAGTGGCTGCGGAGAGTCTTGTTCAGTACTTGGTTTGTCTATCATCGCTGACGTTGATTGCGGCTTATTACTATCACCAATCTGTTGCACCATGGCGTATAGCATCACGCTACCGCCTAGAATCATCCCAATGCCCAATAAGGCTTGTCTCGAAAAGTTCATCCGTTTACGTCTCTTAGTTGGTAATAAGGTTGATTGAGCGGCGCCGTTGCGGTCTCAAAACTATGCCAGGTATAGCATCGATACTCAGTCATTGTCGCCGATTGCCTTCATTATGTGTCAATTATATGCTATCTGTCTAAATCACTTTGATTATAAAGCATATTTTTTGTGCTGTCTGCCATCGTTCTATTGCCAAGATTACCATCAAACAAACCCAGTTTTGGTTTGAATCCTTATACCTCAAGCGCAGCCAGCGTCTCTCCAATGGTATGAAAAGAGCCGCACACCACGATTAAATCTTGTGGCTGACTGGCATTTATTACCGCACAAGTTGCTTCTGATAAACGATTGAATTCATGTATTTGAGCACCATCGACATAGTTCGTTAAAATGCCTTGTAACTGCTCGGTACTGGCCGCGCGTGGATAATCAATTTCAGCAATAAACCACTCACTAATGGGCAATCCTGCATCAGTCAAACGCTGCACGACTTTATCGATGTCTTTATCACCCAGCATCGAGAATAGCATTTTAATGGTCGTAGGTGCACGGCTGGCTTGACCCTCTATAGGTTGCTCGGCCAAATGCTGCTGCCAAAATGGCAACAATTGCGCCAGTAAAAACGTAACGCCTTGCTCATTGTGCGCCACGTCAAACAGCCAATGACGGTTTTTTGTCTCACGATAATCAAAGCGACCTGCCAGCTTAACAGATTGTAATGCTTGCTCGATAGCACTCATGTTAATGTTTAACGGACTTGCCAATACAGCTGACAAGGCATTGGCGGTGTTCGTCAATGATAGTGCTGGGCGAGGAAGTTGCATCGTGACAGCAGCATTACTATACTGCCACGTGGTTGCGTTCATTGTACGGTAACTAAAATCTTGCCCAAACTGATAGCAAGTCGCCTGATGCTGAGAGATCGCTTGCTGCACGCTATTTGGCATCTCAGTAGCGCCATAAATTAACGTCATATCGTCACGTAAAATACCTGCTTTCTCGCGACCGATATCCTCAACATTATCACCTAGCCAATCGACATGATCGATACCGATATTGGTAATGACCGCCATGTCAGGATCGATGATATTCACCACATCCAATCGCCCACCTAGCCCCACTTCTAACACCCACACATCACAATCCGCTTCTGCAAATATCAGCAATGCCGCTAAAGTCGTCATCTCAAAAAATGATAACGTCAAATCACACTGCAACCGTGCGGCTTCTACCTTGCTAAAGGCCTGAATCAATGTCTGATCACTGGCCATCTCACCATTGATGCGGACGCGCTCATTAAAAACACTCAGGTGCGGTGATTGATATAGTGCTGTTTTATAGCCAGCGGCTTGACACATTTGGGCAATGACAGCAGTGGTTGAGCCTTTGCCATTGGTACCTGCCACGGTAAACACATAGGCATCATCTTTCGCAGATTGCACCACACCGAGCGCCTCAGCGACGGGCAATACTCGTGACAACCCCATATCTATCGCAGAGACGTGTATCTGCTGCATATAATCCAGCCATTCGGTTAGGCTGGCTTTATCATTAAGGCTATGCGTATGAGAAATTAAAGAATCAGACATGGAAAAAACCTATATAACATTTTTTGATAAAGAATCAAAACAGTATAACGAGCTTGGTCAAAACAAAAAATAGCATTTACCGTTATTTACGATAAATGCTATTCGTTGGTTTTATTTAGATGGTAAATACTACTTCTTTAGTAGATATTGGCACAACGCTAAATCGTTATATGGTCGATCCATTTTAAAAAGGTTACCATTCTGCTGGTGTGAATTTTATGAAGCCTCTGTCACGCTTACGAACAGCCAGCGAAGAAAATTTATACCAGTAGAACACAATTAACGTATATACCATTTTTATTCTGGATTAAATATACACCCAATAAACTCATTGACCTATTGAGCGTCAACATTGGGTACACTGCATAACTTCGCCAGTAGACGATAAATAGTGTCAATTAATTGATGACGATGCACCACTTCATCAACCACACCATGCTCTAATAAGAACTCTGCACGCTGGAACGGCTCTTCTAACGTCTCACGCACTGTCTGCTCAATCACTCGCTTACCCGCAAAACCAATCATCGCTTTTGGTTCTGCCAAGTGAATGTCACCAAGCATCGCAAGTGATGCCGTCACGCCACCATACACAGGATTGGTTAGTACCACAATATACGGCACGCCAGCAATTCTCAAACGTTCAATGGCAGCTGCGGTTCGTGCCATTTGCATCAATGACAACAGCCCTTCTTGCATACGTGCCCCGCCCGAAGCAGCAAAACAAACCAAAGGCACGTTATCTTTAAGTGCTTTTTCGGCCGCTTGTACAAAACGATCCCCGACCACCGACCCCATAGAGCCGCCCATAAAACGAAAATCAAAGGCACACGTTACCACAGCAAGATTGCGCAGTTTGCCGTACATGACAATCAACGCTTCAGACTCGCCCGTCTTTTCTTGCGCTTCACTCATACGCGCAGGGTACGGCTTGCTGTCTACAAAGCGTAATGGGTCTTTGGCGGTAAATTCTTGCCCCAGCTCCCCATCTACTGTATCAAGTAGCCAGTTCAAGCGTTCACGAGCACTCATCGGTAAATGATGGTCACAATGTGGGCACACATAACTATTAAAAATCAGCGCCGTGTTGGTAATCATCGAGTGACAGCTGCTACATTTCGTTGATGGCTCTGTCTCTACCGCCGTCAATGGTGCAGTCAGTTGTTGCTTAATACCTGGTATCGAGCGATTAAACCATGATTGCCCAGCGGTATTGCGATTTTGCTCAAGGCTAGGCGCGCTATCGTTACTAGAATTGGAGTTTGTTATCGTATCAGTCATATTATTCGCCATTATCGAAGGCTTATCGGCAAGTTGGCTCATTCACTTGTCCTTAAGAGTAAATTTAAGAGTCACATACAGTCATAACATGAGCAGTTATAAAGCACGCTTACGCGCAACTGTAACAATTTATATTGTGATGTTAGTTTACACACGTAAACTAACTTTAGCAAAGTCATTTGACCTCATCTTTATAACTGGTCTTTATAAACATTGTGACGATAACTTCACTCAGCCATTTTACCCTGATAAACTTTAGCACTCACATTCATATGATTTGAGCGCCAAATGTGTCATTTATAATTGCCCCAGCTGTGAATTTGCTTTAACAGCTGCACTCTTTATACATAGTTCATTCACTATAAATGATGATTTTTTAGGATCAACTTTATCAGATTATGCACTTAAACTATCGAGAGCTGTCCGCAACTCATCCATCTTAGCCATGATTTTTTGCTGGGCATTTATAACTGCATCAGCATCGTTGGCATCGATATCAGCGAAGTTCTGTACCAATGCACTGCCCACAATAATACCGTCTGCATGAGTACCTATTGCCTTAGCTGAAGCGGCATCACGAATACCGAAACCCACGCACACTGGCAACTCTGTCTCTGCCTTAATGGCTTGAACCTGAGTCGCAACATCATCAGTATCGAGTGTTGCCGAGCCTGTCACCCCTTTTAAAGACACGTAATAAATATAACCACCGCAGTGGGTCAATACTTGCTCGCGGCGCTCAGGCAAAGTGGTTGGCGACAATAAGAAAATCTCATTCATCGAATGTTCAGTCAAATGCTGAGTGAAGCTGCCCGCCTCTGCTGGCGGCAAGTCCACCATCAAGATACCATCAACGCCTGACTGCTCGCATAAGGCGACGAAGTTATCATAACCAATAATCTCAACAGGATTGAGATAACCCATCAGGATGATTGGAGTCTGAGTGTCTTGCTGACGGAACTCTGCGACCATTTTTAACGCATCACGCGTACTCGTACCTGCGGCTAATGCACGCTCGCCTGCCAAAGCGACGACTGGACCATCTGCCATGGGATCAGAGAATGGCAAGCCAACTTCGATCATATCTGCGCCGTGTTTGACCAAGTCGTGAAGCAAATCTACGGTAGTCGTGGGATTCGGATCGCCTGCCATCACATAAGGAATGAGGGCTTTTTTATTTTGTGATTTTAGATTTGCAAAAGTGCTTTCAATTCGGGTCATAGGGTTCTCTTTATTGTTATAAGCTGGCTTTGTTGACCCTTCATCAAATAATGAATGAAGGGTGCTAAGCAATTTTTCTTATCAGGGAGAAGATAGTTATTTACAAAAATAACCGTTACTACATCTCAATCCCTTCTGCCTTCATCACTGAATGCAGATCCTTATCACCGCGACCCGACATATTGACGACAATGGTTTGATCTGGCGTCATGGTCTTGGCAAGCTTCAATGCATAAGCGACCGCATGAGCCGTTTCCAGCGCTGGGATGATGCCCTCTTTACGAGTAGCCTCGTGGAAGCCTTCTAGCGCTTCCTTATCAGTACAGCCGACATATTCAACGCGCTTCATGTCTTTTAAGAAGCTGTGCTCAGGGCCAACACCCGGATAATCAAGGCCCGCTGAGATAGAATGGGTTTCTTGAATTTGACCGTCATCATCTGCCATCAGATACGTACGGTTACCATGCAGCACGCCGATACGACCGGCAGCTAACGGTGCTGAATGGCGACCCGTTTCGATACCATCGCCAGTCGCTTCAACGCCGTACATTTTTACGTCAGTATCATTTAAAAAGTCAAAGAATAAGCCAATGGCGTTTGAGCCACCACCAACACAGGCGACTAGGGCGTCTGGTAATTTACCCGTTCTTTCTAAATGCTGGATACGCGTTTCTTTACCGATAATTGCTTGAAAATCACGTACCAATAGTGGATAAGGATGTGGCCCTGCAACCGTACCGATGATGTAATAAGTGCTGTCTACATTGGTGACCCAATCGCGCATCGCTTCGTTCATCGCGTCTTTCAGGGTGCGCGAGCCAGAAGTCACTGGCACTACAGTCGCACCAAGTAAGCGCATACGATAGACGTTCATCTTTTGACGCTCGACATCGTCGGCACCCATGTAGACGATACACTCTAGCCCTAGGCGTGCCGCAATCGTCGCTGTTGCCACGCCATGCTGTCCTGCACCCGTCTCAGCGATGATACGTTTTTTGCCACACATTTTGGCCAGCAATGCTTGTCCAATGGTGTTATTTACCTTGTGAGCACCAGTATGGTTGAGGTCTTCACGTTTAAAATAGATTTGCGCCCCGCCAATCTCATCACTCAAACGCTTGGCATGATAAAGCGGTGTTGGACGACCGACATAGTTGACCAAATCATTGTGATACTCTTCCCAAAACGCAGGATCGGCTTTTACTTTGGTATATAGCGCCTCTAACTCCTCAAGCGCTGCCATCAAAGTCTCAGAAACAAAACGACCCCCATGTACCCCAAAATGTCCGCGGGCATCGGGATACTGGTTAAAGTCGGAAACGTTTTCGGGATTGTTAAACGTATTGATGGATTGTGCGGTAGCAGATAAATCTTTGTTAGCGACATGACTCATGATAATTCCTACTGTAATAAGTGGTATTTTTTGGAATAAATAGGGGAAAAATAGTTTGAGTAGTTAACGGTTTGACTGGTAGAGCTAGCTACTCAAGTTCGAAGGTTCGCTAAGCGTCTCGTTTTGCCATCGGTCACGCTTTACTGCTTTCATAAAGGCGCGCATCTTGGCGGCGTCTTTTTTGCCTTTATCCTGCTCAATACCACCACTGACATCGACCGCATAAATAGGCAGCTCTACAGTCGCAGCGACATTTTCGGCATTCAATCCACCCGCTAAGACAATGGGCAGCGCGCTGTCTTGTGGTATTAAATTCCAATCAAAGCGTGCGCCCGTACCACCATATTTATGCTGATGATACGCGTCAAGTAAAATGCTACTCGCCCCTGCTGCGGCAAACTGGTCAATCTGGGCATTCACGCCAGCAATAGTGTCTTGCTCAGCATTAATACGCAGCGCTTTAATCCAGCGCTTATTGACGCTACTTGCCAGCTGTTGACACTGCTCTGGTGTTTCATCGCCATGAAACTGAATGATATCAAAAGGTACATTATTTGCTAGCTCAATCATTTCATCCTGAGACATATTCACCACCAATGCCACCACGCTGACAAAAGCCGGTACAGCGGCCGTCAATACTTGTGCCTGAGCTATCGTCACAGCGCGCGGACTTGGTGGATAAAACACCAAACCGACGGCATCTGCACCCAATTGCACAGCAGTCTGGACATCACTAAGCTGGGTAAAACCGCAAAACTTAACGTGCATGATATGACCTTAGATATGACACTCAGTATAACAATGATGAACCAGCTAGCGATAAAGGCCAGTCGTCACTGCCAACGATTAACTATGATGATAATTTGTTAAAAAAACAGCAAATCAATTGCATCCAAAAACTTATCCTAGCATACTTTTATTCTTAATTTTGTTTATGATTGAGATAAGGATATTTGAATGTCTAACACTGCGTCGGCAACCGCTAAAAACACCGACCATAACGATACAAGTACTAACGGCAGTCCGTTGCATTATTTAATGTGGTTTCGTCGTGATCTACGCGTTCATGATAATACTGCCTTAGCGGCGCTTTGTGAACGAGCAAACGCAGACAACGCTCAAGTCAGCGCGGTGTTTTTTCTGACGCCTGAGCAATGGCAAGCGCACGATATGTCGCTTGCACAGGTAAATCATATCACTCGCACCTTACCTCTACTCGCACAAAATTTGCAAACACAACTCAATATCAAGCTCATCGTACAGGGATCAAAACACTTTTCTGACTGCATTGAGACGCTAAGTGATTTTTGCACGACCAATGATATCACCTGTATCATGGCAAATCATGAATACGAAGGCAATGAAATTGCGCGTGATGAACAATTAATGGAACGATTTGCAGAAAATGACATCGAATTTATCCGTTTCCATGATCAATGTATCTTGCCACCGCAAAGCATTACCACCAATGACGACAGCATGTACCAAGTGTTTACGCCGTTTTATAAAAAATGGCGACATACCCTAGATGTCAGCACCTTGCAGATTCATGAAGCACCAAGCGTAAACCAACACGAAAGCATTCAGGTAACATTGCCAAAAGACAGTGCAAGCACCATTGACGAGATAAAGACGCTCGGCACAAAGACCACCAACGACTACCAAAAAATACGGCAAGACACTGAATCGCTACAGCATATCGATATAGAGGCTCAGATGACGCAAGCACGTGAAGCCTATCCTGCTGGGGAAACGGATGCTTGTCAGCGGTTAGAGGACTTTATTGCAGAAGATATCGATAACTATGATGTGAGTCGCGATGTACCGAGCCTACAGGCGACCAGTCAGTTATCTGCTTACCTCACGATTGGGTCAATCAGCCCCAGACTTTGCTACCTACAAGCCAATAAAGCACAAGAAAAATTGCATGGTAATGATAGTGATAATGAAGATATCAATCGCTGGATAAGTGAGCTGGCGTGGCGAGATTTTTATCGTCATGTATTGGTAGAAAAGCCAGAGCTGATCCGTCATCAAGCCTATAAAAATGAGACAGATAAAAATATCAGCTGGTCATACAACACTGATGATTTTGCAGCGTGGTGCAGGGGCAAAACAGGTGTGCCATTAGTCGATGCCGCCATGCGAAACCTCAATGCAACTGGCTTTATGCACAATCGCCTGCGGATGGTTACTGCCATGTTTTTGACCAAAGACTTACTGATTGATTGGCGCTTGGGCGAACGCTATTTTATGCAGCAGCTCATCGATGGTGACTTTGCCTCTAATAATGGCGGCTGGCAATGGAGCGCCTCAACAGGTACAGATTCTGCACCCTACTTTCGTATTATGAATCCTTTTAGCCAAGCCAGTACTCATGATGCTAAGGGTGAGTTTATTAAGACTTGGCTTCCTGAATTAAAAGACATTCCTACCAGTATTTTGCATTCAGAAGAAAAGCTCCGTAAAGCGCTCAGTAAAGGGGGTAAATTTGCCAACCTCGACTACCCTGTACCAATGGTCGAGCATAAAACAGCACGCCAGCTCGCCATTGCAGAATTTAAAAAATAACGGCTGGACTCAAAAATAACAGGTCAGCTCAAAAATAATACAGTCGATACTAGGGCGTGTTTGAATCATCAAACACGCCCTAAATAACATGGATATACGAAACTATAATTTGTACCAGTCTTGCTGACTCTCTTTTATATTGACCTAACTTCAACATTCGCTATGAGGTTAGCTAGCATTTGATGTGGCTATTGGCAACTGACACGCGCCTGTACCCTGAGTCGTAACCGTCACAACTGCACCTGTCAAGGCAAATAATTGCTGCAATTGCGTTTGAGCATTTTTTAGTGCCATGTTCATGACATCACCACGGCATGCGCGTTCAAGGACCTCTTTTTTGGCCATAGTCTGTGCCTGCGCCAATATCTTGGGATCGACTTGCATCATACCAAAAGCACCAGTCTGCCAGTCATAAATCTCGATATCATCTAGATATACGGAGAATATCTCTGATGGTGGCAAGGTAATGTTGATTTGTGGCATGAGAGCAGCTGAAGCCTCTTCTTGGTCAGCATTGAGCGGTGCTGTAGGCGGTATTACTTGTACCATTTCAGGCGTCAAGGCACTCAAATCAATGCCTGCTTCTACACGACCACGCGCAATAAACAATGCCTTCTGCTCATCCTGCCATAGCTTCATCCAACTGCCAGGGCGCTCGCTAGTGATGACTGTATCTACGCTGAATGCGACCGTTTGCAGACGATTGAGCTGTTGGATCTGAGTGATGACACCCTCGCGAGTAATGGTCTCTATGGGTTTTTCTTCTGTTATATTTTGCAGACTATAAATAGCAAATACGAGCGCGGCTAGACCAATCAGTAATACAATCCATGACATCATGGCAATCGGTTTTTTCACTTGTGGATTCGTCACCTTGTGCTCAACAGAAGAGCGATCATCAGGATTGTTCATATGAGCCACCTCAAAATTTTAACGTTTATTTTTATAAAGTATATGCCAAACAACTGTTTCATATATAAATGCCGCTTTTAGGCAGCGACTTCAAGTAATGACTACCAATATGCTACACAATTTCTGATAGCCGCATTTCTAAACCATACTCTATTTATTCACTATAAATATACTCAAAACGATTAAATAATCCAGTCATAGAGTTTTAATCTGACACTTTCAGTAACGTTCGGGCTGAAACAACAAAAAGTCATTGCGTCTTAGCCAAACTTTACCTAACATAGTCAGATTGCATTGATAAAACGTCGATATAGATTTGGTTTTCAGGCATTTGACTTGAAAATAATCCATTTAAGCGCTCGATATATCATTAGATCAATCATAGTTTATCCCTCTATGGTTAAAAGAGTTTTACTTATGTGCTCATTTACAAGTATATGAGTCACTAGGACGTATCCTAGATTATTGCTAAGTGATAAAGGTAAGCTTGCGGCGGCAATGAAACGATTAGCCATACGCTCAACATCCTACTACTTCTTCTTATTTTTTATCGTTGATAAGGTTACGCTTTATTTATGAAAGCCAGTCAATTTTTATTTGCTACCCTAAAAGAAACCCCAAATGATGCCGATATCGCTTCAAGCCAATTGATGGTGCGTGCCGGTCTTATTCGTAAGATTGCTTCTGGATTATATATCTGGTTGCCTATGGGGCTGCGCGTTTTACAAAAGGTCGAACGCATTGTTCGTGAAGAGATGCAAAATGTGGGTGCACAAGAAGTACTTATGCCGATGACACAACCTGCAGAGCTTTGGCAGACGACGGGACGTTTTGACGATTATGGCCCTGAGCTGTTGCGCTTTAAAGACCGTCATGATCGTGATTTTGTGCTGGGCCCCACTCATGAGGAAGTCATCACTAATCTAGCCCAAGGCGAACTTCGTAGTTATAAACAGCTACCCATCACTTTTTTCCAAATTCAAGGCAAGTTCCGTGATGAGATTCGTCCACGTTTTGGTGTGATGCGCGCTCGTGAATTTACGATGAAAGATGCCTATTCATTTCATGTTGATCAAACGTCATTGGCCAAAACCTATCACGATATGTATGAAGCTTATACTCGCATCTTTACCCGCTTGGGTCTGGATTTCCGTGCAGTACAAGCGGATACAGGTTCTATTGGTGGCTTTGCGTCCCATGAGTTTCATGTGTTGGCAGATAGCGGTGAGGATGACATTGCCTTCTCAGACTCATCTGACTATGCTGCCAACGTTGAGCTGGCCGAATCGGTAAGCACTGCTGAACGTCAAGCGCCTAGCCGAGAACGCGAAGACGTCTTAACAGAGAACATGCCCACCTGTAAGATGGTCGCTGAGCATTTAGACATTCCTTTAGAACAAACGGTCAAAACCTTGATTGTACATGGTCACACAGAAGACAATGAGCCACAACTGATTGCTATCGTCTTACGCGGTGATCACCAGCTTAACACCATCAAAGCTGAGAAAATCGAAGAAGCCAACGTGCCATTGACCTTGGCATCTGATGAAGAATTAAAGGCTGCTGGTTTATATAAAGGCTATATCGGTGTTGACTTAGATATGCCTGTATTCGTTGATCGTTCGGCAGCCGCCTTGTCAGATTTTGTGGCTGGTGCCAATGAAGTGAACAAACACACCATTGGTTTGAACTGGGAGCGCGATGCCCGTATCACTCGCATCGTTGATGTCCGTAATGTGCAAGAAGGTGATCCATCTCCTGATGGAAAAGGCAGCCTAAAAATCAAACGCGGTATCGAAGTCGGCCATATTTTTCAGTTGGGTGACAAGTATTCACAAGCGATGAACTGCACGGTATCTGGTGAAGATGGCAAACCCGTCACTCTCATGATGGGTTGTTATGGTATCGGTGTTAGCCGTATTATCGCAGCGGCCATCGAGCAGAACAACGATGAAAACGGTATCATGTGGCCAAATACGCCTGCAGTCACTGACTCACTAGCGCCTTTTGAAGTGGCCATCATACCGATGAAGTCAAAAGAAGAGACCGTCATGCAAACGGCGACGGCACTGTACGAAGAGCTAAAGTCTCAAGGCATCAATGTGCTACTCGATGATCGTAACGAGCGTCCAGGCGTTAAATTTGCGGATTTAGAATTGATCGGTATTCCACATCGTATCGTTGTCTCTGATCGCAATCTTGCCGAAGACAAATACGAATACGTCAATCGCCGCGAAGCAGAGAAACAAATGCTCAGCCGTGAAGAGATTTTGGCAAAAGTAAGCGGTAAGTAGTTTTATCAGTAAAGACTGTCCAAAAAAAGCGCCTATCTCATCTAATAAGGTAGGCGCTTTTTTATTGTTATAAGGTTGTCTGCTCAATAATATTAATGAACATCTTACTGCCGAATGAGACGGCTAGGCTTAGGCAGTAAATCAATATCACTGACACGGCAAGGATTGATATCGATGCCGCCACGGCGCGTGTACCAAGCACGTACCATTAACTCACTTGGCTGATAGTATTGACTCAAATCCGCAAATATCTGCTCAACACATTGCTCATGAAAACCATTGTGCTGACGGAAACTCAATATATAACGTAGCATGTTTGCTTCATTGACTGGTTTTTCACTCGTTATCGACACCGCCAATGTGCCCCAATCTGGCTGATTGGTCACCGGACAATTACTACGTAGCAGATTAGAGTAAAAAGCATAAGGCTGATTGCCGTCATTTACCACACTCTCACTGCGCGCTTCTGTTTCGTCATCGCTTAGTAGTGAAGCATCAGGATGCTCAGTTAATGCAACTTTTTCCGTGTTATCTGCCAGCGCACTATCAATACAAACGCCCTCAGGTTGAGCAATCAGTAGGTCTGATAAATTATCTTTTAACCCAAATAATTCAACCGTCACATCAGCTTGCACACACGCTGATAAATCTTTGGCAATCAACGTCTCTACGTCTTCCCAACTGGCAAATTCAGTAAAATTAACACTGTTTAGATATAGTTTAAGCGACTTTGATTCGACGATAAATGGTGAGCTGGCCGGAATACTAAAGCGCGCAATGGCGACTTGAGAGAGTCCTTGAGTGTTGAGCCAAGACATCTCAAAAGCTTGCCACCAATCCATGCCAACCGCTAATTTATCTGCGTGCCAACCAATAACATCACGTCCCATGCTGCGCGCGATAGGATATAGCGTTTCTGCATTATACTTGGTGGGATAATCGGTGGTTTGTTCGCCTAAGATACCGTGAATACTCATTTACTTTCCTAATATTAAACCGTTAAAAAATTGTGCTGCTCTGCTCTCAATGAGTTTGTGTTATCAAAAATACATTGAGGCGTTTTTTCTTTATTTATGCTATCTGTTGGACAAAACATATTATAAACGCACGCGTGAGCCATTGCTCAGCAAGCGATAAGAAATGACATAAAATACCACGCAGAATGCAAAAATAGCTACCATTGAATACCAAACATTTACGTCGGAGTAGCCAAGAATACCGTAACGAAAGGCGTTGACCATATAAACAATAGGATTCAAAAGCGATATGTTTTGCCATAATGGCGATAAGTTTTCTAGCGAATAAAACACACCACCAAGATAGGTCAACGGTGTTAGCACAAAGCTTGGAACGATAGAGATATCATCAAATGAGCGGGCAAACACTGCATTAATAAAGCCGCCAAGTGAAAATAAGATAGATGTACCAAGTACCGTAAATATTGTCACAAATAAATGCTCAATACCCAAATCAGTAAAAAATAACGCTACTATCGAGACAATAATACCAATGGCCAAGCCGCGAAAGATACCACCACTGATGTATCCCATCAAAATAGCATGCTTGGAGACAGGTGAGACCAAAAGCTCCTCGATACTGGATGTAAATTTGGCACTAAAAAAGCTTGAGACCACATTGGAGTAACTGTTAGTGATGATCGACATCATAATCAAACCAGGTACGATAAATTGCATGTACGGCACTCCGCCCATCTCACCCACACGCGAGCCAATCATCTTACCGAAAATAACGAAATAGAGGCTCATGGTGATGACTGGTGGAAGCAATGTCTGTGGCCAAATACGCAAAATCCGGCGAATCTCTTTAAACCAAATGGTGCGAAACGCGATCCACTTCTTATTCCATGACATGGTTTTATTATGATCGATCATTTCCTGACTCATAACCCCGCCTCCTTCATGCTGTCTGTACTTTGAATATTTTTATCTACTAAACGCATAAACAACTCTTCTAATCGATTGGCCTTATTACGCATACTAGCCACGGTAATGCCTTGCTCAGACAGCTGATTGAAGACATCATTTAACGATTCACCTTCAGTCAGCGTAACTTCAAGTGTCTGGTTATCTGGCTGAAAAACGTCTGTCACACCTGTCAAAGCTAACTGACGCATGAGCGGTGTATCTAGATCGAAAACAAACGTCTCAACCGATAGCTGTGCCAGCAAGTCTTTCATTTCTGTATTGATACGAATCTCACCATGATCCAAAATCGCAATGCGTTTACACAGCTGCTCGGCTTCCTCAAGATAATGAGTGGTCAAAATAATCGTGGTGTTTTCTTCAATATTAATTTGCTGCATAAACTCCCACATAGAGCGGCGCAGCTCGATATCGACCCCAGCTGTTGGCTCATCCAAAATCAACAACTTTGGTTTATGAATCAACGCACGCGCAATCATCAAACGGCGTTTCATACCACCGGATAACTCACGCGACTTACTATCGCGCTTATCCCACAGACCAAGCGCTGTTAATAATCTCTTTGCTCGTGGTCGTGCTTCTTTGGCAGGAATACCAAAATAGCCCGCTTGAGTAATCAAGATATCTTCGACTTTTTCAAACATATTAAAATTAAACTCTTGTGGTACAACCCCAAGGTATTGTTTGGCAATCGAAGGATTCTCTAGCAAGTCTGTGCCAAAAATATGCACGCTGCCTGTGGTAGGTTTGAATAGTGAACTGATGATGCCAATCATCGTAGATTTACCGGCACCATTGGGACCAAGTAACGCAAAAAACCCGCCTTGCGGGACGGTTAAGCTGACATCTTTTAGTGCCGAAAACCCGTTGTCATAGGTTTTGGATAAATTTTGGATAGTAAGGGCTGGTACTTCAGACATGAATACCTCTTTATTTGTGATGAATTTACATAATACCAATTCCAAAAAACCTGCTTCGCTATGGCAAACTTGCTCAGTCTATAAATATAGTCCTTGCACTCGTTTTCCTTGCTACTCAAATTTTTGAAAAGGTTATAAGAACGTTGTTAGAAAATAAGTATATAGAAGAGACGATATAATCTGATGAAATGAGGCTATGACTGGTGAATTTCAACTGCGATGTTTTAGAAGCACTATATTGATAATACTGATGATTAAAAAAGCGCCTATCTCATTACATGAAATAGGCGCTTTACAGATATATGTATCGTAAAAATCTTAGCAAAACACTTGATAAAAACTAGCTGGCTTCATCAACCATATAATCTACTGCATTTTGGACTTCTTCATCAGGAATATCAGCACCACCCTTTGCAGGCATGGCATTGAAACCATTGATAGCATGTGTATATAAGGTCTCTTTACCTTTTGCTATACGTGGTCCCCATGCACCAGCGTCACCCAATATTGGTGAACCAAGTAACCCTGCGGCATGACAAGTCTGGCACACAGCATTGTACACGGCTTTACCCTCACGAGGACCGTCACCAGCTGCTGGACCAGCTGCGCGTGCCGTTACATCACAAACCTCATCCTCTTCAAAGCACACTTTAGCAACAGGCTGAATGCGAGCAATCAAGTTAGGATATAGAGCGATCAGCTTTTGCACTTGTGGTGTGTCTTGCGGAATTGGCTCTTCTTCAGCAGCAGGCGCTGCAGCGGCAGTTTCTGCAGACGCAGCCCCATCTACTGGTGCGGTGGCATCAGCATCAGCTGGCGCATTGCCTGTGGTATCTGCAGCAGCTTTGGTCTCATCACCCACTTTTTGAGGAACATTTTCTACCACTTCCTGCGCTTCTGCGACATCAGTAACGGTTACAGGAGTCACTGCGACATCTTCAGCTTGGCTCACCGCGATACTAGCGATTCCTAGAATGGCAGCTGCCGATAACATAACTACTTTTCTCATTCGTCACGTTCTCTTATTACGTATACAAAGGCTTGCACGGCTCAGACATTCTGTCTGTCCTCCTTTGATGACCTCTCATCATCAATAGCAAACAGCCATCCCGCGTGCCAGCACACTTGTAATCGGTGATTATAAATATGAATTCTCCCTGACATTATAAGGGAAAAGGCAGGTAAATTGCCATGCCTGATTAATGACTATCCTGTTTTTTCTTAAAAAACATCAATCACAGCCTTCATCCATTGGCTTTATGACTTTTATTTGTTAGACTAAGCGGTCTTTATTTTTCGATACTCATACTGCTTACAACGCTCGTTTAAGCACGGTATTGATTAATAAGGTATGCAATCAATTGTCATAACGCGCTCGTAGCTCAGTTGGATAGAGTATCGGTCTCCGAAGCCGAGGGTCGTGGGTTCGATTCCCGCCGAGCGCACCAATAATCCGCATTTACTCTTTCCTAGTACTACCTAATATCTCTAACGCCTTCTACAGTTCTTATGCCTGTTTCTAACCAATTAACCAAATTGAAAAGCGGATAATTGCGTTTTGAGTACGTGCTGAGAATAAACTCTCTTACCTTGATCATTTCCTGCGGCCCCTACTGCAACCATTACAGGCAGTAAATGCTCTTCTGCGCCTAGTGGGTGCGCATCCAAAGCATGGGGCGCTTGTGACCAATCAGAGAGCGCCGTAAATCGCTCACTTGGATCAGCTTCGACCGCTTCGGTTAACCACTCATCAAACTTCTCTGAGGGGACGGTAAAGTTTGCATCGCCATAGCCGCGCATATTGTGAAAACTCATGCCGCTACCAATGATCAACACGCCTTCTTCACGCAAAGATGCCAGTGTTTTGCCTGCCATTAGATGCGCTTTAGGGTCGAGATCTCGACGTAATGACAACTGTACTACCGGAATATCCGCATTAGGAAACATCATTTTTAGCGGAATGAATACCCCATGATCAAAACCTCTTATCGCATCTTGCTCATTGTCTAAACCTGCATTCGTCAGCAACTCACTGATTTGCTCGGCCAATACTGGTGCGCCTAGTGCTGGATAAGTCAGTTCGTAAGTATGCTTAGGAAATCTAGAATAATCATAAATCAGCTCTGGTTGCTTGGCAGCAGTGATACTAAACACAGGTGTTTGCCAATGCGCGCTGATTATCATAATAGCCTTGGGTTGCTGTGGTAAACGACTAGAAATGCTTTGTAAAAACTCTGCCATTTTTTCCCAAGTGTCAGTAGGCTGCCAATCCATAAAAAAGCAAGGTCCGGCGCCATGAGGTACAAAGAATACGGGCTGCGTGATTGAAATTGATTCAGAATTCATGGGCTTTTACCTCATTATTTATAATAAGAGCAACAGATAGGATGACGATAGACGTCGCTATTTGGTATCAAAAGACAATCTACTGATCGCTTGCCGCCTTTGTTAAATGTGGTTTGATTTTTCTGATAACGCTTTATCTATACTCAAGTAACCGCCACCTTGTATCGTTAAAGAAACCAAAGCCACCATCAAAGTCAATGCATATTCATAGCCACCATTGTCAGCGAATAGTCCGTTACTGATATGAACAGAAAAAATAGCAACCAACATCGTAAAAGCGGCCACCAGTGCGGCAGGACGAGTCAGCACACCCAATACTAAAGCGATGCCACCAAAGAACTCTGCGCTGCCTGCTAATATAGCCATCAAATAACCAGGTTCCATACCAATACTGCTTAACCAACCAGCAGTGCCTGCTAAGCCACCACCGTCAAACCAACCAAACAGCTTCTGAGCACCATGAGCCATTAAAATCAGACCTACTGGCACACGGAGGATTAAGGCTGCATAGCCTGCTTTTGATTCTAGAATTTTATTTAATAATGAGGTGTTCATTTTTGATTACTCCGTAACGTTGGATTCAAGTACAAGGGTTAAGGGTTAGCCATCGGGCATAAACCTACTTTACTATCAACGTTAAGAAAGAGTAAGACAGTTTATATTGAATAATTAACAACATATCATTGATAATAATGATTGAGGATAGTATTGAGTCGCAGGATAGACTGTGGTCGATACTGAATAAAATAGATATATACTATTATAGGGCGAGACTGGGACAAATCGGAATAGGACGTTATGCCTTAACCCTACTCCATATCTTGCAAATTGGCCATTAATTGTGCGCGACTGGGTACACGGTGATAATTAATTACAGGCACATTTCCCAAACGACGCTGGCCTATCGCAAGCTTTTTATCTATGGTAATCATCGCAATTTTTTTGTCTTGCTGACTGAGCAGTAAATGATTGGGTTTACGTGTGACTCTATAATTTGGAAAATACTGTTTTAGCAACGCTGAAGTTTTTTGCAAGCCATCATGAACAGGGGCTTTTGTGTTTTTTGATGACACATTCTGAGATATCTCATCCGTTTTTACGCCGCGCGATTTTGCTAATAGCCATAAGGCTGCAATAACCACGAACAGTATGACAAGCCACCAAATTCCGTCTATCATAAGAAAGATATCCATTATTAACAAGGGTTGGCTCATGTTAGCAGAATTATCACCAGCGTTAATAGCAGAAGTGCAGGGTGCCGCCAAACTATTGGCCTCGAAACAGCGTATTTGTATTTTAACGGGTGCAGGGATTTCAGCAGAAAGTGGCATTCCAACTTTTCGGGATAAACAAACAGGCTTATGGCAAAATTATAGGGCGGAAGATTTGGCCACACCAGATGCTTTTGCTCGTGATCCAAAACTGGTTTGGTCGTGGTATCAGTGGCGCAGAAAGTTGGTCGCGGATAAAACACCGAATCCAGCACACGATGCCTTAGCGCAGTGGCAGCAACATGCAGAATCAACCTACCAGCAGTTAACGCTCATTACTCAAAATGTCGATAACTTACATGAGCAAGCTGGCAGTACGGTGATTCATCTGCATGGCAATCTGTGGCACAACCGTTGTAGTCAATGTGAGGCGCCCTACCAAGACAAACCAGAAGGCGCATCTAGTAGCAAAGATATCACTAATTTTGATGAAGCATTACTCACTTGTAAGCATTGCGCTGGGTACATTCGACCGGATATCGTTTGGTTTGGGGAGACGTTGCCATTACAAGCATGGCAAACGGCAGAAGAGGCAGCTGCTCATTGTGAGGTATTTATCAGTATTGGCACATCGAGCCTCGTTTATCCTGCCGCAGGGCTGGCACAGTTAGCCAAGCAAAATGGTGCCAAAATTATTGAAATAAACCCTGATCCCACACCAAATATCATCGTTGATATAACTTTAGCAGCAAAAGCGGGAGTGATCATGCCAGTGCTTATACAAGCAATCGCTGATCTATAATCATGGCTTTATGAAGAACAATAAATCAAATAAAATTCTGATTTCATTGGAGTTTTTCTATAAGACAGTAAAAAGGCTTAACGGTTGATATTAACCATTAAGCCTTAGCTATTAAACTACGATCTGATCAGGGCTTATTGCAATGCAAGATCAACTTTTGCCAAATAAGCCTCTTTTAACTCATCATCTATAAATGCTGATCTAAACGAGTTTTTTACCAATGTAATGATGTCTTCTTCCGTTATCGGCAGATTTTCATGTAAGTTAATAAAATTTTGATTTATATAGCCTTTGAAATACGCTGGGTCGTCTGAATTAACGCTGATGTTTAAACCATAATCCAAAAGCTCTTTAATATTGTGTTCTTTGTAAGTTTCAAAAACCTTGAGTTCAATATTGGAGTTCGGGCAAACCGTCAGCGGCATTTGCTCTATCTTGAGCCTTTGCATCAGCTCTGGGCTTTTTATAGACTGCACACCATGATCGATTCTATTGATGTTCAATAAGTCTAATGCTTCGTAGATATAAGAAAAATCTGCCTCTTCGCCAGCATGGGCAACCAATTTAAAACCTTCATCTTTGGCTTTTTTGAACACTTCTTTGAACTTCGACGGCGGATTGCCCAATTCTGATGAATCAAGACCGACCCCGATAATATCATTTTTAAACTTTAACGCTTCTTCTAACGTCTCAAACGCTTCTGCTTGTGACAGATGACGCAAAAAACACATAATGATGCAAGAGGTGATGCCATACTTTTCTTTGGCATCTGCGAGCGCTTCTTTGATACCGGTTATCACAGCCTCAAAAGGTACGCCTCTTTCTGTGTGGGTCTGTGGATCAAAAAATATCTCCGTATGAATGACATTGTCTTCGACACATTTAAGAATGTATTCCCATGTCAAATCATAAAAATCCTCTTTGGTAAGAAGGACATTGGCACCCGCGTAGTAAATATCCAAAAAGGTTTGTAGATTGGTAAAATTATAAGCATTGCGTACATCTTCTATGCTTTTATAAGGAATCTCCACCTGATTCTTTTTGGCCAATCTAAACATCAATTCTGGCTCTAATGAGCCTTCGATGTGTAAATGTAGCTCAGCTTTCGGTAGTTTCTTTATCAAATCAATCATAGGGTTCCAACGATGGTTTTTATCAAGAGATGCTGTCATAGACGATATGTATACTTAACTGTTATAAATAAAATAACGCACTATTTCTAGGAGCGCTATTATATTTGAATTTATGCCAAAACCCCATAGCCTAAAAGCAAATCATTTAATACGATTACGCCCTGTCCTCATAGTGCGCCTTACTTATCAGTAGTGCGGTTTGTACAAACGCATGGACAGCACCTCTACTTCAGAAACACCACCGTATCCGACAATTCATTGCCTTCTGGATTGTTTTCAAGATGATAATACTGCCGCAATACTTGCCCCACCTCATCTAACAGCTCAGCCAAACTCTCTTCTGTTTTTTTATGGGCAATGCCCGATACGGCTTTTTCGCACATCGCGCGCCAAACCGTTGGGCTGACGTGAGCGCTGATACCGCGATCAGCCACGATTTCTAACTGATGCTCACAAATATTGACATACACCAAGACACCCGTGTTTTCTTCGGTATCCCAGACTCGATATTCGCTAAATAAGTCAATCGCGCGGTCACGGCAGCCGACGTGATAGGCTTCTTGAATAGGGAGATGGTTTTCTATAATCAAAAACACCTCTCCCCGATGTCCGCGTTCAGCACTCGTTACTTTATCTGTCAGACGTGCCCTTGCTTCTGTTGTCAGCCATTTACTATGTAATAAAGGGACAAATAAAACTTGACGCCACCAGCGGGCAAAACTGGAATGTGAAGCGTTATTTTCTGCCATTGTATATTTCCTCAAATACGTCATTGCTGACGGTCAGTTAGTGAATAAGTCTACCAAGAGCCACCAGCACCGCCGCCACCAAAGCCGCCACCACCACCGCCAAAGCCGCCGCCACCGAAACCCCCACCGCCAAAGCCACCACCACTACCGCCGCCCATACCGGGAAGGAAGATCATGCCGCCGCCTCTGCGGCCACCTCCTTTACCACCGCCGCCTTTACCGCCACCACCGCCGCGTGAAATCAAAAACAACCAGATGAATATGGCCATAATCAATGTCATAAAAAAGCCGCCGCCCAATGCCAATGCACCAGCAAAGAAACCACCAGCAGCAAGGATAGAGCCAAACACGCGGCCAAATATACTAGTAATAAAGCTACCGAATATCATCGCCATGACAAATAAGAAAATAGGCAATGGCAGCTCATCTGATCCTTGCTGAGTGCTGCGTTCGGCAGCTTGAGCATCCGCACGAGCTAAAACCTCAGGATCAGCAGTCAGGCGCGCTTGTAGTGCATTCACCCCTGCCAAAATCCCAGCGCCATAGTTGTCTTGTTTAAATAAAGGCGTGATATCCTCACGAATGATACGATTGACGGCAGCATCTGGTAATACGCCTTCCAATCCATAGCCTGTCAAGATATACATATCACGATCATTGACCGCGACGACTATCAACAGACCGTCATCGATCGCGTCATCACCGAGCTGCCATTTTTCGGCCACTTGCAAGGCGTAATCAAATATCGGCTGACCATTGGTCGTCGGTACGATAACGACAGCAGCTTGGGCTAAGCCTTGCTGATAAATACTCCTAAGCTGCGCTTCCAAACGTTGTTTTTCTTGAGGGTTTAATATATTGGCCTGATCAACGACAGGTTCATTCAATATCAGTTTATCAGCATCGACGCTCTCAGCACTTGACGCTACTGGTGGCTGAGCTGGTGTTTGCGTATTAGCTGTTGCTTCAGTTGTGGTTTTATCATTAGCCGCATTAGGGTTGATGGCATCATTGCCCAATATGGCGCCATTGATGGCCTCGTTACCCAACACCGTATCATTGATGGCTTCGTTGGATTCACCTGCTTTGGCAATCGCCACCAAATCCTCAACGCTACGATTTTGCATGCTCGAGGTGTTATCTGTAGACACCGCCGCATCTTCAGACGCAGCATGCAGCACAGACGTACCACTCATGCTTAGAGTGACCAATAATGCTGATAAGATTGCTTTTGAATTATTCATCTAATCTATACCACCTCAAGTGACATCTATACTAAATTAATAAGCATTTGCATCCATCAATGCCTTTAAAAAAGTTTGGCAAGGTAATCCAAACCAGTAACGCGGCAAATATAGCGCGCTACTTTTATGCTGGTTCAACTATACTGATTCAATATTACTCAGCTGGCGCTGCATTGTCGTCACCGAAGTCAACACTTGGCGCCGTTGAGATAGCCTCTTCATTTGCCACGCTAAAGTTCGGTTTGGCATCCATCCCAAATACTTTTGCGGTGATGTTGGTTGGGAACTGGCGCACCGTTGTATTGTATCCCTGTACTTCTTGGATATAGCGGTTACGAGCCACGGCAATACGGTTTTCAGTGCCTTCAAGCTGTGCTTGCAAGTCTTGGAACAACGCATCTGACTTTAGCTCAGGATAACGCTCAGACACTGCCATTAGACGTGATAATGCACCCGTCATTTGTTCTTGGGCAGCCGCATAACGCTCCATCGCTTCTGGGTCATTGAGCACCTCAGGCGTCACTGTGATGCCGCCAGCTCGTGAACGAGCTTCAGCCACTTGAGTAAACACCTCTTGCTCCTGCTCCGCATATTGCTGTACCACTTTGACTAAGTTTGGTACCAAATCAGAACGGCGCTGATATTGGTTGACCACTTCTGACCACGAAGCAGTCACTTGCTCGTCTTGTGCTTGTAGGTTGTTATAACCACAACCGCTTAGACCAACTGTAGAAGTCGCTAATACTGCTGCCAGCAACATAGGTTTTGCTATTGATTGACGCGTCATCGTTGTCTCTCCTAATAATGATAAATAACAAATAGCCAGTAACACGTTTTTTAATAATTTTTTAAATGTATCAAGTCAGGTCAACATAAAAGAGAGTCAGCAAAACTGGTATAGATTTTTTGTAGCCTCTGTCGGTGTAGGCACAGTAAGCCAGAAAAATTTGTACCAGTCTCGAATCATAATCTCGTGTATCCATTTTATTTAGTATCAACTATATTAAAGATTATCACCCGCGAGGTTTCCTGACAATAATGGCGCTATCACAGTACTTTTACAATTCATCGTTACCAAAACACAACCGCAAAACCTAATCTCTATTCTCTCTCTGACTTTCCCTTTATCCAACAGAGCGTTGTGAAATTTATTGAAGCAACCGCACGCACTTTCAGTTATGCCTCATCTAGCGTGTTTAAATAAACCAGCAGCTGCTATCAGAGCTACTTGTAACTATTCCTACATACCTTTGTGCCTTAGCTTAAGACTCAAGAACTGTCAGTACATGCGATACTTTATCGTGGTTTGTGATGGTATTCATTTCATCAAAAGCAAATATAAATTTTTATATATAAAGAAAATTCTAGTAATTGGTACAGAAATATGGCAAATTGCAGTTACGTAGCCGTACGGTTTGAATACATTTGGTAGTGGACTTATCGTTTGATTAGTATTAGTGAATCCTCGATTCCTATAGAAACATATCAAGCACCACGCCAATAATGTCATCACTCAGTACTGCTCATAGCAAGTTAAACGCTATTGGCATGATCCGTATTTAATTACATAATCGACTATTTTATCCATTGGCCTAGTTATAGTGTATCTCATTTATAACGTGATAATAGGATATCGCAGTAATTGAGACAGCACAGGCATAGTGACTGCCACTAAATCGTCAATATTGCTGATAAGCCAAGTGGATAAATACAGACAACTACAGTCCATTCTTAGTGGCTAAGCACGTATGAGACTTAACTTATATACATGAGTCGATGTAGATAATTTAACTGCTTAACTTAAATAAGTAAGTTAACCAGTTAGCTTACTCCTAGCATACAGAGCCACTTTGAGACAGTACTAGGGATATACATATGGAAGGTTTAGTTAACTTAGTAAACGGAATTATCTGGAGCCCCGCACTGATCTATCTGTGCTTGGGTGCGGGCCTGTTCTATTCCATTATGACGCGCTTCGTGCAAGTACGTCTATTCGGCGAAATGATCAAACTGCTCTTCAGTGGTAAGTCTAGTGAGCAAGGTATTTCATCATTTCAGGCACTTGCCGTCTCACTCGCAGGACGTGTGGGTATGGGTAACATCGCTGGGGTAGCTGCTGCTATCGGCTTCGGTGGTCCAGGTGCTGTGTTTTGGATGTGGGTTGTGGCCTTCTTAGGCGCATCTACTGCCTACGTTGAGTCTACACTGGCACAGATTTATAAAGAGAAAGATGTGGTCACTGGTGAATATCGCGGTGGCCCTGCGTATTATTTTGAGCGTGCACTCGGTCAAAAGTGGTACGGCATCCTCTTCGCAATCTCATCTATCCTAGCTTGTGGTATGTTCTTACCAGGTGTACAGGCAAACGGTGTTATCAATGCGTTTGCACAGGTCATGGGTGAAGGCACTGTCATGAATATTGGCAGCTTAGAAGTCGGCTCTATGCGTTTGGTCGGCTTAGCTATCATCTTAGTCGTACTAGGTATCATCATCTTCGGTGGTATCAAACGTATTGCAACCTTTACTGAATTCGCCGTTCCGTTTATGGCAGTTGGTTATATTGCTTTAGCCTTAATCATCATGTTCAGCAACTTCAGTTTGATCCCAGACGTATTTGGTATGATCGTTGGTGATGCCTTTACCGCTCAAGCAGGTTTTGGTGCGGCAGTTGGTTGGGGTGTAAAACGTGGTATTTACTCAAACGAAGCAGGTCAAGGTACAGGCCCTCACGCTGCTGCTGCTGCTGAAGTTCAGCATCCATCACAGCAAGGCCTAGTACAGGCATTCTCAGTGTATGTTGATACGCTACTGGTTTGTTCTGCTACTGCCTTTATGATTTTGTCTACTGGCATGTACAACATTCAAGGTACATTACCAGATGGTCAGTTCATCGTACAGAACGTCGCTGCTACTACTGAAATCAATGCGCCTGCCTTTACGCAAATGGCAATGGAATCTGTATACGGTACGTTTGGTAATGTCTTTATCGCCATCGCTGTATTCTTCTTTGCCTTTACTACCATTTTGGCTTACTACTACATCGCTGAAGTAAACGTGGCTTACTTGACACGTTTTCTTGGTCGCGGTGCTAATAAGACAGGTTTGTTCTTAGTAAAAGTCTTAATCATGGCGATGGTTGCTTATGGTGGTCTAAACTCAGCCGGTTACATCTGGGCAATTGGTGATATCGGTGTTGGTCTTATGGCTTGGCTCAACATTGTTGGTATCTTGGTCATCTTTATTGTGGCTCGTCCAACTCTTACCATGCTTAAAGACTACGAAGCACAACGTAAAGCGGGTGTTGAGCGCTATAGTTTTGATCCTGCAAAATTTGGTATCAAAAACGCACCGTATTGGGAAGAGCGTCATTTAGCAGAACAAAAAAGAATGAACGCAGATCCATTACGTAAAGAACATAGATAATATTTTCTAGTGTAGTGAATATTTACCATTTTAAGCAAAAGCCCGAGACCATCGTCTCGGGCTTTTGCATTTTTTACCAAATCAAAAAATACAGTTAGCTTTATCAAATTTTTTTAGCCCATAATCGATTCCAAATAAAACAGATGCATTATATTCCAACACTGAACTGGCATAAATTTTTCTTGCTTGCTGTGCCTTCGCAGACAGAGGCGGTAAAAAATTCATGCCAGTCTTGCTTTGTCGTTTTTATACTGAACTCGCTATACTATGTATGATACTTACACTCGTTTTCCTTGCTACCCTAATTTGTAAGATTGGGATCACCATTCTACAGACACAAAAAAGCCCAGCACAATGGCTAGGCTTCTTCACTATTATAGTGTTATCAATAAATTGTTTATAGAAACAACTTACTCAGGCATTAATACTGCATCGATAGTGTGTACCACACCATTTGTTGCCATGATATCAGTACCAGTAATATTAGCAGTGTTACCAGCTGCATCAGTAATCACGTTAGCATCGCTGATGTTGATAGTGGCGCCATTAACAGTAGCAACGTCAGTACCATAAGGAATATCAGCTGCCATAACTATCATAGGTAGTACATGATATGGAAGTACTTTATTTAACAGTTCTGTGTTAGCCAATAGCTCTTCTTTGGTAACGCCTAACTTTTCTAATACAGGAGCAAACGCATCGTCAGTAGGTGCGAATACCGTATAAGTACCGTCTTCCATCATCATCGTATCAAGACCAGCCGATTGTAGTGCAGCGGTTAAGATGGTTAGGTTTTCGTTGCCAGCTGCGATTTCAGCAATGGTTTGCGTAGCAGCAGCATCAGCCATTGGATCTGCTTCAACCATTGGTTCAGCCTCAACAACTGGATCTACTACTACTTCTTCAGTAGTGACTTCTGGCTCAACTGGATCAGCAACGGTTTCGGTATCATTACAAGCTGCCAACGACATGGCTGCAGTAATAACGGCGATAGATAATAGGTTCTTCTTTAGCATAGGTCGTTCCTTATGGATAAATGGATAAATTATGTGCTTAACAGATAAGGTGTCTTAAGTAATAAATACAACAATGCAAAAATCACCTGACTGTAAAACCTCCTTGCTGCAAGCAATGCCACTATTAAATGGCATCGAGTACATCAAATCTGTTATGCCAATAACTGTAATTTTAACTGATTAATTTTAAATTGATGCTTATTTAAGTAGCGACACTGTATCGATCACGTGTACTACCTCATTGTCCTTGTGAATATTCGCTTCACCACGACAATCCAAGCCTTATTTAGGCAGTAATACTCTATCAATGACGTGTACCACACCATTAGTAGCGGCAATGTCTGTTTTTACGATATTAGTGGTACGACCCATTTCGTCCATCAATTTACCTTGGCTTGTCACCATTAGGGTATCTTTACTTAGCATCATAACGTTACCAGGCTTCACATCTTTTGCGTATACTGGCGCCGCACCATTGATAACGTGGTAGCCTAAAATTTTGGTTAATAGTGGCTTGTTAGCAAATAATTGTGCTTTGCTCATGCCAGTTTCTTGCAATGCTTGTGCAAACGCGGCATTGGTTGGGGCAAATATCGTATAGTTGGCATTTGGATTAGACAACGCACCTGCCAAATCTGCTGCAACAACGGCTTCAACCAGTAATGAGAAATCAGGGTTGCTTTGGGCAACTTGTACCACATTCATTTTTGCCATAGATTGGCTATGCACAGGCGTAGCCGCAGTAGCGCTTTTGCTTGGCATCATATTGTTACAAGCACTTAAACCAGCGATTGAAATGGCTAATGTACCGATAGTGGCGATTTTGGTAAGTTTCATAACATTTTCCTTAATGATTGAGTCTTTATTGACTATGATTTTGCAGGTTAAATTGTCTTTCTCTCAAAGCAATGACTTAATTTAATACTACTGCCACGAGCAAATAGTAAGAGAATAAAAATCATTAACATTTACTAGTAAGCATTACTTACAAAACATTAATCCTTCTGAAATTAAACTAACATATACAAGACCTTTATCAATTCCCCTTTTCGCTATTTTTTGTAGTAACGATGTAAATTGTGTCCGTCTAATACGCGTCGCTGCTGCCTTTACCGGAGAAAAGCACCCCTTTGTGTAACATTTGAAAGGCCATTATATTTATTCATGACGATTTATCCGTGATATGCAATAGCATTTGGTGTCATGCTCAGTCATTTAACGGGTAAGCAATATGGTTATCATGTTGCCAAAGCAGAATAAGTACTATCCCGTGTACTACATATTTTTCATGCTAAAATAATGCGGATTTGCTCGTTCCTTTTAGAGATTTTGTACGCTATTCATTACTCCTTCCCTTCATAATATTGACGATATAAGCAGCGCTCCTATGACTCCAACGATGACGCCAAAAACTTCTTCCCAAACGGTTACTACTTCTCACGACTCCCACTCTACAGATGGCTTTATCTTGACGCCACCTGCGGTGTTTCCTTATAAGGAGCAGCAGTTGGCTGCGCGTGCCCGTATTACCGAGCAAATGGCGTCCAGAATTTTGATGTTGGATGGGGCAATGGGTACACAGATTCAAACCTATAAGCTGGAAGAAGCCGATTATCGTGGTGAGCGTTTTGCGGATATTAGCCAAGACGTCAGGGGCAATAACGATCTGCTGGTGCTCTCGCAGCCGCATATGATTAGAGAGATTCATGATGATCATCTGGCTGCTGGGGCAGATATCATCGAGACCAATAGCTTTAACGGTACGCGTCTGTCGATGGCCGACTACGATATGGAATATCTGGTGCCTGAGCTGAATAAAGCGGCGGCCAAGCTTGCACGGGAAGCGGCTGATGCATTTACCGCTAAGACCCCTGACAAGCCACGTTTTGTCGCAGGCGTCATTGGCCCGACTTCACGCACATGCTCGCTATCCCCTGATGTCAATGATCCTGCCTTTCGTAACATTACCTTTGATGAATTGGTATTAAATTACCGTGAAGCGACCTTATGCCTGATAGAAGGCGGCGTCGATATCATTTTGATCGAGACGATCTTTGACACGCTAAACGCCAAAGCAGCGATATTTGCGGTAACTGGCGTGTTTGAAGACATTGGCTTTGAGCTACCGATCATGATTTCGGGGACGATTACCGATGCGTCAGGTCGAACGCTATCGGGTCAGACAGCTGAGGCGTTTTATAACTCTATTCGACATGCCAAGCCATTGTCCGTTGGCTTTAACTGTGCGCTTGGTGCCGATGCACTGCGGCCACATATTCAGACGCTATCCAATATCGCGGACACCTATGTCTCTGCCCATCCAAATGCTGGTCTGCCCAATGAGTTTGGTGAGTATGACGAAACCGCTGAAGAAACCGCTGCCCTACTCGAAGGCTTTGCCAAGGCTGGTATCTTAAACATCGTCGGCGGCTGCTGCGGTACGACGCCTGAGCACATTCGCCAAATCGCTAAAATGGTGGCGAACTATGCACCGCGCGTCATTCCTGAGATAGCACCTGCCTGCCGCTTATCAGGTCTAGAGCCATTTACTATCAATGCTGACAGCTTGTTTGTCAACGTGGGTGAACGTACCAACGTCACTGGCTCCAAAAAATTCCTACGCTTGATTAAAACCGAAGCCTATCTTGAGGCACTTGATGTCGCTCGCGATCAGGTCGAAGGCGGTGCGCAGATCGTCGATATCAATATGGACGAGGGCATGCTCGACTCCAAGCAGGCGATGATTCATTTTATCAATTTGGTGTCTGGTGAACCTGATATCAGCCGTGTGCCCTTGATGATTGACTCATCCAAATGGGACATCATCGAAGAAGGTCTCAAACGCACACAAGGCAAATCTGTCGTCAACTCGATCTCGTTAAAAGAAGGTCATGCTGAGTTCGTTGAGCGTGCCAAATTATGTATGCGCTACGGTGCCGCCGTTATCGTTATGGCATTTGATGAAGACGGTCAGGCCGATACCTACGAGCGTAAAATCCAGATTTGTCAACGCAGCTACGATGTATTGGTCAATGAAGTAGGCTTTCCTTCTGAAGACATTATCTTTGACCCGAATATCTTCGCTGTTGCTACTGGTATCACTGAACATAACAATTATGGCGCGGATTTTATCAATGCCACACGCTGGATCACTGAAAACCTGCCTAATGCTATGGTCTCAGGCGGTGTCTCAAACGTCTCATTTAGTTTCCGTGGTAACCCCATTCGTGAAGCCATCAACTCTGTGTTCCTATACCATGCAATCAAAAACGGCCTGACCATGGGTATCGTCAATCCTGCCATGCTTGAGTTGTACGATGATATTCCTACCGAGGCTCGTGACGCCATCGAAGATGTCATGCTCAACCGCAACCAAGGTGAGACGGGACAAGATGCAACCGAACGTCTCATGACGGTCGCTGAAAACTACCAAGATGGTGGTAAGAAAAAAGACAGTACGGTTGATATGAGCTGGCGTGAAGGGACAGTAGAAGAGCGTATCGCTCATGCACTGGTCAAAGGCATCACCACCTTTATCGAAGCGGATACCAAAGAAGCGTGGGAGAAATATCCCAAACCATTAGAAGTCATCGAAGGGCCACTCATGGACGGTATGAACATCGTCGGTGATTTATTCGGTGCGGGCAAAATGTTCTTACCCCAAGTCGTAAAATCGGCGCGCGTGATGAAGCAATCCGTTGCGTGGCTAAACCCGTATATCGAAGCCGAAAAGGTTGAAGGCGAAGTCAAAGGTAAAATCCTGATGGCGACGGTCAAAGGCGATGTGCATGATATCGGCAAAAATATCGTTGGTGTGGTGCTCGGCTGTAACGGCTACGACATCGTCGATCTGGGGGTGATGGTGCCCTGTGAGACTATCCTTGATACCGCTATCAGAGAAAAAGTCGATATCATCGGCCTGTCAGGTCTGATTACCCCAAGTCTCGACGAGATGGTCTATGTCGCCAAGCAAATGCAAGAGCGCGGTATGACGCTACCACTAATGATCGGCGGGGCGACGACGTCGAAAGCGCATACTGCCGTCAAGGTTGAGCCGCAATATCAAAACGATGGTGTCATCTACGTCACTGATGCTTCGCGCTCCGTGGGCGTGGTCACCAAGCTGCTGTCAAAAGAGCACCGTCAAGCGCTTATCGATGAGACGCGCGCAGAGTATGTCAAAGTACGTGAACGCCTCGCCAAGCGTCAACCAAAAGCGGCCAAGGTTACCTATGCCGAGTCGGTCAAGATTGGCTTTCAGTATGATTGGGAAAATTACGTCCCACCTGTCCCTAATAAGCTAGGACAAGTGATATTTGACGACTACCCGATCACCAACCTGCTGCCTTATATTGATTGGACGCCTTTCTTTATCTCTTGGGGTCTGACGGGTAAATACCCGAAAATATTGCAAGATGATGTCGTCGGTGAAGCAGCACGAGATCTGTTTGATAATGCCAATGAGCTGATGCAAAAAATGATCGATGAGAAGTCACTCGTGGCCAAAGGCGTGTTTAAGCTTATGCCCGCTCGTCGTACTGGTACAGATACCGTGACTGTCTATGACAATGCGCCTGCTGATGGCGGCAAACCGACCTATCAGTTTGAGCACTTACGTCAACAAAGCGACAAAGCCAGTGGCAAGCCAAACTTTAGCTTGGCGGACTTTATCTCGCCATCAGACACGCATACCGACCACTTGGGCGGCTTCACCGTCTCCATCGTCGGTACAGAAGCATTGGCTGAAAAGTATAAAGCGGCGGGCGATGACTATAACGCTATTATGGTGCAAGCGCTATCTGATCGCTTGGCAGAAGCCTTTGCCGAGCATCTGCATGAGCTGATTCGTAAAAACTATTGGGGCTATCAACCGACCGAATCACTCACCAATGATGAGATGATCAAAGAAAAATACGTCGGTATCCGTCCTGCCCCTGGCTACCCTGCTTGCCCTGAACACACCGAAAAAGGCAAACTGTTTGACTGGCTCGGTACCGTTGACGCTATCGGCACGACCTTGACCGAAAGCTATGCGATGTGGCCTGCGTCCTCCGTCAGCGGATTTTATTACTCGCATCCTGAAAGTGAGTACTTCAATGTCGGTAAGATCAGCCGCGATCAGTTAGAGAGTTATGCTGAGCGTAAAGGCTGGGATATGAAAACTGCTGAGAAGTGGTTAAATCCGAATTTGTAATGAATTAACAACTATACATTGTAATGGACACAATAAATGATAGACAAAAACAATCTCAAAGATGTACTTAGATTTTTAGATTTTGAAGAAAATGGTGATATTTTTATTCAACGATATGATAATGATGCTTATCTAAAAGTTGATTTCCATAAAAAAGAGCTAATTTATCCAGAAGATAGAGGTTTGAATATTAATGAGCGTCAAACTTGCAACTTTACACAGAATGAAAATTTTGTCGTCTTTGAATGTGTTCATCGCTTACTGGCTCAAGGGTACAAGCCTGAACATATCGAGCTTGAACCAAAATGGCAAGTTGGTCATGGTGCTAGCGGTGGACGTGCCGACGTTCTGATCAAAGACAATCAAGGCGATACCTTACTGATTATCGAGTGTAAAACAGCCGGCAATGAGCTAACTAAAGCATGGAGTCGAACACTACAAGATGGTGGGCAACTATTTAGTTATGTTAAGCAGACCAGTACCACTCAATTCATCTGTCTTTACGCATCTAATTGGATTGATGACCAAGTCAAACCTGATTATTATCTTATTTCGCTAAACGATAATGAGAGGTTAATTAATGAGCTGAATGAAATTAGTGATATTCCTGTATTGACCTATGCAGACAGCAAGTTGCGTGCGGTAGAAGATATCTTTAACACATGGAAAGACACTTATCAGCGCGACTACACGACGCGAGGATTGTTTGAGTCTGATATCCAAGCCTATCATATCGGTAAAAAAACTACTCACTGGATGATTTGATAACCATCAGTAGCAGCGATATTCAAGGTAAATATAATGAGTTTGCAACTATCATGCGTCAGCATAATGTTTCAGGTCGCGAAAACGCATTCGATAAGCTTGTTAATTTGTTTTTATGTAAAATCGTTGATGAGACAAACAACTCTCAAGACCTAAAATTCCACTGGAAAGGTATCAGCTACGACAGTCCTTTTGATCTGCAAGATCGTTTGCAAGCGCTCTATCAGCAAGGTATGAAAAAATTCTTGGATGAGGAAGTTACTTATGTTCGAGATGATGAAGTTGAAACAGCCTTTCGATTCTATAAAAACGACCCAGTAGAGACCCAAAAAGCCATCAAAGCAATGTTTCGTCGTCTTAAATTTTTTACGAACAACGACTTTGCTTTTATCGATGTACACAACGAAAGACTGTTTCAGCAAAACTCAGTGGTACTTCTTAAGATAGTCAAAATGCTCCAAGACATCCGCCTAAAAACCAATGAAGAAAATCAGTTCTTAGGTGATATGTTTGAAGGCTTTTTAGACCAAGGCGTTAAACAGTCAGAAGGGCAGTTTTTTACGCCAATGCCAATTGTAAAGTTCATCATGAACGCATTACCTTTGGATAAAATTATTGCTACCTCAGAGGAAATCCCCAAAGTTATTGACTATGCTTGCGGTGCAGGACATTTTTTAAACGAGTATGCCTCCTCGATAAGACCTATTATCGAAAATGACCCTGCTAAAAATTTAGCAGAATATTATGACAGTATTACTGGTATTGAAAAAGAATATCGACTGTCAAAAGTCGCTAAAGTTTCCGCTTTTATGTATGGACAAGATGATATCAATATCATTTATGCTGATGCTTTGGGCGGTAACGAAGACATCAAAAATAATACTTACTCAATATTGGTAGCCAATCCCCCTTATAGCGTTAAAGGATTTTTGGATACGCTAAAGCCCAGTGAGCGCAGACAGTTTGAACTACTCAACTATATTGATGAAAAAAGCTATACCGTCAATAATAGCATCGAGACTTTCTTTATCGAGCGTGCCAAACAGCTACTAAAAACGGATGGCGTGGCGGCTATTATTGTGCCCTCCTCCATTCTGACTAAAGGTAAAGCCAGTAGTACCTCATCCTCCAAAAATATCTATGTCGCTACTCGTGAAATCTTATTAAAATACTTTGATATCGTGGCGATAGCAGAGTTTGGCAGTGGTACTTTTGGCAAAACAGGCACTAATACCGTGACATTGTTTTTGAGACGAAAAACGACGGATGCACCCAGCGAAGCCGACCACTATGCAGAACGAGTAGAGCATTGGTTTAACCCTATTCAAAATAGTAACGCGTCAACAAGCACGTCTGTAGATACCAGTACTGTATTTGATGACAATCATTTTATCGATGACTATTGTGCTCATCTTGAGTTAGATGCTGACAATTATAAAACCCTACTCGTGGGTGCTCCTAATGAAGCGCTACTTAATAGCGAGTATTTTGCCAGTTATGTCAAAGAGTTCGATAAATGGTCAGAGATTAAAAACCTCAAAAAGCGTCAGTCTTTTAAGGCGTTATCTACCGATGAGCAAAAAGCAGTGCTGGATATGCGTTTGGTTGAGTATTTGAAAACCGCTGAAAAGGACAAGATGTATTATTTCGTTTTAGCCAGCCTAAATCCTCAGCCTGTTTTGATTATCAAAAGTCCTAGTAAAACCAAAGAGATGAAGGCATTTTTGGGTTATGAGTGGAGTAGCGCCAAAGGCAATGAAGGTATCAAATACTTGGGCGGGACAAAATTACCTGAAGAACAACCAGTTGATGAAGATAGTGGCGAGGTAGCACTAGAAGAGGAAGACAAGCGAGTACTTAGCAATTTATATAATTTGGAGAATATCAATACACCGCTTTATAACCCGAAGGATAAACAGGATGCCAATAAGATCAATCACTTAATCAGCCAGAACTTTCAGAAAGAAGCAATTAGTATTTCTGAGGAGTTAAAGCCTTTTGTCACCAAAGCGCGGTTGATGGATATGCTTGATTTTACCGTGGTTGATTTTAATAAGGCAATTAGTTTGACTCTTAAAGAAGATATTAAAATTGATACTAAATGGGATTTAGTTCGTATATCAGATATCGCTGAAACTAGTTCAGGCGGTACACCGAAATCAGATAATCATCAATTTTATGATGGTGGCACTATTCCTTGGCTCAATAGTGGAGAAGTAAAGAATGGTTTGATAACTGGAACTAAAAACTACATTACGGAGGAAGGATTAAAGAACTCATCGGCTAAAATATTTCCAATTGATACTGTGCTTGTGGCTATGTATGGTGCTACTGCTGGTCAAGTAGGTATCTTAAAGTTTACATCAAGTACAAATCAAGCTGTATGTGGAATGATAACGAACGAAAAATGCCTACCTATGTATTTATTTTATTTTTTATCAACTCAGCTTGAAAACTTGTTAAAACTAAGAATAGGTGTTGCACGGTTAAATTTATCTCAAGGTATTATTCAAAATAGTAATCTCCCATTACCTCCTATAGACGTTCAAAAGCAGATAATTGATGAATGTCAGATAGTAGATCATGAAGTCGAGAAAGCAAAAGACAGTATTAAAGATATATCGCAGCTTATTGAAAAAGGTATTAATGAGTATTATAGAAAAAGTTATCCAATTAAAAAACTGAATGACTTTGCTCTGTTTAATCCTTCTAAAAGTGAGGTAAGTTCAAGGCAGGATAATTTAGAAGTATCTTTTATTGAAATGTCATCTGTTAATGAGAAAGGCTATATCGACTACAAAGAAGACAGACTACTTAAAGATGTTAAGCAAGGCAGTTATAAATATTTTGCAGAAAATGATATCATTATTGCCAAAATTACACCTTGTATGGAAAACGGTAAATGTGCGATAGTTACGGGACTTACCAATAATATAGGTTTCGGTAGTTCAGAGTTCCATGTCATTAGAGTAGATAGCGAGATTAGTTCAAGTAATTATGTATTCGCTTTTTTAAATCGTGAAACCATTAGACAAGAAGCTGAAAAGCATGTGACAGGCTCAAGCGGTCATCGTCGTGTACCAGCTAGCTTTTATCAAAATCTCGAAATTCCATTACCAAGTCTTGATGAACAAATTGAATTAGTCAATACGGTAAGTGAACTTCAAGATCGTATTTCACAAGCTCAAGCTCTTATCGATGCAAGCGTAGGCAGAAAGTACGTTATTATTCAAAGCTATCTGTAGACATCTGATAAAAAGGCGACTTACTTTTTGTCGCCTTTCTTCCCCCGCCGACACTTCTCAGAACAATAAATCACCTGATCCCAGTCTTTCTCCCACTTCTTACGCCACGTAAACGGGCGCTGGCAGACGGGGCAGATTTTTTGCGGTAAGTTTGCTTTTTTATGTGCCATTGTCTGCTCCCTTTTCCCATATATCTCTAACTGATTATTAACGCCTATTTATCTTCTTTTTGATGATCCAACCCTTCATACTTCTTAATTCGACGGCATTGGTCTGAGCAATAGACCATACTCTCCCAGTTTTTATCGAGCTTTTTAGTCCAGCTAAACTCACGCTCGCAGACAGGACAGAGTTTTTTTCGAACGTTCTTCTTTTTGTGCGCCATACATTTCTCATTGGTTTGTTTACGACATTAGTCACTTGCCAGTATAGTCTAATCATCTACATACTACTCATAGTCATCGAAGATTTTGTTTAGCCTGTTGAGGCTACTGACGATTAGCTTGCCAGATTGATCGGTACTGCTATCAATCGCCAGCTTCTCGTCCATACGTATAGTCAGCGGTTCTAATGCTTGCTTAAGGGCATTTGCCATGAGTGCGGTCTGCTGATGAATATCAGGCGTATCGCTATCTGCTATTTGATCGTCATTACTCTTAATCAGGTTCTCCGTTAAGCTATGAGACAAGCTATCCGCCATGTTTTGTGCCAGCTGTTCAACGGCATCGACCAGCTGTGTCATCAGTGCTTTTTGCACGTCTTGGTTTTGCTTGAGATACTCGCCTTCGGCTTTATGATCGTGCTTATATATTTGCAGCAATTGGCTCACGCTTTTCTCAAAGCCATTATCGATGCTATCGCTGACGACTTTGGCATTATTGATCACGCTATCGGCTAGGATTTTTTGTGAGGCTAACTGCGCCTCAATCTGAGTCTCTAACTGGGCTTGGCGCTCTACTTCTCGTAAGCGAGCGATTTGCTCTGGGTCATTTTTGGTTAAGTACGTCTCAAACTGGCTGCTGATGGCATTGAAGCCACTCGCCAAATCCACCAACTGCGCGACGATTCGCGCGCCCGTATCACCGTCTTCGCCGCCCATGGCTTTGTTACGTAAGAAGTCGGCTTTGATTTGCGACCATCGTGCTTTTTCTGCTTCGGTCAAGACACCGCGCATCTCGCCAAGCTTGAGCAAGTTACTCTCTGCACCTTGGGTCAATAGTTGCGACTCGCCCAAATAGTGATCGTCTATCAACTGGTTAAGCTCTGCTTCATTCATGACCGCCGACAGCTTTTCAGTCATCTTATTCATATTACGATAACTGCCTTGCAGCTTGAATATCGGCTCAATACGATATTTATCATCTTGCGAGGCAGAAGCAATGTAGGCTTGATTGACATCGAGAATGACTGCTTGCACCCGAAACATATGACGCAAGATGGCGACAACCTCATTAATCTCTGAGGTGCTATATGGATAAGTCAGATCGCTGCTTTGTGCTTGCGCGAGGTTGGCATTGTCCGTTTTTGCCATTTTAATCAAACGATGTACATCGCTTAAATCACGGTTGGCCAGTGGTGCTAGAACCGTATTAGAAGTCAGCGAGTTTTCGATATAACTGAGTGCAAAAATCTCTTCCATGCCGCTCATGATATCGCCTAAGTTGTAGATATCGGCACGGTTGGCGAGCATATCAGGCACTTTAAACGCTTCACCGCTTTCGGTGTACGGATTACCAGCCATGACCACGCAGAACTTTTTGCCACGCATGTCATAGGTTTTGGTCTTACCTTGCCAGACGCCATCTATACGGCGTGTGCCATCGCCCAATGAAATAAACTTCTGCAAAAACTCCGCATGTGTATGCTGGATGTCATCGAGATAAAGCATGACGTTATTGCCCATCTCAAAGGCTAAGTTGATTTTATTCAGCTCTTCTCTTGCGGTGGCATTGGGTGCTTTTTCTGGATCTAATGAGGTGACATCATGACCGAGTGACGGACAGTTAATCTTCATAAAGATAAGGCCGAGACGATTGGCTACATATTCCATCAAGGTCGTTTTACCATAACCTGGTGGCGATATCATCATGAGGATACCCATCAAGTCGGTACGCTTATCTTCGCCGACCGTGCCCATCTGCTTGGCGAGGTTGTCACCGATCAGTGGCAGATAGCTCTCGTTAATCAGACGGTTACGCACAAATGAGGACAATGGACGCGGCATAAACTCATCCAGTCGCAACGTTTCTTTTGAGTCATGCAATATCTCTGAACGCATCGCCAGATAACGTCTGTAAGCAGGGATGACTTGAGTATCATGATGATGCAGACGATTTAAGAAATCATCGACAGCAAAGGTTAAAGTCTGCTGATGAATACGCGCATGCTCACCCAATAGATTGTTAACTTGACTCTCAAGCGATACCTTACCCGTGCTACGCTCAAAACTCTGCACTGGATTGAGTGGGTTATTGATACTGGTCAATGACATGGGTGATGAGGTGATTGAGGAAAATGATAAGGCAGATGGCGTAGCATTTGTACCTTGATTACCTAGACCGTTATTGTTTTGACCTTTATTAAGCGCCCCTTTATCAAAGCTCGCGCCTGAGTCAATAAGGCGCTGTACCAAGGCTTCACGCTGGGTATCATTTAATTGGGTAAGTAAAACAGCAATGGCTTCAGGCACATAATGGCGACCACTCTCTAGCTGTTGTTTGCGTAGCGCCTCTTTTTCCTTACTCTCAGCAATCTGCTCTTCACTGAGTGCGCCTTCTTTACCATCCGTTTGATCACTAGGCGTCTCAGTATTACCGTAAGTCTTATCAAGTAACGCATGAAACCATGTGGCTAATAGCTCATAAGCAGATTTGGGTTGAAAGCCAAGCTTACCGATTGCAGATTGTAGTTGCTCAAAGCTGGCAGTATGTTGCGCGCTGCCTGAAGCACTGTTCAACGTTTGGCTTAGTTGCTCACACAACTGCTGCGCTTGTTGACTGGTTTGCCAGCTTATTGCGTTATATGCGCCTGCATTCGATTCAGCCGACTGCCCCATGACGCTAACTAAGTATTCACTAGCCAGCTGAACATAACTTGGTTTAAAGATATTGCTCTTATGAATGTCGCTGGTATTTGAATTGAGTTCTGAATCCAATGCGGCATCTGACGGCTTTTTAGCATCGTCATTATGAGCTATGACGAAGTGACGCATCACTTGGCTCATGTCTTCAACTAGCAAAGATTTCGCCGTGTCACTGCCGAGTGCGAGGCGCAGTTGCTCAGCGGTAGCCGCTCTATCCGTCCAGTTGCTCGCACGCGTCAGCACTGATTCATTCAGCCAATTGTCATAACCGAACTGGCGCAAGCTGTCTAAACCAAGTGCTTGTACGATATTTAACTGCCAATAAAATAATTGCGCCAGTGCTCGTACTTGCGGCGTATAAATGAGTAGCCCTGCCGCGCGTAATGTCGGCAATATTTGCATCAATAATAGCGTGGCATCATGGTCATGAATGCCCTTGTCATAACCCAGCTGATAGCGCGGGGTGGCGTAGGCTTTGACCAATTTGGACAATGGACTGTCATTATCAATATCACCATTAACATCTAGGGTAATAACGGTCTCGTCATACGCACGATATAGACGCGTTTCAGTCAAGCCATCTTGGCTATTCTTAGCACTTTCGATAATGCTATAAGCCAAGTACTCCGCACGGTACACCTTGTCAGACTCGGAGGCGATATTCATATCCCAATACGGGCGCAAAGCGTTTAGCTCAGTATTATTGAGCACTTCATAATAATCTGTCCCCGTTAGATGCAAATTCAGCACACGCTTGCCATCTGACTGTTGACGGCTGAGCAAGGTTAAATCTAAGGGCTGCGTATTGACCGAAAAACGGTGCTTGCCCAGTTTGATGATCTGACCGCCATCTTCAAACAAGTCCGATTTGTCTTTTAGACTCTTATAGCTCTCGATTTGAATGGCTTTCAGGCGCGCGTCGATATCATCGGCTTTGACGCTAAAGCCCATCGCTTGCAGCTCTTTTGCGATGTGACGTACTTTTTGTACCAGACCATCTGAGGCAAAGTAAGTGTTTAACGCCTCTTCCTCTGTAAAGCCAGTGACGCCTGTGCTTTGCGTGCGTTTTTTGATACTCTCAAGCATCCGCAGCGCACCATCGCCTAAGTTTTGCGCTTTGCGATTACGGGCATCGAGCAGTTGCTGCTTATGATTTTCAAAGGTTTCGTAAATCTCTTCACGTTTGCTAATGATATCTGCTAAAAACTGATCGCCACTATTGGTCTCTGGATCAGCGAACTGGCTTTCCAATTCTTCTAACTGCACCAGCAGTTTTGCCATTTGCTCATCTGATTTCTCAGGTGTATTGGCGATCGATAAAGCATTAGCAATCGACTGACCAAACAGCTTAAACTGCGCGCCAAATTGCGCAACGGCCTCAGCCGATCCTAAGTTTTTGCGTTTATGATTGAGCTTGGCTTTGCTCTGATTCAGGCTGGCATAAATGGTCGATATGTCATCGATGATTTGCGTACGCACTGTGGCATCAGCAACATCCAACGTACCTAGCAACTCGGTCAATAAATCTAGCCCTTGCGCTGTCTCGTCAATTTTTTCTAGTACAGGTTTTAGTTCGGCATTGGTTTCTGCCGTGTTTAAGCGCTCACTGACATCTACCAATATCCCTTCATAGCTTGATAATGCTTCTTCACCGCTTAAAAACAGCACGGTTTTTTCGGCAAGCTCGCTTTCTGCTTCTTCTAGCTGCGCCTGCAACGCTTCTAATTTACCACTGTCTAAATAGCGCAAATCCTCCAAGCTGACCAAGCGACCCTTTTGTCGTCTTAATGCCGACAGCTGATCGACATAATCGCTGGCAGACTCAAACGTCGTGACCCGTATCTGCCGCAAAATCTCATTTTGCTGAGCTTCGGCATCCGCGAGCGCGGTTTGCGTTTGCTTTTGGATACTTTGAACTTTGGCAAATTCATCAATGACCAGCTCAGCGGTCGCCGTCACTTCTTTAATACTACTGGCGACGTCAGTCAACTCAGGCTCAGACAGCCAATAATAGCTATCAAAAAGCCGACTGGTATTGTCCGACAGTTCTTCATAGAGTTTTTGCGACACGCTTTGATTGTCAATAAGACGCGTAATGCTATAAAGATCAGAGATGCCACGCACCAGCTCTTTGTTCCCGATTTTGCCATAAAAGCTGGTGCTCTCAGGCAGTTCGCTCACATACTCAGGCGAGGCATAAGGCGTATGCCATATTTGCATCGGATGAATGCGCGACGGCTCACTTTGATCACTAAACAGCACCAAGCGACCATTGTCTGCCAAGGCCATACCATTGCAATAGATAGGATTTGCCAATTGTTTTTTGATCAAGTTATACGGAAATAACCCCGTGACACCTAAATCTCTATCATAAAATAAGAATAAAACATCCTCACCATTTGGCGATATGATCTTACGTTTAAACTTTAAGTCTGTGGCGCCGACACTGTTGGCATCGAAAAGCTTGTATTCGCCCGTTTGCAGATAATAACCACCCGGAAATATAATGCCGTGGTCTTCTGGCAGCTGCACACACGACTGACCAATCGCATCTAAACGCAGCACCGCTTCGGTTAAGGTGTTATAAACGAAATAACGATAGCTGTCCTCGCGATAAGGCAGTATTTTGAGCAGTATGAGGCTACCGACTTTGGCATAAGCAATCTCAGCATCAGTCAGCGACTGAGTACGATCATTCACAGGCTCGCTATAAATACCCTGCCCTGATTGCGTATTGTCCTCAATCTTAATGGTCAAATCACCACCGACCGTTTCCACAAATATCGTATCTAAGATATTCATGTGTGGATACTTACCATTGACCATCTGATCACGTGTGGTATCGATCCAATCAAAGTCATAAGCAGGCGGCAACTCAATGTCACGCTCTCCTCGATTATCGACGTAGGCGACTTGCGCTGACTTTGGTGTGCCTTGGCTAAAATCTAATGCAAAACGAAACACTCGAATATCGGTGATGCGCTCACCAATTTGAAACGCCAACAGCAGTTTGCTGTCTTTAACGGTCAGTTGAATGAGGCGTGTTTGCTTGTAATATCGATATAACTCATTGAAGTCTTGGACAAAGGCATCTTGAGCTAAAAAAGTCCCTTTTAAATCGACCTCTTCAAGCTGATAGTCTTGCTCAGTGCTTTCTTTATGAATGCTATCATCACTACCGAGATCGCTCTGCTGACTTTCATCACGACCATCTTTATCAGCAGTGTCTATCAAGCGATATAATGACAGCACATCTTTAATGTTACTTGCCCGCTTTAGCCCCATAAACACGTTGTAGCCAAATAGCAGATAATCACCGACTTGCACCATATCCTGCGCCACACAGTTATGTTCGGTACGAATACGCGTGCGGGCAATGACTTGCATTTGGGTGCTGCCGAACTCTTGCAAGCGTGCATTATTCAGGGTAGCCGTTTGTTGCTCTAGACGACTGCCTTGCTCGGTCAGACGCTTTTTGATGAGCTCATAAGCATTACCAGAGGCAACTGCCTGATCGGTTTGATTGGCTTGGTTGTGAGTGTCTTTGCTAGCCGCATCGGTTGGTTTTTGCGTGTCCGCCATTGTTGCTCGTCCATTTTTATTATTGGGCAATCAGGAAAATAAAAAGCTATAGCCAATCCTCTATAAATTAGATACGGTGTCAGTCTCGTTCAGTCTACTACTTGTAGTACTTTCACTCAGCTTCCTTGTATCTAAATTATATTGAACCGACTATATTTATATTAAAGAAGTATTATGCGTAAAAAAGCACTTGGCTAATCTAAAAAAACGCGTCATCACTGCTGATTTTTTAGATTAGCCAACTCATTTTCAGCGAAAACATTGAAAGTAAGTTGGTTAAAGCAATCTGCCACCTAAATGACAAATTGCTTATAAATACTGAAATTTATACCAATCGCCCATCGTTTAAGCTGTTTTGTCATCATTTGACTGATTGGCTTTCATCACTTGATTGGCCATTACGCCATTGATAATACCGCTCAATGTGTCTGACTTACCCGCTAGGCCATCAATGGCTTTACCGATCGACAGTGACTTAGCAAAGTTATCAAAGAAATGTGCTTCACCGCCCACGATATCGATTTTGGCTTTTTGTAGCGCCACTGCCAAGACTTCAGCATTTTCTTTGGCAATCTCTTTACCTGCTTCGATTGACGCCAGCGCTTCTTGCAAGGCCGTCTCAAGACTCATGCGGAACTCTTCGTGCTCGCGTGCTTCTTTGCTCATGCTACCCATGGCATTAAACTTCTCGACCAAACCATCTGCTTCGGCTTGGAAATGTGCACGAGTCACTTCGGCTTTTGCCAGTCCAACTTCACGTTCTGCCTTGGCATTTGACTCACCGCGAGCGGCAATAACCTGAGCATTTGCCATACCGACATCGCGCTCGGCTTGGGCATTAGATTCACCGCGAGCCGCGATAATTTCTGCGTCTACCATACCAATATCACGCTCAGCTTTTGCTTTAGAGGCGCCGCGAGCCGCGATAACTTCGGCATCAGCCATCCCTTTTTCGCGGTCTGTCTGAGCCTGAGCCTGTCCAGTCGCTTTAATAACATTGGCTCTAGCAATGCCTTCTTTTTCCAAAGAAACCGACTTGGCTTCTTGGATAGCCGCTTCAGCAAAGCCATGTGCAGACTCTTCGGCTTTGATACCTTCCGCCATCTTGATTTTGGCTTCTGACTCTTTAGCAGAGGCTTCAAGATTGGCAGTAGCAAGCGTGGTAATCTCGACGGCTTTATGCTTGGCTGACAACTCTTCTGCTTCTGCTTTTTTCACCTGACGTACTTTGATTTCTTCAGCGTCCGCTTCTGCTGCCAGTACGCGCGTTTGCTTAGAGCGTTCGGCTTCACTGACTTCGCGAACTTCTTTGATACGCTCTTCTTCTTGCGCCACGGTTTTGTCTACTGCGATTCGCTCACGAATGACGTTGGCGATTTCTTTTTTCTCAAGCTCAATTGCACGCTCTGCTTCGATACGTTGCAAGTCAACTTCACGCTCACGAGAGACGATTTCTAAATCACGAGCACGCGTCACTTTTTCTTCTTCGATGACCACGGCACGCAGACGATTTTGCCCAGCCACTTCGACTTCGCGTTGCTGATTTTCACGCTGAATCGCCAAGTCTTGCTCAACCATGATAACGGCAGTTTCTGACTTTTTACGCTCTTCTTCTTCAATCTTACGCGTTTCCGCGGTCTCACGCGCAATCACAGATGAGATTTCACGTTTTTGCTTGGCTTCAGCATCAGCTTGTTGACGCTCTAGCTCCAGCATCGCCTCTCTGGTTTCAACGTTCTTTTTCTTAACAGCCAGCTCTTCGTCACGCTCCAGCTCATTAGTGATAACGTTTTGAAAGGCGGTTAGCTGAGTAATCTTTTTGATACCTTCAGCATCTAAGATATTACTTGAGTCTAATGATGTCTTTGGCGTTTGCTCTAAGTAATCAATCGCCACATCTTCTAGGACATAACCGTTTAGATCGTTACCAATTTCTTGAACGATACTGTCACGGAACTGGCTGCGGTTTTCAAACAACTTGACAAAATCAATCTGTTTACCAACCGTTTTTAGCGCTTCTGAGAATTTTGCATTAAATAGCTCGTTGACCGCTACCTTGTCTGACGCTCTGTCTACGCCAACTGATTTGGCTACTTTTAGGACGTCTTCTTCGGTCTCATTGACACGCAAATAAAATGCCACCGTGATATCAGCACGCATATTATCGGCACAAATCAGTCCTTCTTTACCACGTCTGTCCACCTCTAGAGTGAGCAGCGAGATTCTCATGAGTTCTTTTTTGTTGATGACTGGCCACACAAAGCCACCATCAAAGCGTACAGCGATTTTGTTGACGCCGTTGATTATGAGCGCTGTGCCCTGATCCACCTTGATATAAAAGGCTTTGAGCATCAAAAGTGCTGCCATAATGAAAACAAACGCCAGCACCACAACCACGCCGACGATAATGAGTATGTCCATGTTCATTCCTTTAATTAAAACATTCTATAGTCAATCCTATATAAACCAGCTACGGTGTCAGGCTTGTTCAGCATACTATTTATAGTGCTCTCACTGGCCTTCCTTGTCTCTGAATTACCTTAAACCGACTATAACCAAATTTAAAACCGTTAATATTTTTTGCCAGTCGATTAGTTTTCTTTTTCTTATTTGATCGCGGTTGATTTGCGCTAAAAGTAATTATAAAAACCATCAGGGTTGAATTATTAGGGCGTGTTATTTCTCTTTAACAGGTGTTACGCGATAGGTATTGGCCTCATCCAAATACTCTACCAACACCACTTTATCGCCTTGTTTTAGCGAGTTGTCATTGATGTCTGATCGAATTTTGAGTATCAATCCTGCACCGCCATCACTCAGCACTGCTTCACCATGTTTGTCGGTCACACTGAGCGTGCGTACCACAGCGACTTTACCCACATTATTAGACGAATTACGTTTGGGAATTTTGGCTATGTTTTTGCGAATGGGTGAAATGATCATTCCTGTCAGCCACATGGATACGACCAATACAAAAATAAGCGCTCCTGTGCCAAAGACATAATATAAAATACCCGAGTCAAAATTCTGATGTAGAAAACTGGTATATAAGTAGCTTAACAACCAACCAATTAAACTAACTAAGCTTAGTATGATGATTAAAGGCACGCCATAAAGACCAAATTTGAGCATGAGACCTGTAAAAAAGCCAGCTGAGGATAAGTCAGCAACTTCCCCTCCTGACTCCCCAAGCTCTACGGTGTCCATATCTGCCATACCGAGTAAAGACACCACCCAATATAAGGTGACGAACATCACAAGCCCCGTAAAAATAATCGTGGGGTATAAACTGATTTTAGTGATAAATACTAAAAAAGATTCCTGCATGGCACGCTCCTTTTGTTCATCTAACTGGCTATCTTTATGACTCGGCAATACCACTTGGTAGGATACAACTTGAAGTGATTGGGCTTTACCCTAATTGGCTTAAACCATTTTGACACCTTATCTCTTTAACCAAGCAACCCCAAAAACTTAGGGCTATAGAATCAACTTATGTTTCTTTATGGATGATTATATATACATTCCCTTACATAATACATAGGTTTTACCATTAACGTCCCCAGACGGGTGAGCGCACGACTCCACCAGCCTGACTGCTAATGGCATAGCTGGTGTTAACAGACAAAGAGTGAATAACCAAACTGCCGCCACTTTGTCCGCTTACGCGTGAGGTGCGCGTTGGATAAATCGCATATTGCCCTGAGGGTGACAGTCGTACTGGCTCATCCAGTCCAGTTTCTGCCAGATTGACAATCTGCCCTGTGGCAAGCGTCATGACCGCAGCCTTGCGACCGTTAAGATATCCCATACGCTGACCGTCCAAACTAAGCTGAGGACTGGCCGCATAACTGCCTGTGGATAGGAGTGCGGCATTACCAGTATCAAAATGATAACGATAAATGCTGGGACGACCTGCGCGGACTTTGTCACTGGTATAAACGAAGCTTTTGCCATCAGCGGCATAGCTCGGTTGTACTTCGGTACTGGGTAAAGTTGTGAGCTGTTTGGTACTGCCATCGCTCAGATGCATCTCATAAATATCGGCATTGCCACCCACAGTGGAGCTGTAAAGCAGTTTTTGTCCATCGGGTGAGAATGAGGCCGACAGATTACTGCCCTCAGCATTGACGATTAAATGACGCGCATTGCTTTTGCGGTCATAAATATAAATCATAGGATGCTCACGCGAGGCTTGTTTACTATAAGCAAGCATCTGCCCATCTGCTGACCACGCTGGCGCATAGATATAACCATTTAATTGATCTATCAGTTGGCGGTCGCTACCATCAGGACGGATGCTATAAAGCGTCGATATCTTTGCAGCGCCGACGCCTTGCTCCTCCACATACGCGATATGTCCTTGACGATCCGGTACGGACATTTGAGCCGTCAGCGGATTACTGATAGGACTGGTCGGCTTTTTAATTTCAGCACTAGACAGTGTCTGGCAGCCAGTGAGAGCCGTCAATACAGCGATTGTCGTAGCGCCTTTTATCGTGATTCTATTCGTAAGTGGTTTTGACATAATGGTTTTAAACATAAAGTAGTATCCAATAAAATCTCTAAAGTATGACAGCAGCATTACTCTAGTGTAGCCTAAACTAAATCAAACTTTGGATAAAAAAAGGCCCCACTTATTAGTGAGGCCTTATCAAATCTAACCAGAATGTCTATATCGCTTTACTCAATCACCAAGTTATTTGGCAATGGCTTTAAAATACGCCACTTGGCTGTCATTTTTGATGGTCAAAATAGGCGTGTTATTAGCATTTTTATTGAGACTGTATTTACCTTGTACGGTTGCCAATGTCGCCGTATCAAAGCTTGCCTGCGGCTCAGGGCATGCCATCATGGTGCTGATGCCATTGGCAATCTGTACGTTACCATTCACCACACTGTATTCAGCGCCCATGTTATTACAAGTATTGATAAAGCTGACACGGTTACTGCCATTATCGGTGAAGAAGCTTAGCGTTAAGGGCTTAGCAGGATTAAAGAAAAGCTGGCTAACTTTATCACCGTTGGTGCGTTTGGCATCAACAAGCTGCCAGTTATATGTTTGTAGAATATCAGAAGTCACTGGCTGCGTCACGGGAGCCGTCACATTGGGGATAGTTTGGCAGCCAGCCGCAAGCGTACCGACAGCAAGGGTTGTTGCCATCATCATTTTAGTCATATTTTTCATCTTAATTCCTCTATTATTTTATTTAGGGCGTGTCCTAGTATAAAAAACTGGCATATTTTTATGCAGAATGGCTTCTATTATTATGATTTGTTTATTGTTTTATTCATATACCTAAACAATATGGCTATTATGCACAGCACTTGTCTTACTGTCATTATAGGTTGGGTGTATGATTGCGATATGATTTGTTTTACTTTATGATTTTTTGCTAATGGGCATTGCGAGACAGTGCATTTGCTGCTAACTGATTTTTGGGATAAAATTTTCGACGCTTTAGTTGAGATTGGCCGCTTCTTGTTGTTGTAGCGCTGCATACCCTGCCAGACGTTTGCGTTCGCTGTCATTAAATAACTGCTGTTCGATTTGCTCAATCTGAGCTTGAACTTGTGTACTGTCCGTCTGTTGGCTCAAAAGGCGCTGTTTTTGTGTTTCATATTGAGTAAAACGCTGGTCAAAATCGGCATCTTCTTGATCTACTTGGGCAAGCCTTGCTGCTGCTGGCGCACCTACCAGCTCACGGCGCATACTATATAAGGCTTCAGGCGTTGCGCCTTTGGCTTTCATCTGTTCTGTACGATTTATCAATTCATTTAAATTGGCTTGCTGCTCGATATTGGCTTTGGCGGTATTGTCTGGCATACGGCTGACATAGTCTTGTCTTGCGGCTTGTTTTTGACTGTCAGACATTTGCTCGTTTTGCCCAATTCTGATCATTTCCATACTATATTCATCGTATTCATCTTCAGCGCCAAAAAAAGCTGTGATGGTTGGTTTTTCAAAATACTGCTGACGCAAATTGGCGACGTCTTGCTTTTGCTGAGTGACGACGCTCAAATCCAGCGCGCCGTTTTTGGTCGCTTGTAGCTGAAGATTGCCATAGCGCTTCTCTATCTCTGGAAGCGCTTTTAAATAGGCAATATATTGCTTAAATATGGTAACTGCTTGACTGGCGGCAGGCTCTGGCGTGTGGTGGCGAATGTAACTGTCGACACGCGCTGATATTGCAGCTTCGTCCTCCTCTCCGAGTGCCGATAAAAAATAATCAAACAGCCGCCGTAAGCCTTCGGTGACGACCAGTTGTTTATTTTCATCAATAATAATTTCACCATCCACCTCTGCCCCTTGTAAAGATTGCGGCAAATCCTCTAAACCTGTGGTAAGTCTGGTAAAGTTTTGGGTATCAGAGGCTTGGATGGCTTTATCAGCACCAGATAGGATAGGGACTGAGCCACCCGCTTTATTATTAAAGGCAAGAGAGAGAGGAATGGCTTGCGCCAAATTCTTACCAGCGCTGGGTTTGAACCACAGGATAATCGCCACCGTGACTATGATTACCATAGCGATGATAGCGATTGATAAATAAGCGGAACGGCGACCATTTGACATAAGTGAGAGTTCTTATTTTATCAGTCAGTTTAGAGATTTGCGTTTTTGAGGCGATTGACCTGAGTGCGATAGATAGACTTTGGCTCAGACTCTCCCCATGCGGTCAAACCTAACACTTGATCGGCAGAATCTAAGTGATTCATTCGATAGTTGTCACGAATCACATAGCCAAGGCGACTGGAACAGGCAGAGACCAAACCATCATTAGACTCACCTACGAACGGGACGCCTGTTGCTGCCAATAGATAGTCGCTAGGATCGAGTGCGCTAGTGAGTTGCCCAACCCCACTAAATGAGTAATATTTAATGCCATTAACATTGGTATTCGCGGGCTGACCACAATACGATCTTGGCATCGCTGCTGGAAACTTTGCATTAAAATTCGCAGCGCCACTTGTTGATAACGCGACGAGTGCTTGCCAGCCATCTTGCTGTTGTATCTGATTAAAACTGATACCCGAGCCAATGTCGGTAAAGCCTCCAATTAAATTAAACACGCCTGATACCAACTCTGTCGTGACGTTTGACGGACTGCCTGATGTGTTATTTGGCTCAAGCGTATTTTTGACAAAATCTGCCGTTTTTGAGCCTTGTTCTGGGCTGGATACCGCTGTGACTGAGGCGACATATTTTGGTGCCACGCCAGCGACATAACGAATATCTATACCGCCTTGACTGTGCCCGAATAAATTGACTTTAGCTTTGCCTGAAATGGCCGTGATGGTTTTGACTTGTTGCAGCAGCTGCTCACCGCGAACCTCGCTGTTATTGACGGCAGAGGTTTTGGTGGTGTACACCTCTGAGCCACCTTTTATCAATTCACCCGGAATGCCATTAAAGTAATCAATGACCCCAAATAGCTTGGTGAAACCGCCGAGTCCATGCGCCATAACGACAGGATATTGGGTTTTTGTATAGCTAGAAGTAAAGTATTTGCTATCGACTAGCGTGCAGCCGTTAGCATTGGCACAATTATAATATTGGCCTGCCGCTTGCGCAGAGGTGGTTTGTATCGTGAGCAATAAGACACCTGCGCCAATGCCACCAAGTGATGGTAAAAATAGGTTTGGCTTTAGTGCCGTGCAGAGATAGGTTTTGATAGTCATCGCAACGTCCTTGTTGTCATTAAGTTTGATCTTCCTTACCTTGCCTATGTACTCACAAAAGCGGTAAAGATGGTTGCTAATTCCTTTAGCAACTAAATTTACAATACTTATATAATTTGCAACATTCAACCAATTTTCGCAAATATGAATATATTAGTATGACTAATGAGTCATATAAGCGTTCACCACGTTGTAAAGTAATTATTATTAATAATAATGATAGGTTCGCTATCACTTAACGTCAAAGTGTCACCCGTACGTTTATGGTATAATTCATCCACAATAAACCCATAATTATAAGACAGACAATGATGAATAAAAAATCTCTTATCCAATCCGCCGACGCCATAGAAAAAATGCGCGTGGCCGGTAAACTTGCCAGCGATGTTTTGGTGATGCTCGACGAACACGTTAGAGTAGGCATCAGTACCGAAGCACTGAATCAAATTGCTCATGACTATATCGTGAATGTGCAGCAAGCCATTCCTGCGCCGCTTAACTATAATGGTTTCCCAAAATCCATTTGTACCTCAATCAATCACGTGGTTTGTCATGGTATCCCAACTGAGAGCAAGCTGTTAAAAGATGGCGATATTATCAATATCGATGTCACGGTGATTAAAGACGGCTACTATGGTGACACCTCAAAAATGTGGATCGTTGGCAATGCTTCTATCATGGCACAGCGTATCTGCAAAGTGGCTCAAGAAGCGCTGTATGCTGGTATGAGCGTGGTAAAAAACGGCGCACGTCTAGGCGATGTCGGTGCTGCTATTCAAGCAGTGGTCGAACCTGAACGCTTTAGTATCGTGCGCGAGTTTTGTGGTCATGGCATCAGCAATGAATTTCACCATGAGCCACAAGTCATGCACTACGGCAAAAAAGGCACAGGATTTGAGCTAAAAACTGGCATGACTTTTACCATCGAGCCTATGATTAACCAAGGCACGTGGCAGACGAAGATTTTGCCCGATGAATGGACTGCGATTACCAAGGACCGTAAGTTGTCTGCTCAGTGGGAGCACACCATGGTGGTGACCGACAATGGCTGTGAAGTATTTACTACCCGCCCTGAAGAAGATTTGAGTTTTTTGACTCAGTAATGTCACAAAAGATCGCCTAGGCGGTCTTTTTTTTGGCTTATTATTTTTTGGCTGATAATTAAGCCATCTTGAGTATTGTACTGACAGGCTTTTTATCTTTATACTCTGATGAGCTTATACTTTTTATTGATGGCTGTTATCAGCTATCCGTCAGCTATCCGTACGCGGGTTGTCCTAGACATTTTAGCTTGACCGATTTACTTATACATTCATAACTGGATAACACTCATGTTTACTTGTGATGTCGCCTCTATTGATCTGACGCCCTTACCTTTATTGTTGCTATCAAATGATGTGGCGGCAGACGCACCTGTGTCAGCAGACACCAATGCGCCAGAAAAGTCGCTACTGGGTATTCCTGAGTGGCTGGCACAAATCAATGACGATATCAGTCGCGCACTTGAACGTGGGGTCAATATCCGCCAATTGGTCGCGGCACGTGCCTGCGCTATCGATAGCTTGCTCATTGCTTTGTTTAATTGGTTTGAGTTAGACAAGACAGATTTGGCATTATTTGCTACTGGTGGCTATGGTCGTGGTGAGCTGTCGCTGTATTCAGATATCGATATTTTGCTGCTCTCTCCTGATGAGATTGACAGCGACACTAGTGGCAAAATTGATCGTTTGGTGGCACTACTCTGGGATATAGGGCTAGAGCCTGCCCTCTCGGTGCGTAGCGTCAGTGATGCGTTGGAAGCGGTACTTGACCACACCATTGCCAGTGCCCAGTTAGAAGCTCGGCTACTGATCGGTAATGCAGATTTACAAGAAGTGCCTATTCAAATTGTCAATAAGCAGTGGTCACCGCGTGCCTTTTTCGATGTAAAAATCGAAGAAGCCAGAGTACGTTACTTGCAGCACAATGCCACAGAGTACAATCTTGAGCCAAATATCAAAACAGCTCCCGGTGGCCTGCGAGACATTCATATCGTGGGTTGGGTGACCAAACGCTATTTTCGCGTTAGCAAGCTTTATGATCTCGTCCAACAAAACTTTTTGACCGAAAAAGAATTTGATGATCTGAGCTTTGCAGAAGGCTACTTATGGCAAATACGTCATTATTTGCATGTATTAACGGGCCGTAATGAAAACAAGCTACTGTTCGATTATCAACGTGAGATTGCTCAATTGATGGGCTATGAGACCCAGCCAGATGACGAACCCAATGCGGCGGTTGAGCGTTTTATGCGCGATTATTATCGCTGTGCCATGCGGATATCGACGTTGTCTGAGATGCTGATCAATCACTATTATGAGACGATTATAGAGCCGCAGCTGCCAGATGAGGAACGCCCCAAAAAGCAGCCAATCAATGCCCGCTTTAATCAAGTCGGTGACCAAATCGCCATATCGCATCACAGGGTCTTTGCCCAGCATCCTGAATCAATTTTGGAGATGTTTTTGCTGATGGGTCAATACGGTATCAAAAACGTCCGTACGCATACCTTACGCGCCCTAAAAGTCGCCGCCCGCGGTATTGATCAGGTTTATCGTGATAACCCCACTCACCAAGCACTGTTTTTGGCCAACTTAAAAGAACAAAATTATCTCTTTCATCGCTTACGTACCATGAACCGCTGTGGCGTGTTAGGCAACTACGTTCCTGCGTTTGCTCAAGTCACAGGTCTCATGCAGTACGATTTGTTTCACCGTTATACGGTAGATGCGCATACGTTGTTTTTGATTCGCATTTTGCACCGTTTTACTGATCCACGTTTTTATGAAGACTTCCCACTGGTCAGCTCTATCTTTCAACGTATCGAGCGCAAAGAAATCTTAGTACTGGCCGCCATGTTTCATGACATTGCCAAAGGTCGCGGCGGCAATCATAGTGAGCTTGGGCAAACGGAATCGGTTGATTTCTGTTTGGCTCATGGCATGAGTTTGGCAGATGCCAACTTAGTCGGCTGGCTAACCCGCTATCATTTATTGATGTCACTGACTGCCCAGAAAAAAGACATATCAGACCCAGAAGTCGTCACCGTTTTTGCCAACTTAATCGGCAACGTTACCCACCTCAATCATCTGTACGTATTGACTGTCGCAGACATGAACGCCACCAACCCACAGTTGTGGAACAGTTGGCGCGCCACACTCATGAAACAACTATACTCACAAACTCGGCGCATTTTGCGCGCTGATATCGATGCGCCCACCAATCGCCAAGACATGATTAGCGCCACACGGCAACAAGCTCTGGTGATGTTAGACAAGGTTGATAACCAGCATATGAATCGCGATGAAGTATTGCGACTATGGGACGATCTGGGCGATGAATACTTTTTGCGCGAGATTGCTGAGGATATCTTATGGCACACCGAAGCGATCTTGAATCATCCACCGATTGGGCTTGCCTCCAATGCAGACAGCCCGCCATTGGTTGTACTGCGTGAGCATCGAGAGCTGGCGCTTGATGCCGTACAGGTTTTTGTGTATACCCAAGATCAGACAAATCTGTTTGCCGTTACCATGGCAGTATTTGACCAGATGAACCTCGATGTTTTAGATGCTCGCATCATTACGGCCACTCGTGATTTTGCATTGGACTCTTATGTATTGCTAGATCCTAGTGGCACGCTATTGGTTGATGAAGACAGTCAGCAAGAGCTGAAACAGCGCTTGATTGATGCTTTTAAAGACCCGACCGTGCTAAAACTCACCAATAAACGTATGCCGCGCCAGCTTAAGCATTTTGAAGTGACCACAGTGATTAATTTTGAGTTTAATGATGCTTCAGATCAGCATATTATGAGCTTAGAAACGCTGGATCAACCGGGGCTATTGGCACGAGTGGGACAAGTATTTTTGCAGGAACAAATCGAGGTACATGCTGCTCGTATTACTACTTTGGGCGAGCGTGCAGAGGATATGTTTTATATCAGTGACCAAAATGATGAGCCCCTATCTGCCGACCGGCTTGAAACATTGAAGTCCGCATTGACTGCGAGTTTGAGTGTGCAAAAAGATACTCGTGTGACTTAATTGATATTACGGGTAAAATATAACAAGTCACTATAGATAGCATTATTCGGGCATGTGGAGCATGCCCTACCGTTAACGAACCAAACTGATGCTTCAATATGGGTTAGCAGGCGATATTTTCGTGTTCGTTCTGTCTCTATAGTAGCAGCAAGCCGTTTATAACGTGCTTTTATATATCATCTCGCTGGCATGTTCATCAAGCTCATCGTCAGCAAGATCTGGTGGCAAAATTTTGGCATCGATCTGCTGTTCCCCTAACACGAGGCGTCCCGCATCGACTTCTTTCTGTAATAAGCAATGTAACGTGGCAAGATGAAAGCGACCGTCAAAATACTCATGCAACTGTCTTAAAGAAATGGGTGAGTTAACATGGACATCTGGATACAAGCTGTCTTCTGCTAAAATAGCCATCTCATTAAATGTCTCTTCGCGCACCATTTCATCTTTGTCAATTTTGCGTTGTAAGGTACTTGCCGTTCGTCCTTTGGCCGCCAACATAAAGATAAAAATCACGGTCTGCAAAACAAATAAGGCAAAGTAATGCCACAAAGTTAGTGAGATATCTAACACATTATTGAGCAACATCAGCACCATAGCCACGACTACATAACCGACCAATTGCCACAGCAACCACATCATTAAACTGTTTTCGCCATACCAAACTATTTTTCGTTCTTTCTGGGTAATCAGTTGCTGGCGAGCCTGCCACCAGCATTGTTCCCGCTGTTCCAATAGTTCGTACAATTTCGTACGTTGTTGGCTATTATCAACGTGGGCATTTCTGATAGTTTTCGCACGACTATTTTCATTATGGATATCTTCGACAATATTAATATCTTCTACATTACTATTTTCATTATGGATATCTTCAGTTCTTAACATACTTGGCATATCAAATCATCCTTACAATACTCTATTATTAGGGCTGACAGCGATATTTTTTATCGTTATAAGTTACCAATTTATAGGCTTTATTTAACGTTTTTGCGCACTTCCAAATCCATCTTCTCTCAATCAATGAGGGTGGTTCACTGTTCTGCCGTAGCAACATAAGAAGAAAAGGACAAAAAACAAGAGAAGTGCTACACTGCTCAAATGTAATTTTTCTTTATAACTTTATTATTAATTGTCTATTATAGTTACCACACTTATGAATCACAACTTAACGCATTTGCACCCTTACCCCTTTGCCAAGATGGCAGCATTGCTTGCCAATAGCACGCCAATCAAAGGCTACAACGAAATTAAGCTGGGGATTGGAGAGCCAAAACATGAGCCGCCAGCCTTTGTACTGGACGTACTACACGAAAACTTGGACAAAATAAGTCATTATCCAACCACCAATGGGATGTTCGAGCTGCGTCAAACCATTGCGCACTGGCTTGAAAAGCGATTTTATCTCAATCACGTCGATGCCAATACGCAAGTCCTACCCGTCATGGGCACGCGCGAAGCCATTTTTAGTCTGGTGCAGGCGGTTATTGACCATAAAGACGCTGCCTCTGAGAATCATCAAAAATCTTCAAGTAAGCAAATGCAACCGCCAACGATTGTCATGCCCAATCCGTTTTATCAAATATACGAAGGCGCCGCGATACTCGCACAAGCGACCCCTTATTTTGTGCCTTGTAGCATCGACAATGACTTTAAAGGTAACTACCGTGCTGTCCCAAGAGAGGTCTGGACTCGCACACAGTTATTGTTTGTCTGTAGCCCCAACAATCCGACAGGCTCTGTCATGACTATGGAGGATTGGGAGCATCTGATTCGTCTGTCAGATCAATACGGTTTTGTCATTGCGAGTGATGAGTGTTATAGCGAGCTGTATTTTGATACCGCGCCCATTGGCTTACTGCAAGCCTGTGCGGCTCTTGGTCGACATGATTTTCATAACTGTATCGTATTTCACTCTTTATCCAAACGCTCAAACTTGCCCGGTTTGCGCTCAGGGTTTGTGGCAGGTGATGCGCAGATTTTGCAGGCTTATTTGCAATATCGCACCTATCAAGGCTGTGCGATGCCGATACCGCATCAGCTCGCTTCTATCGCGGCGTGGCAAGATGAAAAGCACGTGGAACACAATCGTCAGCTTTATCAAGAAAAATTTGCGTTATGGATGTCTGAGCTTGGTGAGCTGTTAGAGCTGCGTATGCCTGAAGCTGGGTTTTACTTTTGGATAAAAGCCCCTGATCAGTTCGATGGTGATGATGAGCTATTTGTCAAAGCGCTCTATGAGCAGGCCAACATTCACGCCTTAGCCGGACGCTATTTGTCCCGTGACATTAATGGCTACAATCCTGGGCAAGGTTATGTCCGTATTGCGTTGGTCGCTAGTGTCGATGAAAGCCGTGAGGCGATTGATCGTATTCGTACATTGCTGGGTGCATAAGCAGTCGCTTTACACGCGTAAAATTTCAAAAAAACACCAGCCTCTAATAACCATAATATAAATATGGTTATTAGAGGCTTTTTGTTTGGATAATGCTATAGTGAATAGCGCTATAGTCGATCCATTCTAAAATCGTTATCGTTCTGCGGGTATGGATTTTATGAAGCATCTGTCACGCTTGCGAACAGCCAGCGAGGAAAATTTATACCAGCAGAACGTAGTTAACGTATATATCATTTTTATTCTAGATTGACTATATAGTGAACTGTCTTTTAAATGCGCCATCAAGGATGATGCCATGCCCCATCTTGACTTTACCCAACCGCCCTTTGATGTACTGAGCTTAGCGGAGCGCCAAAGCATCAGAAAACACACTCAAATCCGCTATCTTGCCAAAGATGAAAGCTTATCTGTAAAAGAGTCAGCGTACCTTTACGTGGTCATAAAAGGACAAATTGAGCAATTACTCAACGGAGAGTTTGTGGCCGCTTACTTGGGTAGCAACCACTCTGACAACCCCAGCAACAATGACTGGTTTGATAGCCGCCGCTTGCCTGAATCACTCAGCAAAAACAGCTCACCAGCAGATGATTCTAACACTGAGGGCGTACAAACCTACCAGTTTCGAGCGGCCGAAGATACTTTGCTGTTGCAAGTAGCGGGCGATGCCATTGATAAAATCAGTGCACAAAACCATCTGGTACGCCAGCTATTATCAGACAAACTGCCCGAACGCCTAAAAGCTTTACAACAACGGCGTCGTGGCAAGGCCATCGATTCCTCTCATTATAATGAGCAGCAAGAAGTGCAGCAAATCATGCTGCAACCAGTGATTGATGTAACGTTATTGCCAGTACATATTGTCGATGCCCACGCCAGTCTCTATGAAGCCGCTGCTATCATGACAAAAGCGGGATTAAAGCATGTACTGGTGCGACCATCAGATCATGCGGAAAATACCATGTCATTGCCACAGCGTACAGGTCATCTATTAGGTATTTTGACCGACACGGATATTTGCCGCGCGGTGAGTGATCAGCAAAATCCCGCCACGACACCTTGCCAGCGTTACGCCAACTTTAATCTACGTACGATCAGAGCGAATGACGAGATTGGCGATGCCCTACTCACCATGACCCGCTATCGCATCCATAGATTGCCGGTCATTGACCATGACGGCAACGTTGTAGGCGTGCTTGGACAAAGCGACATGCTCGCTCATATTAGCCACCATTCACAGCTCATTAGTATGCAGATTGAGCAAGCAAAAGACCTATCGAGCTTAGATACTGCCGTAGAGCTTATCGGTCGCTATATTCGTGCTCAGCATCAAAACGGTGTCAAAATTGGTAATATCAGCCGCATGGTACAGACACTCAATGCACAGGTATTTACCAAGCTTTGGCAACTGATCGTACCTGACGAAGTCGTGGTAAATAGCTGCCTCATCGTCATGGGCTCAGAAGGTCGCGGCGAGCAAATCATGCGTACTGACCAAGATAACGCACTCATCCTGCGTGATGGCTACAGCCATCCTAATTTGGCACAGTTTGCTGATAGCTTTAATAACCATTTAGAAAAACTGGGTTATCCATTGTGTGACGGCAATATCATGATGACCAATCCCATGTGGCGGCAACCACTAAAGCAGTTTAATGCCCAAATTGGCTTATGGTTTAAAAACACCGATCCGATGCATGGTATTTATTTGGCCGCCATACTCGACGGCGAATACGTCTGCGGTGATGAATCTCTTCTGACGCAAGTACGTCAACACCTCAAAATCGCCCACCGTCAGTCAGATCCCATGTTTGTCCGTCAGTTCGCACGGGCAGCGCTACAGTTTGGTGATGTCAATCAGTGGTGGCAGAAGTTTATGCCCCTGCTCGGTGGCAAATCTGTTGCGCCAGACATCGACCTAAAAAAAGCCGGTATCTTTCCACTGGTTCATGGCATTCGCACTTTGGCATTAGAAAATGACATTTTAGAAGTACCCAGTACCAAAGACCGTCTAAAAGCTTTGGTTCAAGCTCAAGCCATCAACCAAGAGCGTGCCGACACGTTATTAGAAGCGTTGGAGTTTTTTATGGCACAGCGTTTATCAGTGGCACTCTCGACAGATGATAGGCAGGCACGGCAAGTCGATCCAACCACCTTAACCGCGCTTGAGCGTGACTTGTTAAAAGAGTGTCTGGCAGTGGTCAAAAGCTTCAAAACGCAGCTACGCCAGCACTATCAACTAGAGATTTCATAATACCAATGCCAAAAAATATGATTATCATTATCAAATTCGCTGAGTGTATAACCGCTAAAACTTGTACTCGTTTTCCTTGCTACTCAATTTTTTGAAAATGATAATAAATGTAGAAGTACAGTCGATACCAAGTAAAATGGCTACACGACATGACGATCCGAGACTGGTACAAATTTTTCTTGCTTGCTGTGCCGTTGGAGACAGAGGCTACAAAAAATTTATCCCAGTCTCGCTAACGCTTTTTTATATTGACCTAACTATATAAAAGCATGATAAATGGATAAGTAACGGATATGAATTGGCTACAGCAGTTATCGTGTCATTGGCAAAAGACGCAGCTACAACGTCCAGAGTTGGCATCAATGTTTGGCGAACCCTTAGCTAAGCAGTGGGTGGCGATTGATTGTGAAATGACTGGGCTTAACCCAAAAAAGCATCATTTGTTATCGGTAGCAGCGATTCATATCAATGACGATACCATCGATACAGGTAATGGTATGCATTTGGTGTGCAGACCCCCTGTGATGCCAGACCGTGACACTATTGTTATTCATGGTCTGCGTACCGCTGATGTTGAGCACGGTATGAGTTACGATGAAATGCTGGCGCTCTTGCTGCCCTTTATAGACAATCGGCCAATCGTTGGATTCTGTCCCCAAATAGATATTGGGTTTTTGAATCCTGTGGTCAAGCGCTATATGGGCACAACATTGCCAAATAAAATCATTGATGTTCGTCAGTTGTATAGTCAGCGAATGGGCGACCGTACTCAAGGTATCCCCAGTCAATCGCAGCGTTTGACCAATATTTTGGCGCATTATAATATTCCTGAACTGGGTGCGCATGATGCTTATAATGACGCCATTATGACAGCGATGGCGTTTTTGCATCTGCGCTCACGCTCATGATGAAAGCTATAGTCGATACCAAATAAAATGGCTGCACAACATTATGATGCGGGACTGGCACAAATTTTTCTTTTTTACTGTTCCGTTTGCTGCCAGAGGCGACAAAATGCATCCTCATCTCTCTGACTCTCTTTTATATTGACCTGACTATATAGACCGACAGCGCAGACGGCAAACGACGCCCCGCCTCTACGCGCAAACAGCAACTCGTGTTACCATAAGCTATTTTTTTACCTGATAGACATATGCTTATGCCGCCCACCTCTACACAATGTCTCACCTACCAAAAAACTGACGCCCTTTATACCAAAACTGGCAGCCAATCAAAGCCGGCTGAGCACTATTTTCGAGCATTTTTTCAATCGGGAAAACGCTTGTCGTTGTCTGTCATAGTAACCACCATTATGGCAACACCCCTCTATGCGCAAGCAGCGCTACCAGAGACCATACAAGCGGCTTCATTACGTGCAGATTTGTCAGCGTCTGACATCAGTATTGTCATCACACCAATCGGTGACAAAAATGCCAGCCACCTCCCATCGCCCATCCAAGTGATCGATAGCGGTAGCTCGGCGCTAACAGATATCAATTCTGGCGCCAAAACCATCCATCAAAAAACCAGTCAGAATCATAACAATGAAGGTAAAAACACATCGAGCCAGCAGGTTGCTCTCACGCCCAATACCCTGACGACTATCGAGAAGCGAACGATTAAAAAGCACGAGCAAAGGCTAAACGCTTATACGGACGATCCTTATATTTATCAAAGCTTGGAGAGTATCCCAACGCTAATACCTGATAGTCATCAATCAGCTAATCATCAATCAGCTCATCATCAATCAACCAATGAGCAAGCAACACTGGATAATAGCAATAGTGGCGCAGAAAACACCAATACTAATACGACTGCCTCAACTATCAAAATCTCGTTTTCTCCGTTACTGAGTCATCAACCTGATATCGCCCGCACCCCTGCCAGTACGATGAAACTTGTCCCCAGTTTTATTGCTTTAGATACGCTCGGCGCTGACTTTGTCTGGCATACGCGTGTCTATCATACTGGCTTGATTATAGAAGATACGCTGTATGGCGATTTGATTATTCAAGGAAGTGGCGACCCCAAGATGACTCATGAGCGTCTAAATCAGCTGCTCTATCAAGTACAAGCGTCAGGTATTCGCCATATCAACGGTGATATGATTGTCGATAGTGCCATTTTTCACAACGTGACTAAAGACCCCGCGGCCTTTGATAATGCACCGCTTCGTCCTTATAACGCCAGTCCTGATGGTTTTTTGGTCAATTTTAGCACCATCGGTATCAAAAGCTATCCGGCGGACAACGGTACAGCAAGCCTCACCTATACACCGCAATTGGCAAACTATCAAATGCCCAGCAGGATAGATGTGCGCCCAGCGGCCTGTGGTCAAGCACGCTACAGTCTCGCACCAAAGTGGCAACCCAATCGCTTGGTACTTAATACTGATCTGCCAAACAGCTGTCAAGAGCACGCTTTTTATATTGCGTATCCTGATGCCAAGGAGTTTGCGGCACGGGTCATGGCCGCTAAATGGCAAGCGCTGGGCAATACTCTGAGTGGCAGCGTCATTACCCAAGAAACCCCTTACGATCCAGCAAAAAAGATAAAGCCAGCACAAGGTCTAGCTGCTTTGCCTATGTCACCCTTGCCCATTGTTAGCTATGCCTCGCTAAATTTAAGGCAGCAGGTTCATGACATCAATCATTTCTCAAACAATGTCATGGCTGAGCAAGTGGCACTATCGATAGGCGCTTATCATCAAGAAAATCCAACAGAAAACAATGCTAATAAAAACGTAAATAGCCAAACGATTAACAACCAAACCATGAATTATAAGGATAGTCACCATAAAGCCAGCAGTTTGTATCAATTCGGCAAACCAATGGCAACGGACTATCCTGCGGCATTACAGACGATCAATCAATGGTGGCAAAATCACCTAGACACCCCGCCGCCGCACTTAACCAATGGCTCAGGGCTTTGCCGAGACTGCACCATTACTGCCGCTAATTTAAGCGAATTGCTAACCTATGCTTATAATCAGCCAAGTTTTGACGCTTACGTCCACTCATTAGGCGTGGCTGGTGTCAGTGGCACTATTACTGCTCATAGTGAGCGTTTACCTGAGTCGGCAGCCATCGGCCGCGCGTGGATAAAAACAGGTACTTTGAACAATGTCACGTCTGTGGCAGGCTATGTCAAAGGGCTTTCAGGACAGGACTATGTTGTCGTTGGCCTTATCAATAGTGAGCACGCGTTAAATACCTATGCAGCCAGAACTGTATTAGATACCATGCTTGACTGGACAGCAAAGCATTGATTTTTTCTATCGGAAATACCTGTTGGTGAATGTGAAACACACCCTATTTTAATCCCTTGTTTTTACCCTTTATAAAGGTCAGATTATGTCACGTAAGACAACCAATCTCAGCAAACCTAACACGCATTTAGGTTCTAATGGCTTGCCGCAAAACCATCGTGCCACTCACCCTAAAATGGCGTCATATATTGGGTTTTTCGCGATCGGTTATACACTAGCCAGCGCAATATTTATGATGATACAAACCCAAATGGCGCTAAACTCACAATTGGTCACGGTACTATCCATCATTATTGGCGCTTATATCGCTGTACACAAGTTTGTCAAACATCAGCAGCGCGCATTGGATATCAGTGAGCTTAATCGGTTGATGCTTGGCGGCGTTGCGGTCGTTTGGTTGCTAACCATTATTTATTTCTTAGGCATATGGTTTTGGTTGTTTGATGCAGTGAGCCGCGAAGTGCTGTTTGAAATGGCAACACAACGACCGCTACCGCTGCTCTCGTCACTCATCATGATAATGATACTGACATTGGTCGGTGCGCGCATAAGCATTTGGGTATTCAATCGCTTGCTTGACCCCAAACGTAAAACGCTTTAAATATAGCGAGATTGCTATAGTCGATACCAAATAAAATAGATAAATAATATTGTGACGCGAGACTGGCACAAATATTTTCCTATTGCGGCACAAAATCCGTTAGGCTAAATTTTTAGGTATAAATTTTAACAAAATGCCGTTTTATTTATAAAAAGTGCTGTTTTATTTATAATAGGAGATATCGTCATGGATATGATTTTTTTTGACAGCATAGACAAGCTTGGACGTATTGTTCTGACGACGGTTATGGTTTATGTTTTAATCGTGCTGGTTACTAAGGCCTCAGGTAAACGCTCTACGTCACAGCTCAACAATTTTGATTGGATTGTCACCGTCATGATTGGCTCTTTGGGTGCCAGTACCATTTTGCTCAAAGCAATCCCTTTTATTGAAGGGGTTTCTGCTATTCTGACACTTTATCTATTACAGTTTTTGGTGACCAAATATGCGTCTATCTCACCGCAATTCAGCAGCTTTATTTTGTCCGAGCCACGTATTGTTTTTTATCAAGGACAGTTTTTGCCAGACGCTATGCGTGCTGAGCGCCTGACTCGGCAAGAGATAGAATGTGCGATGCGTTCTGATGGGATAAACAGCTTCGATGATGTGGAAGCCATTGTCTTTGAATCTGATGCCAAACTTACTATTATTCCAAAACCCAGCTCGACCGACGACAGCGATAGCAGTCAAAATGCAAACAACGACGTCTCACAAACCATTGCGCCTTTGATGTAGATTATAGGTTATAAAAAGTTATTGCTTAGGTTTATTTAAAAAAAGCATTTTCCATGATATTTCTCCCATTATTAAAGCGCTAGGAGTGACAGGTACTATGAAGGTAAGAATTTTGAGCGTTGGCAATAAAATGCCGAACTGGGTGCAGACTGGTTTTGACGAATATCACAAGCGCATTCAACCCATGCTCAGTACAGAAATCATCGAAATTGCCGCTGCAAAACGAGCAAAAAACCCTTCAGAGGCCAATTTGTCACAATATCGTGAGCAAGAAGGTCAGGCAATTTTGGCCGCTCATAATGCGGCTGGACGTGAGCAATTATGGGTATTGGATGTTAAAGGCAAGATGATATCAACAGAAGGGTTGGCAGATAAATTGGCAGAGGGTATGCAACAAGGCGACGACATTGCCCTAGTCATTGGCGGTGCAGATGGTGTCTCACCCGAAGTCTTAGCAAAAGCCGATGTAAAGTGGTCATTGTCAGCGCTGACATTGCCACATCCTTTGGTACGCGTCGTGTTGATGGAACAATTATATCGAGCGATGAGTATTAATAACAACCACCCTTATCATCGTGGCAATTAAATAAAGCAAAAAGCTAGGATGGCTAAGGCGTGTACTCAATTCAATCGTAGGGCATGTCTTCAATTCAATTGAAAACCACCTAAATGGATTAAAAGTGAGCGCACGCTATTCTAAAAATCTCCATCGTAAAACAGATTGAAAAACTGGCGCGTGCCCTAATACAGGAAACATGAAATATCCAAAACACGCAACACCCAACGCCTCTCATACCAATCACCATGACAACTATCAGGGTGATATACATAGCCCTGTCACCGCTTGGGCAGATACGTCTGCTGCCGTGTCCAATGCTACCAATTTGGCCAAACTACCCGCATTGTTTATCTCGCATGGCGCGCCCACACTTGCGATTGAACAATCTTCTACGACCAGTGCACTAGCACGTATCGGGCAAAATTTACCCAAGCCTCGTGCCATCGTCATTATGTCAGCGCATTGGCAGTCCGCAAAATTAGAAATCAGTAGCAACCCACAACCAAAGACTTGGCACGACTTTTCAGGTTTTTCGCCTGAGCTCTACGAGTTACAGTATCCCGTTGCTGGGCAGCCAGCACTTGCGGAAACGCTTGCGCATCAGCTCACGACACGCGGTATCACTTGTAGGGTCAATCCAATGCGTGCTTGTGACCATGGGGTTTGGGCGCCGCTCAAACATCTGTATCCACAGGCAGATGTGCCTATCGTACAAATATCATTACCGCAGCACTATGACAGTATGGCTTGCTATCAGTTGGGCGCACAGCTTGCCCGCCTGCGCGAAGAACAAATACTTGTTATCGGCTCCGGTAGTATCACCCATAATTTGCAGTCATTACGCTGGCAAGCGGACAGTATTGATCAGACAGCAAAAGAGTTTAAGCGGTGGTTATTGCAGCAGCTCAAAACCGACATTCCTACTGCACTAGATTGGCAACAGTACCCTGATTATAAAAACATCCATCCAAGCGATGAGCATTTGCTGCCATTATTTTTTGCACTGGGAGCAGGTCAGCGCGTCTCGGTCGTTCATCAAAGCATGGCTCATCATAGTTTGGGCATGGATATCTATCGCTTTGATTAGGGCATGTATTCAATTCAATCGATAGTCATCTAAATGGGCTAACCAGAAAAACAAACCTACTTTTCAAACGCCGGTTTGGTAAACAAACCTGCCCGTTCCATCTCACTTGCCAGACTCAATAGCGTCGCCTCATCATTCATACGCCCGATCAATTGCATACCAATAGGTAAGCCTTTTTTGCTCATGCCAACGGGCAATGACATCGCTGGCAATCCTGTGACATTACCCAATAACGTAAAGGCCATTTTACCAAGCACAGGTTGGCTGAGCTTTTCGATCATGCCTGAGCTAAAGGCATATCTCCCCATATTAAAGCCTTTATTAAGTATCCCAGCGCTACGCATCATCATCTCATCCATACGGCTAGGTGGTAGCACGCCATGTTTTACAGCAACAGTCGGAACGGTTGGACACAAGATCATATCGTAAGTTTCGAGCAGTAAGCCTGTTTGATACTGAGTGTGATGCCAACCATGCTTGGCATGCGCCAAATCAACTGCTGATAACGAACGTCCTAGCAATGCCATATTATAGGTTTGCGGCTCTAGGTTTTTGATGTGCTTTGCGCCAAACTCACGCTCGATATTGTCAATGGTAAAGGCCGTGTGCGCGCAGACCACGACGATAAAATCATGCCAAAACTGCTCGATATTGATATTAGGCTCAGCGGGTATCACCTGATGACCCATCGCTTCTAGTTGCTTGGCCGTTTGCTCAAGTACGGCAAGCACTTCTTTGTCCACTGCGGTATTGGCGATCAAGGGCTGCTGCTGCAAAGCAATTTTCAATGGTCGCGGCGCACGCATCGCTGCTTGCAAAAACGTGCCGCTGGGCGGGGCAATGACAAAGGGCGCGCCAATTTCTGCCCCGCTCGTAGCATCAAGCATCGCGGCACTGTCACGTACCGAACGGGTAATCACGTGATCCGCAACTGCCCCCTCCCAGCCTTCACCAAATTTGGGGCCCATTGGATTACGACCACGGCTCGGCTTTAATCCAAATGCACCGCACCAAGCGGCAGGGAAACGTATCGAGCCGCCGCCATCACCCGCACCTGCCATTGGCACAATACCGCTAGACACTGCCGCGGCGCTACCGCCAGATGAGCCGCCAGAGCTATAGCCTTTTTTGAAAGGGTTGTGAGTCGCACCATGGGCTTTTGGTTCAGTAGTGATAATCAAGCCAAACTCAGGGGTATTGGTCTTACCAAAGGTATTGACACCTGTGGCTTTCATACGTTTGACGATTTCGCTGTCATTTTCTGAGATGATATTGACGCTACGACTGCCCATAGTTATAGGTTCACCAGCGAAACTAAAGGATAAGTCTTTGAGCAAATAAGGTACGCCATTGAACACCCCTGACGGTAATCCTGCTTGCGCCGCATTATAAGCACGCTCATCAAAACGGTGGATAATGGCATTTAACTTTGGATTCAGCTTATTGGCTTGATAAACGGCTGCGTCCAATAGCTCCTTTGCACTGACCTCGCCTGAATTAACTAAGGTCGCCAAACCTATGGCATCGTACTGGGTATACTCTTTAAACATAATAAACCTTCCTTGGTAAGTGACTTTACTTAGTATATCGAATTACAGAACGGTTGGACAAATATCCTAAAAACATTTATCCGTCCAACAACTTTTCACGCTTATGCTAAAAAAGCGAGCCACTTTCGCAACTCGCTTTTTTAGCATGTTTATCACTCAGTCAAACTCAAGCGTTACTACATCAATAATTCGCGCTTACCGCTTTTGCCCATTGAGCTGACCAATCCAGCCTCTTCCATCGAATCCACAATGCGCGCAGCACGGTTGTAACCGATGCTGAATTTACGCTGAATACTAGAGGCAGAGACTTTACGCGTTTCCATAATAAAGGCAACCGCGTCATTATATAAGTCATCGTCTTCACCAGACGCATTGGCAGTACTACCGCTACTTGGGCTAGACAACTCAAAATTACCTGCCATATTGTCAATATAATCTGGTGCACCGCGCTCACGCCAAGCATCGCACACTCGATTGACCTCTTCATCGCTGACATAAGCCCCATGCACACGATCTGGCTCAATTTGCCCTGGCCCTAAGAACAACATGTCACCGTTACCTAGCATGTCTTCAGCACCGCCACTATCCAAAATCGTCCGTGAATCGACTTTTGAGTTCACTCGTAGTGCCGCACGTACTGGGATATTGGCCTTAATCAAACCAGTGATAACATCTACTGACGGGCGCTGGGTAGCAAGCATCAAGTGAATACCCGCTGCCCGCGATTTCTGTGCCAAGCGAGTGATCAACTCTTCGGCTTGTTTACCAACTTGCATAATCATATCGGCAAACTCATCCGCGACAATAACAATCATCGGTAAGGTTTTGAGCTTTGGCGCTTGGCTAATACTCACGCTATCATGCGGTCGCCATAAAGGATCAAGCATTGGATTGCCTGACTTTTCAGCTGCGATGACTTTTTTATTAAACTCGTTCAGCTTGCGAACCTTAAGCAAGCTCATTAGCTGATATCGACGTTCCATCTCTGCCACGCACCATGACAAGGCACTGGCCGCTTCAGTCATGTCGGTCACCACAGGTGTTAGCAGATGCGGAATGTCATTATAATTGGCAAGCTCGAGCTGCTTTGGATCAATCAAAATAAGCCGCAGCTCATTTGGTGTGTATTTGAGCAGCATCGATAGCAGCATTGAATTGACCAATACAGATTTACCAGAACCAGTCGTGCCAGCAACCAACATATGCGGTGCGCGAGCAAGATCGGTGATGATTGGATTGCCACCAATGTCTTTACCCATCGCCATACTGATTTGGGCTTTGGGGTCATTGAATTTTTCGGTATTGAGCAGCTCAATCAAACGCACCATTTCCCGCTGTTTATTGGGAACTTCGATGCCAATATAAGGTTTACCAGGAATCACCTCGACCACACGCAAAGACGCCATTGATAGTGAACGCGCCAAGTCACGCGAAATGCCCGTGACCTTGCTAGCCTTTACCCCAGCAGCAAGCTCCACTTCGAAACGGGTTACTACAGGCCCTGGAATAGCATTGACCACAGCCGCCTTTACGTTGAACTCTTGCAATTTAATCTCTAACAGCTCCGAGAGTTGCTCAAGCTCTGCAATGGTATAGCTAGGCTGACGGTCAGGATCCGGTTTATCGAGTATAGATATTTCTGGAATAGGCGTTAAGCTGCTTCGATAGGCAGCAGTTTGCATCGAGCGCGATTTTTGACTAAACGCTGCATCGTCACTAATATGCGGCATTACTGGTGCATCATTATAATCATAATCGCTCAAATCATCGTCTGGCATCATATCGGTGATATGGTTGCTGCTATCACCCTCTGGCACGGCAAAGCTGACGGTTGGTTTGGCAGTCGTGGCGGGCTGTGTGATTGTGGTAGGATTGACCGCCCCCGCAGCTTTTGGATTGGCAGGTGGGGTATTGGTCGGCGTCATATCTGAGACAGCGGATAGCGATACAACCGCTTCTGATGCTGGTGAAGCAACTGCTGTCGAGGCCAAAACAGCTGGGGTTTTAAATACTGTCGGTGACTCAGCATGATGAGACGGTTCATTTGAAAAATCACTAACCACTTCTAACTCAGGTTCGGCTACGGTTTCTGTTGCTGGCCACTCAGCTATGTTGTCTGTCTGAGCGACTTTATCAGTATCTACATCAGCAGGTTTCAATACGTCAGCATGCTCTGTTAACCATGCATCTGCCAAGGTATCCACACCTACCGTTATATTTTTTGATTCAAATGAGGTAGATTCGGTAACCACTCGATTGACGGTCTCATTGTCTTCCCATTCTTTAATAGGCTGCTCGACGATTTTTGTTTTTAGCCTCCCAGTCGATTGAGCCACCAACTGCTCGTCAGCAGACGTAGTAATTGATGATGGTTCATCTAATGACTCGGTGCTTATTGATTCAGTGCTTATTGATTCAGTGCTTAGTGATTCAGTGCTTATAAAATTTGTGCTGGCATCATTATTAGCAATCGAAGCAGCATTAGCATGACTGATGCCATTCGCGCTATAAGCCGTTTGCTCACTTGCTAATAAATCATCTACAGTATTGGCATCGTTCCATGCAAAGCTTGGCTCAACTTTACGAGCTGGCAGCATGGTAGGGTTAGCAGTCACCGATGTATTGGTTTGACTAACCATATTATCCATATTCCCGTTAGCCATACTCCCTTTAGTTATAGCCCCGTTAGTTATAGCCCCGTTAGCGGTTGCTGACGTATTTAGATCTTCACTCTTATCACTACTAGACATAGCGGCTTGCGTCGCCGCCATAGAAGCCTTCACACTATCGGCAAGTCCCGAATTGACTAAAAATTCTGACAATACATTACCAAACCGACCGTTGTTATCTGCCGCTTGACTATGGTTAGCGTGGTCAGCAGATTGCAACTCAAGGGGCAACTGCTCATACTCTGATGCGGCCGATTCTGTAGTCGTTTTTGCGGTGTTTTTATCATTCTGCTTGGTGATGGCATTTTCTTGAGTCGTTGACCCATTGTCAGGCGACATGTCTGTGTTTTTTATACCTGAGCCAAGCCATGATAACGCCGTAATCTTCTGATAAATCGCCAGCCAATGAATATTAAAGGCAAAAGTGGCGGTAATCACGACAAATACTGTCAAAAAAACCACACTCCCCCACTGCGATAAAAGCTGTGCCAAACGTGCTTGTAACTCAAGACCAATAATGCCGCCAGCCAAACCTTCCAGTTCTGTCGACGCAGGATTGGTAATTTGCTGCACTAGCGCTAAAATTTGTGCAAATAATGCACTGGCACTCAACAACAAAAACACATACGCCACCAAGCGCATCAGCCAAAACGTAGGCTTATTGTCCCACCAAATAAGGATAGACTCATAAACCACAAACGCCAGCAGCCACCATGCACCAAACCCAAAGAAGCTATAAAGCAAGTCAGACAACCACGCACCTGTCTCACCGCCCACATTATTAATCGTGGTCATATCACTGCTGATGTGCGACCAGCTTGGATCATTACCTGTGTAAGTCATCAAAATGACAAACAGATAAACGGCCAGTATTAACCCAAGGAGGGTAAATATTCCTTTTTTCAAATACTCAATAAGCGGTGCTGATATCACGTAAGATCTGCCTTGTTATTAATACTAAATGGTCGTCAACGCATGACTAAGTCTAATCATGCTGACATAAAGTGCTGACATAAACGTACCTAGCGAAATGTTTAAGAGGCTTTATTTGTTCAAACAGTTGTACAGACCTGTTATCTTTTAACCCCGCGCACACTTGGCATAACTTCTTATAATAACAAATACATAGCTATAGTGGCGACCGTCTTCTAAAGAAAGCGTGTAAGAAAGTAAGTCAAGATACGATTTGGGCAAAAAATCGTACTGTTAGATAAAAAAGCTAACCACATCCTACTAACCATTTTGCCTAAACTCCGTAAAAGACTCGCGCTTTTTCGTCATTGTATTTCAAGGCAAACATGCTTTGATTCTAATGATACTTGTGTTTGTTTTAGCAAACTTGCACTTTTTGCCGTATGCCCTTATGTTATTATCACACAGCAATTAGAAAAACCATATTAGCCGATTCTTTTGTCGCGTATCTTTTATTATATTTATAATTCACACTTTTCATTATCAAATTTAGCAAGGAACAACTCATGGTCACTACAGCTCCACGTCACGAAAAGCTCATCATCTTAGGCTCAGGCCCTGCAGGTTACTCTGCCGCTGTCTATGCCGCACGTGCCAACCTAAAGCCGGTCATGGTCACTGGTATGGAAGTGGGCGGCCAGTTAACCACCACCACCGAAGTCGACAACTGGCCAGGTGATGCTCATGACTTAACGGGCCCTGCTTTGATGGAGCGCATGAAAGCCCATGCCGAACGCTTTGGCACGGAGCTGGTTTATGATCATGTCAATGAAGTCAATTTGAATGAACGTCCTTTTAAATTGACCGGTAATAATGGCAATTACACTTGTGATGCTTTGATTATCTCAACAGGTGCCTCTGCTCAGTACTTAGGACTAGAGTCAGAGACCAAGTTTAGAGGTTTGGGCGTGTCAGCTTGTGCCACTTGCGACGGCTTCTTTTATAAAGATCAAAAAGTCGCTGTCATTGGCGGTGGTAATACCGCGGTCGAAGAAGCGTTATATTTATCCAATATTGCTTCTGAAGTCACTCTAGTACATCGCCGCGATGGCCTACGTTCTGAAAAGATTTTACAAGACAAGCTGTTTGAAAAAGTCAAAAATGGTAACGTCAAAATCGAGTGGAACCACAAAGTCAAAGAAGTCGTCGGTGATGATATGGGTGTGAATGGCGTGGTCATCGAATCGATGATCGATGGTAGCACCAAGACACTAGACACGATGGGCATGTTTGTTGCGATCGGTCATAAGCCCAACACAGAGTTATTCAAAGGTCAGCTCGACATGAAAGACGGCTATCTTATTGTCAACAGTGGCCTAAATGGTAATGCCACACAAACCAGTATCGAAGGGGTGTTTGCCGCAGGTGATGTCGCAGATCATGTTTATCGTCAGGCAATTACGTCTGCGGGTACTGGCTGTATGGCAGCGCTTGATGCTGAAAAGTATTTAGACGCTATTGGTGAAGCGACTGCAACCGACCATACCTACGCATCAACATTGACAGCCGATAAAGAAGACTAAATGGGCAATTTCTCACACCAAAATGATAAAAGCATCACGCCTGAGGCTCTAAAAAGTCTTGGGCGTTATGACTTTCCTAACCCTATTGCTATCGATCCTGATGGCATTGGGATCATCGCTATGGGCGGAGACTTAGCACCAGAAACACTGATTTCTGCTTACGCGCAGGGGCTATTTCCTTGGTTCAATGAAGACGAGCCTATTGCATGGTGGTGTCCTGAACCTCGCTGTGTGATAGCACCGACTGGCTATCAGCCAAGTAAATCCCTACGTAAACAAGCAACTCGCACCCGTTGGCAATTAACCCTCAATCAAGCGTTTGATGAGGTTATACATGCCTGTAGCCTACCGCGTAGCGATGAATTACCTGAAGGTGAACATACTTGGATTCATGAGGAAATGATTGCAGCCTACACTGAGTTGCATGCTCAAGGTTATGCGCACAGTATTGAAGTTTGGGATGATAAAGGGCAGCTGATTGGCGGACTTTATGGATTAAAAATAGGCGGCATCTATTTTGGTGAGTCCATGTTCCATAAGGCCTCTAATGCTTCAAAACTCGCATTTTGGGGCTTAACACGCTTATGTGAACAAAGCAAAGTAGCACTCATTGACTGTCAATTACCAAACGACCATCTTATGAGCTTAGGCGCCACCACTTTACCGCGCGCAGATTTTCTCTCTCAATTGGATGTACTAATAAGTCATCAGTCCGTAAAATGGCACAACCATTCTCACAAGCCATTGGCGGTATCGCTACTTGATACGACAGAACCGTGGCAGCTCAAATGAGATGAGCGTGACTTTTATACAGCTTATAGCACCCTACTACTCATATCGCCTACTATTACTCATACTACCTAAGAATAATAGTTACCTGCCGACGAGGTTATTATGGCACCTGATACATCATTTTTACTCATTGGTACACTAGCGACAAAAGCCAATACCACCAAAGATACGGTTCGCCATTATGACCAACTGGGCTTGCTGAAATCCCGTAAACGTCAGGCAGGCTCTCGTCTATATACAGAGTTTCATCCACAATGTATTGAACGTATCGAGCTAATCAAAAGCGCACAAGCTATTGGCTTTACGCTGACTGAAATTGGAGAAAACCTTAATGATTATTATGACGGTCAACTCGATATTGATTTGCAGCTGACGATTACTCAGCAAAAGTTAGAACAAGTCCGCAAGCAACAAGCCAATATCAGCGTTATGATAGAGTTGCTAAGCGAACGAATCGATGTGCTAGAACGTATGAAAATAGACAATGACTACCAGTTTGATGTGGAAATATGCAAAAAGAAACTGCCTCACGATGTTTAAAACCATAATCTTTAAAACTGTAATGCTCAAAATCACGCTGGCTAATATCTAGTCGATATAATCAAATCAGGTCAACATAAAAGAGAATCTATTAAGCCATACTCAATCTCCTTGGGTATAAACACGCTGCATAATGAGTGCATCCACAGCAGGCTGGCCTAGTAAGTGATAGTAACCTTTACGCTGATGAATCACAGCAAACGCTTGCTGCTCATATAAGGCGATTGCCGGAGTATTATCTGCACGTACTTCAAGCAACAGACTCTCTACTTGTTTGGCTTGTAATTCTGCATTCAATTTGGCAAAAATTTGTGAGGCAATGCCTCGACGTTGATAGTCAGGATGGGTGCCAATACGCAAAATCTCTGCTTGCTCAAAAACCACCTGATATAAGCAATAGCCAACCACTTTATTATCAATAATGATAGTAGATGGCGCTTGCTCATAAACGATTAGCATATCGATACTGTCTTGTTCAAGCAATTCAGCCAACGTCTGATAAATCCACGCATCGTGCTGTTGAACCAATGCTTCAATATGTGCGACTGCTTGAATGACCTGCTGACGCTTTTCTGTATTGAGTGGTAAATGCGCTATTGTAAACACGGCCCCTCCTTTTATTTTTATCATTTGGTTATGCTTAAATTATATATTCAAAGCTTATCGCAAGTATGCTTACAAAGTCGTGCGTTTATATATTTGTATAAACAAATCCCTATTTTCATAGCCAAAAAAAAGCCATCCTATAAGGATGGCTTTTTCATGACTAACTCATAATCTCATTACTGAGAATAAGTGATTAGTTCAATACGTTAGCAACAACACCAGCGCCTACCGTACGGCCGCCTTCACGAA
>NZ_CAJHBU010000009.1 GCF_904846715.1 Psychrobacter vallis
AATTATTATTGATAATACTTATAATCGAAAAACTAAAAATTATAATTACTGAGGATGACCTTGTCATGAGCCATACTTTAGATAACACTGATAAAGCCATTTTGAATTTGCTACAAGATGATGCGACCCTGCCGCTAAAAGCAGTTGCGGAACACGTTCACGTCTCTATCGCCACGGCGCAACGTCGTATTCAATTGCTGATAGATGGCGGTGTGATTACCAGGCAAGTCGCCATCGTTGATCCCGACAAGGTGGGCTACGGACTCACCGCCGTGGTGATGATAGAAATGGCGCGCTCTAATAACTCCATGCAGCATCGGTTTGAGCGTTTGATGAATGCACAACCGCAAGTCATGAGCTGCTATGAAGTATCGGGCGATGCGGATTTTATGCTGATGGTGAATGCCAAAAATATGAATGATTACCATCAATTCACCCGCAGCTTACTGACGTATGAAAACAATGTCCGCCATTTTAAAAGTCAGTTTGTGATGAACTTTACCAAGAGTGGCACAAAAATTTTGCTCGACTAGGGCATATAGAACACGCCTTATAGTCGATACCAAATAAAATGAATACACGATATGATGACGCGAGACTGGGATAAATAGATTAAATATGGATGTAAATTTTAATCCTTCTCAAATGGCAATTATGAGTAGATAAGTTGGGAGCAAACGAGGTACGATATGAACGAAAGTTTGATAATAAATACGATATGAATATTCAATCATCATAGACAAGGAAACGCTATCATGAATCAGCATAAAGACGAGCTAAAAATGATGGGGAACAGCACAGTCAAAAGTGCTCTACAGAAACCATTAAATATGAAGACCAATGTGAAGACCATGGTTATGGGTGCAGCGCTCACAGCTGTGCTCGCCAGCTCAGGCTGTGCCACCAGCTCACTATTAGAAAGTGACAATCGAGTCAGCACGCAAACCACTAAAACCACGTTGTCTGAAGATCAAATCGTCGCCTTTGGTCGTCCCGCTCAGGCTTTACCAAAAATGCCCAACGCGACGATGGTTATCGTCGGTGAAAAAAACAGCTATGTGCTGACCCAAGGCGGGACAGAAATGGTCAACCTGTTAAGTAACCTGACGCCCAAAAACATCCAAGTTGATAATGACATGAGTTTTTATGTACCCAACAATGATGGTTACTTTCAGGGTGAAATGAAACTGTCTTACGCCAAATTGAAAGATGAATTTAAGCGCTCGGATTATCAGTTCTTTTTGCAGAATAATGGCCGAGAATGTACCTCAGCCAGCGACCAGCGGATCAATGCTCAGCGTTTTTGCTTCAGTGTGCCAGTGAAAGGTGCTATCTATCCACAAGTCAGTAACTTGAGCATCATTCAGTCGAATTATCGTGCTTTGACCAAGCCTTATATGGTGACTTTTTATACCCAAAGCCAGCAAAACCAAGTCCATCGTAGTGGCGCAAATACAGCTCAGAAGTTAGTGCTACTACCCTTTGCCCTAGCTTTTGATGTCGTCACTTTCCCACTACAATTATTAGACAATTAAAAAAACAGTCTGATTCAGTTATCACTTCATTCACTTTCTTGATACTTAGTCCAAAATAAGAATGGTTTTGAAAGATCAAAAACCATTCTTATTTGCACATTCCCTCACGCTATCAATAACTTATCAGCAATCGGCTCTCGTAGAATAGGTCGCATCATGAGTGTAATTCATGTTAAAATGAGCGCTTTTAAATGAGCCGTCATTATTTTTGATGAATAACGGTGATTTTTTAGTACCATTTTCTACTCAACAGGTCTGCCCATGTCTGCCGATACCATTGCTCGCACCGCCTTTAAACAAGGCACCAAACCACTTTACGATTATGACAAACATTGGGCGAGCTGCTACGAGCCTGCGCCTTATCTGCCCATGAGCCGCAAAGAAATGGACGATTTGGGCTGGGATGCCTGTGATGTCATCATCATTTCAGGCGATGCGTATGTCGATCATCCAAGTTTTGGTATGGCGATTATCGGTCGTCTGTTAGAGTCGCAAGGCTTTCGCGTGGGCATCATTGCCCAGCCAGACTGGAAGAGCAAAGACGCTTTTATGGAACTGGGTAAACCTGTCTATGCGTATGGCGTGACCGCGGGCAACATGGATAGCATGATCAACCGCTATACCGCTGATCGTAAAATCCGTAGCGATGATGCGTACTCGCCTGGTAATGTCGCCAACAAACGCCCTGACCGCGCGGCTATCGTTTATAGCCAGCGCTGCCGTGAAGCGTATCCTGATGTGCCGATCATCTTGGGCGGTATCGAAGGCAGTTTACGCCGTATCGCTCATTATGATTACTGGTCGGATAAAGTCCGTCGCAGTATTTTGCTTGATGCCCGTGCCGATGTCTTATTGTACGGTAACGCTGAACGTGCCATCGTCGATGTGGTACATGGCCTATCAAAAGGCTATAGCTTTGAGCAAATGAGCAAGTTGCGCGGTACGTCTTATCTATTGACCCCAACGCGTCGTCATTGGCAAGAAGATATGACTGAGGTCGCGAGCAATGATGTCGATACCGTGGGCCGTGTTGATCCTATCATCAACCCGTACGTGATGACTGAAGATGTGGATAGCTGTAAAGTCGAACAAGATAAACCATCGGACTCGCCTGTTGGGCAAGCCATGCCTTCACAGTCATCAATGTCATCGAAATATCAGGGCTTCGTTTCTGAGCCAGTAACTAATAAAATTCTCAATGCGCATCAAATCGACGAAGAAACGCAAGTGGTACAGATGCGCGGCTTTGACAAGCCAATGACGGCACGTAAGCATAAGCTAAAAATGCCACCACGTGAGCAAACGGTGATTCGTCTGCCTGATTATGAGCACGTCAAATCTGACCCTGTGCTTTATGCCCATGCCAGCCGTATCTTGCATTTGGAGACCAATCCGGGTAACGCGCGTGCGCTCGTGCAGCGTCACAGCAGCGGGGCTGGTAATTCACACACCTCCATCGATGTCTGGCTCAATCCGCCACCAGTGCCACTCTCAACTGAAGAGATGGATTACGTGTTTGACTTACCTTACGCACGCTTGCCGCATCCAAGTTATGGTGATGCGCGCATCCCTGCTTATGACATGATCAAGTTTTCGGTCAATATCATGCGTGGCTGTTTTGGTGGTTGCACCTTTTGCTCGATCACTGAGCACGAAGGACGTATTATTCAAAGCCGTTCAGAAGAATCGATCTTGCGCGAAGTGGAAGCGATTCGCGATACCGCGCCCAACTTCACTGGCGTCATCTCTGACCTTGGTGGCCCAACGGCAAATATGTACCGCCTCAGCTGTAAAGATGAGACGATTGAGAAGAATTGCCGTAAGCCATCTTGTGTCTATCCTGATGTCTGTGAAAACCTGCTGACCGATCACAGTAATTTGACCAAGCTGTATCGCAAAGCGCGTGATATCAAAGGCGTGAAAAAAATCCTGATTGCCTCAGGCTTGCGTTATGATTTGGCAGTCAAAGATCCTGAATACGTCAAAGAGTTGGTCAGCCATCATGTCGGCGGTTATCTAAAGATTGCGCCTGAGCATTCTGAAGAAGGCGTGCTATCGAAAATGATGAAGCCGGGCATGGGCAGCTATGACCAGTTCAAGGCCATGTTTGAGCAATTCAGCCAAGAAGCGGGCAAAGAGCAGTATTTGATTCCTTACTTTATCGCCGCCCATCCGGGCACCAAAGATGAAGACATGATGAATCTTGCGCTTTGGCTAAAAAATCATGGCTACCGCGCTGACCAAGTCCAAGCGTTTTATCCAAGCCCGATGGCGACGGCGACCACCATGTATCACACGCACAAAGACCCACTACATAAGATTAGCCGTAGTGAAGGTGATATGGATATCGTCAAGTCTGGCAAGCAGCGAAAATTGCACAAAGCATTCTTGCGTTATCACGATCCCAAAAACTGGGTCATGCTGCGTAAAGCGCTACAAGACATGGGACGCAGTGATTTGATTGGCAAAAACCGTGGCTGCTTGATTCCGCCATTTAACGCCAGTTTGGAAGGCCGCGATGCCGCACAAGACAGCTATCAATCCGCGCGCAAAAAGAACAGCCGCCTTGGTAATGACTCGGTGAAGCGTAGCAATAACTCGGCAACCAATAGCTCGTCAACCAATGCTACTGCTGGCAAAAATACTGGCGGCAAGAACACCAAAAAGCGCGTGAGCAAAGGCAACTTCCAAACTCAGCACACAGGTCTGCCACCACGCAAAACCAAATAGCTTGTTGAGAAGCCGCTTTGTAAGAAGTCGCTTTGATAATATAAGATAATGTAAAGACAGAGTCTAAACGTAGACCGTGTTAAGTTAGTCAAAAAAGCGTCTATCAGCTCTCAGTTGATAGACGCTTTTTTGTCTGACTCATTAGTGAGTAAAAATTCAAATGATTATCGTTTATCTTTCAATATGTTGGCGATTGTAAATTACATTAGGCAGCGCTTGAGTAACCAAGCAAACACGTAACAAACAATTTCTAACATTCTCCCGCTATGGTTTTGGCTACCATATGCGTCATATGCTTAATGCATTATTAAGAATACATACATAAAAACGAATTTACTTTGGAGAGACCCATGAATACACTAACCAAAATTGTGACTGCCTTACCTGCCCTTGCCCTACTAAGCGCCTGTGCGACCACCGCGCCTACCACACCAAATACTTCCGAAACGCCTGTCAAAGACAGCATGCCTGATGCAGCTTATGATCGTATGGCAGCAGCGCCTTATACTTGTACTGATGACAGCACCATCATGGCAAAACAATCTATTAATAAAAACCAAGCCATGGTGAATGCGACTTTGCCAAAAGTAAAATGGGCAGAACAAAAGATTGTCTTAAATGGCGGCGTGCAAGGTGATGTCGCAAGCTATGTCAACGACTCAAACCCAGAAGCGACCTATGCATGGCACATGAAAGGCGACAAAGGCATCTTTGCCATCAAATGGGCAAATGGTAAAGAATACCAAGTAAACTGCCAAATCTAATTAGCCAAAAACAAAGAGTGGCAGTAGTAAGAATAAATAAAAAACAGTCATCATCAGATGGCTGTTTTTTTGTGCGTGTTCATAGACGCTTTGGTACTTTTACCTAGAGAAGCGTCACGAAACCTGTCAAAATAGCGTTTATACATCGCAGTCCTCTACTTATTTTATAGGGGAGTGATGATATAGATATAGTATATGACCAATCACTCAGAGGATACATCGATGGCTAAGCGTCTAATAAACATGATAGTAATTGCTACTACAAGTCTGTGGGCGCTGACAGGATGCGACAACGGTGCGGAGACTAGCAACCAAACCACTGAGCCCGCAGCCGCAACGGCAGCCCCCTCTGCATCGACTGCAGCCACAAACACCATCGATTGGTCATTGGTCGCCAGTGGTGAGACGCCTGCTGACCGCGCCAGTTATCAGTATCCGTTTGCACTCGACAGTCAAAACGTTCGTGATTATGCCGATTATTTCAAAGTGGATAATGCCACGGCTCAGCACAATCTCACTATCAGTATGGCCAGCAACGAGGCGCTATCAAAAGCCTTGGATCAGCTGAGTGAAACCTATGTCTCACATGAGGTAATCGATAGCAAGGACATGAAGCTTGTCATTCATACCACGCCCGATGTCGCTGCCAGTAGCTACGATTATGTGCTGTCTGATGACTTTGCTAAAGGACTGGTATTACCCATTGAAATCAAACCTGATGGTAAGAAAGGTGATGTGACGGCGCATGGAGAGATGGCGGAGTAGCGTGTTCACTGGTTTGCGTAAACGACTATACCTGCTAGGTTGATAGGCCTCATAAAACTTGCTGGATGCAGCTGACTCTTATGTAAGCTGCTAAAAGTCATTGTTTAAATAAAAGCACGAACGAGCATGTAGCCACCCATACCAACCATCATGACATTTTCAGTTAAGGAAATAGCGCCCAACGGCACATTACTATCACCGCCTACGCAGGCACATTTTAGCTCGCGCTTATCGATATATACCGCTTTGATGACGGATATGCCACCAATTAAGCCGATGACAAAGGCGACTATACCGGCAATGGGATTGAGCCAAGGTTGATCCGCAAGCATAGCAATACCAGCAAAGGCTTCTAAAAACGGATACACATAAGCGTAGCGTACCACTCGTCTTGCCAGCAAATCATAACCCAAAAACCCAGTGGTAAACCCTTCTAAGTCTTCAAGCTTTTTGATCGCCAGCACACACATAGACAGCGCGACAAACCACATCAACGCTTGCATGGACAATATGTTGACTGAGAATGCCCAGCATAACGCCAAACTCATCAGTGCCGTAACAGAAAATATCGCAATAATGGGTGCGTAAGTCTTATCGTCTTTTTTTTCGGGTTCGCTGTTACCCAAGAATACCTGCAAATCATCATTACCGCCAATGCGGTTGCCATCAATGAATGTCTGCGGCGTGGTCTTTACCCCAAGCGTGTCCTTAACCAAACTGTTTTGGTCTTGGTTCGTGATATGCCGATCGGTAATGTCGTAGCCTGCATGTTTGAGCGCCGCTAATGACTTCAGTCCAAACGGGCACAAATGATCGGGCATTACCATACGAAAGATGATGGCAGACTGACCGCCTTCTTTGTGGATATGCTCGCCCGGCAGTGTCTTTATCAGCTGCTGGACTTCGGACGTGTGGCTGTCATCAACCGTTTGGATGGCGGGCTGATTTTCTGTATTATCTGTCATTACTCACTCCTCACTTATACTCACTATTATTACTTTATAAGTATGAGTCGCGATAATCTTGACCAATCGTGTTAACTTTCTTATGTTTAATGATAAGTAGAACTTTACTCTCAATTAAACAGTATTACTTACATTACTGACGACCGCTATAATTATATGCTGAATAATAGTTTTGCTAAAGGGCTGTATTGCCCATTGAAATCAAACCTGATGGTAAGAAAAGTGATGTGAAGGCGCATGGTGAGGTGGCGGAGTAGAAGCTAATAGCGCGTGTCTTGATTTGTTTGACACACGCTATTAAAACATACTAAGTCTGACGATATGGATTGTTTGAAAGGTCTATTCTGACTTTATGCTTATTTTGACTTTTACAAAGTAATTTCGCTAAATAAGGTTGATACTGAGTAGCAGCTGGTGCGATATATATTTTATCAAGATTATCTCTTACATCTGCTTCATACTCAATATACAAGAATTTTCCAAAGTCAATTTTGACTTTAGGATCCTCAAGCGAAGTTATATATATCATGCGACATTCTTGCTCTTCCTGAAAAGCAGAATGTTTAATCAGATATTTTAATGGTAGAAGAATCTCATCTAACAGCTTCTCTATATCATTTGACAGCCTTGAATCACAATCGCTGATTCTTGTATTTTCTTTAACAATTGATTTATAAATATTTTTAAGGCTATAAAAGGCATCTTTAAAATCTTTAGTTTTTTTATCAATATAATTTTTATATGCTTTCCATTCAGCTTCGGCTTTGCTTGTTTTTTCATTTTCTATATCTATAGTCTCATCACTAAACTCTCGAAAAAATGTTAATCGATTACGTTGTGCTAAATGTACATAGTTAGATGTAGGGTCAAGATAGACACATCTCATAACAGGCTGCTCTTTAATTCTTTCCACAGGTTTTTCAAAAATTTTTTCTTTTGGTGATTCAATAGTACTTTTATGAATAGGAATCGTATCATTTTTCTGTAAATTATCTTTAAATGCTACGTAAGATAATCCTGCAGTAGAACTATGTTCTTGAAAGAAATTTTGATTAAATACTAAACTAATCCCAGAAGCTTCCTTGTTATCTTGTTTACCGTATAATCTGAATTGGTTAAGGCTATCATGATTAAAAGTAAAACAACTAATAAAAGCATGTAGCTTCTCATCGAAATCTGGCGCATAAAATGAATTTTCTTTTACACCTTTCAAATGGTTTGAAAGTAACTGACCTTCACTTGGGTCATTGACATTATTAATAGTATTGAGACGAAATGCACTTGGCCGTCCTTGGTCTTTGTCTACAGCTAATAGCTTTTCTGTTGTATATGTGCCAGTGTAGTGAGCAAGTTTCCTTTCAGGCGCCTTTTCAGTATCTGATAGCTGGCTAAAATCCAATTTCAAAATATCGACTATTAATAATGTTTGATCTAAAAGCTCTATAAAATTTTTACCCAAGGTTTCATTTTCAGGATCTAAGAGAAAGCTATTTATTTTTTCATAACAATATGTTTCATAAAGATATGTGTCGCTAACCAATCTAAATAATTTTATAGACTTCTCATACTCTTTCTTTTTTAAATAATCCTTCGCAAATTTAAAAGCATATTCACTTATAATTGTAGTCACCCAAGACTTTCTGTTGAATAACTCTATTATTATTTCATAAGCTTCATCTACCTTATCTTTAAAGTAATATTTTACTACTGCTATATTCATTTGAGCTAGTTCATAATATCCTTTATCATCACTCTCTTTCATGTTTTCTAATACATCTAATGCTAAGTCATACTTCTGAACGCTTAGTAAACAGTCATATATCTTAAATTGAGTTTGTGCAAAAACCTCTCCTCTGTTTTTCTCACGCGTGACTTTCAGCAATTCTTCAACTTCTTTTCGAGTCACTTCATCTAGACCATCTAAATCATCAATATTCATACCCTACTCCCCAACCATCGCCAAAAACTCTTCCTCACCCACTATCTTCACACCCAGCTTCTCCGCTTTTGCCATTTTCGAGCCAGCCTTTTCACCTGCCAGTAGTGCAGTGGTTTTAGCAGAAATGCTGCCTGAAACTTTTGCCCCCAGCGCTTGTAGTTTGGCTTTGGCTTCATCACGCGCCATGCTATCGAGCGCACCCGTGATGACCCACGTTTGCCCATCAAGTGGCAGCCCTTCTGATGCGACCTGCTCGACCTTATCCCAATGGACGCCTGCCTCGCGTAACGCGGTGATGACCTCGATATTGTGCGGCGCGCGGAAGAACTTATAAGTCAGCTCGGCAGTGATTTCTCCAACATCTGGCGTTTTTATTAATGTTTCAATACTGGCTGCCATAAGACTATCTAAGTCACCAAACTGCTGAGCAAAGTTCTGCGCCGTCCCTTCACCAACACCGCGAATACCCAGCGCGTAGATAAAGCGTGCGAGCGTAGTTTGCTTGCTGGCTTCGATGGCATTGATGATGTTTTGAACAGATTTTTCGCCTAATTTTTCAAAGGTCACCATCTCATCCGCATGATTGTGTAATTGATAAATATCAGCGACGGTTTCGACCAGACCATGCCCAAAAAAGCTAATCAACCAACTCGCGCCAAGCCCATCGATGTCCATGGCACGGCGTGAGACAAAGTGAATGAGTGCTTCTTGCTGTTGCGCGGGACAAAACAGACCGCCCGTACAACGTGCCAGCGCTTCGTCTTCTGGTAGAACGACAGGCGAGTCGCAGACAGGACAAGTAGATGGCAAGGTCACAGGTTCAGAATCTTCTGGACGTTGATCTGTCCAAACGCGCGTGACTTTGGGAATGACATCGCCTGCACGGTGGACGCTGACCATATCGCCTGCGCGTACATCCAAACGCTGAATCTCACCAAAATTATGCAAGGTGACATTGCTGACAGTGACGCCGCCGACTTTCACAGGTTCTAATTTACCAACGGGCGTAATCGCGCCAGTGCGTCCGACTTGCCATTCAATTGAGTGCAAGCGTGTCATGACTGTTTCGGCAGGGAATTTATAGGCAGTCGCCCAGCGTGGCTCACGAGATAAGAAACCAAGCTGCTGCTGCAATGCAAGGCTATTGACCTTAATCACCATACCATCGATTTCAAACGGTAAATCGCTGCGCGTTGCAATCACCGATTCATAATAGGCTTGTGCCTCTCGTGGATTCGCGACCACTTCCACTGCGCTGACCGTAAAGCCAAGCTCGGTGAGCCATGCGAGCGCTGCGGATTGGGTCTCAATGGTCTCAGGCAAACCTTGATTGACCGAATAACCATAGAACGCGAGTGGACGACTGGCTGCTACGGCTGGGTCTAATTGGCGCAAGCTCCCAGCGGCGGCATTGCGTGGATTGGCAAAGGTTTTGCCCTCGTTTTCTTCTGCTAAGCGATTGAGACGCTCAAAACCTGCCTTTGGCATCAATACTTCACCGCGCACCTCTAGCAACTCAATATTAGCGGCATCGGCTATCCATAGTGGCAGATTGCGAATGGTTTTGGCATTTTGAGTGATGTCCTCGCCTGTCTGTCCATCCCCGCGTGTGACTGCTTGTACAAACTTACCATGTTCATATTTCAGTGAGACTGCCAGTCCATCAAGCTTTAGCTCCATCTCATACTCAGGACTTTGCTGCGAGACGCTGAGACGATCATTGACACGGCGCATAAAATCGCGCAAATCGTCGTATTCGAAGACGTTGCCCAGCGAGAGCATCGGAATGTCATGAGTCACTTGGGTAAAGGCTGATAGCGGCATATCGCCGACTTGATTGATCGGACTGTCGGGCTGCACCAAATCTGGATAGGCTTCTTCTAGCTCAAGCAACGTGCGACGCAATTGATCGTATTCGCTGTCTTCTAATATAGGATTGTCGAGTACATAATAGGCATAATTGTGCGTCTTAATGGTGTCGATAAGCGTGCGCATTTGCGCGACAATATCGCCATGAATATTGGTACTATCATCGGTCGAACTAGATATATTAGAGCTCGCAAGTGCTTGGGTTTCTACTTGAGCAGATAGGTTTTTAGAATTATTTGGTGAGGTAGAGTCAGTCATAGTCGGCGTCTTTTTTGCGATTCAAGATGTCGATATGATAACAAGTTTGTAGGTTGCTCGGACAATATTTTACAGAAACTGAAAGCCATTAAAAAAGGCAAATAACGTTCATCGCTATTTGCCTTTTTAAAACTCAGAACCACTTTTAAATGTTGGTTTGTTTAACCTTCAAGCTTTTAACCTTCATAGTCGCGGACTTGGTTGCGCAGCTGTTGTTTGTATTCAGGCGTGATCGGTTCGTTCTCTTCATCCAAAATAATAGCATCCAAATCACTTGCCATCATATAGGCAATGCTCATCATACTATCGAAACTGCGTACCGCTTGTGGATGCGGCAAGGATAAGAACACCACAACACCATTGTAAGTATTGGTCGCCACGCTATGCGGATCAAAAGGTGCGATACCGCTGTCGGTGATGCCCATCATACTAAACCATAGTATGCCAGTGCCGTCTTTTTGCTCATAGCGATGGAACATATTCATCGCCCCATAGCGCAGACCATACTTATCAATTAGTGCTAATAAGTCACGACCACGAATCACCGCTGCTGGACGGTCACGGTATTGGTGCGGCAAAATGGTGATATTGATGTTGTCTTTGGCATTGATCAATGGGCCATTTTGTCCTTCATCGACAGGCTCTGACAGATGTTGATCGAGTATCGGACTATTATTGTCAAAGCTTGGCTCTTCTGCTGTATCAATCGCTGGCATCAGGCTATCGGTCGCCGACATCAGGCTCGAAAAGGCATCAGGCTCTTGCTCGATGTGCATTTGTTCAGCCGTTTCTGCAAATTCAGTATCGTCAGTTCGCTGCTGCTCATCCTGCCAGCGAGCATAATCTTCACTTGCCTCGACATCATCGCTCACATCATCACGGTGCGCAGTCAGTTGCGTATCGACGTTGGTAGGCGGCTGGGTCAAAGGCGCTTCTTCAACGACCGCATTCAAATAACTGCGGTCAGGGCCAATGCTTGTCTCGCCAGCGACCGTATCATCCAAATCTGGCTCGTCGATGATATTGCGCTCATGACGCGGTATGATGGGGATACCGTTTTTATCATAATTGACCGCGGCAGCCTCAACACCTTTGCGGCGCTTAAAACTACGAATGACCATAAATAGCCCTGCGAGCACGATAAATGCAGCAATGGCAATCAATATAAACTGAATAGCGGTCATGAGAAATACATCCTAATATATGACAAAAGGGAACACACAAGAGAGGATAAATGGCAATAGTCTAGCATGGCTAATTACTATCGTCACCATATAGTCATCGTTTATCGTCCACCCGACACACTTGCGTTACGTTATGCTCTCAGCCTTGACGATATCATACGCAATGACTGGCTCCAATTTGTAATTTGTACTAGGGAGTGTCCTCAATTCAATCGATTATTCTCTAAATGGGCTAAAAATGGCTAAATTTTGCCAAACATCGTCAAATATCTTATCAATATCTCGATATTATTTGCGCTACTTTCCTTGTTTGACGGCAATTTATCTTATTTTTATCACCATTTTTAAAATGAGGACACACCTTAATTGGCATTAATTAACTGGCAATATAGCGTTCGGCCTCATCGAGTGAGACGCTGACCAAAGTGGATATGCCTGCGCTTGGCATCGTGACGCCTTTTAGCTCGTCGGCAATCTGCATCGTCAGCTTATTATGACTGATAAAAATAAACTGTAAATCGTCAGCCAACTCATGAATGAGGCTGGTAAAACGGGCAACATTGGCATCATCAAGTGGCGCATCAACTTCATCCAGCACACAAAATGGCGCGGGATGCTGTTTAAATATCGCAAAAATTAAGCTCAATGCCGTGAGGGTTTTTTCACCACCTGACAGCACAGCCAGACGACTGTTGCGTTTGCCTTTTGGCTGTGCCATTAAGGTAAGCCCTGCCCGCCACTGTTCGGCTTTGTGTTTATCAGCAGGTATATGGGCGGGCATATCATCCGTGTTCAGGGTCAAGCTCGCTTGCCCGCCGCCAAAGACTTTGGCAAATAAATTAGCCAGCTCATTATTGACCGCATCGAGCGTCTGCATAAACAGCGTCTTGGTGGTTTCGTCAATCGACGCAATCGCTTGGGTCAAGGTATCCATACTCGCCGCAATGTCTGTGGTCTGCTGCTCCAATGGCTCTAAGCGTCCATTGACCTCTGCCAATTCTGCCACAGCCGCCAGATTGACCGCACCAATTTTGCTCAATTGCTGCTCAAGCGTTGCATGCTCGCGTGCAAGCTCAGCGATTTTATCAGGACGCACATGGCGATCATGGGCAATAAAATCCGCCAATATATTTGAGACACTTACATTTGAAACACTGACTCTTTGCTGCGGTACCTCTGATGGTGTCTTATTCTTATCACTCAAACGATGATAAGCAGCGAGCGCGTCATGTGTCTGATTACTCACATCATCCAAGCGGGCGGCGCTTAGTGCCAGCTCAGTGGCGTGCTGGGCAAGTATGTTTTGCTGATCTTGTAGGGTCTGTTGCAGCGTCTCTAGCGTCATCTGCTGCTGCGCATAATCCTGCTTCAGTGCCGTCAGCGCAGTCTCACGCGCCGTTAATAATCCTTGCTGTGCATCGCGGGCAGTCTGAGCAGTTTGCAATGCGGCTTGCAACGCTGGCAGTTTATTCTGCTCTTGCTCATGGTTCGCTGTGAGACGCTGCTCGCTTTGTAGCGACTTGTCATATTGTTCGGTCGCTCGTGCCATACTGCTGATGTTGTGCTCTAGGCGCATATCACTTTGTTGAATGCGCAGCTGCAATGCTTGCCAGGCATCATCGTCTGCTTGGCGCGTGCGGGCAAGCTCACTGCGCTCGGCTTGCAACTGCTGGATTGTCGCCCGTGCTTCGGCTATTTTTGGTGTCAGCGCTGCCATTTCACTTTGAATACGCTGCTCATCATGTTTCAGCGTTTGCAGCTCTTGCGCCAATTCTTGCTGCTCTTGTTCGAGCGCGGCTTTATCCGCCTGTAAACGTTGGCTATCAGCGAACAGGCGCTCAGCGCGCTGGGCATTGGCCTGCTGGGTAGTGAGATGCTGTTGACACTGATGTTTGTCACGGGTTAATTGTGCCGCTTGCGCGCGCGTTTCTTCGATATTGACCATCACAGCATCATAGTCACGCTGATGATTAGCGATGGCTCTTGTCTGTTCTTGTATCGCTGTCTCAAGCTTATCCAGCAGGTCTTCTAATGCTTGCAAACGTGTGCGCTGCTGCAAACGCTGCGTTAAAAACTGGCTTTGAATGCCGTCTTGATCCTTTTGTGCACCAGCAAATTTATGTAAATTCATAGTCCCATGACGGCTGATAACCCAACCATCCGCAGTCAGCAAAATGGCTGATGAGGGTAAGGCTTTTAAGACGTCTGCAAGTACCGCTAGCGTTTGCTGATTATTGGCGTCAAATTGCCCAGTATATAGATAGCATTGCTGCCAAAGCGCCAATGTAGGCTGAGTAATCAGTTCGGATAAAGGCCATACTTTATCAGCAAGTTCCTCAGATAAAGAATCTGACAAAGCATCTGGTAAAGCACTGATGAACGAGTTTTCTTTACTCGCATTTTGTGCGGCTGGTAACCACAAGCTATGAGCCGTCTCAACAGCTGGCTTATCTTTTGCATTCATGCCAGCGTATTGCTTTTGACCCGCTTGATACGTCAGCAAACTGGTTAGATCATACTCAAGCACTTGCCATAGATTGGTTGTTTTTTGGGCACTGCCATTAACATTGTTGTCAATATTGCCATCGAAATTATTATGGTCAACGCTTGAACCGCTGCGCTTAGGAGAAATCAGGACGTGACTGTCTAGCCATAACGCCAGCACATTGTCGAGTAGCTGTGCGTGGGCTTGCCCGTTTGCGCTTAACTCGATTTGCTCACGCAGTGTCGTGATAGATAATTGACTATAAGCGCTGGCAACATGATTGTTTAAGTCAGTCTTTTGGATGGATTTCTGCTGCGAGCTTGGTGTGGGTTTGGGATGTAGTATCTGATGCAACGTATCGTACTCGCCTGCCAGTAGTGCATGGCGCTTTTCATGCTCGCTCAGCTCGCGCTGCTGTACTTTCAGACGTTGCTGTAAATCGTGCGCCTGCGGCTGTAATTCTGACAAACGCTCATCGACGCTATCTTGCTGCCTTTCAATCTGCTGTAACTGTTTTTTTAGCGCCGTAATTTGCGCCTCTGCGGTTTGGGGTAAAACTTGTGCCATCGAATTGTCTTGTGCACCAGCGCTATGAGATGCCGATAGTGACTGCTCTAATTGCTGCCATAAATGTTGCCAATTCTGCTGGCGACGCTGCCATTTGTCATGGCTTTGCTGGTGTCGCCGTTTGGCTTGTTCATTAATGGCTTGCTGCTGCTCAAGCGTGCGCGCCTTGTCTTGTAAGCGCGATAATTGATGTTGCGCTTCATGCCATGCGCGCTGCAATGGCTGCTCATTGCGTTTATACGTGTCACGTTTACTCGTCAGATCAGCCAGCTGTGGACGCAATTTTTCTAAGTCCGTCTGTTGCTCAGCTTGTGCGGCCTTTAACTTGTCGATCTCACCAATGACTTGCTGGCGCTGCTCATCGAGACTGGCTAATTGCTGCGCGGTAGCGGCCAGCTGCGCGGTTGCATCACTCAGTTTGTGCACTGCTTGTTGATGGCTCAGCTGCTGCTGATAATGCGCACTTTGTGCCTCGTCTTTGAGCCATTGTTCTTGGTTAATATGAGCGGCCAGCTTATCTTGCTTGGCTTTTAGAGCCTCATAGTTGGATTGCAGCGTGACGACTTCAGCTGTGCTGCGCTCATGGGCGATTTTTTGTTGCTGCTGCGTTTGTTTGGCTTGATATAACTGCTGAATGGCAAGCTGTTGCTTGATATCAGCCAGCTCAAGTGCAAGCGCTTCGTAACGCTGCGCACTGGCGGCTTGTTTAGACAGCGTCTTTTGTTGGCGAACCAATTCGCTTTGCATATCATGCAGACGGGCTAGATTTTCTTGGGTTTTCTCTAACTTCTTTTGGGTTTCTTCGCGGCGTGCCTGATAGCGTGAGACGCCAGCTGCTTCTTCAATAAATTCACGCAGCTGCATGGGGCTAGACTCGACGATACGCCCAATCATGCCTTGCTCAATGACGGCATAACTGCGCGCGCCAAGTCCTGTCCCCAAGAATACATCCACCACATCACGGCGGCGACAGCGCGTGCCATTGATAAAGTAATCTGAGCGCCCTTCTAAGTTTACCTGACGACGGACGGACAACTCTTGATAGAGATTAAACTCATGACGAATGCCATTTTGCTCATCTTGCGTATGCTCAAAGGTCAGCTCGACACTGGCGACACTTTTGGCAGCCTTATCTTGCGTCCCAGCAAAGATAACATCGCTCATCGCCCCGCCGCGTAATTGCTTGGCGGAGGTCTCGCCCAGCACCCAACGAATGGCGTCAATGACATTGGATTTGCCGCAGCCGTTTGGCCCGACAATGGCGGTGATACCATGACGAAAGGTAAAAGTCGTTGGATTGGCAAAGGATTTGAAGCCTGCCAGCTTTAGAGATTTTAAACGCATGAAGGATCAGTAAACGTAGCAAAAACAGGCGGCTATTCTACCTGAAATTGGGGTGGGTTTTTAGGGTTAAAGTGATAAGTTCATAAACGATTTTGATTGAAGGCTTTGATTAAATCCTTGCAGCAGTTTTTGTTCTACTTGGCAGGTGTCATTTTCTGCTAAGTAGCGATTATTGAACTCAATCAGTGACGACCACGTGATACTTGCCACTTCTAAATGATCCACTATTTCTAACAGCTCTTTTCTTAATAAGTGCTGATATTTTTTAGCTCTTTTGTGACACAGCGCCAGCTCTCGGTCGACCAAGCGTTGCTTGTTATGCTCTAGTGCATTGCCGCCAATGAACAACAGTAAAAACTTTGCGCCTTTATCGATAAAGCCTTTTTCTAGCAAGTGCTCGTACATCAAACAATACTTTAGGAGTTGATCTGGGTTTTTCTTACCACTGAATTTTAATTCGTTTGCTACCAGTACATTCGATTGATGGTTGTAGGCCAAATTGTCCATATACATCGCTTTTAGCTCTGTACTGGATTCAAATATACCGCTGTTGCCATGTGTCGACCATAACCCACTTGGCTCAAAGGTGATAAATTGCTGATAAAATAAGTCTAAATAGATGTCGCTACATAAACTCAGGAAAATATCGAACTCTTTATTTAGATAGTCTTCAGAAAAGAACTTTACTCGGCGAATGGCCTCTCTAGCATTACAGATGCCTACCATTTGCGTGGAATAAGTCTCTAGCTGCTCAAATTCAGTCATTTTTAGAGTGAGCTTTTTGATGACAGATTGTTCAACCTCTTCCAGATTTTTGCCTTCTAGCTCTGGATGAATAGCCCATTCAATAATTTGGCGTACGTACTGCTTTTTACTGATACCTAAGATACGCTGCGGTTCCCATACCAAAAACTCTACCATGTTAGATAAACCAGTCGTCCATGATATCTGGTCTTTTAGATGGCTAATCGAACCAAAAACACGGCGGTATTTTTCTGCTGCTTTCATCTACTAATATTCCTATGTTGGCGTTATATTTTTTACTAAAGTTTTATAACACCCCAATCCCACTTAACAACAACTGCCCACCTGCAAATAATAACAATACGCCAAACGCACGCTTAAGCGTGAGTGCGGGCAACACATGGGCAAGTTTGGCACCGACTTTTGCCATCGCAAAACTCACCACTGAAATACACAAAAACCCAGTGATGTGCACAAAGCCTATCGTGCCCTCAGGCAGATTGACCACGTCTTGACCAAACCATGCAAACCCAGCCGCGCCAGCCAGTGCAATCGGTAGACCGCACGCCGCTGACGTACCGACCGATTGTTTCATCGGAAGTCCGGCCCAGTTCAAAAACGGCACGGTCAAACTACCACCGCCAATCCCGAAAATAGACGACGCCATACCAATGCCCGTCCCCGCACCAAACTGCACACCAGCAGATGGTAATAGCCTGCCAAGTTGTTCTTTATTAGAAAAAAACAGCATCTTAAAAGCGACCAATAATGCACCAACCCCGATAATCGCCTGTAATGCTTTACCATCGATCATGTCCGCGATGCCAGCACCCACCAGACTGCCGATAACCAAGCCAAGCGCCATTTTGCGCCAAACTTCCCAGCGCACGCCGCCGCGCTTATTATGAGCAGTGAGTGAGCTGATCGAAGTCACAACGATGGTCGCCAGTGACGTGCCGATAGCCAAATGGGTCACCACTTCTGGCGAAAAATCATAAGCGGTAAAAATCCATACCAAGGCTGGTACGATAATCATGCCGCCGCCAACCCCAAACAAGCCAGCGCTGACACCCGCAAACGCGCCAGCAATCACAAACCACACATATAACATCATTGCTTTAACCCTTTGTGATACTCATCTTTTATCAAGCTCACTTTTATATCATCATGACCCGCACACTAGAGCGTGCCCTCATTTTAAAAATGGCATTTGCCAAATCCTAACCCGACCTTTATATTGTCTACTTTATATTTTTTACGAGCAGCCATTGATGGATGAGCGTTTGTTAATATAGTCGATACTAAATAAAATGGATACACGACGTTATGACGCGGCGGGACTGGTGCGAATTTTTTGCAGCCTCTGTCGGCGCAGGCACAGCAAGCAAGAAAAATTTGTACCAGTCCTGCCATATCCCTTGTATATTGACCTGACTATGCCAATCGCTCAGTATATCAAAGATTCTCTATGCTCCTTTAACCACATCGACCAAACTTATGCCATCATCTGCCAACCCCTCTGATTATGTATCCGACGTCGACCTATCCACTGCCGCGTCATGCCAGCTTGACCACCTGCCTGAGCTCAACCATCGTCATATGGACAGTAGCGGCTCTACCAATAGCGAGCTGATCGCAGCGCTGCAACATGGCGCTTTAAATCCTGCCGAAATGCATCTATTGACCGCAGAAACCCAAAGCGCAGGTCGCGGCCAACACGGGCGCTCATGGCAGTCCCCGCATGGCAATGTGTATCTGTCGTTGTATCATCCAGTGCATAGACCCATTAGCGGACTGCTGTCATTAATCATCGGCGTTGAGCTGGCAAAAATGCCCGTCATCCAAACGTTAAATGAGCAGCTACAGGCGCATGGTCTGACGCCTATTGGGGTAAAGTGGGCCAATGACTTGGGATTTTATGAGTCTACGCATGACGTGCAAAAGCAATCCACGGCGACTGCCTCTGAACCAAATCAGCAAACTCTGCCTTTTCATAAACTTGCCGGTATTTTGATAGAGCCAGTCATCAAGTCTGGTCAATTGATCGGAGTGGTGATGGGCATCGGCCTCAATGTACAAGCCGCCCCCAAATTGACCACACAGACCTGCGAAGGCATGAGTTATCAAGCGATTAGTTTGCAGGATATCTGCGAGAGGCTGGCACCCAAAGTACAGCCGATCACGCTACCAAACTTGCGCGTACTCTATGAGCAAATGAGCAAAGCATTGATAGCTGCGATGACACGATTTGAGCATTTGGCATTAGAAGCACCCACAGGTCATGGCTATTACTTAGCGCGTTTTTTGCAGCAATTTGACGCGATGGATGCACTGGCTGGTCTGCGCTTGCAGGTGACCCAAGATTATAATAATAAAGAGCAGGTCGTTACTGGTCAGGCTTGCGGTATCGATACACAGGGATGTTTGCAATTGCGTCAAGATAACGGTAAGATTTCTGCGCTTTTTACTGGACGCATTGACGTGATTCATCAGGTTTAAACCGCTTATTCAATGAGCACCAACCGTGAGACGAGTATCAACTATATATTGATAACGGACTCACTGTGTATAAAGGGAATTTTATGCTCTGGCTCGATCTTGGAAACACTCGTCTTAAATACTGGCTCACCGACGATATTGGCCAGATAGTCGCGCATGATGCCAAGCAGCATCTGCAAGCGCCTGCCGAACTCCTCATGGGTTTAACCGATCGTTTTGAGCGTTATGCACCCGACTTTATTGGTATCTCCTCCGTGTTGGGTGATGATCTGAATATTAAAGTCTCAGACACGCTCAGCCGTCTTAATATTCCTTTTGGGTTTGTCCATGTTGATGCGGCGCACCCGCTCATGAAGAGTGCCTATAATGACCAACAACTGGGCTGCGATCGTTGGCTACAGATGCTGGGCGCTGTCGATAAGAAAAAACGCCAGTGCGTCATCGGCTGCGGTACGGCAGTAACGATTGATTTGATCGATCATGCTGAGCATTTGGGGGGTTATATTTTCCCCAATATCTATCTGCAACGTGAGGCGCTGTTTTCTGGTACTAAGCAAATCACCATCTCTAACGGCACCTTTGATAACGTGAGCCAAGGGATGACTACGCAAGACGCGGTACATCGCGGTATCTTACTGTCGATTGTTGGGGCGATCAATGAAATCAGCCGCCGGCATCCCAACTTTGAAGTGATTATGACGGGTGGTGATGCAGCTATCATTGCCCAGCATGTCAATCGCCCCGTCCACCTGCGTGATGATTTATTATTAAATGGTTTGGCGCGTTATTTTGACCATACCAAACAATCTTAATACTCAATAGACTTCTAGGTCGAGCATAAAAAAGCAGTACGTGTGCGGCGTACTGCTTTTTATTATTGTTTAAGCTTTAGTAATACTCAAAAACTATTGGAACGGTTACTTTGCCTACTACTGTCTTACTATCTTTTCTAAAGGGTTTAAAAAGACTGCGGCGTAGTTCTCTTTTAAACTCTCCATCAATTTTATCGGAACCACTACTCTTCAATACGGTAATATTTTCGACTTTGCCTTCTTTGTTTACCCTTAATAAGAACTCCATTCGAACACGCTTCTTTTTGCAAGGTTCTTCCGGATCGCAATAACCCCTTAAAGCGCGAATGTGGCGATTGTTAAAACTTGGCTGACGTAACCACTTCGCATCAGAAGTCGCAAACTGGATGACAGGTTGCGCTGGTGATAAGTCTGCTATTTCAGCATTTGCAATGTGTGCCGAAAATATACTCAGTACTAGCATCGCCTTTGTCAGCGCAGAAATGATAGTTAATCGAAGGCGTATTTTTAAGTGTCTTTTAAGCGCGGTAGTAGTAGTCGGCATCATAAACAGTATCTGATAAATATGGTGGATAAAAAAGGCTAAGGGTCAGCTTTATTAATCGATTATTGTTAATCAAAAAATAAAACCGCACCTTAGCACAATTGTTCATTATTGACCAGCCGTTGTCTTAAGCTAATATGGTTACGCCGAATTTAAGAAATCACTAATAAGACCGTTATACTTCAATACTACTTAGTCTCATTAAACAGCTCTCGACCGATCAGCATACGGCGGATCTCGCTGGTGCCCGCGCCAATCTCATAGAGCTTGGCATCACGCCAGTAGCGACCAAGCGGATACTCGTTGGTATAACCATTGCCACCAAATATTTGAATACCCTCACCCGCCATCCAAGTGGCTTTTTCGGCACACCATAAGATCACGCTGGCACAATCTTTGCGCACTTCTCGGCTGTGACCAGCACCGCGCGCGTCTAGCATATCGAGGTTTTTGCCCACCGTGTATAAGAAGCTGCGTCCTGCTTGCAGTATCGTATACATATCCGCCACTTTACCTTGAATGAGCTGGAACTCACCAATGGCTTGACCGAATTGCTTACGGTCATGAATATAAGGCACGACATTGTCCATCACTGCCTGCATGATACCGATAGGGCCTGCTGCCAATACGGCGCGCTCGTAATCTAGTCCGCTCATCAGCACTTTCACGCCTTCATTGAGGCCGCCCAAGATATTGTCGCTTGGCACTTCGACATTATTAAAGGTCATCTCACCCGTATGGCTACCGCGCATACCGAGTTTGTCGAGCTTTTGCGCAGTGCCAAAACCTTCCATGCCTTTTTCAACGATAAAGGCCGTCATGCCTTTGGCACTAAGCTCAGGATTGGTCTTGGCATAGACCACCATCACATCGGCATCGGGGCCATTGGTAATCCACATTTTGCTGCCGTTTAACACATAGCTGCCATTTTTTTCTTCTGCTTTGAGCTTCATACTGACGACGTCTGAGCCAGCACCGGTTTCACTCATTGCCAGCGCCCCAATGAACTCACCACTGACCAGCTTGGGCAGGTATTTTTGTTTTTGTGCCTCAGAGCCATTGCGTTTGATTTGATTGATACACAAATTCGAATGTGCGCCATAGCTCAGTGCTACAGAGGCAGAAGCGCGGCTAATCTCTTCCATCGCAACCATATGCGCGACGTAGCCCATATCTGCACCGCCATACTCTTCAGGGACGGTGATGCCATGTAGACCGAGATCGCCCATTTTTTGCCACAAATCCATGGGGAATTGATCACTACTATCGATTTCGCTGGCACGTGGGGCGATTTCGTTTGCTGCAAACTGCTGAACGACATCGCGTAACGCATCGATATCTTCACCAAGCTGAAAATTCAATCCAGGTAAACTCATAACCATTCCTTGTGTATAAATATTTTAACGCTTAAATTTTAATCTACTTTTCAAACCACTTCATTTTTGATGTCATAGTCAATTCTAAGTAAAGCCGATACGTTAATAATCCCGTGCTACTGGTGCTAATTTTTCTTGCTTGCTGTTCGCAAGCGTGACAGAGGCTGCGAAAAATTTACTCCAGTAGCACTTATATTGGTTTTAAAGTAAATAAATTATATATTGGTTAAGACTGACGCTTATTGATTAAGGCGCGGGCAACGTTTGAGCCGTTAGCACGTCCCAAAAACTCACTAATACGCTCGCCTGCCACGACCAGTTTATCTAAATCAATACCCGTGCTGATACCCATACCATGCAGCATGTAAACGACGTCTTCGGTTGCGACATTACCCGTGGCCCCTTTGGCATACGGACAACCGCCCAGTCCTGCCACTGAGGTATCAAATTCACTGACGCCCATTTGTAGGGCAGCCAAGGTATTGCTTAATGCTTGACCGTAGGTATCATGAAAGTGCCCTGATAACATGGCGATATCCGCATACTCTAATGCAGCATGCAACGCCCGTTGGACTTTAAGCGCCGTACCAACCCCAATCGTATCAGCAATGCCGATTTGCTCTGAACCAATCTCAAGCAGACGTTTGGTGACATAGGCCACTTGACTGGGAGCAATCTCACCTTCATAAGGGCAACCGACGGTACAAGAAATAACGCCACGTACTTTGATACCTTGCGCTTTTGCAGCAGCAGCAACGGGTGCGAAACGCTCAATGCTCTCGTCGATACTACAATTGATGTTTTTTTGACTAAAGGTTTCACTTGCCGAGCCAAAAATAACGATTTCATCCGGACGGTACGCTATAGCATTCTCAAAACCGCGCATGTTTGGCACTAGAACTGAGTAACAAACCTCTGCATTCCTTGTAGGCTCCAGCGCCCCGAGTAACGCGCTGTTGTCCCCCATTTGTGGTACCCACTTTGGTGACACAAAACTGGTGACTTCTAACTTTTTGATACCTGCTGCGATCAGATCATTGACTAATGCTTGTTTGATCGCCGTCGGTACCGTCATCGATTCGTTTTGTAGTCCATCACGGGGACTGACATCAACGATTGAGACGTGGTCTGGATATGAGTGACTCATTTTTGTTATCCTCTTTACTGACTGTAATCGATTCACTTTAAAGCGATACAGGGCGACTGTGATGAATGTTTCGCAGCCTCTGTATTAGCAGCACGCAAGGAACATTTATACCAGTCGCACAGAACTATTAACGTATCGATTTTATTTCGAACTGCATATATCTTCACTATCGATGCGCAACAGCTCATCACCATCAGCAACCAAGTCGCCTGCTGCAAACAACAACTCTGCTACCACGCCATCAGTGGGTGCGGTAATGGTGTGTTCGATTTTCATGGCTTCGATGACGGCAAGTGGCTCACCTTTTTTGACCGTGTCGCCTATCGCTACTTTAAAGGAAACAACTTGCCCTGGCATCGGTGACTTTAAGCTACCGACAGCTGCCGTGTCCTCGCCCACATGCGCCATGATATCAATGAGTTTGATCTCATGGCGTCCACCATCTGTAAAGGCATAGACCGTCTCATTGTGTACCCAGCTTTGGGCGTTGATACGTGCGCCCTCTAACCACAAGGTATGATGGTGCGCATCACGGCTGTCATAGCTGACTTGCCCTTCATAAACCGTTTCGGTTCGGGCAGCCACATTAATATTGCTGTTATCCTGCATATTCGCGGTTTCTTTTTCAATAACAAGTGAAAAACTGCTGAGGTTATCACTACCTTTTTTACTATCAGAGTAGCTCGCATTGTGCCAATTGCTGATGCGAGCGCTGTAGGACTGCTCGTCATAAACCAAACTAAACGACCTTGTATAATCATTATAGGCACGGAAACCAGTAGGCTTACTAAACGGGTCTGTATTAGAGCTTTGCGCGGTGGCTTCACTGGCAAGCTGCTGCGTAATCGCTGTCACAGCAAGCGTCGATAACCCAAGAGGATGCTGATCAAAAAGCACGTCCCGCTCGCGTTCAATCAACGCGGTATCCAGATTGGCCCCGCTAAATGAATCTGTATTCAAAATATAACGCAAAAACGCCACGTTGTTTGGCAAACCCACAATACGTGTCTGTGCCAAGGCGCGATCAAGTCTCGCTAGCGCTTGCTCGCGTGTGGGTGCATGCACGATAAGTTTAGCAATCATAGAGTCGTAAAAAGGACTGATCACATCGCCCTCGCGTACGCCATCGTCGATACGCACATCATTGATGCTAAAGGTGCTGTGCTCGGGTTTTTGATAAGTAAACAACGTCCCCGTCGCTGGTAAAAAATTATTGTCAGGGTTTTCGGCACAAATACGCGCCTCAATTGCATGACCATTGATAACCAGCTTATCTTGCGCCATTGGCAATGGCTGACCTGCGGCAACCAACAGCTGCCACTCGACCAAATCAACACCAGTAATGGCTTCGCTAACCGGATGTTCAACTTGCAAGCGCGTATTCATCTCCATAAAATAAAAATTCATGGAATCCTCGCGTTGCTCCACGATAAACTCGACCGTGCCAGCGCCTACATAAGCAACCGCTCGAGCCGCTTCGATTGCCGCTGTTCCCATTGCTTCACGCATGGCAGTATCAACACCTGGAGCTGGAGCTTCTTCTAATACTTTTTGATGGCGGCGCTGCACGGAGCAATCACGTTCAAACAGATGCACGTAATTGCCATGCGTATCACCGAATACTTGGATTTCGATATGGCGTGGTTTTAGCGCGTACTTTTCGACCAATACTTGATCGTTGCCAAAACTGGTAATTGCTTCACGGCGACACGAGTCTAGTAGGTCAACAAAGTCACTGCTTTGCTCCACAATACGCATGCCTTTACCGCCGCCGCCCGCACTCGCTTTGATCAGTACAGGATAGCCAATATCATCTGCTTGCTGCTGCAAAAATTGCGCGTCTTGATTGTCACCATGATAGCCCGGTATCAGCGGCACGCCAGCGGACTCCATCAAGCGCTTAGACTCGGACTTGCCGCCCATCGCGCGAATAGCATCCGCTGATGGACCAATAAAGACCAAACCCGCATCTTGACAGGCTTGCGCAAAATCTGCATTTTCACTTAAGAACCCATAGCCTGGGTGGATCGCTTGTGCGCCCGTTTCTTTAGCGATGGCAATAATAGCATCGCCTTTTAGGTAGCTGTCTTTTGGGGCAGAGCCACCCAGATAGATGGCCTCATCACAGACAGCCACATGCTTGGCCCCGCGGTCTGCATCGGAATACACAGCGATGGTACTGATGCCCAAACGCTTGGCTGTCGCGGCCACTCGGCAAGCAATTTCACCACGGTTGGCGATTAGAATTTTAGAAAACATAACTATCCCTGTGTCTTATCATTTTTATGTAACGTCTTGTCTATGTATCTATCATTATTCTGCTGTCAGTTAATCTGCTATCAGCCAATCCGGCTTGCGCTTTTGCAAAAAGGCTTGTACGCCTTCCTTACCTTGTGTTGACGAGCGGATATCAGCAATCCCTTTGACGGTATGAGCAATCAACTCATCAGTAATGGGTGCACCAGCGACATCATGTAATAGTTGCTTGCAGGTTTTGACCGCATCAGGACTGTTCTTAACGACTTTGGCACAAAACGCAGCGACCTCATCAGCCAGCCACTCTTCGCTGACGCGCTCATGGATGAAGCCAAGCTGACGTGCTTTTTTGGCATCGAACACTTCTGCACTTAAGAAGTATCGCTGTGCGGTTCTAGCACCCATCGCTCTGATGACATAAGGACTAATAGTGGCAGGTGCGAGTCCCAAACGTACTTCACTTAAGCAAAAATTGGCAATCTTAACGGCGATAGCCACATCACAAACAGCGACCAAACCCATACCTCCGGCATAAACATCGCCTTGAATAGCCGCAATCGTTGGCTTAGGACATTCATAAATGGTCTTGAGCATTTGCGCCAATTTATCAGCGTCGGCTAGGTTTTCGTCATAGCTATAATCTGCCATGGCGCGCATCCAATTAAGATCCGCACCGGCACAAAACACCTTGCCAGCGGCTGCTAAGACAATGACGCGCACATTGCCATCGCTACCCAAATCAGCAAATACCTCGGTCAACTCGCTAATCATTTCATCATTAAAAGCGTTGCGTATCTCAGGACGATTTAACGTCACCGTTGCCACGTGTTGTTGGATATTTACTAACAAGCTATTATAATTACTCGTCTCTTTTTGCATGACTCGTGGTATTCCTTTTATATTGATCCAACTATATTGTATTTTGATAAATGCCCGATGGCTGAGTGTGGCTATTGTCTTAGCCCTATTTGTCTGCCACACGCCACTATAAACATAAATTTTGACTTTTTAATGACTGACATAGCTTAATAACTAACCTAGTCGATAGCGACTTTCAGATAAGCATTTATCTAAACAGCTACATCCTAAAGACACCAAAGGTCGTCTCTTCAATCGGCGCGTTATGAGACGCACTAAGCGCCAATGCCAATACATTACGAGTATCAGCAGGATCAATCACACCATCATCCCAAAGCCGAGCAGTGGCATAGTACGGATGTCCTTGCTCTTCATACATTTCACGAATTGGAGCTTTAAAGGCCGCTTCATCTTCGTCACTCCATGCCTCGCCTTTGCGATCAAAGTTATCACGTTTGACCGTTGCCAGTACCGATGCTGCTTGCTCACCGCCCATGACAGAGATGCGCGCATTTGGCCACATCCATAAGAAACGCGGGCTGTACGCACGACCACACATGCCATAGTTACCTGCACCAAATGAACCACCAACAATGACGGTAAATTTTGGCACTTTGGCATTGGCCACCGCCATCACCATTTTGGCACCATGACGAGCAATACCTTCGTTTTCGTATTTACGCCCGACCATAAATCCGGTGATATTTTGTAGGAATATGAGTGGAATTTTGCGCTTACAGCACAGCTCAATGAAATGCGTACCTTTTTGCGCTGACTCACTAAAAAGAATCCCGTTATTGGCAATAATACCAACAGGCATCCCTTCAATATGCGCGAATCCACAAACCAACGTCGTGCCAAAACGCGCTTTAAACTCGTCAAAGGCGCTGTCATCGACGATACGGGCAATGATTTCTTTAATATCAAAAGGCTTACGCTTATCGGTTGGAATGACACCGTATAGTTCTTTGGCATCATAGCGCGGTGGACGCGGTGTGATTTGATTGGGAATATTTTTAGCAGGACGGTTTAGATGGCTGACGATATTACGGGCTATCGATAACGCATGCGTGTCGTTCTGGGCCAAATGATCGACCACACCTGACAGACGAGTATGTACATCGCCGCCGCCCAAGTCCTCTGCGGTGACCTCTTCGCCTGTTGCCGCCTTGACGAGTGGCGGACCACCCAAAAATATCGTGCCTTGGTCTTTGACAATAATAGACTCATCGCTCATCGCAGGCACGTATGCCCCGCCAGCCGTACAGCTGCCCATGACCACTGCAATTTGGGGAATGCCTGCCGCACTGAGGTTGGCTTGATTAAAAAAGATACGACCAAAGTGCTCTTTATCAGGGAATACCTCATCTTGGTTGGGCAAGTTTGCGCCGCCAGAATCGACCAAATAGACGCAGGGTAAATGATTTTCTTGTGCAACTTCTTGTGCGCGTAAATGCTTTTTGACTGTCATTGGATAATAAGTGCCGCCTTTTACCGTGGCGTCATTACAGACAATCATGCACTCGATACCGTTGATGCGACCGATACCCGCAATCACGCCAGCTGCCGGAATATCTTCGCCATACATGTTGTGCGCCGCCATTGGTGCTACTTCTAAAAATGACGTGCCGACATCCAGCAAGCGCTCGACACGCTCACGCGGTAACAGTTTGCCACGCGCTAAATGCTTGGCTCGTGCCCGCTCCGATCCGCCCTGAGCGACTTTACGCAGGTGCACATATAAGTCATCCACCACAGCTTGCATAGCAGCGCTGTTTTGCTGAAATTCAGCAGCGTTTGGACTCAGTTTACTGGTTATGATAGCGCTCATGATATCCCTTTTCTTTAATACATAAATGCGAGTAACTTTTTTATTGTCGTTTTCACTCACCTATCTATTTTCGTTTTTACTCACATAAATAATAGATGAGGTAACAGATGCAATAGAGTGCCTGTTATAGACCTAACTCTTCTTTCATCTGCTCAATGATTTTATATTTCTGAATTTTGCCAGTGATGGTCATCGGGTACTCAGTCACGAAGCGATAATAGGTCGGTACTTTATAATGGGCAATGTGCTCATGACAGAACTGACGCACTTCTTCCTCAGTCAAACTGTCCGCTTCTTTCGCAATGATCCACGCCGCCAATACCTCGCCATAACGCTCATCTGGTATGCCGACGATTTGTACGTCACGAATTTTAGGATGACGATAGAGGTAGTTTTCGATTTCTACCGGATAAATGTTTTCCCCGCCGCGAATGACCATATCTTTACTACGACCAACGATTTTGACATAGCCGTCCTCATCCATCGTTGCCAAATCACCTGTCAGCATCCAGCCATCTTGAATGGACGCGCGTGTTTTAAAACGACTGCCCCAGTAGCCTTTCATCACCGAATAACCACGCGTGAGTAGCTCGCCCGTCTCGCCCAATGGCACAATCTCGCCAGTCTCAGTATCTACGACTTTTACCTCAAGCGCTGGCTGAACGAGCCCAACAGTAGATACTTGCTTTTCAAGTGGCGTATGTTCATTGGTTTGACAAGACACCGGACTGGTCTCAGTCATGCCATAAGCGATGGTCACTTCCTGCATGTGCATTTTATCAATGACGCGGCGCATGACTTCAATTGGGCAGCTAGAGCCTGCCATGATGCCAGTACGTAAGGTCGATAAATCAAAGTTATCAAACTCAGGGTGATCAAGTTCTGCGATAAACATCGTTGGTACGCCATGCAGACCGGTACATTTTTCTTCTTCGACCGCTTGCAGGACTGATAATGGCTCAAAACCGTCATTCGGATAAACGATACAGCCACCATGCGTTAAAATGGCTAAGTTACCAAGTACCATACCAAAACAGTGATATAACGGTACAGGAATGCACAGTCTGTCTTCCTCAGTGAGATTCATGGCCTCACCGATAAAATAACCGTTATTTAAGATATTACGATGGCTTAAGGTCGCGCCTTTTGGCGTGCCCGTCGTACCACTGGTGAACTGCACATTAATGGCATCAGTATTTTTAAGCTGTGCTTGACGCTCAGCAACCCGTGGATCATTGGCATCACCCTCACTCATCCATGCCGAGAACTTCTGCATAAAATCGAACGTCTCATCCGACTCTGGCTCATCAATCCAAATAATACGCTCAATCGTCGGAATCTCGACCAAATCGAGCTGTGTATAGTCTTTATGATAAATCTCAGGACACAACTCGCGGATCAGACTGGCGTAATCGCTGCTTTTGAAATGACGCATCAGGACGAGAGCCGAACAACCCAATTTATTCAAGGCATATTGCAGCTCAAAAGTACGATAGGCAGGATTAATATTGACGAGGATAACGCCGACTTTGGCAGTCGCCAATTGCATCAATAGCCATTCAGCATTGTTATGTGACCAAATACCGATGCGATCGCCAATCTCAAGTCCCATCTCAATCATACTACTGGCTAGCTGGTTGACTTGTTGCTGTAGCTCACGATATGTCCAGCGGATATTTTGATGGCGAGAAACCAATGCTTCACGTTCAGGATATTTAAAAACAATGGCATCAAAGAAATCACCAATGGTCGCTTCAATCAGCGGCACATCAGGACCTTTGTCATAACTTTGGGTAAGGGGTGCATTTGCCGAGCGGGCGCCCATATTGATACTAGGAATAGTATTTAGAATATTGTCAAAATCAGGGGTTTGAGTCATAACGAGTCCTTTCGTTTTACTTTTTATGGTGCTTGTTGATGGCTTGCGAGAAAACCGTCTTCCTTGATCAGGTCTCGCATAGCATCTAGCTACTATACCGCCATAAATGAAAGCCTGTCAACAATATCAATACAATGCGTATCATTTAATTGGTCACGCAAAATCTTAACTTGGAAAAGCATAGCATGAAGGCATGACAATTATTTGACACAAAAAAGCCAATCACATTATTTAGTATGTGACTGGCTTGGCGCTCAAAACTGTCTTTTTAAATCGCAATTTAAGGATAGTATTTTATAAAGGACTTCTTAAAAGCATTTCTTATAAACTATGCACCGATGCATATTTCTCAAAAGACCGTATCTCTATTACTATGCTTTTGGTGTGGCAGGTGCTTTGATAGTGACGGTTGCACTAACTGCATCATTATCATCGAGCAAGTCCATGATGAGCTCATCTTCATTTTCAGTCTTCACTTGCCAATTGCCAGCCGCGTTTGGCACACCCGTCACCATCACAGAGATGGCTTTGTTTTTTAGGCGAATCATCGGTGGCTTATGGTCATAGCCGCTATGCTCGTGACCCAAAATATCATCAGCGATGGTCGCAGCTTGTGCCCGTAACGGGGCGACATAGCGGCACGCAACACCATTGATAGACATACAGTCACCAATGGCGTAGATGTTTGAGGTATCAGTACGCAATGTCGTTGCATCAACCACGATGCCCGTACGACGATCAAACTCAACACCAGCAGCGGTTGGCAATTTATCATCAACGGTCAGACCAGTACTAGCAATCACATGATCAACGATTACTGTCTCAGATTGCGCAGCGATGCTACTGTCTACATTTGATGCTAGCGGCTCATAGCTGACTTGTAGCTTACCTTCGCTCTCATTGCCATTGTCACCACCACTAATACGAGTGACTTCAGATACTTGATAACCACCCAAAAAGTTAATGCCTTGTGATTTCACGGCTTGGGCGATACGGGCGGTCGCTTTTGGCGGTAGCATTTGCGAGAGTGGCGCGTCATTTAGGTCAATCAATGTCACTTGATGCCCCGCTTTGAGTAAATCTTCTGCAATCTCAGTTCCAACCATGCCAGCCCCAACAATAGCGACATGCTGACTGCCCGTGGCTAGCTTTTCTTGAAGCTGTCCAAAGCGCTCAATATGATTGACATGCCAGACCAAATCTTGCGGCAAACTTTTGGGGAAAATAGGATGCGCGCCCATCGCTAGTACTAACTTGCCATAACTGATAGTGGCATAATCCGTGTTGGCTGGATCTGGCCTGTTAGCAGAGATGAGTTGTAACTGTTGAGTGGTCGTATCAATATCTGTGACCTGTGTATTGGCAAGCAAAGTCACTTGCGCAGTCTTTGCCGCATCACTACCTGTCGCCCGTACCAAGTCTGATGCGCGTTTGTTTTGACTGATCGCCATGGTCAGCATTGGCTTATGATAACGATCACCGTTGTCAGATGTGACCAAGGTAATTGGAATCTCTGCATCTTTCGCACGAATGGCATCAATGACGTGCCAACCCGCTAGTCCAGCACCAATGATGACGACACCTTTTTTTGATGCTGTAGTTGATGCTAAAGATGGGTTTTCTACACTCATAGGAACTCCAATAAGGTTTATGAATTATTTTAATTATCAATAATAATGGCAGCCATTGTACCAGTAAACAGATGAACACTCACATACGTATCCAAATTGCGTGTCTATATCATTTCCCACAAAAAAGCGCCTAGTGATTAGACGCTTTTTATAAATACTTTAAATAAAACAAAAAATATAACTTATATTTAATGATTCAAAATTTTCGATAAGAACAATTGCGCACGATCACTTTTTGCCCCTTCAAAAAACTCATCCTTACTGCAGTTTTCGACGATACTACCTTCATCCATAAAGATGATCCGATTGGCCACCTGACTGGCAAAGCCCATTTCATGAGTGACACACATCATCGTCATGCCATCACGAGTCAGCTCCACCATGACATCGAGTACCTCTTGAATCATCTCAGGATCAAGCGCTGAGGTTGGTTCATCAAACAGCATCGCCACTGGATCCATCGCCAGCGCACGAGCAATGGCTACGCGCTGCTGCTGACCACCAGATAGCTCTGCTGGATATTTGGCCGCTTGTACCGTTAGGCCAACGCGATCTAAATACGCCATTGCCTTTTGCTTAGCCTCAGATTCTTTGCGGCCCAACACTTTGATCTGCGCCACGGTCAAATTATCAATAATAGTCAAATGCGGAAACAACTCAAAATGCTGAAATACCATGCCGACACGGCTACGTAATTTGGGTAAATTGGTCTTTGAGTCACCAACAGAGATACCATTGACCATAATCTGACCTTTTTGAAAGGGCTCAAGTCCGTTGGCAGTCTTGATTAAAGTCGACTTACCACTACCCGATGGGCCACAAACAACGACCACATCGCCTTTATGCACATGGGCGGTACAGTCCTTTAGCACCTGAAAGTCGCCATACCATTTGCTGACATCACTCATTTGAATGACTATCTCGTCGCTCGCATGACCATTATTGGTGACCAGTCCACCAAAAGCATTTATATACGTATCAGCATTGCTCATTACTGGCTCCTAACCACATTGTTTTTGATAATTGTCATTAATAATCGGTGTGAAATAAGATCAACACGCCCTAAAACCTCAAACGTTTTTGTAGCCGCTGCACACCAATGGAGGCGCTCAAACTGATGATAAAATAAACCGCACCAGCACCTAATATATAAGGAGTCAGCAATCCCATCAACTCGCCACGAACATAAGCGGCGCGGAAAAAATCCGTCAGGCCAATGGCAAATACCAATGTCGTGTCTTGGAATAAAATAATACATTGCTGCAAAATCAATGGCAGCATTTTGCGAAACGCTTGTGGCAAAATCACCAAACGCATGGTTTGTCCATAAGTCATGCCCAAGGCTTTTGCGGCATTGACCTGCCCACTACCAATCGACTGAATACCCGCCCGTACCACTTCTGAAAAGTACGCGGCTTCAAACATCATAAAGGCAACCACACAAGAGGCAAAAGCGGCATCAAGTTGCAGGTATTTACCTGCTATCCAAAAATAGATCATCGGTACAGCAAAATAAAACCATAGTAGTACCAGTAGCAGCGGCACAGAACGAAAGTAATTGACGTATAACTTCGCCGGTATCTCCAGTGCTTTGATACCAGACAAACGCATCAAGGCCAATACCGTTCCTAAACTGATACCCCCAATAATCGCCAAAAACAGCACTTTTAAGGTGGTAATCATCCCGCCCATCAAGCCGGGATAGGCCGTTGCTAATTCGGTCATCATGTTCATTTCTGACCTCCTGCAATCAGCCCAGGTACTCGCAACTTACGCTCGATCAAACCCATAATCGCAATCAAGGACAGATTAAAAACCAAATAGACAATCGTCGCATAGGTATAAATCTCGATGCTGTTTTGGGTATATTCGCTAATGGTTTTGGTTTGGCTAATCAGCTCCATCACCCCCACTAATGAGGCGACAGAAGCGTTTTTGAAGCAGTTGGTCAGCTCAGAGCTAAGCGGCGGCAAGATAATACGAAAGGCTTGCGGTAGCAACACTTCCTTGTAGACTTGTGGAATACTAAAACCCAAAGCATAAGCCGCGTTAATCTGACCGTCGGGCAACGACTCAATACCCGTCCGTACCTGCTCGACGATACGCGCAGCTGTAAATAAACCCAGACCGATACTCGCTGACAACATGGCTGAGGTATTTGGTGACAAGCCCTTATACCACCACTCTTGTATGGTGGGCGTGAGCCAACCTGGCGCAATGTAAAACCAAAAAAACAACTGAACAAGCAGTGGAATATTACGAAAAAACGTCACATAAGCCGTACCAATTGCACGTGCGGTTTTATTGGGCAAGGTGCGCATGATGCCAAAGATCGTACCCACGACCATGGCGATAACCCATGCGATACTGCCAATCAATAACAGCCAGCCAAGACCGGTAATCATCCAATGGATATAAAGCTCGTTACCAATACCAGTCTGCTCAAAGAGCACACCCCAGTTCCAGCTATAATTCATGCTTGTCTCTCCGAGCAGCGATTGCGAAGCCTACGCATCAGACACACTATTTATGTCAGTCTGAATACGTAAGCAAACGATGTTGAAAGACAATTATTACTGTGCAGGTGCGGCTTTTGGCTCCGCACTATCGTGAGGACTGGCAATCAAAGTTTTTAAGTTGTCAGACATCTCAAAGTTTAGATTGACATTTTTTGGTGGAATTGGGTTCAAGAACCATTTGTCATAAATGCTATTGATCTCGCCTGAGCTAAAGACATTGGTCAGAGCTTCATCGACCACTGCTTTGAACTCTGGGTCGTCTTTGCGCATCATGCAACCATAAATCTCAAACGATTGTGGCTCACCAACAATGACCCATTCATCAGGATTTTTTGCTTTGGCTTTTTCGCCCGCCAGCAGCACGTCATCCATCATAAAGGCATCAGCGCGGCCATTTTCTAACATCAAGAAGCTTTCGCCATGGTCTTTTGCTGAAATGATATTGATATCCATTTTATTTTCGTCATTGAATTGACGAATATAACGCTCTGAAGTCGTTCCCGCTGTGGTGACTAAGGTTTTGCCTTTTAGATCAGCAAAGTCTTGAATACCCGAGTCTGACTTGGTGAGTAGACGTGTACCAATTTCAAAGAAGCCGTTAGAGAACGCCACTTGTTTTTGACGCTCTTCGTTGTTGGTGGTTGAGCCACACTCAAAATCGACCGTACCGTTTTGTACCAATGGAATACGCGTTTGCGAGGTCACCAAGTTATAACGAATCTTGAGATCTGGCATGTTTAGCTTTTGCTTCACAGCTTCAACCACTTTCATTTCCAAATCATGCGCATAACCAATTGGCTGGTTGGGATCGTCAGCGATATAAGAAAAGGGAATAGAAGAGTCACGGTGACCGACGACGATGGTGCCAGAGTCTTTGATTTTTTGGAGAGTGCCATTGGCATTTGAGGCGGCTTCGGTGTTCGTGGCATCGCCTGTTGCTGCGGCATCAGTTGGCGTTTGGTTGCTGTTGTTACAACCGACTAAGCCGAGTGCCATAAAAGCAGCCAAAGTCAACGGTTTGGAGAGTAGATAGCTCATGAAACACATCCTTTTATCACATTATCACAAGATTGAATGAGTGCTTTGACACACAGGTCTTATCAATCGACCTTATTGCCACGCATCCATGTGGTTGTTGCTGTTGTTTATCACAATGCAACTTAATGTTACTGTACAACAAATTAGCGGGTGTGGGTAAACTTTTTTTAATGAGACTACTATTTTCACCATTCTGACTTATTCACTTCAATGACGCCGCAATAGATTTGGATACATCGCCAATGACACATGTCGCTATTTAGTAGATTTATCCGGTATAAATACGTTTAAACGGCTAAGCAATCTATAGCCAATCCTAGCTGAAAGAGTTACAACCATCATAATGTACTATATTTATTTTATAGCGGATGGACTATACCAAAGACGATTGATAAATCACGAGTAATCCCCATAAAGTTAACAACTTCTTAATACTGCTAATGACCTATGACACAAGATATCCAAGTCCCCAATACGGACAGCCAAAGCGCTGTCAATCATAATGACAATGACGTACGCCAACGTTTTTTTATTGAAGACTCTCCCGTGCGCGGTGATGTGGTGCGTCTATCACGCAGCTATGCGAGCACGATTGCCCAAAAGCCTTATCCTGAAGCGCTTAAACGTTTACTGGGTGAAATGCTGACCGCAGCAAGCTTGCTGATCAGTACGGTCAAAATCAATGGTCATCTGTCCATTCAACTGCAGTCATCGGACAGCGACAGCTTGCTCAATTGGGCGATGGCAGAGTGTGACCAAGACGGCATCATTCGTGCGCTTGCCAGCTGGAAAGGCGAAACCGACGAGCAAGTGCAGGCGTGGGACAATATGACCCATGCCAAAGAGGCATTTGCGGAGCTGGGTGCAACGGGACAAGGCGTTTTGTTTATCAATATTCAGCCTGAAGGCGGCGAGCCGTATCAAGGTATCGTTGAGCGTAGTCATGACAATCTGGCGGACTGCTTGGCACATTATCAAAAACAATCGGCACAGATTCCAACGCTGATTAACTTGGCGTCTGATGGCTTGCAGGCAGGTGGTATATTGGTGCAAATGTTGCCGCGTACGGCTGAGGAAACCTATGAAGTCGAGCAAAACCAAGATGCGGGTATCGATGATGACTTATGGACGCGCTTGAGTGTCTTGACACGAACCGTCAAAGCAGAAGAGTTGACCAAGCTTGATGCCAACGAAATTCTGTATCGTTTGTACCATGAAGAAAACGTGGTTGCGCCCGACCCTGTGTCGTTATCATTTGGTTGCACCTGCTCACGTGAGAAATGTGAGATGGCAATCGAGCAAATTGGCGAAGCCGAAGCCTTAGATATCGTCGAAGAGCAAGGCGGCACGTTTGAGATGGATTGCGGATTTTGCGGTGAAGTTTATAAATTTAATAAAGACGACGTAGCCGCCATATTTGCTGAGTAGTTTTTTACGAAAGATTTAGGTTTAAACATATATTTTAAAACCCCTCAGTGTGATGCTTAGGGGTTTTTGTTTTTGGAATCTTAAACATTCGTAATTAAAAATGTTAATAAAAAAACCTGTCTCATAATGCCAACGCCAAACTTCTAGGATAAGAATATATCCGCGGTTTGTCCGCATAATCGCTGTGTCCATTGTCGAGCAACCATTCAACAACTTGTTCACGCACCCTTCTACTATGGATTAGATTCACATGACTCACGCCATAAAACACCGCTTTGTGACCATCTGGCACAAACAACGCATGTTCCTCATCGTCCTCGCCCAGCGCCGATGCGACTGATACCAGACCATCACCCAAGAAGCTGGTTACTTTAGACTCATAATGTGTCTCAATTAAAGCACTGGCGACAAAATAGGTTTTGATACCACTTGGCAGACCCGCAGGATGCCGAAAGTCTTGTGGTAGCACGCTACGACCCTCTAACGCACTCCAGTCAGCATCACGAATACTGCCATGGCGCAAATCAATAATACCCGCACTACGCATGTCACCAAGCTTGGCCAGCGAACCTGCAAACGGCAATTTGGCAATAACATCCTGTACATGATTGCCAATACGTTCTAGCACAGCACCATGATGCGGCGCACCCAATGTGATCAAATTACCCACGCGCATGATCCAGTCTAGGTGTTCTTGCTCTGCATAAAACAGCGCACTACGAGAGACCAAACCACCCATACTGTGACCAACCAAGTCTATTTGGCTGATGTCAGGGTGACTATCGACCAAGTCTTGCAGCAATTGAGAGAAGTTACGACCACTACGCGAGATACGCCGACCCGTATTATAATCAAGGTATAAAACCGTCGTATCTGGCTGACTCTGGCTGATGGCATCGCCCAGTCCTTTGTGTTCTTGCGACTGCCAACTTAAATGACTCATGCACAGCCCGTGACATAGTATGACAATACGCCCTGACAGTGCTTGGCATTGCAGATTGCCCTCTATATCGTATAGCACCATCGGAATAGCCAGCGCATTTTGATGGTTAACAAGATGGTCACCCATGACGCCATTTAATACATTCACCAGCTTTTTTAATGTGTCGGGCAGTGGCTGAGCGGTTTTTTGATTGAGTGTGTTTTTATACAATCGCAGCACGGATGCTAAGTTTTTGCCTACCGTCAGCATCACATGACGTATCGTGCCATAGATACGCGCAGTGATACCGCGCGGCCAGTTAAGCAGATGGCGCTCATTAAAACGACCCAAAGGCCGTAAAATCACTTCGCGGTGAATGGCTTCTACAATGTCAGTGACCTCAACCACTCCCATGGTCGCCAGTTGTGCCAACCCTTCAAAAAAGTCAGTCATAGAAACAGGTGTTATCGCTGTTTCATTGCCATCATCTGCCAGTAGTTTGACCAGATCATCCACATCGATGGCTTCGAGCTGATCTATCTGCTCGTACAAATCACTGTGTAATGGCACGGTATTATCTGAGGCAAAATGCGCCGCCAGCTCATGCTGATTATTGGTGTTATGGTTAGCAATGTCATCACTGACACTATCGTTATAAAATAAGTTTGAACGGCTCATAGTATTCATCACATTGGTACATTAGATAGGCACATTACACTGGCACATTCATCGAAAAGGATAATTTTATATACTATCCTTTAAGCTCGGTAAATAAAAGAGAATGATTTGACTTAAATGTAGGTTGATTACCAAAGCGTTTGGCAGTCTATTTTTTAATATAAAGTGGTTTTTTACTGTCATAAAAACCATCAAAAAAATCCCAAGCAGTCACTTGGGATTTTTATTGGTTAACCGTTTAACTAAGTGTCTGTTAACTAAGTACCTATTAACTAAGTGGCTGTCAATTAAGTGCTTAGCAATTCTCTACGTGGCACTACTTTCAGTATCAAATGACTCTGCCAATATGACACCACCATCTTCTTTGGTAATCATCACCGTCGCTGAGCGAGGTATACTGCCTCCAGCAACCGCACCCCAATTGTCTGGATGTTGAATATTAATAAAGAGGGTTTTAAAGTCAGGTGTCAAGACAATACCCGTCACTTCGCAGCCTTTAGGACCGACAAAGAAACGCTTGATATTGTCGTTACTGGCAGGCATACCCACTCGCGTTTGTTGTCCTGCTGAGGTAGTCACGGTTGTACCATCACTCACTTTACCGGGTAGTGCAGCCAGTAACATGCAGCTAGTGGTATCGGTATAAGCGCCGTCATCCGTCTGTATCCACAGTACGCCACGCGGATCGAAGTACAATCCATCTGGGGAAGACAAATCGTTGCTGTCGCTAAGTCCTGATAAGTTTTCGGCACTCAAGTCACTTGGCGCAGCAAACAGATAAATGTCCCACTCAAAGCTTGTCGCTGCATGATCACCGCCTGCTTCTGCCCAGCGAATGATATGACCATTTTTATTACCGCTTCGCTTACCATTTGCTTGATAACTACGTGGGTTAGAGGCTGAAAGCGGTTGATCATCTCTGACACCGCGATTGGTATTGTTGGTCAAAGTGATATATACCTCGCCTGTAATGGGGCTGACTGATACCCATTCTGGTCGATCCATCTTGGTAGCACCAACTTTATCAGCCGCTGCACGGGCAAAGACCAATACTTCATCTTGTCCATTGAAAGGCAGTACGCTATTAGAAGCATCCAAGCCATTTTGGCCATGGACCAGTGCTTTCCATTCACCACTACCATCTTCATTGAAGATGGCGGCATATAACGTGCCTTCATCCAGATACTTATCGCCTGCTTTTAGACCACCGCCGATATCACTATTTGACCATACAGCCTTGGAGACAAACTTATAGATATATTCGCCGCGAGCATCATCGCCCATATAAAAGACCACAGGTTTGCCTTGCTCAACTGGCGCATAGGCACAGTTTTCATGGGCAAAACGTCCCAACGCGGTGCGCTTTTGTGAGATAGAGTTTTGATCAAACGGGTCAATCTCTGTGACATAACCAAAAGTATTAAAGCCATTACGGTAATCTTCAGTGGCATTTGCCCCCACAGCGGTCATATCCCAGCGTGAAAACTCATCTGGTATTGTGGCATCTTTGGCATCAGGAGTGTGCCATAGATATTCCCAGCCAGGGAAGTTTTCTGTTGCTCCGTAACGCACCCGACCGTAGTTTTGCCCAGCGCTTAATTGACTGGCATCTTGCCCACGGGCAAATACCCCTAAGAAGTTTTCTTCGCAGGTCAGGTACGTGCCCCAAGGTGACAATCCTGCGCCGCAGTTATTGTTGATGCCGCGAGTCTGGTGGCCTGTTGGATCAAATTTGGTCTTCACCAAATCAGAGCCTGCTACAGGACCAGTCAATTGCGCGGTCGTACTGCTGGTGACACGGCGATTGTACTTAGAATTTGGTACCATTTCATAGCCTTTGCCATCCGCTCGGCGCGTCATTTCAACCACCGAAACGCCATGACAGTTGACTTCACGGCGCACATCACTGGCAAGGCGACGATTTTGATAGATCGGAGCGGCATCAGCGTCTTCAATGACATGGTAACCAAACGGGCTTAATTCAGCACTATTTACGTATTCGTGATTCAGGACCAGCAGACCGTTTTCTGAGGCTTTGACATCATATGCGTTGCCTTTTTTGCCAAAGAACCACATACCATCATGATTGTCGCCCATGCGCCATTCAAATGACTCTGCTGATTGCTCGCGGTTGTCTTTCCAGTCCTCAATACCAGAGATGAGTGGCATGCCTAGCGGTAATATCATTTCCGCTTTATAGCCTTCTGCCACAGTTATCATGTCAGCAGTTGAGTGCGCTACTGCCGTAAAATTCAAGGTTTCAGGGCGTGTTAAATCACCTTGTGCAGGGATCGCGGCATCATTGCCATTCTCTACGATAGGGCTACTACTGTTATCATCATCGTCACTACAGCCAACCAAAGGTAGCGCCCCAAAGAACGCGGCAGCCGTCAATCCTGTGCCACCTTTCAAGATGCTACGGCGGTTTAAACGACGACTAATAATGGTCTGAAAGTCGGTATTATTGGTATGGTTCGAATCTTCAACGATTTCGTGGGCGTGCTCTAGCTTATCATTTAATGATGTCATTATCAGTCACCTTGCAGTTGGCTGGATTGGCGTGAAAAAAGGATTGCGGCTTAAAATTTTAACCGCTAAAGTACGAATTACGACTTAGTCTAATGCTAGTTTGTGACAGTACGTTGACATTTTGAAGTTATGCTAACGAAAAGCATTATGATGAGAAATGCACGGACATAAAAAAATCCCAAGCGCTCATTGGAGGCACTTGGGATTTTTGATCAGATTTATTTGAAACGATACGGTATTGCCGAGCTAGAAACTTATCGAACCTGTACCTGCCACTCATGGTCACCCAGCTTTAATGTCAGTTTATCATCTGCCTGCAAGACACCAACACCACTTGGTGTACCTGTCATAATGACATCACCTGCTTGCAAGCTAAAAGCATGGCTAATTTCGGCAAGTAGCTCGTAAACCGGAAATAGCATTAAAGCGCTATCACCATCTTGTCGCAGCTCATCATTGATGGTTAGTTGATAATTTACTTGGCTAAAATCACCAAACGCTTGTGGCTCAAGCCAATCAGCCAATACGCACGCACCATCAAAACACTTAGCACGCTCCCACGGATAGCCTTTTTCTTTCAGCTCGCTTTGCAAGTCACGTAAGGTCAAATCAAGCCCCACCGTCACGCCACCAATAGCCAGCTTTGCTTGCTCAGCAGTGGCCGCAGATAAATCCGCTGCCAGCTGAATACATAGCTCCGCTTCATAATGGGTATCACCATACACCGCTGGGTTGGGACGAACAATATCATTACGCACACTGACCACTGACGAGGCAGGCTTCATGAATAAGATGGGTGATTTGGGGATTTCATTGCCAAGCTCGCGAGCGTGCTCAGCATAATTACGGCCAACGCAAACTACCTTGCCGATGGAAGCTCTGACACTATCATCAAAATTGGCGATACTCGCATCATCATTGACGCTGGCAGCAATCGCATTGACTAAAGACACATGTGGTGATTGGCTCATACTAGGCGCTCACAGTAAATTATTGATATTTTATTAAGGTAGATGTATCGCGCTACCTCACACTAATTTTCTTGATACATCACTACGGAATGGTATTGGTCACTACATCAGGTGGTACATAGCTGGCATGACGATTCATTCTGTTTTCAAACAATCTAAAGCTAAATAAAATCACCCATGACAATAACAGATAAATGATACCAGCAGCAAAAAACAGCTCCATCAAGGTATAAGTGCGCGCACTAATCGTACGAGCGACACCCGTGATGTCCATCAACGCAATGGTTGACGCCAGCGCACTGCCTTTTAGCATAAAGATGACTTCATTACTATACGCTGGAATCACAATACCAAAGGCGCGAGGCAAAGTGATGCGTGTCAGCTTCTGCCACTTTGACATACCAATCGCGTCCGCCGCTTCCAGCTCGCCCACTGGAATCGTTTGAATCGCACCGCGAATAATCTCTGCCAAATAAGCACTGGTATTCATGGTAAAGGCAATGATAGCACACCAATACGCTTGGCTGAGCACCGGCTCCCATAAGAATGAATTGCGTACGGCCTCAAACTGTCCAAGACCATAATAAATCAAAAATATCTGAACCAGTAACGGTGTACCACGAAAAAAGAAGATATAAGAGAAGGGTAATATCTGTACCAACCAGTTTTTTGACAAACGCAATTGCGCTAAAATCAAACCAAAGAACAGCCCGATAATGCCTGAAACAACGACCAGTTGTACGGTCAATACTGCCCCATTGAGTAAGTCAGGAATACTATCAAAAATGACCTGCCAATTCCAATCCATAGTAGCTCTCCTCTATCCTATGGTCGATTGACGGTGGGTTGTTTGACGGCTCAGCTTTTTGGCATAACGTGCCGCTGGATTGGCGCGCCATTCAAGCCACATCATAAAGCCTGTAATCAACATGGTCAGGCCCAAATAAATAATCGCCGCTGCCATATAAAAGGTAAATGGCTGCTGCGTGGATTGTGCGGCACGTGACGACTGATACATAATATCTTTGAGACCAACCACCGATACTAGAGCGGTGTCTTTGAGCAACACCAAAAACAAGTTGCCCAATCCGGGCAACGCAATTTGCCAAACTTGCGGCAAGGTGACACGATAAAATGTCTGAAAAGGACGCATCCCAATCGCTTGCGCTGCCTCGCGCTGACCTATCGGAATCTCTTGGATAGACATGCGAAAAATTTCGGTCGCATAAGCCCCAAACGCAATAGATAATGCCATCACGCCACCCCAAAAGGCACTAATCTCAACATATTCGTTATAACCGAATTTTTTGAGAATCGTCATGAGCAGTATAGAGCCGCCATAATAGATAAACAGTACCAATAACAGCTCTGGAATACCGCGCATTGTCGCTGTATACACAGTCGCAATCTTACGCAGCAGCCAGATATTAGACAGCTTAGCTGTGGCACCGAGTAGCCCTAAAGCCATGCCGATGACTAAACTGGTCATGGCAAGTTTTATGGTGACGGTAGCGCCGCTCAGTAGTAGCGCGCCAAATCCTTGTAAGTCAAACACAATTATCCACTCAGTCTCTTTATATTAGCAATTTGCAAAATATGAGTTAAAAGAATCAGCATCAATGGCTGAGCGCTGCTGATAATCGTATTTTATCCCAAATAGACACAGATTCTTTGTCTCATAGATAGGTTGTTTGTCTCATAGATGGAGGCAAAATCGATACGATTACCACTGCGAAAATTGACACAGTAGAAATGAGCGCTGATTTTATCATAATCGCTGGGCGCTATGTTAATACTCACAGGTAAAAGCTGTGCCTAAATAGACACTTATTTTCTTAAAAATGAGTGAAATCAGCCAGATTGATACAAACCAAGCAGTCAATATTGATAGTTTTGGCGACTTTTATCTTCCAAACACTTTTACAGCAGAACAAAAAAGGATATCGCTATTGAGGCAATATCCCTGTTGTTAAACTATAGTTGGTGAAACTTAAAAAGCCACTCGTTGAGATTTGAAAATTTAACGCTTACTCGGCAGGATTTTCTGGTGTCTTAGCATTAGTACTGGTCTCTGCCGCTGCGCTGCTCGCTGCAACCGCAAAATACTTTTGATTGATTTCATCATAAGTGCCATTGGCTTTGATATTGGCTAACGACTGATTAATTTTCGCTTGTAACGCATCACCTGGGCGCACGGCAATGGCAAAATTATCATTGATATCAATCTCTTCGCCTTTGAGCGCATAATTACTGCCCGATGTCGTACCAAGCCACTCTAAAGCAGGCAGTTTGTCAGAGACCATCGCATCAACGCGCTCTGAACCCAAATCCAAGAACGCATTGCTCAACGTATCATAAAGCTTCATATCAGCTTTTGGATACGCCTTCTCAAGCCACTGCGAAGAGATGGTCGAGCGCTGGGCAGCAATAGAGTGTGAATCAATATCACTGCTATTGCTAGGATCAAAACTACTGTCTTTTTTGGCCAAAAACACCAAGGTATTGCTAAAGTAAGGCTCTGTAAAGCTGACTTGTTGCTCGCGTTCGGGTGTGACGGACATGGCTGCCACAATCGCATCATATTTGCCCGCTTTTAAACCCGGAATGATACCGTCCCAATCTTGCGCAGTGATTTCACAAGTCATTTTCATGTCGGCACAGAGAGCGTTGGCGATATCCACATCGAAACCCCCAAGCGTGCCATCAGCATTGGTATAGTTGAAAGGTGCATACGCCCCTTCAGTACCAATACGCAATACCTCGCCTGTCGCCGCTGTATCTTGAGTGGCTGTATCATTCGCATCATCCTGACCATTACTACAACCTGTCAACGCCAAAAGCATCGACACCGCCATGACAGGTACTGACAAACGGCGTGCCTTTGCCTCATTGCTGACTGAGTTTTTGGCGATTGTACGGTATTGGTCAAAAGGTTTGTTCATGATCGTCCTTGGTATTTACCCGTGAAAATAAAGCCCATCGCTTTGGTTAGGGCGTGTTGCTTGGATTGACCTTGTTACTTTAATTAACAGCTATAGGCAAATATCCATAGCCGTTAATCGCAGCATTTATAGCGCTAAGCTGCCATATCAGTTTGTGGCGGCTTCTGTGGCGATGACAGCATCATCTTCAACCACCATGACTTCTTTTAAGTCAGTGGTTGCCACGGCTTTCTGAGCGGCAGCCGTTGAGCTGGTACCAAAATAGCTGCCAGTGATTTGGTCATAAGTACCATTGTCTTTTAGCTCAGCCAAAGCTTTGTTGAACTTGGCGACCAGTGGATCCCCTTTACGAAACGCAATACCCATCGCATCTTCGTCAGTGCTGATTTCTTGTCCTTTCACTTCGTAGTCTTTACCCGCTTCGGTTTTTAACCAATCAATACCGGTGACTTTGTCAGACATCATCGCTCGCACACGGCCTGACTTTAGATCCAAATAGGCATTGTCTTGGGTGTCATACAGCTTGATATCTGCGTTGGCATGTTCATCTTGCAAATATTGTGAGGCGACGGTTGAGCGCTGTGAAGCAACAGGCTGCCCTTCCAAGTCTCCTACACTAATATCATCGCCTTTTTTGCCGATCAAAATAATGCCGGTATGAAAATACGGATCAGTAAATTCAACCACTTCTTTACGCTCAGGCGTGATGGACATTCCAGCGATAATGGCATCGAATTTTTGCGCGTTCAGCCCTGGAATCAGACCATCCCAGTCTTGGGAAATGACTTCACATTCTGCCTGCATTTGCGCACATAACGCATCGACCAGCTCAATCTCGTAGCCAATCAATTTGCCATCAGCATCCGTATAACTGAAGGGTTTGTAGCTTGATTCGGTGGCGATTTTTATGCTCGTCGGCGCATCGGTCGCGGTATCAGCCGCAGCGCTATCCGCTGGTGTTGAGCTATTGTTACAACCAGCCAGCATAAGCATGGCGGCACTTAATGGCGCAAGCCAAAGTGTCTTGGTTTTTAGCATTTTGGTTTTGTGTGATGATGTCATGGATATTGTCATGTTTGCTATTCCCTCATGTTGCAATCAGAAGATGATGAACCAATAGAAAGTTACTGACCAAAGTTCGCTTGCTCAAGACGTGCCAGCTCACCATTACTACGGATTTCGCTCAATGCTTTATTAAAATCGTCTCTCAGTGCATCACCCTTACGAACCGCAATGGCAATATTATCGTCATTGTCAATTTCATCACCAACGATACCAAAGCCTTCAGGGTTGTCTGCCAACCATGATTTGGCAGATACTTTTTCAGCCAATACCGCATCGCTACGACCAGACTTTAGATCCAAATACGCATTGTCGTAATTGTCATACAACTGCACGGTATTGCCGTCTTTGCCTTCGTAATTGTCTTGTAGATAAGCGCCAGGCGTGGTTGAACGTTGTCCACCTAGTGTCAAGCCTTGAATCGCCATAGGATCAAATTTGCCATTTGTATCCGTCAGCCACACCATCGTGTTGGAGAAGTAAGGCTCGGTAAAATCGACCTTTTCTTGACGTTCAGGGGTGATCGACATACCCGCCACAACCGCGTCATATTTTTGTGCCAATAGACCAGGGATAATGCCGTCCCAATCTTGGGCGACGATTTCACATTTGGCTTGCATCTGTTTACATAAGGCATTGGCAACGTCGATATCGTAGCCTGCCAAACTGCCATCAGCATTGGTATAATTAAAAGGAGGGTAAGCGCCTTCGGTCGCGATACGAATGGTCTTGCCAGACGTCTCTGCTGCCGATGCATCCGCATTGGTATCGGTGGCGTCATTAGCAGGTTGACTGCAAGCACTTAGCATCAACGCGGCGGTAATGGTCATTGATGACCACAATAGGCGAGAATTCGACATCGTACATTCCTTAAATTCTGATGGGTTTTAATGTAGGGTTCTGATATGTTGTTCTCTGACGTTCCTGCCAGACAAGCACGATAGGTAGTAGGAGATACCAGCAGCCATCATTATCGGCCACCTGTAAGCATTCTGATAATACCTGAGTAAAATATCAAAAACAAACATTTTACATACCGACTGTCATTAAAGTGTAATAAACCGTCAGCTGTCATTATCGTGCAGTGGTTTCATTTTTTAGAGGATTTTAGAATGGCAAGCTTAGGATGGCAGAAATGTCACCATCCTAGATTTTTGCATAATGGCTATTTTTAAATAAGGATTGAATTGAGGGCACGCTCTAGGTTTGACGATGCGACGCCATAAAGTCTTTGACACGCTCAGAGGTAGGATTGTCAAAGACCTGCTCAGGTGTACCGATTTCCTCAACCACACCTTGGTGTAAAAACACCACTTTACTCGATACTTCTCGGGCAAAGCGCATCTCATGGGTAACGATCAGCATGGTACGCCCTTCTTCTGCCAACTCACGCATGACTGCCAACACTTCATTAACCAGTTCAGGATCTAAAGCTGATGTTGGCTCATCAAACAATAACACCTGCGGCTGCATGGCAAGCGCACGGGCGATGGCCACACGTTGACGTTGACCGCCAGACAAGTTCGCTGGATAAGCGTCTTTCTTGTCCAGTAGACCTACTTTGTCTAGCAGTTTTTCAGCATCGCTAATGGCTTGGGCTTTTTTGATCTTGAGGACTTGCGTTGGCCCTTCAATGATATTTTGCAAAATCGTCTTATGCGGCCACAAGTTAAAGTTCTGGAATACGAATCCCACGCGGGCGCGCAAACTTTCTAGCTGCTTAACATCCGAGGCTTGCAACTCGCCTGACTTTGCAGGTTTTAGCATTAGCTCTTCATTGCCGATCAGGATACGACCTTGGTTCGGATTTTCGAGCAAATTAATGCAGCGTAGCAAGGTGGATTTGCCTGAGCCAGATGAACCCAAAATAGAGATCACATCGCCATCGTAAGCAGTGAGAGACACCCCTTTTAGCACTGCCAATGAGCCGTAGCTTTTATGGATGTCTTGTAAATCTAAGGCGATAGGCCGAGTCGGATTTTTTTCGATATCAAGCATGGTTTAGCAGACTTCCAATAAATATGAGTGAAAACGTGAGTGAAAAATAACCATATTGTCTCTTATTACGCAGTAAAAAGGCAAATCTTGTATAGACTAGGCGGGTTACCAAGTCGGTTAAGCGTCTGTATGTCACTGACATAAAAAAGCCCAGACTGTCTTGACAGCGCTGAGCTTTATTTTATCACTTAAACTGACTGGGCGTGGTTTTATCTAAAATGACTTTGTCCAAAAGTGTTTTTTTAAACAGTACCAACGATTTCAGAATTACAGTTTAAATAGTCACTGTTTAAATAGTCACAGTGTAAATAAGTACGACCTAATAGGTTGAAACATGTTCTGAGCTTTCAGTGCCATCTAGCATCTCTGAGTCATCAGCAGTCGCCACCGCTACATCATCATTATCACTTACTGCTATACCGTCAGCGCTAGCAACAGCCACATCGTCATTTGCACCAGCCACAGCAACGTCACTGTTTGCCGTTGCAGTACCAGTGGCCTCTTCTTCCACCGCTGTTTGTGCATCAACTGGCGATTCAGTTTCCGTTGGTGATTCCTCCTTGTTGCCGCAAGCACTTAGCGTTAATGCCGCTGCGACCAATCCAACCGTCAACCAGCTTTTATTGATACTGCGATTTGTCTTAGCCATTTCTATTCTCCATTCATTTTCATTATGCTGATGTTATGAGCAACTATCTATTTATTGTCGATAGCTTTGGCTCATCGTGTTGATACTCACTATACTAATGATTGGTCGTGGCTACCTTAGTAGTTACAGCGCAGTTCTGTTAGAGGTACGTAACGGCACACCCGCTTTTTGACTGGTCTTTAGTGATACTGATATCCTAGTCCAGTCACTTTTAATGAAAAGTCACACAGTATGGTAGGCATAAAAAAGTCGCTCATAAATGCCTTATAAAGCAGGGGTTGTTCACAAAATCGTCTTTACTATCGGGGCAATCTCCTCTATGTTAAGTAGCGTAGTACCCTATGGGTGCTGAAGTTTCTTTGCACTAATTTTGCTAAAACTTCGCCTTATTGGCGCTTGTATTTTTAAAACATTTATCACTATAAGGAAAATAATTTATGAGTCAATCGAATACCACAGACATCGTCGCCTATATGCAATCTGTCGGCAAACAAGCACGAGCAGCCTCGCGCGCGCTTGCCGCTGCCAATACGGGCGACAAAAATTCAGCGCTTATGGCGATTCATGAAGTATTAAAAAACGCCAAAAAAGCTATTTTGGCCGCCAATAAAATCGATATGGACAATGGTAAAAACAATGATTTGGATGCCGCCTTACTTGACCGTTTAGAGTTAAACGACGCGCGATTTGACGGTATGCTACAAGGTCTAAAAGACGTCGCTGCCCTGCCCGATCCTATTGGTGAAGTCACGGATATGACTTATCAGCCCTCTGGAATTCATTTGGGTAAAATGCGTGTGCCACTTGGCGTGGTTGGTATGATTTATGAGTCGCGTCCTAACGTAACGTTAGAGGCCGCTTCATTGGCATTAAAATCAGGCAACGCGATTATCTTGCGTGGCGGCTCTGAAGCATTTGAATCCAATCAAGCGATTGCCAAATGTATCTTAGAAGGTCTACAGAAAGTCGGTCTATCGGAGCACAGCGTACAAGTACTACAAACGACCGATCGCGCTGCTGTTGGCGAGCTGATTACCATGACCAACTATGTCGACGTCATCGTGCCACGTGGCGGCAAAGGTCTCATTGAGCGTATCAGCCGTGATGCCCGCGTACCTGTGATTAAGCATTTAGATGGCAACTGCCACACCTTTATCGATAGCGATGCAGATGCTGACATCGCCATTAATGTTAGTGTCAATGCCAAAACCCATCGCTACGGCACTTGTAATACCATGGAAACGCTATTGGTCGATGAGACAGTCGCCAACGAGCTACTGCCAAAGATTGCTGAAGCGATCATAGCAGCTGATGATGCGATGCAATTGCGCCTTGATGAGCAGTCACAAACCATTTTAAATGACAATGCGATTCTTAAAGGCCATCTGTCTGCCGCAACTGCTGAGGACTGGGATACTGAATATCTAGCGCCTATCTTAGCGGTAAAAGTCGTCTCAGGCATCGATGAAGCGATTAACCATATCAATACCCACGGCAGCCATCATACTGATGTCATCATTACTGACAACTATACTAAGTCTCAACGTTTCATCCGCGAAGTAGATTCAGCGAGCGTAATGATTAATGCCTCTAGCCGTTTTGCCGATGGTTTTGAGTATGGGCTGGGTGCTGAGATTGGTATTTCGACTGACAAAATTCATGCCCGTGGCCCTGTTGGACTAGAAGGTCTTACCTCACAAAAATGGATCGTTTATGGTCATGGTGAGACACGCGCTTAACTGATACCAAACCCAAAAAATACGATTAGCCGCTATCCTCTCACGTCACGTATAATCTATAAAAAACGTCAGCCCAATAGCTGGCGTTTTTTTATTAGCGTCGAATATGTGACGCAAGCACCATAAAATATAACTACCATAAAACATGTGGTCTCCTCACTGAGACCTTTTATAGGAAACTGAGCCTATGCAAAGTGGCAAGATTAAACGTTGGAACCAAGATAAAGGTTATGGCTTTATCGATGTGGATAATCAGAGTGAAGATGTGTTTTTTCATGTGAGTAAAGTTCGCTTGTCGCAGCCCATTAGCGTTGGCCAAAAAGTCTACTTCAATAGTGAACGTAATGATAAAAATCAATTACGGGCAACCGAAGTTACTTCTAACACATTGAGTATTTTAGACACCTCAGTATCGGATCTCACACCTCACGATTCAAATACTAGCCGTCAAAATCACGCTAATAATAGACCATACCAGAGTCGTCGTGACCAGAACCATCAGCGCGGCGGCCATTATAAAAGAAGCGCCTTATCAACCTTATTCAGTCTAATAGCACTCATCGCTGTCGCGGTTTACTTTTTTGGTGATATAAACTCTGCTTTTTTTGCTGAAGATAATGCGCAAACCTCACTAACTCATTCTGCATCTGAAAACTCAAATCAAGCCGCAACTACCGGTATAACGAGTGATGCGCAAATAGATCACACTATTGCGCTTATTCAGCAAGGCGGGCCTTTCCCTTATCCGCAAAAAGATGGCACGACCTTTTATAATCGCGAAGGCAGACTGCCAGCACAGTCGCAAGGCTACTACCGCGAATATACGGTTCCTACTGTTGGAGTGTCACATCGCGGCGCACGGCGTATTGTCACAGGTGGCCATCCACCAACCGTTTACTATCTGACCGTTGACCATTACGATAGCTTTAGCAGACTACAGGTAAAATAATATGAACCAAGCCATCCACTATGTTAATCAAGACCACGTTAATCAAAATCACATTAACCAAAACGGTACACCACTAGCTGTGGCCATTCCTCCTCAGGCTGTTACCATACCCGCGGGCGACACACTCGACAAAACCGCGCTATTGACGAATCTTGCCCTTGCCTGTGATTTTCCCAGTTATTTTTCGTACAACTGGGACAGCGCATGGGACTGTCTAACCGATAGTGAGGTGGTACACCTAATGCTCGATTTGACGATGGTAAAGAAGATAAACACCGAAGACTTCAATATCTTTAAAAGCATTATTGAAGACGCCTATAGAGATTTTGGCAAACCACAATTGTGGATCATTGTGGCATCTGAAGGTAAAGCCTAGCTCTTGCAAGCCTATTTATTAGAGGATCATTCACCACTAGTCAGTGACAATTATTCGTAACCACAGAAACCTAAATTCGAGATAAAGCCATATTTATCCCGAATTCAGGTTAATTTATTTGTATAAAAAGGATTAACCTATGGAAATTACTTTAAATGGCTATTACACGCTGATATTGGCCACTTTAGTACTCTTACTTGGGCGTGTTTTGGTAAAAAAGATTAAATTCTTAGAAGACTTTAATATTCCAGAACCTGTGGCTGGGGGCTTGGTTGCAGCGATTGTGGTGTATGTTCTCAATATCGTTTGGGGGTATAGCTTTAACTTTCATCAAGGGTTGCAGACCGCGACCATGCTGATGTTCTTTGCTTCTATCGGTCTCAGTGCTGATTTTAGCCGCTTAAAAGCAGGTGGAACGCCGTTATTGATTTTTACCATCGTGGTGTCAGTATTTATTGTACTACAAGATATCGTTGGTGTAGCAATGGCAAGCGTACTGGGACTTGACCCCTTACTTGGACTAGTCACAGGCTCGATCGCACTAACTGGTGGTCATGGTACGGCAGGTGCTTGGGGTATTACCTTAGAGCAAGAATATGGTGTGGTGGGTGCGACGACATTGGGTATCGCAGTGGCCACTTATGGTTTGGTCGCTGGTGGTATCGTGGGTGGTCCGGTGGCACGTCGTTTGATTCAAAGACTTGGTCTAAAACCGACGCTTGCCAATCCCAACCCTAGTGATATCGAAAAAGTCGCTGGCGCTCAGTCGCTATATAGCACCAAGCATGATGAAGATTCAGCGCACAGCAATAAAGAAATTTTTGAAAGACCTGATAGTATGCGTTTTATCACGGCTTCTTCTACGATTGAGACGTTAGCACTATTTGCAGCAGCGTTGGCTTTTGCCGATGTGATGACGCTTGTGGCCCAAGATACATGGTTTGAGCTGCCTACCTTCGTTTGGGCATTGGCAGGTGGTGTCATCATTCGTAACGTCTTAACCACTGTGTTCAATTTTGATATGTTTGACCGCTCGATTGATGTGTTTGGTAACGCCTCTTTGAGTCTATTCTTGGCAATGGCATTGCTATCCTTGAAGCTATGGCAGCTGACTGATTTGGCAGGCCCTGTCTTGATTATCTTGCTGGTGCAGACCCTCATTATGATAATTTATGTCTACTTTATAACCTTTAAAGTCATGGGGAAAGACTACGATGCAGCGGTGCTGTCAGCAGGTCATTGTGGTTTTGGTATGGGTGCAACGCCAACGGCGATTGCCAATATGCAGGCGGTCACTGATCGTTATCTGCCCTCACCTAAAGCGTTTTTGATTGTACCGATGGTTGGTGCTTTTTTCGTTGATATCGTCAATGCTACGGTATTGCAGATATTTACCAAATTGCCGTTTATGTGATTATAGTCAATCCCACCTAAAAGTGTTATAAACTAATTATTAAACCCAATTGTTATCATAAAGACCATGACTTACTCACTCGATTTTCGTAAACAAGTACTAAAAAGTTTAGATGAGGGTATGACCTTTGCCGAGGCGGCTGAGTTCTACAATCTGAGCCCAACCACTATACAGAACTGGAAGAGACGTGTTCACAGCAAAACAACCAGACAAACCAAGCCTTATAAAATACCAGATCAGACACTACTTGATGACGTTAAAAACCATCCTGATGATTACCAGTATGAGCGAGCACGTCGTTTGAACTGTAGCAAAACTGGTATTTACCACGCCCTAAAGCGTCTTGGCATCAGTCAAAAAAAAGACATTAGCGCATCCAAAAGCGTGTCCAATAAAAAGAGCGACGTATCAGAGTAAGCTTGATCGCTTCATACAGCGAGGCTATCCCATTGTGTATATGGACGAAAGCGGTTTTGAAAGCCAGACCATTCGTCCTCATGGTTATGCACCGATTGGTAAGCCTTGTATTGATCGTTACAACTGGCAAGGTAAAAAGCGAACCAATGTTATCGGTGCTCTCTATGAAAAGATGCTGTTTGCGCTTGATTACTTTGAACACAACATTAATAGCGGCATATTCTATCACTGGTGCAAACACACGCTAATACCAAGTCTTAAAACCAAATGCGTTATTGTAATGGATAACGCCAGATTTCATAAGAGCAAACGCATTCAAAAGCTACTGAACAGGCACGGGCATCGCATTCTTTGGTTACCACCTTATAGCCCTGACCTAAACCCTATCGAGAAGAAATGGGCACAGGTGAAGTTTCTACGTCAAGGCTGGATGGAAAATGACTTATCCAAATTGTTTTATGATATTTGTCCTAGCTATAACACTTTTGTTTTGAACTGACTATAGTTAAATAATAAAGAAAAACTAATAAAAAGGCTGAGCTACGCTATCGTAACTCAGCCTTTTTATTAGTTATTTTTATGCTTTCTGCAAAATTATCATTCATTAAATTATCATGCGCTTCACAGCCGAATAATAAACAACCAAAAAATGAATTACTAAAATCAGGCTGGAAGACTATTGGTTTTGGTTGACTATCCGTTTCTAAAAAAGCTCTTACTTTATTGATGATCTGCCTGCTAACCTCAAGACTTTCATATTCAGACTCGTATGACTCTAAATCACCTTTTATAAAACTTTCTCTTGCGCTAACTAAACACTCTTCTACCCATTCCTCTTCATCATTCAATAAAGTTTTTCTAGTTTTAAGCCACTTGTCGTAATTTGCGTGATATATAGCATACCAAATCCAGTCCCATGACTCGTTGGGGACATCATCTCCAATCATTTTATCTACTAAGTGATACTCTCCCGCTCTGGCATATTCAGTAGCAATATCTAACTTATCATAATTTTGTGTTGCAACTATTTTAGCTAATACAGTTTTAGCACTTTCAATATGTTTATCTTCGATTAATATCCTCGCTATATTAATCTGTATTTTTTCTATCTCTTCTTTAAACAACGCTTGAGAGTCAAGATTCCTCCAATCATCGACAGTCATATCTTGTTGGATTTTTAGAGACTGCATCAAATAGTTTGACGCTTTTTTATTATCTTTGAGTATTCGATAAGCATAAGCAAGGTTATTATACATCTGCACTAAATGTATAAGATGGCGCTGCTGGTATGCTACTGGTGCTAAAGTGAATTTTTCGATAGTGATTGTTAGACATTGTATATACTCTCGGGCTTGCTCAATAGATTTAAAAGACGTGCTACCCTTTAAAAATAGCATGTTTGATTGCAGCATTTGTGCGTAGCAAGCATAAGGATAATACGACCTCGGCTGCAAAAGTAAGACTTGCTGTTGCAACTCAAGACTTCTTTCATCCTCTCCATATTCGTACATTAGGTAAAAAGCCAAATTATGAGTATTTTCTATCGAGGATTTAGTATGATAAGCTTTTTCTAGATACTCTAAATCTTTATCACTCTCTGGATTTTCAATATAATAAAGCGCAATCATCGCTAGTAACTTATCGTCATCAGGATACTGTTCTAACTGCTCGAGTAATTTATCAATATTATATTCTGTCATGTTACTTATCCTGTAATGACTACTATTTAAGAGTTAGATTGTAAGCCATAATCTATATCATTTTATCATCAAAAAAAAACCGCCTAGCCAAAGCCAAGCGGTTTTTTATTTTATACAACCCTTAATAAGGGCTAACTAACACTTACTGGTTTTTTTCGTAAACTGGCAGCTCTTTGCAGATTGCTTCAACTTTACCGCGTACTTCAGTCGCTACCGCTTCATCACCACGGCTGTCTAGTACGTCACAAATCCAACCAGCCAAATCACCTGCTTGCGCTTCGTTGAAGCCGCGAGTAGTAATGGCTGGTGTACCGATACGGATACCAGACGTCACGAATGGGGATTTTGGATCGTTTGGCACAGCGTTTTTGTTCACAGTAATGTGTGCTTCGCCAAGCCATTTATCGGCTTCTTTACCGGTCATTTCTTGCTTAACCAAGCTAATAAGCATTAGATGATTTTCAGTACCACCAGAGATGATTTCATAACCGCGCTCTTGGATGACTTTCGCCATGGCTTGCGCGTTTTTAACCACTTGCTGTTGATACGTTTTAAAATTATCTTCTAACGCTTCTTTAAAGCAAACCGCTTTTGCCGCGATGACATGCATCAACGGGCCACCTTGGTTGCCCGGGAATACGGCAGAGTTTAGTTTTTTGGCAAGCTTCTCATCACGCGATAGGATCATACCTGAGCGTGGGCCACGTAGGGTTTTGTGCGTAGTAGTTGTGACAACGTCAGCGAAAGGTACTGGCGTTGGATATACACCGCCAGCCACTAGGCCAGCGACGTGTGCCATATCGACCAATAGATATGCACCTACTTCATCTGCGATGTCACGGAAACGCTGCCAATCGACTACTTGCGAATACGCTGAAAAACCAGCGATAATCATTTTTGGCTTGTGCTCACGTGCCAAGCTATCTACTTGGTCATAATCGATAAGACCAGTACCATCTACCAAGCCATACTGTACAGCATTGTAGTTCAGACCTGAGAAGTTGATGTGTGCGCCATGCGTCAAGTGACCCCCAGCGTCTAGGCTCATGCCAAGTACGGTGTCATTGGCCTCTAGTAATGCTAAAAATACGGCAGAGTTTGCTTGGCTGCCTGAATGTGGCTGAACGTTGACATACTCAGCACCGAACAGCTCTTTTGCACGGTCAATGGCCAATTGTTCAACGACATCTACATGCTCACAACCACCATAGTAACGCTTACCAGGATAGCCTTCAGCGTATTTGTTAGTTAGGTCAGTGCCTTGCGCTTCCATTACTGCTTGTGAGCAGTAGTTTTCAGAGGCAATCAATTCGATGTGATTTTCTTGACGAACGCTTTCTGCGGCCATCGCTTCAGCAAGTACTGGATCAAAATCTTTGATAGAAATATCTTTAAACATAGTAATGTCCTAAGTAGTGACTGTCGTTGGAAATATCATTGAAAAAAAAGCTGATAGCATGCCCACAATAAAACGAATACTGCGTCAACGTCGCTCGACGTATCATTGATACCTCTGCACTCTGTTTTTATCTACGCTGTTTTATGGTATGACCATTATTGTAAATGGAGGCTATTAGCAAAGATTAAAATAAGCGTAAACGCAGGCAATACACCTGCCATTAACTTGACCGATTCGTTAATAAAATCGATATACGTTTGCATCGATATCATCGCGAAAGCGTAAGTGTAACATGAAAATTTGGGCAGCGAGCGCAAAAAAGCCCACCTTAAGATGAGCAAATTAAATGGCTATATCACATAAATAAATAACGTGCGATTTTATATAGAATTAAATCATAGACAGTTATCAATAATTTGAAAAACAGCCATTTTGGAAGGTCTATTTTTTGCACGACACACTAATTTATAGATACATAGACTTCATTAAAACATGACTCTAATAAAATAAAGATAATAAACTATTGAATACTGACCAATGGCTTCGATACCCAACCTTCACCTTTGTCACTCTCCACATGGTAGTAGCCATTTTGCTCAGTACCCATATATATCATGATGTCCTGCTGAGCTAGGATAGCGATAGGGCTAGAAGACTTATTGGCCTGCGAGTAGAGCTTAGTGCTTTGTAATTTGCCAGATAATATAGAACCAGAAACTGGCTTTTCTTTGCTGGATTGGTTGCTTTGGTTATTTTGATTGACTAAGTCTGTAAAACCCATATCTTCACTTAAATTAGACACAGACTGTTTACTACCCCTAATGCTATCGGCCGTTCTACCGATTGAGCTAATGGTACTTTGTGCCTCATAAATACTATCCAAAAAACCAGCGTTTGCATTGATAGACAAACCAAACATAGCGGTACTAACCGCTAGCAAAATTGCAGATTTCGCAAACAAGGATAACAATGGGTTTTTGACGCTCATAGGAAGTTCCTGATGTTAAGAAAAGTATAGTAATGTTACTAAATTGTATTTATACCATATTCTCAAATTACCAGACAACTGTTAATTTATTAATCAATGATTAGCTGTGTTTTTATATATTAAACTTTATTTATAGCGTCCGTAGTCATATCACCCTTATCGGCATCATGAGACAAAAACGTAGGCAAAAAGGTTTCGCTGATGAGCAATGAACGGCCATACCAATCATAACGCGTTTGCCGTTGCCAACCTTCAGTGGTGTGTCGAACAGATCGCTGGTTTGGCAGTGTACGACGACGTTTGAATAACACATAACCGATGGGCGTACCTTTTAGCTGTTGTAGACGTCGCACGTTGCCCTTTAAGCTTGATAGAGGAAAGATACTTTGAGCACCGACCCATGGCGCATCATCACAACCATATAACTGCACTTCACGTATCCACGCCAGTAGTGGACGATTTAGCGCTGAGCCTTGCAGACCCAGTTGTCGCTTTTGTTGCAGCGTCAAAAGCCGATAGCCCTCAAAGCTACGCTCTACTCGTATTGGCTGGCCTGCTTTTTCTTCCAGCAGGGCTGTGAGCGAACCTTCGGCGTTAAGCCACGATAGCAGTTCAGTAGGAGGCAAAGAAGTGGTGATACTAGCAACAGGGTTTGTGAGCATAGTTAACGGCTAATCGTGAGGTGTGTAAAATAAATGGTTATAGGTTATTAATAATGAGCACTAACGATGGGTATCAAAGGGTGGCGTATTGTCCTCATTAAACGGTAACGCTTCATGGGCTTGCTGACGATATTGCGCCATATGCATGCGGTCTTCGGCACAAAATTTCCCAATCGCTGGTACAAAACGAGGATCGTAAATACGGTGAAGAGAGTGCGTCGTCGTTGGGATAAAACCGCGAACCAACTTATGCTCCCCTTGCGTACCAGGATCAAAGGATACTAGCCCTTGTTCAATGGCAAACTCAATGCCTTGATAATAGCACAGCTCAAAATGCAAGCTGTCGTACTCACCCAGCGCGCCCCAGTAGCGACCATACAAAGTTGCCGTATCACTAACATTGTCGCTATCAGGTTTATCATATAAGAACAGGCTACTCGCGATAATTTCACCACTCACATCAAGTGCTTGCGCGAGCATTATATGCTCAGACATACTCGCTGCCAAAGCCATAAAAAAGTCCATGGTTAAGTATGGCTGCTGACCACGTACTGCGTACGTCATCACATAACAGTGATAAAAAGCTTTCCAGTCTTCATCGCTAATATCATCACCGCATTTGCGTTGACAGGTGATACCTTGCTCTGCAACTTTACGGCGCTCCGCACGGATGGTTTTGCGTTTTTTGGCTTTTAGCGTCATCAAAAACGCATCAAAATCCGCAAACGGCTGGCTGTCATTGACTAAGTCTTTGTTTTGCCATAAGAATTGACAGCCTTGCCGTTCAAGTATCGGCATTTCGATAGGCGTGGACTCTATACCGCTCTCTTGAACTGCTATCGCACGCTCTATATCAACCTCAGTGGGCATGGATGTCGTGGCAATAGAGGCTAGCTCAGGTGTAATAAATAACCCATGCCAGCTTGAGGCCCCGACTTGCTGAGCAATATCATCGATGCCCGCGATGGCAGTTTTGAGGATGTCTTCATTTAGGGTTTCCCCTTTTGCCAACCAAAGACGCTGACCCGTGATCGGCGTATATGGCACACTGGTGACCAGCCTGGGATAGTAATCAATACCATAGCGCGCGTAAGCCTCTGCCCATGCGTGATCAAATACAAACTCCCCGCGATGATGACCTTTTATAAATACTGGCATCACCGCGACGGGTTGCATTGCTGTGTCTGCCGCACTGTCTGCTACGCTATCAGTGCTATTAGCATAATCAGCGACACGATGTACCAAAATAAATATTGGTAGCCATCCTGCCTGCTCCCCAATCGCGCCCGTATCGGAAAGCGCTTGCCAAAAGGCAAATGACATAAAAGGCGTGTCTGGCGTTTGCCAATCTGTCCGGCTTTGCCAACTGGTATCATTAATCAGCGCATACTCTAAACTCATACTCATCGTCGCCATGTAGGTAATCTGTCGGTTGATGACTTAGCCTAGCAAACTTTTATGGTTTTGCTGTCACAATTTGCAAATAAATCAGGACAGCGGTCGCTGCGTTTTAGGTTACTATATACTGGTACTTCACAAATATTTTGTAAGTACTAGGCCAAACCGATAAATTTTTCCAGTACCAAGTGTCTTACGACGTTTGACATGATTACCTTACTAATAACTTGGATCGATATATATCTCAAGTAAAAATGAGCTTAGGTATTGAAACTTCGATCAATCATAATCAAAACATAGTGCTAAAATTCTATACAGCCTTTTTGTAACCAGTAGGTATAATTTGGCTAAATAATGGCTATACGTTTGGTTCTATAGTATACATATATATGTTTTCAAGCCCGTAAGCACGGGGTTAGAGCAGGATTTCTACACGATTTTCTATTAATAGATGTCGCTAGAGCAGATGATATTGTTGTCGATGACTGATAGAATAACCGTGATATCTGCTCAATATTATTTGAGTCTGTACCATACGCGCACAAGCTATAAACCAAACTCTAGATACAAGATGGACTTCGTATCAGATAACCGTATTGGATAACCTAGTCATACTTGATAGGTTAGCCATATTTATAGCGTAATGATGCGCAATAACGTAAAAAATAACGAAAGCAATGTTTTACGCCGTCTTGATACACTCTTGGCGGCGCTATATTTGCACTTGGTTTGACTGCCCACTTTATGCTTGCAGCTTTGCCTTGGTAATGCTGTGACAGCAGTCACGCCCTATTATTCACGACAGCCTAAAGGAAGAGCTTACTATAATGTCAAAAATTATTTATACAAAAACTGACGAAGCCCCCGCGCTTGCCACTTTATCATTTTTACCAATCGTTGAAGCCTTCACCAAAACTGCAGGCGTTGAAGTGACAACCAGCGACATCTCTGTTGCTGCCCGTATATTGGCCGAATTCCCTGAGTACTTGACCGAAGAGCAACGTGTTCCTGACAATCTGGCTGAGCTTGGTCGCCTGACTCAAGACCCAAACACCAATATCATAAAACTGCCTAACATCAGTGCCTCTGTCCAGCAGCTAAAAGCCGCTATCAAAGAGCTACAAAGTAAAGGCTTTGCGTTACCTAATTTTCCAGAAGACCCACAGACTGATGAAGAAAAAGAGCTACGTAAGCGTTATGGCAAAAGCTTAGGCAGCTCGGTTAATCCAGTACTGCGTGAAGGCAACTCAGATCGCCGTGCACCAAAGGCGGTGAAAAACTACGCACGCAAACATCCACACTCGATGGGTGAATGGAAGCAATGGTCAAGCACGCACGTGTCGCACATGCATGGCGGCGACTTCTATGATGGCGAGCAATCTATCACTTTAGACAAAGCCCGTACGGTACGTATGGATTTGCTGCTTGATGATGGCACTCAAAAGGTATTAAAACCTAAAATTGCCTTGCTTGATAAAGAAGTCATCGATCTGATGGTTATGAGCAAACAAGCCTTGCTAGAATTTTATGAGCAAGAAATGGAAGACTGCCGCGAAGCTGGTATTTTGTTCTCACTGCACGTAAAAGCCACCATGATGAAAGTCTCGCATCCTATCGTGTTTGGACATGCGGTGAGAATTTACTATAAAGAAGCCTTTGAAAAACATGGTGCTTTCTTTGACGAGCTAGGCATCAATGTCAACAATGGCATGGCTGATCTATACGATAAGATTTCAACACTACCAGCTTCAAAGCGTGAAGAGATTGAGCGCGACTTACATGCGTGTCAAGAGCATCGCCCACGTCTGGCCATGGTTGACTCTTCAAAAGGTATCACCAACTTCCATTCACCAAGTGATGTGATCGTCGATGCTTCTATGCCAGCGATGATTCGTTCAGGTGGTAAAATGTGGGGCGCTGATGGCAAAATGTATGACTGTAAAGCAGTGATGCCTGAGTCTACCTTTGCCCGTATTTACCAAGAAATGATCAACTTCTGTAAATGGCATGGTAACTTTGATCCAAAAACGATGGGAACCGTTCCTAACGTTGGCCTAATGGCACAAAAAGCTGAAGAGTATGGCTCGCACGACAAGACTTTTGAATCTAGCGATGCTGGTATTGCCCGTATTATTGACATTGATACCGATGAAGTATTGCTCGAAAAACGTGTTGAAAAAGGTGATATCTGGCGCATGTGTCAGGTAAAAGATGAGCCTATCCAAGACTGGGTAAAACTTGCTGTACGCCGTGCACGCGAATCAAATACCCCTGTTATCTTTTGGCTCGACCCATACCGTCCACACGAGAACGAGCTCATCAAGAAAGTTAAAATGTATCTAAAAGATTATGATACTGACGGCTTGCACATCGAGATTATGTCTCAGGTTCGCGCCATGCGTTATACCCTAGAGCGTGTTGCTCGTGGTCTTGATACTATTTCTGCGACTGGTAACATTTTAAGAGATTACCTAACCGATTTATTCCCAATTCTAGAACTCGGAACGAGTGCCAAAATGCTGTCAGTCGTACCACTAATGAAGGGTGGTGGTTTGTTTGAAACGGGCGCTGGTGGTTCTGCACCAAAGCATGTTGAGCAGCTAACAGAAGAAAACCATCTACGTTGGGATTCACTCGGTGAGTTCTTGGCACTGAACGTATCTTTGGAGCATTTGGCAAGTAATGATAACAATGCTAAAGCTCAAATCTTGGCAGATACGCTAGATACAGCGACAGAAAAACTGCTGCTTAATGACAAATCACCATCACGTAAAACGGGTGAGCTTGACAACCGTGGCAGCCACTTCTATCTAGCGATGTACTGGGCTGAAGAACTGGCCGCGCAAGATAAAGATAGCGAGTTAAAAGCGCAATTTACACCATTTGCGCAAAAGCTTAAAGAAAATGAAGCAGCCATTGTTAAAGAATTTAACCAAGCTCAAGGCAAGCCGGTAGACATCAAAGGCTACTACTATGCCGATCAAGAATTGGCTAAGAAAGCAATGCGTCCAAGCACTTTGTTCAATGAGGCATTGGCATCGCTATAGTCTGCTTAAGCAGTCGTGATTAGATAATCGAGCATAATATTCTTTTGTCTTTATGTCCAAAGATGGTTAAGCCAGTTTGAATCACAGTGAATGAAACACCTCAATGATCTTAGGACGTTGAGGTGTTTTTTTGTGCTTATCTAAAAATTACCATGACTAACTATCTTGCACTCATCTATATTTTTTAAACGCATAAAAAAGCCACCTACATGAGTAAGTGGATTTTCATAGAATCTAATAGCATAAAATGTTTTAAGCACTCATGCGATTAAGCATCCATATGTTTAATGATCGCTTTACCAAACTCAGAAGTGCTGAGCAAGATAGCATCTGGCATGAGACGCTCGAAATCATAAGTCACTGTTTTATTGGCAATAGCACCTTGGATACCATTGATAATAAGATCAGCTGCTTCCGTCCAACCCATATCACGCAGCATCATCTCAGCAGATAGAACCAACGAGCCGGGGTTTACTTTATTCTGACCTGCGTACTTTGGTGCAGTACCATGCGTCGCTTCATAGACAGCAATCGCGCCACCTTTGTTGGCACCTGGCGCAATACCAATACCGCCCACTTCCGCTGCTAGCGCATCAGAGATGTAGTCGCCGTTCAAGTTCAAGGTTGCGACCACCGAATAATCGGCAGGACGCATCAGAATTTGCTGCAAGAACGCATCAGCGATCACGTCTTTGATTATGATATCATTACCCGTTTTTGGGTTCTTCATGGTCATCCAAGGGCCTCCATCTAACAACGCTGCCCCGAAACGCTCTGCGGCAATATCATAACCCCAATCTTTAAATGCCCCTTCAGTAAACTTCATGATATTACCTTTGTGAACTAGGGTCACATTTGGCAAATCGTTATCGATGGCATGTTGAATGGCTTTACGCACCAAACGCTGTGACCCTTCCTTTGATACAGGCTTGATGCCGATACCGCAGTCATCAGAAAAACGAATCTCGGTGACACCCATCTCTTCTTTTAAAAAGTTAATGATTTTTTTGGCATCATCGCTGCCTGCTTTCCACTCGATACCTGAATAAATATCTTCTGTGTTTTCGCGGAAGATAACCATGTTTGTCAATTCAGGATGGTGAACGGGGCTTGGCACACCTTCGAACCAGCGTACTGGACGCTGACAGACATACAAGTCAAGCTCTTGACGTATCGCAACGTTTAGGGAACGAAAGCCGCCGCCAACTGGCGTGGTCAATGGGCCTTTGATGCTGATAACGTAGTCTTTTAAAATCTCTAGCGTTTCATTTGGCAGGTAGTCACCATCATACACTTTGGCCGCTTTTTCGCCCAAATAAGCTTCCATCCAAACGATGGATTTTTTACCATGATAAGCTTTATCCACTGCCGCATCGACCACTTTTATCATGACAGGCGTGATGTCCACACCGATACCATCACCTTCAATAAATGGGATAATAGGATGATTGGGTACATTCAGCGACAAATCAGCGTTTATGGTAACCTTTTCTCCGTCTCTTGGTACGATAACCTTATCATAAGACATGGATAAAACTCCTTGGTTGTCTGTTAGGTATCGCAAGCGCACTTACTACTTTGTTATGCTAGCCATTCTATTATAATTGTGACGTTCTAGACACTTGTTAGCTAAGCAAACGAGGAGGAGTACCGCACTTGCGGTATGGTGGTAAAAAACCTTGAAAAGTAACTTTTAACTAAAAGCTTTAAAAATCAGAAACCTAAAAGACAGTTTCTAATCATAACTATATTGGGGCGTGCTCTTATTTTAAAAATGGTGATAAAAATGAGCAGAACTGCAAAGGCAACGCATATATCTTTAGCAAATATTGCTGTGTTCCAAATAGCTGTGCCCCAATACAAATGATCGCAAAAACGCCACCCACTGTCTTAACCAGTGTACTAAAATAAAGGGTTAACCAAAAATATTCTGGTACACAGCCACTATTTATAAATAGCCACTATTTAAGTATCATCAATATAAATACCGTTATTATAGCATGGATTTTGAACATCTCTAAGTTCATACCAGTAGCATACTATTGGTGTTGTAGTAGATTGATTACACATCAAGATCATTCATTTATGATTTACATTTAGGAAACGCCATCTTATGTCGACCTCTAGTCTCATTTTATTTAATAAACCTTATGGGGTACAAAGTCAGTTTCGCGATGATAGCAACAATGATCACACAACCCTTTCGCAGTATTTTACGGATAAATCGTTGCGAGTGGCTGGTAGACTTGATGCCACCTCAGAAGGCTTGTTGATTTTGACGAGTGATGGCAGAGTCAATAAAGCCATTACCCATCCACCAAAAGCCAATGCTGGACGTAAGCAGGGTAAGACTTACCTAGTGCAAATAGAAGGCATTCCTACTACTGAGCAACTCAATCAGCTTAGACGTGGCGTGACTCTTAAAGACGGTAAGACCCTGCCTGCCGATATCACACACGTCAGTGAAGACGAGCTACCAATGCCACTTTGGCTGCGTAATCCACCGATACGTGAGCGTAAAAGTGTGCCGGACTCGTGGCTGATGCTCACTATTTATGAAGGTAAAAACCGCCAAGTAAGACGCATGACGGCGCATGTGGGACTGCCTTGTTTGCGCTTAATACGCTGGTCTGTAGCAGGGTTTGAATTGGGTGACTTGGCCGTTGGTGAGTTTGTGCGCATTCATTTAAATAGCGCACACTATCAGCAGTTGGGCATTATCGATTAACACAAAGTTATTCTAGCAGTATTGTATTTATTTTATGGTGGATTGACTATGTATAAAGATTACGACCTGTTAAACATAGCGTCTCGAATGGGTAAGATGTATCTGCTAAGATTCAGCACGTCATTGGTTATGTAAAATAGGTCTGACTCACTTATCATTTCATTCAATTTTTTATAGTAGGAATATGTCATGATTGCTTCTCATCGTTTTGTCTTATTGGCTACGAGCGTCTCTGCTGCACTTCTACTGAGTGCCTGTCAACCAGCAACCGAGGACGAACAATCTCCTCCTGCAGAAGAAATAACGCCGCCAGTGACGGAAATGTCCCATGCTCAACATGAAAGCATGACTGATGATGCGATAATAGAAAGCGAAAGCGTCACCGATGACACAAAAATGACTGACATGCTCAAAGACTATACAAAATCGATGACTCGAATGCATGATGAGATGATGATCGGTATGGGTTATAACCACCCTGATACCGCTTTTGCTAAAGGCATGCTGGGACACCATCGCGGTGCGGTAGATATGGCAGAGATTCAGTTAAAGTATGGCACCGATGCTGCCATGCGGCAGCTCGCTCAAGACATTATAGACAATCAACAGGTCGAAATTGATACTTTAAATAAGTGGCTCGCCAGCCATCCTGATACCGCCAAACCTAAACCCAATACTGAAGCCATGCAGCAGGCATATGCGAGGAGCATGGATATCTTACATGGTGACATGGTACTGGGTATCGCCAATCCTGTGCCTGACGTGGCATTTGCACGCGGTATGTTGCCACATCATATTGGCGCTGTAGAGATGGCGAAAATACAGCTCAAATATGGTACTGACGAGGAAATGCGCCAATTGGCACAAAAAATCATCGACACGCAGCAGGCTGAGATTGAGTTGATGGAGAGTTGGCTTGCTGCCCTTGAGACTAATAAAAACATGCCCTCAACCTAGTCACGCTCCATGACATTAACAGCCATTCAGCCAAGTCTCCCAATTTGCTTTTACTTGTGGATGTTCATTATCCTTTGAGGTTGTGCTGCATTGTGTTAAATGTAGGCTGACTTTATGAGGGAATACCGTTTCCATACTAGCATTGAGACCGGTAATGCCTTGCTGTGCCTCCATAGCGGCTTGAGGCTGCACATGGACAGACATTAGCTCATCACGGCGAAAGAAATAACATTCAACGTCGCGCTCTACATTACTCAGTAAGGCCAATTGTTTATTGTCTGCTTTGATACCGTCAATTGCAATAATGACATCATGCGCCGAGAGTCCGGCTTTGGCAGCCACGCTTGCACGCTGCACGCGATTAACCTTGAGTCCCGCTGGTGTTTCAGTACATCGTATCCCCCAAGGCACGTGCTTATCAGCCGTCTCTTTGGTATTGCTACGCATCTTAATACCGTTTGCTGCCAGCAATGCTTCGATGGGCAACTCTTCAACGCCATTGACATAACGACGCTCAAAGTCCTCCCATTCTACCAGTGGCATAAACTGCCCAATCACCACACCCATATCAGCATTACTGATACCGATACGTTTATTGTCATTTTGTTTGGCTTGAGTATAAAACGCCTTAACCACATCAAACAAACGGTAGCGACCAGCACTCTTTTGCAACAAGGTCAAATCCAAACATAGTGCGACGAGCGCGCCTTTATTATAATAACTGATACCCGCGTTGCCTGTATTTTCATCACTGCGGTACAGTTTAATCCACGCATCAAAGCTCGACTCGGCGACGCTTTGGTGCGCGCGACCTGAGGTTTGATAGTAACGGTTGATTTGTTCAGACAGCAACTTAAGATAGCTTGGCTTATCAATCACATTTGATGCTTGCAACATAAAGTCATCGATATACGAAGTAAATCCCTCAAACACCCATAGCAGTGGCGTGTATGCTTCATGGCGCAAATCCACGTCTAACATGACATCTGGACGCACGGTTTTGACCCACCATGAATGAAAGTACTCATGGCTACACAGTCCCAAAAATCGCTGATAGTCAGCACTTGGTAGCTTTGGTTCATCAATACTGGGCAAGTCACGACGCGGCGTAATCAAACTGGTGGAGTTGATATGTTCAAGACCACCATAATCCTGACCACTGGCAAACGTCATAAAAGTATAATCCTGAAATGGCGCGTCACCCAGCCAATCTAAATAGCTCTGGCAAATCTTTGTCACATCTTGCTGTAATCTGCCCATATTGGCATTGTGCTTACCTGAGAGGTAAAATTTATGCGGTAGAGTTTGATGCGCACTATCATGAACAATAAAATCAAAGCTATCTTGTTCTGCCATTTCAAAAGGATAATCAATCAATTCGTGATAACTGTCTGCCTGTAGCCCATAGCTATGCTTATTATTGTTATCTTGAACGCCATTGTACTCAACGTTGTTGTCTTGAACATTGTTGTCGTGACCATCGCTGTGCTGCTCATCAACACGCAAATGAGTGGACGGTAGGCCACATGCCAAAAGTACACGACTTTCATCCTTGCCTGCCAAAAACGCTGCTGGCACAACCAAGTTTACTTTTACTGGTTTTTTTTCTTGCCCATCGACTGCCAATGCCAAAGAAGTAAAGTTCCCATACAAGCGCTGCTGATCGACATAAGCGGTACGCACTGATAAATCATAACAATAGACTTCATACACCACGTTTACGGCCTGTCCTAGCTTTGCTTGCGGTAACTGCCACGTATTTTTATTTATTTTGTGGGCGCGATATGTCTCAGACTTTTTATCGCCCTCCGTTATTTGATAATGTACCGCAGTAATATTTCGAGCAAACTCACGCATCAAATAACTGCCCGGTATCCATGCTGGCAACCAAAGCTGAGGCGCGTCTGTCGTTGCCATAAAGGTAAGCGATACATCAACCAAATGCTCAAAAAAACGCTCAAAATCGAATCGATAGCTGATATCAGCCGCTATTTTGGTATTCGTATCGAGTGTATTGGCATTCGTTGACTGGGTATTAGAAGTTGAAGTCATGTCTTTTTATCCTTATTTTTACCTTTATGGTAAAAGCCCCGCTTCGAAAACGCAACGGACAAACCGTGAATACATCATAATCATCACCAAAACACAGAAAATAGCGTTTATTTTAGTAAAATATGACATTTATCAGTATTAAATGGCATTTTTTATTGTTTTTACCTTGAAAGTTATATGACCCATCGCAATTAAAGAGGCTAACTGCTAAAGTTACTTGAATAAACTGATGATAATTGACTAATGACGCGCCTATTTGGCTTGCCAATTGGATTTTTTAGGTTTATTGCAACCGTATTTAATTTTTACATAGATATATATTTAGGATAATTTATGACTACTATCGCAAAAGACACAGCCGTCACATTCAATTACACTCTAAAAGATGACGAAGGTAACATTCTTGACCAATCACCAGAAGGTCAGCCTCTTGCTTATTTGCATGGCCATAGCAACATCATTCCAGGCCTTGAGCAACAGTTAGAAGGCAAATCTGCTGGCGAAAAAGTCAATGCCGTTGTTGAACCTGCTGACGGTTATGGCGAATACCAAGAGCAAGCGGTACAACATGTACCACGTGATAACTTCCAAGGCGTTGATGATATCCAACCTGGTATGCAGTTTCAGTCAGAAGCTGGTGGCCAAGTAATGCTAGTTACTGTTACTGATGTAAATGACAAAGAAGTGACTGTTGATGCCAACCATCCTTTGGCTGGTAAGCGTTTAACGTTTGATGTTGAAATCCAAGAAGTACGTGCGGCAACTGAAGATGAACTAAACCATGGCCATGTACATGGCGCTGGTGGCGTTGAGCACTAATCTCTTTTAGAGCATGGTGAGAAAGCGTTAGGCAATAGATTATTATTGATCTTATTGACAATGCTAAAAAGGTTGGTGGCTTTGGCTGCTGACCTTTTTTTGTGCTTGCGTGACTTTACAGACAGAGGCTACAAAAAACTTATCCCAGTCTTGCAGATTCTTTTTAAGAAAGACGAGTGCAAGTACTACGCGTTGTAGATTAAGCAAGTTTGGAACAGCCAATCATCTTTTGGGGTTGGTATGATTGATAGTTCTACCCATTAATAATTGTTCCACAGACATAACAAAGCCTTATAACGACAAGCGTTATAAGGCTTTTATTACTAACCATCCATGTTAACGTTACATGATACTTAATCCCGGAGTATCTCATAACTGACAGGCTTCCAGCCTTATCATCCCTAAGTAACAAATCATCTATCCCTGATACGACCTTTAAGATACCAATCCCTAGTATCAATGAACCGTTTCGTTCAATCATGCCGTACAGTTATAATCGCAGATTGAGCGAGGGTTGGTAAGAGGTCTGAACGTCAATCCATGTAAGCATATGCTTACATGGATTCTCTTGGAATTTGCACTGTTCAGTTTTTCTATAATAATGGTTCTGTTTTATTTAGAGTCGACTATAGCTTCTCTTCAGGACTCAGCAACGCTGTGGGTTCAGCGCTCAGCATGAGATAAGCCGCTTCATTGATAAAAGCTTCATCTTCTGGTAACTCTGGGCGCTCAGCGGCTTTCATGCGACTACGTTCTTCAAATTTTGCATCCATTGCTGCTTGATACACATTCCAATTCGAATATGGGCGCTCACCCATGGCGATGAGACGTTTGTTTTCTGCTTCTAATGAACGCTTTTCGATCAGCTGCATCTTGGCTCGGCGGCTATTGATATCTAGATTGATGGATTTTTTCTCATCGTCCATGTCACGGATGTCATTGAGTGCCGATAAATATACAAACTGTGGGTTTTGCTCTTGGCGAATTTTGGACTGCTGATTAAGGGTCGCTAGTGTATCGTCAGTGAACTTGCCTTCAGGCTTGTAAGGCGAAGTTCTGATAGTGTCCCAAGGCAGGGCTTTTTTCTGCGCACGCTCACCAAAGGTGGCATCATCGTAAATATTGACCAATTCAACGTCAGGTACAACCCCTTTGTTCTGTGTACTACCGCCAGTGACACGGTAGAACTTACGCTGAGTCAATGTAGCCGAACCCAAAGCCAAATTATCCAGCTGAATTTGCGCAGAGCCTTTCCCCGTTGTCGTGCTACCGACGACCAATCCACGACCATAATCTTGAATCGCAGCGGCAAAGATCTCACTGGCTGACGCAGAGGCTAAGTTGGTAATAACAGTCATTTTGCCGTCATAAAGCTGCGCGCCGCCGTCATTATCACGGTAAACTTGAATATTGCCGCGATTGTCACGGATTTGCACCATTGGTCCGCTCTTAATAAAGAAACCAAGCATTTTAGCAACTTCATCCAGTGAACCACCAGGATTGTTACGCAGATCCACCACCAGTCCATCAATATTTTCTTTGTTCAATTCTTTTAATGCTTTTTCGGTATCGATGCTGACGCTACGGTACTCTTCCCCATTACGACGTGCTTGATAATTCAAATAAAAGCTTGGTATTTCAAGGACGCCAATGCGTTTTGGCGTTTGGTCGATATTAGGACGCTGTACTTCTACGACGCGATGGGTCACACCAGACTCTTCTTGCTGAATAATATCGCGTACCACTGTAACATTACGAGCGCTGGCATCTGGAGCATTGGGCTGACGTACTTTTATTGTCACTGATGTGCCACGTTTACCACGAATCAGACTGACGATCTCACGCGTTGACCAGCCAACCACATCGGTCATGTTCTCACCGTCTTTGGCGATACCAATAATCAGATCATTGGGCTTAATCTGACCAGACTTAGCCGCTGGCCCACCTTCTACCAAGGTCACAATACGAGTATAGTCAGGGTTTTTGCGGTCAGGACGAATAGAAACTCCGATTCCTTCTAATTGTAGACTGGATTGGATTTGCAATTCATTTGCTTGAACTGGCGCATAGTAATTACTGTGCGGGTCATACGTCAGCATCGCTGTATTTAATACGGTTTCCATAATCTCATCATTGGTGAGACGAGCAAACTGTTCTTGCTGCCGCGACAGACGATTTTGTAAAATCTCACTGGGAGTACGCTGATCGTTACGAACCAAGTCCTGCCCGCGAGTGATGTCTGGATTGCTTAAAAATACTTTTTCTTTGGCCTTTTCATCTTCTTGACCCAACGTGATGCTCATTAACTGAAATTTCAGTTGCCGCGCCCAATAATCACGCTGCTCTTTTTTGGTCTTAAAATGACTGAGCTTTTCACGGTCAAGCACGATAGTGTCATTACCAGTCAAATCGATATCCGTTTTTAGCATTTTACTTGCAATGGCAAAGTACTCGTTTGAGCGTTTGCGGTAGCGTTCAAACACCTCTACCCCCGCCGATAAATCGCCACGTTTGAGCCTAGCACCGAAATCAGCGGCGTATTTTTTCTTAAATTCATCGACATCGGACTGCAAAAACAGCGTATGGTTGGGATCAAGGCTATCAATATACATCGACAAGATCTCACTACCCGTCTCACTGTCTAATGGCTGATTGAGATAGTGACTACGATCCAATAAAGCCGCAACTTGGCGAGTGGTGACTTTTTGTTCAGGAGTCTGGACAAAACCCTCTGTATTGGTGTCAGCCACTGCTGTACCATAGCTTTGGGTAAGAATAATACCAGCGATACCCACTGACGCTGCACTGAGTAACCACTGAGCTGGTTGTTTTTTCATCATATATACCTAGTTATTTTAAGTTAATAGTATTAGGGGTTTGATCAAAGTTAAAAATCATCGAATCACTTATTGCTCGTAAATACTATTTTTCATTCAAATCATTCTATATTTAGTATTGTCTATGTGGTCTTAGTTATCGTTCGTCTTTATTTAAGTCGTTTTGATTCAATCATGGTTTTTAATTGTCTTTACTGGCGGTCAATATATTATTAAAAATCAGTCAATAGTAGCATGGGGATAAATACAAAAATGTCTCAATCTGTATAAGCAATATTACACGCTACGCTGGCGCATACCAAACTTTCTGTCATATTTATTGTCACTGTTTTTCTTCTATTAACAGCCAATAACAGCCAAATTTTAATCGATGCCGCCATCAGATTATGCGACATTAATAATAAATGTCATAATAAAGCAATCATGATACGAGACAAAAAGATTACTTTTATGCGCTCTTGTTCATTCAATTTATAATACAACACAGCATAACACTATAAGGATTACGCTATGTACGGCGTTTTAATGATTGATATCGATAGTACCGCACTGACTGCTGAAGATGTGAGCTTGATCAAACAAGCCCAAGTCGGTGGCGTGATATTGTTTGCGCGTAACGTCGCCAATGCCGCGCAAGTGCGAGCATTGTGCGATGACATACGTTATCACAATCCTGATATATTGATTGGGGTTGATCAAGAGGGCGGCCGCGTTGCACGCTTGCGCGAGGGCTTTACTCCCTTACCCGCTATGGGTAGACTTGGCAACTTATTCAACCAAGATCCAAACCGAGCATTGAACTGCGCTTATGACTGTGGCTATTTGATGGCAACCGAAGTACTGGCGGTCGGTATTGATCTAAGCTTTGCGCCTGTGCTTGATAGAGACGGTGTTAGCCAAGTCATCGGCGATCGCAGCTTTCATCATGAGCCACAAGCCATTACTGCGCTAGCAACTCAGTTTATGCGCGGTATGAAAGCCGCAGGGATGGCGACTACTGGCAAACATTTCCCCGGTCATGGCGCTATTGCGCCTGATTCGCATGTGTCAGAAGCCATCGATACACGCAGCTTAGATGAAATCATCAATAGTGACATGCAGCCATTTGCCCAAACCTTGCCATGGCTAGATGCCCTCATGCCAGCGCATGTGATTTTTTCGCAAGTAGATAATAAGCCCGCAGGGTTTTCTAAAATCTGGCTAAAAGACATCATTCGTAAGCATCTTAAATTCGACGGTGTGCTTTTCTCTGATGACTTATCGATGGCAGGAGCAAAAATGGCAGGTGATGTCAGCGCTCGCGTAAAAGCTGCGATTGAGGCAGGTTGTGATATTGCACTGGTATGTAATGATCGCGTCGCGGCTCACGAAGCGGCAGAAGCAGCACAGGAGCTGCCTTATCCCAATCAAAATCGCATCAAGACCATGTGCGGTAATATTCCTGTATGGCAAGGCACTCTTGAGTCTACTTGCCAGCAGTTTGATTATTGGCAACAAGCAAAACAAAACATCACTCAGACTTTCTTTGATACTCAATCTTCAACTGAGACTGTCACTGAACCTACTAAGTCAGTAGACCCCACCAACTATCAATAGTTATTTGCCAAAAAAAACCGCTTCCTATTAAGGAGGCGGTTTTTTATTAACTGACGAGTATCTGAGATTTTCAAATAAACGATAATAAATTAGTTCGCTGGGTCTAATGCAGTACCTTGCGTCGGATCATCACCATCTGGTAACACGTCATCATTATTACCATCGAGCGGATTGAGATCGGGATCAAATGTATTGTCATTGCCTGAGGTATTATTACCGATGGTCATATCATCAGCAGCATTGACCGTGCCATCATTGACCATAAACTCAATACGGCGGTTAAGGAAACGGCCTTGTTCTGTTGAGTTATCAGCGATAGGATCTGTTTCACCCATGCCTTTTGTAGACAATTTACTTGCGTCTATACCTTGAGACACTAAATACTGTTTGACAGCTTCAGCACGTTCACGAGACAGCTCCATGTTGTAAGCATTGGATGCTTGCTTATCCGTATGACCGATAATCATCAGATTTAAATCTGGTACTTCAGCCATTATTTTAGCAGCTCGGTCAAGAAAAGCTTTGTTCACTTCAGGAATTTCAGCTTCGTCCAGCTCAAAATTAATCACTTGGATGCTTAAGGCACGAGCAACATCACGTGGATCAGGGTTCTCTCCAAGGTTTGCGATAGCGACATCGGCTGCCGCTACACTGTCGTCGATTTCACCCTGTAAATCTAGTGGACCTTCTGCTTGTACTGTCATCGATGGTGCTGCTGCCTGTAAATCAGTCACTAACTGATCCAAGACGGCCGCATCTGGCGCGTTAACGGTAATGTTATCGCCTTTAATAATCATACTAGCGTTTGGTACATTTTTAACAATAGGTAATATGGTTGCGAGTTGCGCTGCTGCTGGCATATCTACCGCAAAGCTATCATCTACATCTGCGCGACATTTATTGGCTTCTTCACCAAATGCACTGCTTAGGGCATTCATGACGTTGGTCTGTAACACTTCATCCCCCACATTCATACGGCAAGCGTATAGAGTATTGTCTTCACCCATTGCGATACGTAACGACGCAGGCTCGATATCAGAAGCGATGGCCATGTCAGTTTCAGTGTCTTCAACGACTTGCTCCTCGACGACTGCTGGGGTGGCAACAGGTTCGGGATTATCTTGGCAACCTCGCAGCAGTGCCCAAGCCAACGCACCTAAAATAATTAAACCAATAATAGGTAGCAGCGCTTTCATAAAGCTACCTTTTTCTTCTTCTTCACGTACGAGTGGCGTGGTACTAACGGTGTCAGAAATGCGCTCACCTGCCAATGCACCTGCGCCTACTGGCAATACAGTACTTGCCCATGCAGGTATATGGTTTTCGTAGTTAGTACGATTTTCGTTTAGAAACTGCGGCACTGGCGTGCTACCTGCCAGACTCTTAATTTCATGAAAAGCAAGTGGCGCTGCCATAGCCGTTAGACCACGTGCTGCCGTGGTATCGACATTGTGTTCACTCGCCAATTCACGAGAGATCTGGTCGCGGTGCGAACCATCTGTCCAAACGCGGTCATAAAACCCTTGATCATCACGAGCAATATTTTCATTGGCAAAACGTCCGTAAGTCTCTTTGTCAGCAAGGCGTGCCGCAAAAATAGCATAAAATTGCTCAAGTAGATTTTGCTTAGCTGGGTTATGATCGTCCCCTAATACGGCTGGACTGACGGTCCGTGTCAAATGCTGGATAATATCCATAATATAATTTCTCCATTCATATTTATTAATATAATTTGAGTACCAAGAAATGCATCACAATACACAATTCTGATATAAAAACGCCAAAATAAGATAGAGCCATGACAGTCAAAGCCGTCAAAAGCTATATTTAACCGTTATTATTATAAAATTATTAAGCGCGGATTCACAATTTACACGTTGTTGTGCAAATGATATGTTAGGTAATGTTTCAGTAATGACACGTAACCAAAAGAGAGCTTAAGTACAAGTCACTAACATATCAACAACTGGCGATGACAGACATACCCTACAGCGATAGTCATTTAGATGCGCGAAAACAACTATTGTCTCACTTGCGCTGGTTCTGCAACAAACACGCTACTAGCCATCTCGTCTACTTCCGATTGTGAAATAGGACCTGAAGGTCTGGTCGGTGCATTATTTATAGATGTATTATTTGTCGGGATATTGCTAGAAAGATTAGTGGGAGCATTGCTAGCGTTGTTGTTAAAACCACTGTTATTGGGCGCAGGTATAACACGATCACCCGTATTATCATCTGGCGCTTGGTACTCTGCAGACTCGCCGCCATTGTAGTTATTGCCATACTCATTATTCGGGGGTATACCACCGTTCTCAAACTGCGGGTTCATGCCATTCATACTGGCCATATCATTTATTGTATCGCCACTATTAGGCAATGGTAGTGGCGCAGCGCTATCGATTGTCATAGCTGGCACCAAAGCGCGTATGTCTGTGACCAGTCGTTGCAGTAGCGAGTTATCTGGCGCTGCCAACGTGAGGCGGTCGTTTTGCAAATGCAGACGTGCAAATGGCATCGATCTGAGCATAGTGAAGACATTGGGCAACACCTCTGCTGGCAAGTTAGCGATGGTATTGGCGACCTCTGCCTGTACGGTCAATTCACAACGGCTTGCTTGCTCACCGAAGCTTGCATTCAGCGCCTGTTGCAAGGTGCCTTGCAGTGCTTCATCCCCGACAGTGGCGCTACAGCTAGATAGATTGCCACTGTTGTCTACGCCAACGATCAGCTCGACTGGCATCATTACTGTTGCTGGCGGTTCTGGTGCAGGCGCTACCACTACAGGCTCTACAGGTGGAACGTTATTGGGTCGGATAAATATTGCCCAAGCAGCAAGTGCCATAGCAGCCAAAGCTACTATTAATAAAAATACTCGCACCAGTAGATCATTGCGTTGATTGCGGGTGCGAATTTTTTCGTGCTTCATGCTGTTATTTTCCGCCCAATGATGTGCTGATGGGTTGGCATGAATCGCATCGGTATTTAGATGGGTATGAGGTAGAGAGCTATCAGGTAGAGAGGTATTGGGTTTTTCTAGATCAACACCTCCTACATAAGGCGCTGTCGATTCGGCTATGTCTGTAGTATATATTTCTCTTTTATCTACGGCAGCCTCATAAGTGCCGTCTAAAGACGTCTCATTTCTTGTGATGGTATTAATCTCTGACGCGATATTTGAAGCTAATTTATCACTGAAGCTTTGGGCAGCGATAATCACGGGTGCTGCCCAGACTGGTAGATACTGACGCAGTGCGGTCTGCTCTACCTGCAAGAACGCTGGCAGAAATTGACCATTGGCCAATACTTTGAGTTCATGATAAGCCAATGGCGCTGTGTTAATAAGCAACTGTGACGTGGTCAGCTCATCAATATGATGGGTGGCCGCCAGCTCTTGGACAATAACCTGCTGCATACTTGGGTCTAGCCACAGCTGTTCAAACAATGAGCTTTCTCTAACGCTATCAGTAACTATCATTTGATCGTCACGAATGAGCTGTGAATAAACCTGTGGCAATGCTAAGCGCGCGGCTAAAATGGCATAAAACTGCTCAAGTAGACTAACATAGGCCACATTATTTCTTTTGTCACCCAGTACCGCTGGCGTGACAGTTTTTTCTAATTGGTCGATAATACTCATAGCTGACTGCCTCTTTCGGCCTACCATTTAATCTATAAAAGAATGACTCTGTAAAAAAATGGATGGTTTATTGTATTTATAGCTGCTGTATTTTAAGATATTTTTATTATCTGCCTATCATTATCATTAAGATACGAAGCATTACTCACATTTCTTGATACCCTGCTATATTATTCACCATAAAAGCATAAAAATGCATCATTTTGTCATATATCAGGCTCAGCCTAAGGATTTTCTTTGTTTAACCATACGACCCTTATCATTATAATTACGGTTATTGTCAGCTTATTGGCATGGCAAAACAAGGCGTTATTCAATCGATTTATTTTTTATCCACCGGCGGTAAACAACGGCCAGTGGGATCGTTTTGTGACGCATGGTTTTATTCATGCTGATAGTATGCATCTGCTTTTCAATATGTTCACCTTATACTTTTTTGGTCGTGCTATTGAAGGCTTGTATCAGCCATTTTTATTCGGTTATGGTTTTGTGGTTTTTTACGTGTTGGCCATTATCATTGCGATGATTCCAAGCTATATTAAGAACAAAAATAATGCTAGCTACTTAAGTCTTGGTGCGTCAGGCGGTGTATCGGCTGTACTGTTTGCTTTTATTTTATTGGCGCCATGGGAAAAAATCTACCTGTTTGCCATTATTCCTATTCCTGCGATACTATTCGCCGTGGCTTACGTTGCTTATAGTATTTACGCTGACAAACGTGGCGGCTCAAACATCAATCACATGGCTCACCTGTGGGGCGGTGGATTTGGCGTGATAGCCACGATTATTCTAGAGCCAAAAGTACTGCCACACTTTATCAATGCGCTATTGTCGCCTGGTTTTTAGAAAATATCTCTATGATAGTTGGTTCACTTTAAAAAGGTTAACGTTCTGCTGGGGTAAATTTTATGAAGCATCTGTCACGCTTGCGAACAGCCAGCGAGGAAAATTTACCCCAGTAGAACACAATTAATAGCTGTGATATTTTTATTCTGGATTGACTATATTTTTAGAACGTTACCTCACTTTTTTCGCATTTTTATCCATTGAGATTTGATAGTTTATTATGATTATAGACATTATCGGTGATATTCATGGCTACGCAGACAAACTGACAGGTCTGCTACAGCAGTTGGGCTATCGTCACAATGGCCAACACTTTGTGCCGCCAGCTGGTCATCGAGCGTTATTTATTGGTGATTTGATTGATCGTGGCCCGCAGCAGGTCGCCACTTTGGAGATCGTCTTTGCCATGTTGGATGCTGATGTGGCCGATGCCATAATGGGCAATCACGAGTACAATGCGCTAGCCTTTGCCACGCTTGATCCCCATAATACCAAGCAGTATTTGCGCTCACACAATGAGGTACACGTGCGCCAACATGAGGCGTTTTTGGCCGAATTGCCATTTGGTTCAGACGGTCATAAATATTGGCTACAGCGCCTTTATGAACTGCCGTTATGGCTTGAGACTGACTGTGCGTGCTTTGTACATGCCTGCTGGGATGTCGATAGCATGGCGATACTAAAGCCATTACTGACAGAGGATAATCGTCTAACACCGCATGGCCTGACAGTCACTTCTCAAGAAAACACCGTACCGTTTGACGCGCTAGAGCGGGTACTAAAAGGCGTGGAAACGGCGCTGCCTGATGGGATTGTAATGATCGATAAAGAAGGCACTAAGCGTACGCGAGTAAGAGTCTGCTGGTGGCTTGAGAATCTGAACAAACGCACGTTCCATGAGGTTGCACGAGCACCTTTATCTGCATTGGCACAAATCCCAAGCGATGTGCTGGCTGAAAACATCGACTTTGCGCTTAAGACTGATAAGCCTGTGTTTGTCGGACATTATTGGCTGACGGGTATGCCTAAACCACTTAGCCCGCAAGTCGTTTGTACCGATTATTCGGCAGCGGTAGACAGTGGTTATCTGACTTGTTATCAGCTCGATACTGAGCAACCTTTGCCATTAACACCCAGTGACTTTGTGCAATACCGTCATGATATGGTTGATTCTAGATAAAAGACGTACAACTATTATGACGTGCCGCTAAATAAAGAAAACCCGCACTATTCATTACGCTTTGTGATTAAAAATCAAACTTGACTTTACGAAGGCGGCAAAATTTTTGTATGATGGTCTTTTTGGGGATATCACAGCATGAGCACTACATCGGCCACCATCGATACCGTTGAGCAAAACGAACCTATCACCTCTCCTGCTGGTCAAGCAAAAGTCGGCATTATCATGGGTTCACAGTCCGATTGGGCAACCATGAGCGCGGCTGCACAGTTGCTAGCAGACTTTGATATTGCTTTTGCGTGTGAAGTGGTCTCAGCCCATCGAACCCCTGACCGATTGTTTGATTATGCCAAAAGCGCGAAAGATAATGGCTTACAAGTGATCGTCGCTGGTGCAGGCGGTGCCGCTCATCTGCCCGGCATGTGTGCCAGCCAAACGCCGCTACCGGTCTTTGGTGTACCAGTCAAATCCTCTATGCTCAGTGGGTGGGATAGCTTACTGTCTATCGTGCAAATGCCTAAAGGGGTTGCTGTTGGGACGTTAGCGATTGGTACGGCAGGCGCTTACAATGCTGCCCTCCTTGCTATTCAAGTCCTCGCTTTGCATGATGAATCAATCGCTGCTAAGCTGGATAATTTGCGCAAGGCACAAACCGAAACCATTCTTGCCAGTCCAACGCCCGGCATCATCAATGGTTAGAGCGTGTTTGATATTCACAAATATAAGGTGCCTACAGTGCACCTTTTCCTATTTTGATAGCGTCATCTTTAGATTTTGATACACCAAAACCTTATTCATTTTTATTCAAAGAGCCTGCCATGACTACAGCGAACGCTTACCCTATTACCCAAACCATTCGTACCATCGGTATTTTAGGTGGTGGTCAGCTTGGTATGATGCTGGCCGAAGCCGCCATACCTTTAGGCTATCAATGTGTGTTTTTAGAAGACACTGCCGATTGCCCTGCGAGCTTATATGGACGCGTCTTTCGCAGTGAAGAATTGGCAGCATTTATTGAAGCAGCAGATGTTTTTACGCTAGAGTTTGAAAACACGCCAACCGCGACGGTCGAGCAGCTGACCGATTTATCAAAATCTGCTAGCAAACAAGGTATGTTTCCGCCGCTGCTTGCTCTCGATATCGCACAAGATCGTCTAAAAGAAAAGCAGATGTTTAATACTTTAGATATCGCAACTGTTCCCTTTATGGCCGTCAACTCTGAAGCAGAATTACAGCAGGCTTGTCAGGAATTGGGACTACCGATTGTCCTAAAGACCAGCCGCGGTGGTTACGACGGCAAAGGGCAGTTTGTCATCAAACAAGCCGCTGATATCAAGGCCGCTTGGCATGAGCTAAAAGACGCCGTCAGTGGTCAAGGCGCACTTACGCCAACGCCAGCACCTTTGATTGCCGAAGGCTTTATCAACTTTAGCCGTGAAGTTTCTATCATTGCGGTTCGAGGACAACACGGTCAGGTTCGTTGCTATGATTTGGTAGAAAATCATCATCATCATGGTATTTTAGCCAAAACTCAAGCACCTGCGGTTGGCACCAGTCACTTATTTCAGCAAGCAACCGATGCGATCACCAAGATCATGAATCATTTGGGCTATGTCGGTGTCATGGCGCTAGAGCTATTTGTAACCAAAGATGCGCGCGGTCATGAGGCGTTACTGGCTAATGAGATTGCCCCGCGTGTACACAACTCTGGGCATTGGAGTATCGAAGGTGCCGTTACTAGCCAATTTGAAAATCACATTCGTGCCGTCGTCAATCTGCCATTAGGTGATACCGACAACGTCCATCCAGCCATTATGCTCAATGTCTTGGGACAATACCCTGACATCAGCGCCGTGCTAAATATCGATGGCGCGCACTATCATAGCTATCATAAAGCCGAACGTGACGACCGTAAAATTGCCCACATTACCTTGATGCCAAATGATGTGGCTGACTTGGAACCTGCGTTAGCCAAACTCATCGCCGTACTGCCCAATAAAGTTGGTCTTGATAAAAAATCAACTACTGATAATCAGCCAAAAGCATTAGATATTCCTACTGCTACTGAAGCTGAAGCTGAAAAATCTTTGGTAAACAGTGAAATTACTGAGGTCAGCAAAATCACTACTGACGACAACCTGAAAGATAAGACGGTAAATGCTAAGGCAAAAGTCAATAAGGCTAAGAAATAATGCAGATTTGGGTGGATGCGGATTCAGTGCCATTGATCGCCAAAGACTTGATTATCAAAACCGCTGAACGCACACAAACAATGGCGATATTCGTCGCCAATCAGCCGATTAAACTGCGTAAGTCACCGCTGCTCGTCATGACAGTGGTGCCGTCAGGGTTTGATAAGGCAGATGATTATATCGTAGAGCAGATACAACCGGGTGACCTTGCTATCACCAGCGATATTCCTTTGGCCAATGATATTTTGGACAAAGGCGGCATGGTATTGACGACACGCGGTATGGTCTACGATAAAAACAACATCAAGCAAAAGCTCAATATGCGCGACTTTATGGATACTATGCGTGGTACGGGAGTCCTAGAGCTACAAGAAATGAGCGGACAAAAACCTTACGGCGACCGTGACAAAAAAGCGTTTGCCGATGGTTTAAACCGCTTGGTTCGTTAGTGTCTTTTATAATTAAAATCTGACATTGTGATGTGTTAATGCACCCTTCCTACCCAAGCCAACCCTTTGCTTCCTTGCAAACGGTATACATTCTATAACCAAAAACTATGCAATCGGCACGTATCATCACGAAGCGTGTCACCTATTCTTGTTACGCTGTGGTCAGTTTCTAAAACAAAGACATTTTTAGAACATCGACAACGTATATAACAATAGGAATGACTATGAAAATTTTAGTGATTGGCGCAAGTGGTCGTGTAGGTACTGAACTGGTTAAGCAATTATTAGCAGATGACCATCAGGTTATTGGCACCACACGTCAGGCAAAAACCTTATTTGATAATGACAATTATAGCCAGCTGGATTTAGATCTCACCACTGAAAAAGACACCATTCAAAGCCAAATCAACAACGATATTGATACGGTGTATTTTGTTGCTGGTTCTGGCGGTAAGGATGTCTTAGAAGTTGACTTACATGGCGCGATTAAGACCATTCAAGCAGTACAAGACAAGGGCATCAAGCGTTATATCATGCTCAGTGCCGCTTTTTCATTAGACACCAGTAAGTGGGACACGCCTGGCATTGCAGACCTAAAAGACTACTATATCTGTAAGCATTATGCCGATCAATGGTTAGTCAATAACAGCACACTTGACTATACAATCGTACAACCAGGTGCGCTAAAAGAGCGTGCAGGTACTGGTAAGATTGTAATCAATGATGGTGATTCTGGTGAAAACTCAATCGAAGATGTCGCTACCACGTTGGCTGCTGTATTGAATGCCAGTAATACCATTAAAAAAGCGTTTAATATGCACAACGGTGAAACCACCATTAAAGACGCTATCGCTAGTGTGTAGCGCAGCTTATTACAGATAAACAGCTATAGTGGAAGTACTTTAAAGTTGCTACAGTGCTACTGGGATGCTTATCTTTAAACGGAAAGTTTCGAAGCCTCTGGAGTGCAAGGCGCACAGTAAGCGAGGAAAATTTATACTAGTAATACAGGACTATTGATGTATCGATTTTACTTTTCATTGACTATAGAAAATTAAGCGGTAACAAGAGCTTATAAAAAGGCCACTTATCACTCAGCCAGTTAAAATAAGCTGAGGGGTAAGTGGCCTTTTGTTGTATCAAGTTTTGAATCAGAGCAGATTAAGCCAAGCCGCTTGGAAAAGGAATGACCGATTCTAAGCTACTTGCTCCTGTGATTACCATGAGCAATCTGTCTACCCCCACAGCGATTCCGCTACAAGGTATTAAATCATCAGACGCCGCAATCAAATGCTCATCTACTGGCATTATTGGTAAATTGTGACGCTGGCGTAATTGGTTATCTTTTTCAAAACGCTTCCTCAACGCTTGTCCATCTGCCAGCTCATCATAGGCATTGGCAATCTCAATACCTTTGATATATAGCTCAAACCGCTTCGCAATTTCATTGCCATCTTTATCAAGCGCCGTCTTTGCCAATGCTGCCGTGGCAGGGGGATATTCTATGATTAACGTTGGCAAATTGTGACCCAAATTTGGCTCTACCGCGTGACTAAACAGCAAGTCCAACCAGCTTTGGCGACGGTCTTCTTCGCTATCGTTGGCACAGTTGGCCTCGCTGTTAAAATTAAACCCAGTCAAGCCCTTGTCTTCTGCCACTGCTTGTAATGCAGATAGGCTCGCTGTCAGTGGATGTATGCCAACAAAATCCATAAAGGCATCGACATAACGATAGTGATTCATCACGATGGGATGACCATACAGCACTTCTAACAATTCTCCCACCTCAGATGCCATATCAGCCAAGCTATAATTTGGTTGATACCATTCGAGCATAGTGAATTCAATATTGTGTCTTACGCCTATTTCATTGTCTCGAAACACAGGACAAATCTGATAGATAGGCACGTGCCAGCTGGCCAATAAACGCTTCATGGCAAACTCGGGCGAAGTATGCAGATAGTAAGTACGGGGTTTGTCTTGATAAGTAACTTGGGCGGCGACTGACTGCAAAAAAGTATCAGTATTACCTGCTTGTGATAGTAATGGCGTCTGCACTTCTAATACTTGTCGCTCAATAAAAAACTGGCGAATGCTATTGATAAATTGCGCACGCTGCTGCGCCATAGCCAGAGACATGGTAGGTGCATAATTTGGTTGATAAAAAGAAAGATTGGTTACTTGGCTCATGATTATCTACTGCAATTATCGAATGATAGGTTTTTAAACTGAGTTGCTAAATTATATTAAAACTATCAAAACTGCCATTCACGGCGTAAATGATAGTCGCCTCTTAATCCATCAAAGTCAGCGCCCTTTACTTGACCGTCTATTGCCTTGCTTCTCAGTGCTGCATCGTCTTGCATGATGTCATAAAATTTGAGCAATCTCTCTGGATGGGTTTTTAATTCTGACCATAAAAACATATTGAGTGGTAATAGCGCCTGCATAGATTGAGTGGGTATGACAGCCAGTTTTTCACATAGCGCATCATAGATGATTTGTGTGCCACGCAGCTTACCTTCTACCGTATAGCCAGCGATATGTGGTGTGGCGATGGCCAGCTTGGATAATAATCCATCAGCAATTTGCGGTTCGTGCTCAAACACATCAAGCACCACTTGCCGTCCAGTACGCGCCATATCTGCTTCAATATCGCTTGCATGAATGACAGGCCCACGCGCACTATTAATCAACATCGTCTGCACTGGCATCATTGCCAATGCCTCTGTATTAATAAGATGACGCGTTGCATGGTTAATACTGGCATTCTGTGCACTCGCCGTTTGTTCATCCGTGAGCGGCACATGCAAACTGATGACATCACTTTGGCTAAGGACTTGCTCAAGGCTAGCATTGTTAATCGTTGAAGGTGGCAACAAGGGATCATAACCCAATAATTGCCAGCCCAAATCGCTCGCATAATCAGCAAGCGTGCTGCCAATATTACCCAGTCCAATAATCCCAAGCGTCATGGATTGCTGCCAATACTGCGGGCGCAAGGTCAAAATAGCACTCAAGACATATTGCGCGACCGAATGCTTGCTACAGCCCGCCGCATTGGCAAAAGTAATATGACGCATCGCTAGGTAATCTTGATCGACATGATCGGTACCAATGGTCGCAGAGCCCACAAATTGCACACTCTGATTATCCGCCAATAACGCCTCGCCTACTGGGGTCACAGAGCGTATGAGTAGCACATCAGGCTGCAGATCTGCGAGTAATTGCGCATTGATATCACGTCCAGCAACTTTGACAATATTCACAGACTGCTCGGAGGCTTGCCCCAGCATCGAAGGATTAAAAAACTCGTCTAAGCTGGCGATATTGCTATCGGCCACAATAGTAATATTTTTAATAGTATCCATCCTGCCCTTCATCATTTTTACCAATCGCACATGGATATGCATGTTTCAATATTTCGTGTATGACTGGTATTTTTAAAATACCGAGATATGCATGAGTACCTATCTGCAACCTACTATTTAGAATCAGCTCTAGTTTATCGATTCTGGCTTATCAATTATTGGCAAAGCTTGGTCATCAGACAACATCTCTTCCTGCGGCGCAAATATCTCATTTTTATGCTGCGATATCCATTCGCGCCATACCGCCAATCCGATAGCCAGTACCACAGGACCGATAAACAAACCCACAAAACCAAAAGCGGTCAAACCACCTAATACACCAATAAAAATGATAATGAAAGGAATTTTGGTCGCGCCACTAATCACAATAGGACGAATTAAATTGTCCACCCAGCTGATGACCAAAACACCCCACAGTGCCAAACCAACCCCTTCTACTGTATGACCTTGGCTTAACAACCAAATCGACACCGCTCCCCACGCAAATGGTGTACCAAATGGAATTAGTGCTATAACAAAAGTCACAATGGTCAATAAAATGGGACTAGGGGCACCAGAGAAATAATAACCTATACCTGCGAGGAGCGCCTGCGCCAATGCGGTCAGGCCAATGCCATATACGACAGCGCGCGTGGTCGTACCCACAGAATCAATATAACCATCAATGCGATTGCCAATGATATTACGTAAGGCTTGACGGATTTGGCGAACCAAACTGGTGCCATCACGATAAAAGAAAAACAACGTCATTAGCGCCATACCCAACTTGGCAAGACCACTAAACACCACGTCGAAAGCTATTTTGCCATAATATAAATGTGATTGAACCCAAAGGCGAAAGGCTTCGAGCGTCCCTTCAGGGTTTTTATTGATTCTCCACAGTACATCTTTGACTTGCTGACCAATGATAGGCAGTTCTTTAACAGAATTAGGCACATCCAAATAACCGACTTTAATACGATAAACCAAATTACTGATAAGACTCAAGGCTTCTTGTTGTAAGATAAAAACCCCAATGACCAACGGTATACCTATCATTAAGGATATGCTCATGGTCATAATAGCGGCGCTAAAACTTGGACTTAGCTTTACTTTTTCATGAAAAAATTTATAAATAGGAAAAGTAACGTACGCTAAAATCGCGGCCCACAGTGCCGGCACAATAAAAAATTGTACCACCTGAAAACACAATACAAACAATACCACCAACAAGGTAATGGCCAGCAAACGCTGAATAATAAATTCTTTTGTCCAGTTTTCAATCATAGCGTATAAACCAAAAGCAGATAGCAAAGACCTATTCAGCGTTTGCTGGCAAGTTTATAAATGTGTGATGAACCTCAACTTACAGACTACGTCCATAAACTGTATCCATTAGCGAATGTTGTAACTCGTAAATACATTGCTCTCAAGTGACGTCGCTCTCAAGTGCTTTGAGCGCGGCAAATTGGTTGATACTGCCGCCAATTTACTCTTAATTATCGTTATCGAAATCAGATAAAAATAAAGCAATTATTGGCTATCATTATGCAATAAAATACCAGCATTATATAAGGCTATGTTGTAATTTTTACTTACAATTTTCTATATACAAGCTTACGAGACTATTACCCTAATGCATAGAGGGTATTGCATGTAAAAACAAGTGTCTGAAGCGTTTTTTGTATTGACGTTCTAAACTGTCATACTGAAAGGTAATTCACTGGCGCGTTCTATTTGTAGCGTCAATTGATGTTATACTAAGACAATTATTTTAAGTTTTTCAACACGGTTACGTTCGTTTAACCTCATTTATTTTGATGGTTGTATAGACATAGAATTTTCAAAAGACAAACCAAAACCCTCTTTTATCGTCCTTCTCTAGACTATCATAAGATCTAACCTTTAGAGTGACGCCATAATTTTGGATATTATGCGTAAGCGTTGTATAGAAGTTTATGCAAAATTTAGGCTCATCGTATTATGGATTCAATATTAGAATCCGATATGAAAGAGCGTTAGTTTCGGACTTACTTTGATTTTATTTTAAATCACTACTGACCCACCAAATTTTACATACTATATCGATAGGAACAATAACAATGTCAAAAGACACTGATAATCCCAATATTAACACCTCACCTGAGACCAACAAGACCCAAAAATCACAAGAACAAGAAACCGTTACTTTTGCTTTGGCGCAGTCCCATTTTTTAGTGGGTGATATCGCAGCCAATGTCGAAAAAATGCGCACCCTTGCCCTTCAAGCCCGTGAAAAAGGGGCAGATGTCATTGTTTTTCCAGAGCTTGCCTTATTGGGTTATCCGCCCCAAGATTTATTGCTACGTCCAAGCTTGTCAGGCCGTGTCAAAAGCGCCTTATCTACCTTGAGTGATATCGACAATATCGTCATGATTGTCGGTTATCCGCATGTTGATCATCACGGTACTTTTAACTCTGCGGCTATCTTGCATAACGGTCATCAAAAAGGCTTTTATCATAAGCAGGTTTTGCCAAATTATGGCGTATTTGATGAGCGTCGTTACTTCGACAAAGGTCGTAATCAAGTCTTGTTTGATTACAAAGGCATTACTATCGGCTTGCTTATCTGTGAAGATTTGTGGGAAAAAACCCCTATCGCTGAACTCAAAAAGCAAGGCGCTGATTTGATTGTTAGCTTAAATGCGTCACCTTTCGAAATCGAAAAGCAAGACAATCGTAAAACGATGCTAACCAAACGCAGCCGTGAAAACAATTTACCTATCGTCTACGTCAACGCCGTTGGTGGTCAAGATGATTTGGTGTTTGACGGTGGCTCTATGGCGGTACAAGCGGACGGCAGCATTGCCCACGAAGCACCGCGTTTTATGAATCAGTTGCTATTGGCTACTTTAGATGTCAAGACAGCCAAATTTGACCGTCAGTCTAAAGCCCCATTAACGCTGAGCCGTGAGTCAGAGATGTATCAGGCATTGGTCGTCGGTCTACGTGACTATGTCAATCATTCAGGATTCTCTGGCATTATCGTTGGATTGTCAGGTGGAATTGATTCGGCATTAACCTTATGTATCGCCGTCGATGCTTTGGGTGCGGACAAGGTATATGCGGTTATGATGCCGTATGAATATACCTCGCAAATCAGTTTAGAAGACGCGCAAGCACAGGCACGCCGTTTGAATGTTTCTTATACTGTTTGTCCTATTTTTGATGCCGTTGAAGGTATCCGCCATACGCTAGCGCCATTATTTAACAAGTCGCCAGCAGACACCACCGAAGAAAATATCCAAGCGCGAGCTCGCGGTGTTGTCTTGATGGCGCTGTCCAACAAATTTGGACATTTGGTCATCACTACTGGTAACAAGTCAGAATTAGCGGTTGGCTATTCAACATTATATGGTGATATGGCTGGCGGCTTCGATGTACTAAAAGACGTCTATAAATCACAGGTTTATAAATTAGCAAGCTATCGCAATCGTTTAGAAGACACGCCTGTCATCCCTGAGCGCGTTATCACTCGTCCACCGTCAGCCGAACTGCGCCCAGATCAAAAAGATCAGGACAGCTTGCCTGACTATGATGTGTTAGATGGTATTTTGATGTCATACATCGATGAAGATATGGGCTATCAAGACATCATCGATAAAGGTTTTGATGCCGATATGGTCGCAAAAGTTATCCAGATGGTCGACAACAGCGAATACAAACGTTTGCAATCACCCATTGGTACGAAAATTAGCCGTAAAGCCTTTGGCCGTGAGCGCCGCTACCCGTTGGTGAATAAATGGTCAATAAAAGGCTAAGCCAAGTTACATAGTGTGGCTTGCCCAACTGTTACTCTCTAAAAGTTGGGCAACGCTGATAGCCTAATTTCTTTAAAAAATCAAAGTCTTTTATTATTAGCTGGGTGCTTTCCCAGCTTTTTTAGTTTCTATAAACCAAGTTTTAACGCCAAGCTATTATAAATAACGCTTTGAGTTTTATCCTAATCCATTCACTTTATCTCCTTACTATTACTTTTTATCCTCACATTTTTTTCGAGACTGTCATGAGTTTGCTAACCGCTAGTGTCTTTCTTCTCATATTACTTGCGCTAAGCGCCTTTGTCTCCGCTGCCGAAATTGCAATCGCCGCGGGTCGCAAAATTAAACTACAAATCATGGCAAAAGAAGGTGATGTTCGTGCCTTTGATGTGCTTAAAATGCAAGAACACCCTGGCAGCTTTATCACTGTCGTCCAAGTGGTCTTAAACGCCGTCGCTATTTCGGCAGGTGCGGTGGGTGAATCAGCCATCAGTCCCTATCTACAGCAATTATTGAATAATGAAGCCGTAGCATCTGTCATATCCTTTATTTTGATCACCAGTTTATTTTCTCTACTTGCCGATTTAATGCCCAGACGTTTTGCGATGTCCAATGCTGAAATAATCGCTGTGCGTCTTGTACGGCCGATGATGTTGCTGATTTTTATATTTAAGCCTGTGATTTGGGTGTTTGATGGCGCGGCAAATATTCTCTTTAAATTTTTGGGTATCTCAACCATACGCCAAGACGACATGACACCAGAAGATATTTATGCTGTCATGGATGCGGGTGCCGAAGCGGGCGTGCTCAAAAAACAAGAACACCATCTGATAGAAAACATCTTCGATATGCAAGAGCGTACCGTGACCTCGGTGATGAATCCACGCGAAAACATCGTTTATTTCGACACCAAAACCAGTAACGAAAAAGTAGTCGAAGTCATGATTGAACAGCCCCATAATAAGTTTTTGGTTTGTCATGACGATGATTTAGAGCACATTATTGGTTATGTCGAGTCACGCAGCTTTTTGGCGTTAGTTCTGAATCAACAAGAAGTCAGCTTGACCGACAAAGCCCTACTAAAACCTGCGCTTTTCGTTCCTGATACCTTGTCTTTGTTTGAAGTACTAGAGATGTTTAAGTCTACTGGCTCTGACTTTGCGGTCATCGTTAATGAGTATGGCATGGTCGTAGGTATCATCACGCTTAAAGATGTGATGAGCATCGTCATGGGTGAGCTTGTGACATTAGAGGAGCAGCCTATTGTCCAGCGTACCGACAACTCTTGGCTGATTGATGGCATGACCCCAATCGAAGATGTGGTTCGTGCTCTAGATATTGTAAACTTGCCACGCAGTCAAAACTATGAAACCATCAGCGGCTTTATGATGTATATGTTACGCAAAATTCCCAAAAAAACCGATACTATCGAGTATGCCAATTATCGATTTGAGATTATTGCCACTGACAATCTCAAAATCACGCAGATGTTGGTGACCAAGTTTGAAGACATTATCTAAAAACCCCTACTTATGAACACTCCCCTAAACCTATAGAGTTATGATAATCTTTTGCAAAATATTGATACCGATCGATTAAAATGACTCCGTCCTGCATCAATACTTAAAAAATATTAATGCGGGATTTTTTACGCGCTCATTTTAATGATAATGAGTTGATTCAAAAGGCAAGTGCATTATGGAAGTAGAAAATAAGAAGGTGGGCTTTTTGGCCATAATTTTGACAATCGGCTTGGGCATCGCGGGCCTTTTCATTTGGCTGTTTTCTGAGCTGGCAGAAGAAGTGTTAGAAAATGAATTGAGAAAATTTGATAACCGTATCATTGATTTTTTCGAATCTATAAAAACACCTACCCTTGATGGTATTTACTTCTTAATCACTGAGATGGGATCTGTCTGGTTTTTGACCAGTTTGTCAGTTTTAGTGGTTTTATGGCTTTGGTTTAAGGTCAAAGACAAATGGGGCGTTTTTTTCTTTATCATCGCGATGGGTGGTAATGGAGCATTAAACTGGATACTAAAGCAAGTTTACGAGAGAGGGCGGCCTTCCATCAATGAAGCAATCGATGCGATTGGCTTTAGTTTTCCAAGTGGTCATTCGATGGGGTCACTGGTGTTTTATGGGTTTATCTTCTATTTGGTAGTACGGAGCGCGCAAAAAAAGTCCATGAAAATAATGGCATTCATCTTTTTAGGCACTCTTATTCTCTTGATTGGCATGAGCCGAATTTACTTAGGCGCTCATTTCCCAAGCGATGTTATTGCTGGTTTTTTGGCAGGAACGGTTTGGCTAATTCTGTGTTTGTTGGCACTTGAGTGGATACAGTGGCAAAGCCATAACCAAGTCCCCCCTGTCCGTGCGTTGCGAAAACTTCTCATATCCAATTACAAGTCGCTCAAACAAAAACACGAACGCCGGTAGTCCATTGCTATAGTCAGCTCAAAGTAAAAATCAACTCGGACAAACCATTTTACTGACTGAAATGTTCTCGTTTTCTGTAATGCTTTGACTTGACAGTGACGTCACTGATTTAGGTTTAATGTCCATCACGTGCACCAAAAATTGCTGTGCCAACACGCACCATAGTAGACCCATTGGCTATCGCTTCTGACATATCGCCACTCATACCCATGCTTAATGTATCCCAGCCATTCAGCTCCGGATGGCTATGCTGAATCTCTTCAAATAACTGCTTGGTTCGAGCAAAAGCATTGGTATCCGCCTTAGCAGGAATAATCATCAAGCCGCGCAATTGTAAGCGCTCATACCCTTTGATGTCAGTGATCAACTCAGACAATTGCTCTGGCAAACATCCTGACTTGCTGTCTTCATTATCGATATTTACTTGAATCAGTACGTTCAATGGTAGCATCTCTGCTGGACGTTGATCATTTAGACGCTTGGCAATGATATCGCGCTCAACCGTCTGTACCCAATCAAAATTTTCAGCAATATCGCGAGTTTTATTGCGCTGAATACTACCGATATAATGCCAGATAATGCCTTTGCCTTCAGGTCGCTGTTTTAAATTACCAATTTTTTCGATGGCTTCTTGCAGGTAATTTTCACCAAAGTGTTGCTGTCCTTGCTGAGCTAAGGTAGCAATCATATCGGCAGGCTTGGTTTTAGAGACTGCCAATAAGGTAACACCAGCAGCCTGTCGCTCGGCAGACTCACATGCCTGAGTCACTTGTTTGCTGACTTGCTCCCAATTATTTATAAGCTCCTGACTATCAATAGTATTTTCAATGTCTTTCATATATCACTCTCGATGCAAATTTAATCGTTTATTTTCAATCGATTATAGTAAATAATCTTTGTATAGTGAGTTCAGTATAACGATACAGCGGAACTGGGATAAATTTTTCGTAGCCTCTGTCTGCGCAGGCACAGCAAGCCAAAAAAATGTATACCAATTCCCCGTTGAAATACAATGGTTCTGTTTTATTTAGAATCGACTATACAAATGGCTTTTATTAAAAACAGTTAAGATTTAGCCAAAAACCTTTTTTGAGAAAAACTATATATTTAATTTTTTATGGATTAATAATTAGATTGAGCAATTCTACATTTAATTGACCCAGTGGATGGCTAAATACTGGGAGTCTTGTTATTATATTGTTACAGAGTTTAACACAAGCTACTCAGACCAATAGTAATGGTGAAGCCGTCGCTTATCTTCTACAGTAATTGGCCTAAAAACAAACAGCAAACGATTGGCAATTATACAATCTTATGCCTTTTTACCTTCCCCTTATTGAGTGATAGGAATATCCGATTATGGCTGAAAAAAACATCTTAAGCATCGAAGACTTGCTACGCTTTACCGTTAAACATAAAGCATCAGATTTACATATTTCAGCTGGTATGCCCGCCATGATTCGTGCTGATGGCGAAATGACGCGAATCAATATGCCTTCGATGACCCATCAAGTGGTTCATCAGCTCATTTATGACATTATGAACGATAGGCAACGTGCCGATTTCGAAGAATTTTTTGAAACGGATTTTTCTTTCGAGATTCCTAATTTAGCACGCTTTCGGGTCAACGCTTTTAATCAAAACCGTGGCGCAGGTGCTGTATTTCGTACCATTCCTTCTAAAGTTTTGACAATGGAAGATTTGGGCATGGGCGAAGTATTCAAACGTGTCTCAAATTTCAAACGTGGCGTGGTATTGGTCACAGGCCCAACAGGTTCAGGCAAGTCAACCACACTGGCAGCCATGATTGATTATATCAATGAAACCCGTAAAGAGCATATTTTAACCATTGAAGATCCGATTGAATTTGTCCATGAATCCAAAAAAAGCCTCATTAACCAGCGTGAAGTTCACCGTGACACTTTAGGTTTTGAACCAGCGCTGCGTTCTGCATTACGTGAGGATCCTGATGTGATCTTGGTTGGCGAGCTACGTGATCTTGAGACCATTCGCTTGGCACTAACGGCAGCCGAGACGGGACATTTGGTATTCGGCACTCTACACACCAGCTCAGCCGCTAAAACGATTGACCGTGTGATCGATGTGTTTCCCGCCGCAGAAAAAGACATGATTCGCGCCATGCTCTCTGAGTCGCTACAAGCCGTTATCTCCCAAACACTGCTTCGTCGGCAAACAGGAGGACGTGTCGCTGCCCACGAAATTATGCTGGGCACACCCGCTATCCGAAACTTGATACGTGAAAACAAAATAGCCCAGATGTACTCTGCAATTCAAACTGGCGCAGGTGATGGCATGATTACCCTTGATCAAACGCTGAAGAACCTAGTTGCAAAAGGCACCATCAGTAAAGACGTTGCTCGTCCTTATGCCAAACAACCTGAAGCATTTTTATAGTATTACCAAACGTGAGTATTAACAATCGTGTATCACTCACCCTTAGTCACTGATATAAGAGTTGTTGACATACGATACGTTTTATTTCTATTGGTCATTATTAGCGGTCTTTAAAACATGATTTCAGTTACTTTTTTAATTGATTTACGTCGAGTATAGGTACGATATGGACATTGATAAACTATTGCAATTAATGATCAGTAAAAACGGCTCCGACCTTTTTATTACTGCTGATGTTGCACCTTCCATGAAAATAAATGGCAAAATTTTACCAGTGGGTAAAACGCCGTTGAGTGCTGAGCAAACCATGAAATTGGTTAAAGGGGTGATGACATTCAACCAGCAAAAAGAGTTTGAAGAAACAAACGAGTGTCAATTTGCCATTACTGATGAAGCACAGCAAGCACGTTTTCGGGTCAGCGCATTTATACAGCGCGATATGGCAGGGATGATTTTACGAAAAATCGAAAATAAAATCCCGACCGTTGAGGAGCTACGTCTGCCACCAGCGCTAAAAGAGCTGGCCATGAAAAAACGAGGCATTATTTTATTGGTTGGCGCAACAGGCACAGGTAAATCCACCACCCTAGCTGCTATGATAGGACATCGCAATCAAAACTCTCATGGTCATATCATTACCATCGAAGACCCCATCGAATTTATTCATAAACATCACGGTTGTATCATTACCCAGCGTGAAGTCGGTATCGATACTCACTCATTTGAAGCCGGTCTAAAAAACACCTTACGCCAAGCACCCGATGTTATCTTAATTGGTGAGATTCGTAATCGCGAGGTCATGAGCTACGCCATTCAATATGCCGAAACAGGGCATTTGGTCTTTGCTACCCTACACGCCAACAATGCTAACCAAGCAATTGACCGTATTATTCATTTTTTTGAAACCAGTCGCCACAGCCAGCTATTCATGGATTTGTCTCTTAACTTACAAGCCATTATCGCTCAGCAACTTATCCCAACTCCCGATGGCAAAGGTCGCCGTGCTGCTATCGAGATTTTATTAAACTCTCAGCTGATTAGTGATTATATCCGTAAAGGTGAGGTTCATGAAATCAAAGATGTCATGACACGCTCACGGGATAGCGGTATGCAGACCTTTGACCAAGCACTTTTTGATTTATATGAACAAGGAGAAATCACGTATAAAGAAGCCATTCTTCATGCTGACTCTCCTAACGATTTGCGTCTCAAAATCAAGCTAAGCAGCAAAAACGGTGCAACCAATCTGGATGAAGGTGCCGATAGCTTATCATTGGATATCACTTAGAGTTGAATGTCACTTAGAGTTGGACATCACTTAGAGACGGTTATCTTCTCAGCGCTGCTGTTAGTTTTTATATTGACCTGACTATAAAAATTGCCATAAAAAAGCCCTCACTATTGATAATGAAGGCTTTTTTTGAACACGCGTATTATAAAAGAACAACATTCCTACTTAACTCAGAATGACAAATTCAAATACGCTTACTTGATGCTGTCCTTACATTCTTGATCATCACAGATACCGTATAGTACCAGTGAATGACCTGATAACTTAAAGCCGTTCTGTGCGGCGACTTTGAGTTGCTCTTCTTCGATCACCTCGTTATGAAACTCTACAATCTTTCCACAAACATCACAGACTAAATGATCATGATGTCCTTCTTGAGTAATCTCAAACACTGACAGATTATTTTCAAAGTTATGACGTTCGACGATTCCTGCTTGCTCAAACTGCGTGAGCACTCGATAAACGGTCGCCAAGCCCACATCCTCGCCTTGCTCAATCAAGGCCTTATAAATCTCTTCTGCACTCATGTGATGCATTTTAGCGCTCTCAAGTAGCTCTAAAATCTTGATACGAGGTAACGTAACTTTCAATCCTGCTTTACGTAAATCTTGATTGGTAAAAGAAGCCATAATATCCCTTCTGACTGTGACAGTCTTAGCAAATGAAAAACCAAAATATGAGAGAAACAATCGATAATGAGTATTTCTTATTACATAAAAAATATTTTAATAACCGTAAGCTGGCTAAACCCAAGTGAATTTCTAGGCTGTTATTTTTATATATGATCAATGCAAGTCTATGAATTTAAAATACAAATCACACAATAGCTCAGGTAGTGTTTGGTAAATAATGTCGTAAGTGGTAGGAAATTGCAAGTAAATGACGTATCATTTGTCCAAGATTGTCAGCCAAACTAGCACCAAACCATTCTGGCTGCGCCTAATTCATTTCTTATGAGTCATCTTACCATGATAAAGACATTAACTTTTCGTCCGTTAAGCCGTACCAGTGCCTTACGCAAGATTGTCATCACCAGTATGCTTAGCGCTGCTGTCGCTATGTCTGGCTGCTCATTACTGAGTGTTTATAAGATTGATTTGCCACAAGGTACGCCAATAACTCAAACGCAAGCACAAAAATTGCAATTGGGTATGAATCAAAACCAAGTGCTTTATATCCTTGGTAGTCCAGCCATTAAAGACACCCTTGAGCCTAAGCGCTGGGACTATATCTATGATTACCAAGCCGGTACAGAAGGCCGCCGCAAAGGTATCGCGGATGTCAAAAATGCCAGCCAACATTTGATTATTTATTTTGATGATCAGGGCTTGGTCAATCGTATCGAAGGTATAGACAGCCTGCCAGCTTCTTAATTGATACGCATAGATTAAGACGCATAAAAGATCATAATAGCTGATCGCTTAACCACGAGATTTATTCTTGCGCTGAGACATTGGATCAGCGCTTAAGCTGCGATATACCTCGATACGGTCAAAAGGCTGTAACTGATAGCTAAGCGGTTGCTTTTGGGCATAAACGCCTACATACCAACGCTTAGCAGTTGGCGTGGCAATATCTGCCACCTCAGTGCACCATTTTTCTAACTCTGAAAATTTTGCTAACCAGCCTGCTTGCGCGAGCGCCTCGTACAGAATGGCACCCTCGCTGACTTGTAGCGCTACATAGTGTTGACGCTGTGCATCTTGGGCGTACGCTAAATAGACAGTTATTAGCGCAGGCTGTTCAGACTCTAGCGTAACACTCTTACGATCAATGTTACCGTCATCATCTATTAGCTTAACCACTGCATCACCCAACCTATCAAAGCCAACAGCAGCGCCAATGGTACGACCAAACGTATCGCTATTCGCCATAGGTTATAAAATGCTTCATTGCCAAAGTTCAATGACTTTCGCAAATGACTTATTTTCATCTGCCAACCTGCAAAAATCGATAGCGACAACACTGCTACGCTACTAATAGTGACCAAGATACCGACCAGCCACGTGGTTGGAATAGCGATGACCAACACGAGTGTTAATACAAACGTTGATACCAGACTAACCACTAGTCCGAATTTATGCGCCAATTGCTGAGTACTATAGTGTAACAAGTAACTGACCACAAACAATACCCCTACCCAATACAGAAGTTGCCCAATCGGTGGTAATGACATGCCGCTAAGCAATAGAGCAACGCCCCCAACGAACAACTGCAATATCCAAATCGGTAGTACCAACTTAGTTGCGCGGAACTCATTTGTTACAGGGCTTCGAGCAGAGTTTTGCGCATTGTGATTATCGGTATCTACTGCTGTACCTGCTTGTTTGGTCACTAAATTTTGACCGAACCAGTATAAGCCTGTCCCTGCACCAACACTGACCAGCGCTAGTGCCACTGCACGTGCCCACTCCGTTAAGCTAATATCCGTCATAGCAAAATCAATATGGGGCAAGCCATTTGCCACGCCCAATAATAACCCAATTACCATCAGCCCTAAGCCAATTGGTAAGGGTGCAACGCCAAGCAAACTCAGCAAAATAGCAATAACCGTCAAGCCAGCTGCGATCGCAAAACTTGGTACAGTCGGGTCGCTATTGAGTTCAGTGAGGCCGGCCAATAGACCAGTGCTGGCAACCGATATAACCAATGCGGCAATAATGATAGAAACCAGTGCTGCCAACCAACCAAAGCTACGCCACATTGGGCTAACATCTGCTTCGCGAGTGAGCTTTTGCATCCCTGCCAATGGCGCATCAACACTGCGATAAGCCAAGGCTATCTCAGCATAAACAACAGGCAGTGACACCACTATCATGGCTAATAACCATAATAACCAAAAATCAATCTCACCAATTGATGCAGGTACAAACCAGCGAAACAGTAACAGCGGTAGCAAAGCTGCGATAAAATAAGAAGCATAACGGATCATCATAGTCTAAATCCAAACGATCTAAAGTGAATAACGATAATTTATATCATTGCCAAAAATTTAAATAGCTAGCAAAACGAGTATCAGTAGCACATTTATGAAACTAAATGCCTTTAACGCTGCTAATCGTATTTTTTGGGATTGGTATTATAATCATATAGAGCGATGATAAATATCTGTCAGTGAGTTTTATATTGTTTATATATGAGAGACAAGTAGTTATAAAAAAACCCCGAAATCGGGGTTTTATCATTAAACAGTAACAGACGTATAATCGAGCGCTCGGTAATATTGGCTACATAACACGCATTGTGTACTCGTCAAACAGACTGTTACGTTTTAGTGTACGGCGCTTATGTAATCTGACAAGATACGAATGTCACGATCTGATAGTTTCGATGCTACTGTCTGCATCATGCCCATTTCGCCTTCTTTTGCAGCGTCATTGACTCGCTTCTGTTCATCACTGTCGATATCATCATCGCGGCCAGCGGCACGGAATAGCTTTAACTGGGTCGAAATATATTGCGCATGTTGACCACCTAAACGTGGAAAAGCTGCCCAAGTGTTACCAACAGCATCAGGACCATGACAACCCGCACAACCGATGACGCCGCGTGACTTATCACCACCTAAGAATAGCTTAGTTGCTTCTTGGTTGGTTGCAGGATTACCAAAACCGACACCCCAAGGCGCTTGGCTAGCATAATAACCTGATACATCAGCCAAATCCTGCTGAGACAAGTTCGCAACTTGTGACTGCATGATGCCATTTTTACGATAGCCGGCTTTAAAATTGACCAACTGCTTGTAAAGATACTTTACGTTTTGGCCACCTAAATTAGGCTGTGCAGGAACCATACTGACGCCATTAACACCATGACAAGCAGCACAAACAGTTTCTGCAATTTGCTTACCAGCATTGACGTCGTATTCAGGAACAATAATAGCAGCTTGTACGCTGAAACTTGCAACGCATAAGCTGGCAGCAGCGATTAACTTTTTCATTGATACAAATCCTACTAGCTCGGCGTAAGCATTATTTAGAGTGATTGCACTGATAAGACACCCGTATAAACTGCCTTTTTCTTAACAAAGCAGATATATATTTTAAGGTCTTGGACACAAGCAGTCTGAAAGTACTTACTAACATCAGGGTTTATTTTCGATTATTATAGCAAGACTTTGTAGTATTTGCCTACTTAATCATCGCATCCACCAGTTTTTCTAACAACACGTTAAAATACCCGCTAAAAACAAAAGGCGCTAAAGGGTACAAAGCCCAGCGCCTGAGATTTTGCATGGTTCCGTTCATTCTTTAGCCAACTATTTACTCATGTATTCAATCAGCTCGCGATAGTCAGCATCACTACAGCCGCTACACAGTCCACCAGCAGGCATTTGCGTCATACCATTTTTGACTGATTTAATCAGGGTTGGCATGCTTTTTTGTTTGATAAGCTGCTGCCACTTAGCACTGTCACCTTTTTTGATGGCATTGAGCGCGCCACTATCGTGACAGGCAGCACATGAGTTATTATAGGTGGTGGCGATATCAGCGGCATTAGCGCCAGTCATCATGACACCGCTTAATAATACTGCCGCACTGGTCGCTATGACCGTACGATACGTTTGGCTAAAAAGTGTGGTGATTGGAAACATACAATACCTCCTTTTGATGTATCAGTCGTTTAATCAATCATTCTATTAAACATCGTTCTACTAGACGTAAATGTGACTCTGCTGAATATATCTTACTAAACATTGTAACAATATATTTCATATAAATGTAGATAAATACCGTTTGGCTTTGGTAATTCATTTAATAGCAGCAATGACTCAAGCTAATGACCAGATTCACCTTGCTGTTGTGTTGTTATTTATATGATGCTAATCACCGTTATTTCAATCAGTCAGACTCTATATAGTATAGAATGGTGGATAATTTAGAGTGGCTGCTTTCCATTCTCTTATCTACAGCTTTTGATTTAATAGATTGCTTTAAAACCGTTATTTAAAATTTTATGACCGTATCCAATTTTTTTAAGATTAATGAGCCATTTATGAGTACCCCGTTTACCGATGTTGCCGCCGAACATGCATTGTTCAATACCAAATCTCGTCAGAAAATCCAGCAAACTGAATTTATGACATCAGCGCCTACCTTTCGTCTCTGTCCGCCTGATATGGGATTAGAGGTCGCCTTTGCTGGACGCTCAAACGCGGGTAAATCCTCGGCGATCAATGCCTTGACCAACCAGCGCCAACTGGCACGATCGTCTAAGACGCCTGGTCGTACGCAGATGATTAACTTTTTTAGTATTGGTAATACTGAAAGGCGTTTGGTTGATTTGCCCGGTTATGGCTATGCGGCTGTACCGCTTGAGATGAAAAAAGAATGGCAGGTTGAGCTAGAAGAATACTTGGTGTCACGTTCTAGCCTTGCAGGCCTAGTGCTGATGACGGATATTCGTCATCCATTGAAATTCTTTGATGAGCAAATGTTACGTTGGGCAAATGATGGTGATCTACCAGTACATATCTTGTTGACCAAAGCAGATAAGCTCAAGTATGGCGCTTCTAAAAACGCCTTACTGAATACTCGCAAAAAGCTCAAAAAACTGGGCTTAAACTGTACTATTCAGCTGTTTTCAGCCTTAAGAAAAGAAGGGTTGGATGAGTTGGCTGGCGTAATGGGCAACTGGTATGAGTATCAGCTCGATGCGGACAAAATTATTGAGTCGTCTTTTGCGTTACTAGAAGGCGCTGAGTTGGAAGACGCTATTGAAAAAGAGAGCGCTCAAAAAGAAAGCAAATAAATATCATCGTCTTAACTGAAAAAAGGGTTTATCATTATCGATAAACCCTTTTTTTATCATCATTTAAAAAAATTGCTATCTAGGGCGTGTCATCAATTAGATTATGAGCATTAAAATGTATCAATGTGCTAGTTGATGACATATCCTAAGCACATAATAGATCCATCAATGCCTGCGGCGTATCCACTTGATAAGTAGGACACTGCGCCGCGAGCTCTGCACTAGAGGCCGTTCCATAGTTTACCGCTATGCTAGTCATACCCAGTTTCGTCGCCATTTGAATATCGTAGATACTATCACCGATAAACACTGCATCGGAGATTTGCTGCTGTGTGTGCATCAAAATATCGCTAAGCATTTGTGGATCAGGTTTTGAGCCTGATTCATCCGCGCAGCGCGTCATGGCAAAATAGTCGTGACTTTTAGAAGCATCTAAAACCCGATCAAGCCCTTTTCTCTTTTTGCCAGTGGCGACCGCCAGACTTTTACCCTGATGTTGTAAAATTTGAAGCATATCTTCTATTGGGGCAAAGAACGGCGTGCGATGACTGTTAGGAATATAGTAATCAGCATAGCTTTGCTGAATAGCCAGCTTTTGCAATGCATCTGCCTGAGGATATAAAATATCAATGCCATTTAGCAAACTAAGCCCGATAATGTCTTGTACGGCTTTATCAGTCGTCCCAAATCCATGTGCTTCGCCAGCCACATGCATCGACTCAACGATTAAACCGATTGAGTCCATTAACGTCCCATCCCAATCAAAAATAATCAGCGTCTTATCTGCTAAGTGGTGCTTGGCTGCTAATTGAGTTTTTTTGGCAGTGGTAGAGATACTGGCGACAGATTGTTCACTCATAGATAGACCTTAGCGAATAGCGATAATAAATGGTAGAGATGGATAAGAAAACGTCACGGCCGCTTATTCACAAAATAAGGTATCGTGACGCTTAAAGTTAACACTTAAAAATTCTATCTGGCTACTTATTCAGGCAACTTGGTTTGTTCTGGTAACCAATCTGCCATATCTTCTGGTAGCGGTGCAGTAATCGTCTCATAGCCTGGGATATCTAAGCGCCACGCATGTAGGCACAAACGATGAACACCTGATTTGTCATGCACATTATATTTATCGTCACCCAAGATAGCATGGCCAATATGTGCCAAATGTACGCGGATTTGATGGGTACGTCCTGTCAGCGGCTTGGCTTCAATCAGACTCACTGGCTGACCTGCGAGTATAAAACGCGCATGCACCACGATATCCGTTTGGCTTTCTTTAGCTTGTGGGTCTTGTGCATCTACTTTGACGCGGCGTTCACCGCTAGCAAGCGTATAGCGTAGCAATGATGCATCAATCCGTTGCTCATTAAGCGCCGGCTGCCCTTTTGCCAGACATAGATAATGCTTTTGAATGGTTTTGTCCACGAGATGCTGCTGCAAGGCTTTTAGCGTTGAGCGTTTTTTTGAAATCATCAGCAGCCCTGAGGTGTCTTTATCGATACGATGTACCAGCTCTAGGTATTTTTTACCCGTCACTTCACGCATGGCTTCGATGACGCCAAAGTCCAAGCCACTACCACCATGAACAGCAATACCTGAGGGCTTATTCAACACTAGCATCCCTTCGTCTTCATAAACCACACGCGCCAATAAACTTTTGGCAAATTCTGTGCTGATGATGGGTTTTTCGCGAGTCGCAAGCTGTACCGGTGCAATACGTACAACGTCTTCACGCTGCACTCTGTCATGCGCTTTGCAGCGTTTATTGTTGACGCGTACTTCATCGGAGCGAATCATTTTATAGATATGCGGTTTTGGTAAACCTTTTAAGCGGTTTAGCAAAAAATTATCCAAGCGCTGGTCGTGCTGATGACGAGTCACTTCAAGGTAGTTTACCTTGCCAAAGTCGCTGATTTCGTCGTCAGCGCTTTGTGGGCGGGTTTTACTATTAAAAATAGCAGGGGCTTCATGGGTCGGTGCGTCGTCAGTCATTTTTGGGTTCGTCATTTTTAGTTAGGTATTTACACAAAGATTTGCTATAGTTTACCATGTTGAGCGACAATTAAGCAGAGGCTGCAGCAATAATCATTATTGTTTCAAATAGCACATTACTATTTTTATTACTGGTTAATAAAAAGGTATGAGCTGTATACCTTGCCGATACTGTCTGTTTCATCTGATTTTAGGACAGATTATCTATTTAAAGATATCACTTATAGATATTGATAGATATGACCCCATAAATTGTAGATTGTAAAATGAAAGAACAGTACTGATTTTACTCAGTACCATAAAACAATCAGTGACATAAAAAATAGTGACACTAAATACCTTTGTGTTCATAACATCAGCGTTGATAATTTTGGCAAAGCGCCTGTTTATTGACCGGTAATGACACGACATTGACTCACCACTGCATGACAACGACTTTACTTGATAATTATTCATTATTTAATGACTGGTTATCTGATGGTCTTTTAGTGAGCGCAGTTGAGCAAGTATGGGTTATTTAACGTTAGGATCGAAAAGTATATCGATAGCTGCCTAAGTATTGGTGGTCAAACAGATAACGATAAGTAAGATGTGAATAGACACCGCGCCAATAATTTGGTCATTTATTCTGTTTGCCAAGTACGCCCCGCTGATAACCAAAGCCGCGATACCTAACCTTAAAACACCCAAATATGATTGACGTTATATCCGACAGAACGATAAATAAAAGTGACCAATTGCTTTACCTAAATACATAGCTGCTGAGTACGACTGTTTTATAGAACAGTACAGATCACAGCGATATTATTGCTAGACTTTGATAGATTAATGGCAACAGCACGATACTGCTTTAGTATCAGTAATTTTAAACCCGTAACTGATCATCTGCCCGCTCTTACAAAGTGTGCCGCTTAGCTACCAATACAACTTACTGATAACGAGAAGCAAATAGCACGCTTAAGCATTACATTAATAGTTAAGCCAAACCTATCAATAATAGGATATAACTATATAGCCTTACACCCTGTATAACTTATATTTACACAAGCATTGCTAATGCACCTTAGGTGAAAAATAAGCCATTGAAAAAGCCCGTGTGCTTTATAAAACCCATGATTTATGTTCTACCGTTGACTAACGTCTACAAACGCTAATTTATATATTAGTGATACTTGCCATCACGCCCGAAAGACCTTCAAATCGTTGTTATGCGTACTCATAGGATATAAATATGAAACGCATTTTGATCAACGCTACTCAAAACGAAGAAATTCGTGTCGCCTTATGTAAAGGCAACCATCTGTACGATTTCGATTTAGAAAACCGTACTCGCGAGCAAAAAAAATCCAACATTTATAAAGGTCATGTGACCCGCGTCGAGCCATCGCTTGAAGCCGTTTTTGTTGAATATGGCTCACAGCGCCAAGGTTTTTTACCGATCCGTGAAATCTCTGCTGAATACTTGAGCGGCAATCCACGTGATGAAAACATCAAAAAACTGATTAAAGAAGGCGACGAATTAATCGTCCAAGTCGAAAAAGAGGAACGCGGTAATAAAGGCGCGGCTCTATCGACTTATGTGTCATTGGCAGGGCGCTATCTAGTATTAATGCCAAACAACCCTCGTGGCGGTGGTATCTCACGTCAAATCTCAGGCAAACTGCGCGAAGACATGAAGCGTATGCTGGGCAATCTTGATTTGCCAAAAGGTATGAGCGTCATCATTCGTACCGCTGGTATTGGTAAAACGCAAGAAGACTTACAGCACGATCTCAACCATCTGCTCAATATCTGGCAAGCCATTCAAGAACAAAACCAAAAATATCCATCACCGCGCTTGGTTCACCAAGAAGCGGGCGTTGTCACACGTGCTGTCCGCGACTATCTGCGCGATGATATTGCTGAGATTTGGATCGACAACGAAAACGCTTATATTGAAGCGGCAGGCTTTATCGATGCAGTGATGCCAAAACAAGCAGAAAAACTACGCAAATATACCGATTATGAGCCGATGTTTTCACGCTTTAATATCGAAAAACAAATCGAAACGGCTTATCAGCGTGAAGTTCGTCTGCCCTCAGGCGGCTCAATCGTTATTGACCAAACTGAAGCCTTAGTCTCTATCGATATCAACTCAGCCAAATCCACCAAAGGCTCAGACGTCGCCGAGACCGCCTACCATACCAATCTAGAAGCTGCAGATGAAATCGCACGCCAGCTACGTCTGCGTGATATGGGTGGTTTGATTGTCATTGATTTCATCGATATGAATGACAATAAGCATCAAAAAGAAGTCGAAAAACGACTGATTGATGCCACCAAATATGATCGTGCCCGTGTCCAGTTTGGCGATATCTCTAAGTTTGGCTTGATGGAAATGAGCCGTCAGCGCCTGCGTCCATCACTGGAAGAGTCAACGGGTTATATCTGCCCGCGCTGCCATGGTAATGGTATGATTCGCGACCTACGTTCATTGTCGCTATCTATCATGCGTCAAATTGAACAAATCGCTCTTAAAGAACGTCAAGGTGAAGTGCAAGCAGAAGTACCCACTGACATCGCCGCATTCTTGTTGAATGAAAAGCGTGACAGCTTGGTCTATCTTGAACAAGACAGCGGCACACGCATTACTATTTTGCCGCATGCGCATTTAGAATCACCAAACTTCAAATTGCATTTCAACCGCGACGGCTTTGTCCCATCAAGCTATGAACGTATTACAGACACTCAGCAGCAAGAACATAGCGATCTTGGCTACAATGTTGATTGGCAAACCGCTGAAAAAGAGCGCCCAGAACAGCAACCAACCCGCCAGCCACGCCAAGAATTGGACAGTAAAGCTGCCAATAAACCAAGCAGCACCGTGGATACCAGTGGCAGTGGCAATACCAGCAACGACCAGCGCACTCATAAAAACACCAACGATGTTGCATCGGCGCGTGCACCGCAAGCCAGCCACAGTCAAAGTGTTGCCGCACCTGCTGCACCAGTAGCAGTGACGCCTAGCGTCGAGACAAATGCTCAACCGCAAGCAGTGGCTTGGCTGTCTAATCTATTTGCTAAAGCACCGCAAGCACAAACGACGCCTAGCATCAGTAGCAGTGATGCAGCAGAAGCCATAGAAGCACTCGTCAATAATGGCGCACAGAGCTTAGGTTCGTTTGGACAAGTCGATAGCAGTGCTTTAAGCAGTACCGCAAACAGTACGCAAACGGCGGCACAAACCAATCATCAAAAAAATGACGATCAACCAGCAGATAATAATGCCAATCGTCAGCAGGCGCGTCGTAGTACCGATAATGATACTGATGACAGCAATAATGAAGACAGAAGAAGACGTAAACCACGCAAATCCAGATCCTCTAAGCCTCGTCAGAGAAAAGAGCCGACGGATGAGAGCAGCAACGAAGTAAACAGTAATACAGATAACAACACTGCAAATACTACCGCCAATAATACTGATGACAAAGCGGCTGATATCCAAGATAAACGCCAGCAAGATAACAGACGTCCTAGTGATCGCAATCGCAACAATCGTCAAGACACCAGTCGCAATTCGAACGAGCGTAATGATTCTGAGGATAAAAACAGCAACACCACCGACGAGCAAACTCGCGCGAAACGCAAATCACACAGTCAACGTGGCTCACGTGGAAAACTAGAGCGCGGCGAGACGTTAACAGCTGATAGTAATGCTCAACAACACAGTCAGCAGGCAAATAATGCGTCTAATGGCAACAAAAATCAGTCTGGTACGCGTCGTAATCAAAACCCTAACGAAGTTTTGCTACAGGTCAATGAAGCACCTGTTGAGCTTAAATCATCAGAAGTCGTGCATCTATCGTTAGATAACAGCAAATCTACACAGACAAAACATCAGCCCGCTAAGAAACAAAACGCTGCAAATGAGGCGTCGAAAGACGACTCAGCTAAAGAGGATGCAACGAAAGAGCCTGCTACTCAACAGAGCGCCAATCAAAAGAGCCATGATGTACAAAACTCTGACGACAAAAGCACGACTGAGAAGGTAACGGATAAAAGCGCTGTAGAAAACCATGATGCCAAAGCTGATGAGGTTAAGGTTAGCGCCACTGAAGATAAGGGACAACATACTGCAGCAAAAGCTGATAGTGACACCGAAGACCAGTCGCCCGCAGCAGCCATAGATGAGTCGTCAACCTCTAAGGACGCTACCGATAAGCACACTATCGACAATGACGCTACAAATAGTCAAGCCAATAGTGCAAAATCTGCTGCGGTTGAAGTTGAAAGTACCCAAGCTGCGTCAAAGAGCCAAGCCGCGAATCGAGAAGCAGATAGTGCTGATGACGTCAATGAGAGTCAGAATACCAAAAACACTCAGAGCGATGACACCACGATAGAGACAGAGACGAGTAAAACAAGTGACTCAGCGCTTCAGCTGACGCATGAGGCAGTGTTTGCTAGCCGCTATGTGACTGCTGAAAAGTTTGGTCAAGCCAGCAACGACCCACGTGTGGTACGCAATCAGCAAGCTCAGGCAGCTCAACAACCACAAGCCAATGAGCAAACTGTGAGTATGCCTGTTATTCACGGTACAGTGGGTGAATTCATTCGCGCTACTCTGCCAGAGGCGCAAACTCGCTTAGCAGAAAAGGGCGTTATTCACTGTTTTATCGATACAATTGCCTTGTATACCGAGCAAGCGCAACATACTGATAAAAATGCCGACGTTGACAATACTATGAATAATAGTAACAACAAGCTTGCTAATCAAAGCTTTGATTTTAGTAACTATGGTTATCAGCCATTGGCAGTGGATTACTTAGCGCGCTTTGAAACGATGACCCAAGCGGTTAGTCAGTTTGCAGCCGAGCAAGGTAAGACGGACGTTGAACCACGTGCCATTGGTAAACGTGCCAGCAATGATCCTCGTGGTCAGCATCCTGATTATCAAGAATCAGCGGTTTTGAGCATTCCTGCCGAAACATCAGATGAGATAAAATCAGGTGAGACTGACGCACCAGCAACTGACTCTACGCCAACAGCTAAAGAAGTGGACGCCCATGACATCGAGGCAAATGCACTGGCCAGTCAAGCGCAGACAGAGCATGTCAGCGCTGATAGCGAGCAGCTACTAGAAGCAGATCAAGCGCTAGAAAAAGCAACCGATGAGTCGTCAGATGATGTAAATATCGGCATTAAAAATTTGGATACCGAAAATAAAGTCATTGAAAACACTGGCTCGCAAGAGACTAACGAGCAAGAGAGTGCGCAAGCGACTGAATCTGAAGTAGCGCAACCTACTAAAGAAGAGACTCAAGCTGCCAAATCAAAAACCACGATAGCCAGTTATAAAAACATGATTGAAAATGTGGCTGAGCAATTGCTTCCACAAAAAAGCATGTTTAATTTAACCACACCGAAAGTGCCAAAAGCACGCAGCCGTAAGCCTAAAATGGATCAGAAAAAGCTGACTCAAGCTGAAAAGCCTGAGTCTGATGATACTGATAGTGAAAGCTAGTCCATAAACCAAAAAGCAAAAGCCCCAAAGTTGTCATCAACTTTGGGGCTTTTTTTGGATTTGGTACAACAATTATCAACTATAGTCTGTTAAAATTAATATCGATACAACACGTACTGCTGGTGCAAATTTTTCTTGCTTGCTGTGCCTTCGCAGACAGAGGCTGCAAAAAATCTACACCAGCAGTACTATAGCGACTTTAAAGTATTTCAACTGTAGAATAAACAAAAGCCATCGGTCAGTTAGTGTGCAGAAGACGCTTTGTCATCTTTACCACGTATTTTGCCAATGACAGTCAGAATAGCCACGACCGCAGCTCCAATGATAAAGCCAACAACACCATTCAGAATCGCGGTAGTCACGCTCTCAAAAATACCCGTTAAATGGGCAATGTCTTCTACTCCGTGATGTAAAAAGCCAATGCCGTGTACCAAGATACCACCACCAACTAAGAACATTGCTAATGTGCCAGCGATCGACAAAAACTTCATCAATTTTGGCGCAGCAGCAAACATAAATTTACCAAGCTTTTGTTTGAACGCTCCTTCTTGTTCCATCAGATGCAGACCTGCATCATCTATCTTGACGATACCAGCCACCAAGCCATAAATACCAATAGTAATACCAATGGCCAAAATCGACAGTACCAAGCTTTGTTCTAGCAATGTGGCACTAGCCGCTGAACCCAGCGCAATCACAATAATTTCAGCTGACAGAATAAAATCGGTACGTATCGCACCTTTGATTTTTTCTTTTTCAAATGCCACCAAATCTACTGTTTCATCAGCATTGGCTTTGCGGCGGGCGTTTTGTTCTTCATCATGCGGCAAGGCATGCGGCCAAAATCGATGAATGACTTTTTCAGCACCTTCATAAACCAAATATAGACCACCACACATCAACAAAAAAGTGACCAGAGGGGGATAAATGGCACTAATCAATAGCGCCGCTGGTACTAAAATAAGTTTATTAATGAATGAGCCTTTGGCCACTGCCCAAATAACTGGAAGCTCACGATTGGCTTTGACACCAGAGACTTGCTCAGCGTTCAACGCCAAATCATCGCCCAATACGCCAGCGGTTTTTTTGGCAGCAACCTTGGTCATGACGGAAACGTCATCCAATATGACACTGATATCATCAAGTAGGGTTAATAAACTGGCACCTGCCATATATGCTCCTTAACGCAAATTTATGTAAATAAATAATGGTGAAATGACTTATACAAAGAATTTTATATAAATTTTTAAAACAGTATTATTAGCAGTAGCCTACAAGGGCAAGCGTCGATATTACATAGTGCAAATGTATCTTTTTTTGGATGTATACTTATATATACCATTATTATTAACATGCTCTAAAGCATGACAAGATGGCTAAAATTTATCTTCAGTCTCCACCATGCTGGCGAACAGCACGCTAACAAAACTTATCCCAGCCCCACTGACGTTTTTTTATATTGACCTGACTATAGACCCATCACCTTTGACGGTTATTTACTAGAAATATGCTAATATAGTCGACATGACTGATGAGCGTTGATTATTGCTAAATGATAAAAAGCGCTGCAAAATTAACCCTTTAAAACCTCATTTTCACGCATTACGATATAAAAACCTATCTTCCCCTTTCTCAAAACGCATTCATGTTTAGGCACAGTGCCTACAGGACAACCCATATGTCATCCCCCATTGTAGAAAAAATCTTTGCTCGAAACCGTTTGTCTCGTTTTATGATGGGCGCATTGCTCGTTGTGATGGCGGCTGGCTGCTCAAACAATTCAGCAGATGCGATCAGTAATAACAGTGTGGTCAATAGTACGAAGTCCAATGTTAGCAGCACTAAACCATCGAACGATAGCGATGCTGCCGTTGTGCAAGCTTTACAAGCTAATTTAAGCGCCTCTGGTATCGAAGAAAAGATCGTTTCAGCAGTGCCCACAGATATGGATGGCATTTATTGGGTAACAGCTGAAGGGTTGCCTTCTTTTTTTACTGACCAGTCTGGCAAGCACATTATTCAAGGTCAAATCATCGCAGTTGGCGCAGCCGAACCTATCGATATCAGTGCTGCATTGGTTGCCAGCACGGCTCAAGAGGCGCTAAAAGCCGTCGATAAAAAAGACATGATTATCTATCCAGCAACAGGTGCAACTAAGTCTGTGGTTTATGCCTTTACGGATGCAGACTGTGGCTATTGCCGTAAATTGCATGAAGAGATGGCTGATATCAATGCACGCGGTATCGAGGTACGTTATTTGGCATGGCCACGCAGCCAAGAATCGGTGCCAAAAATGGAAGCCGTTTGGTGTAGCCAAGATCGTAATGCTGCCATGAATCAGGCAAAAATAGGCGACAATGTACAAGCACCTAACTGTGCCAATCCTGTACAAGAGCATATGGCTTTAGGCGCAAGACTGGGTGTGCGTGGTACGCCAGCGATCTTTACAGAAGCAGGTCAACAAGTGGGCGGCTATCTGCCTGCAGCAGAGCTGGCCCAAGCTGTTGGCGCTGAATAACGATTGGTGATATGACTCAGCAGTTTTTGATATTTATGAACTTGTCGACACTGTATAGACGTCACACTTGCTTGTCGGTATGATACGATAAAGCGCTATGAAAAATCAGCAGCACCCTTTTATTTGAGCATTTTTTATTCATCGATATATTCAACCTTTTGAGGATACTGTGAGCAACTCCATCAAACTAGCGATACTTGGTCTGGGCACCGTCGGAACGGGCGTGATCAATCTAATCAATGACAACTTAGATGAGCTAAAACGCCGTAGTGGCCGCGACATTATTATTACCGAAGTTGGTACGCGCCGTCAGCGTGATGATATTGATGCCACTATCATTCAGAACAGTGATTTGATGGCAACGGCTGCAAGCGATAATGTCGACATCGTAATCGAAGTCATTGGCGGTACTACGTTGGCAAAAGACGTCATTATGCACGCCATCAAACACGGTAAACATGTGGTGACTGCAAATAAAGCCCTATTGGCAGAACACGGCAATGAGATTTTTGCATTTGCCGAAGCACATAATGTTCATGTCGCTTATGAAGCTGCAGTCGCAGGTGGCATTCCCATTATTAAAGTGATGCGTGAAGCGCTCGCTGCCAATAAGATTGATTGGCTTGCAGGTATCATCAACGGTACTGGCAATTTTATCATGACCGAAATGCGGGATAAGGGTCGTCCGTTTGCAGACGTGTTGTCCGAGGCACAAGAGCTGGGTTACGCAGAAGCGGATCCAACTTTTGATGTTGAAGGCATTGACGCTGCGCACAAATTGGCATTGCTTGCTTCTATCGCGTTTGGCATCCCGCTACAATTTGACAAAGTGTACTGTGAAGGCATCACTGGTATCACCTTACAAGACGTAGACTATGCAGAAGAGTTGGGCTACCGTATCAAGCACTTAGGTTTTGCGGTACGCCGTGATGGTCAAGGTAATGCTGACGCTGCTGGCATTGAGCTACGGGTACACCCAACGCTGATTCCGCAAGAGGCGTTACTGGCCAATGTCAATGGTGTAAAAAACGCAGTATTGGTCAATTCGCACCCACTTGGGCAGACGCTCTACTGCGGTGATGGTGCTGGTGCTGGCGCGACGGCTTCTGCGGTGATGGCGGATGTCATGGATTTGGTACGTGTATTAGGCAGCAAAGACCGTGACGATCAACACAATACTGGTCATCATGTGCCACATTTGGCCTTTATACCTGAACAATTATCAGACACACCCATATTACGTGCCGAGCAAATGACGACTGGCTACTATTTGCGTGTGCATGCATACGACAGTCCTGGCGTATTGGCTGATATTACGCGTATCCTAAGCGATGCTGGTATCAATATCGATGCTATCTTACAAAAGCCTGCCCATAAAGTGGGTCAAGTACCCGTGATTATCTTGACGCTGCCTGTGGTTGAGAGTCAGATGAATCTGGCCATCGAAAAAATCGAAAAATTAGACACCATTACTGATAAAGTAGTACGTATTCGCTTGGATGAGCTGGCTTAAAACATAACTTTAGTACGCCACGTTTATCAACCCCTTTATTGGTGAGCTAGGCAAACGCTTACCGATAAAGGGGAACAGCGAACCAGCCCCTTGCCTTCTATATAAGGTACTTTCATTTAAAATACGTAAATAAGGAATAATAACGATGTCAGATGATGCAATTGTAATCTTAAACGGCGCACGTACACCAATGGGCGGCTTTCAAGGCGCATTGAAGGACATGAGTGCTACAGAGCTTGGTGGTGCTGCCATTAAAGCCGCTGTCGAGCGTGCAGGTGTTAGTGTTGATAATATTGATGAAGTCATCATGGGCTGTATCTTGACTGCTGGTTTGGGTCAAGGTCCTGCGCGTCAAGCGATGCGAAAGGCAGGTCTGTCTGATGCAACGGGTGCCGTGACTATTAATAAGCTTTGTGGTTCAGGTCTAAAAGCGGTGATGCAAGCACATGACGGTATCAAAGCAGGCAGCTTCAATGTGGCGGTTGCTGGTGGTATGGAATCTATGACCAATGCGCCTTACATCATGCCAGGGTCGCGTGGCGGTTATCGTATGGGACATCAAGAAGTCAAAGACCACATGTTTTTAGATGGTCTAGAAGATGCCGAAACGGGTAAGCTGATGGGTAAATTCGCCCAAGAAATGGCCGATGAAAAAGGCTACACACGCGAGCAGATGGATGCATTTGCCATCGAATCACTAAATCGTGCGCTGACAGCTATCAAAGAAAACCACTTCAAAGACGAGATCGTGCCAGTTACATTTACCACCCGTAAAGGCGAGCAAACGGTTGATACCGACGAACAACCTGCCCTTGCCAATGCTGAGCGGATTCCTACTTTGCGTCCAGCATTTGCGAAAGACGGTACTATTACCGCCGCAAACGCCAGCTCAATCTCTGATGGAGCTGCTGCGGTTGTGGTTATGAAAGAATCACAAGCAAAAGCTGAAGGTCTTGATTATCAAGCTCGTATCATTGCGACTGCCTCAAACTCACGTCATCCAAGCGAATTTACCATTGCCCCGATTGGTGCGATTGAAAAAGTCTTGGCTAGCGCAGGCTGGTCAGTGGCTGATGTTGATCTATGGGAAATCAATGAAGCATTTGCGATGGTCACTATGGCCGCGATGGATGAGCTAAGCATCGAACACGCGAAAGTCAACGTTGAAGGGGGTGCTTGTGCACTTGGTCATCCAGTAGGATGTTCAGGAGCGCGTATTCTCATCACGCTTATTAATTCACTCAAGCGTACTGGTGGCAAAAAAGGCATTGCCACATTATGTATTGGTGGCGGTGAAGCCGTTGCAGTAGCCATTGAATTGCCTTGAATATGAAGACATCTAAAGCTTAATGCTCTAAAGATATAACGTTTTTTTCACCTTTAACCAATTTCTTTATTCTTTATTTAATAAACCGTAGTGCTCATGGCACTACGGTTTTTTCTACTTGCCCCTTTATAATAATGCAAAACATGTCGCTATGTTAAATTGCGTTAATTTATACCCATCGCTATGTTATCGCACTTACAGCCTATTACACGCAATTACTGCAAGTCCACACTTTGCTACCTTGCTCATATATCTCATCCAAAATCATGATGTTACGATAGTTCCAAGTTGAGGTAGCGGCAAAGCAATAAACCTATGGCTTGCTACTGACATTGTGTTAGATAAAGTTTTTTAACTAAATTTATCTGATGAAAGAATTTAATCATAAAAAATTTAATATTCGAACAATAACTATTAATTACTAATTCATAAAAAAGGAAGACAATAATGAGTCAACTTATTCGTTTAAAAGATATCCAAGCCACACATCGTGACCTAATTGGTGACGACTATTATGATCCAACTCACAAAACCGCTTATGGCGTCAATGAAGAAAAAATTGGTAAGATTGAGGGTGCGCTGGTAGAAGATACCACTGGTCGCATTCGCTACCTAATCGTTGATGCGGGCGGCTGGTTCAGCTCAAAAGAAGTATTGGTACCAGCAGGTCTAGCACGTATTGTTGGTGATGACGTGTTCTTTGATAGCTTGACCAAGTCACAAGTTGAAGCAATGGAAGTTTACGATCATGACTATCAGTATAGCTATAAAGACCAATATGAAAAAGATCGTCAAGCATTCACCGCTGATACTGTCCCAGCAGCTGAACGTATGGACATTGCAGATCATGCCTACGACGCCCCAAACTCACTAGAGTTATTAGAAGAACGCTTAACGGTCAATAAAGATCGTATAGTAGCTGGCCTAGTGAAAGTTGGTAAGCATGTGGTTACTGAAGAGCGCAATGTTGATGTCGAATTAGAAGAAGAACATGCTAATATTCAGCGTACCAATGTGGATCGCCCAACAGATCGCCGTATCGGTGATGTTGGTGTCAACGAAACAGTTGAAGTTGAATTAGAAGCGGAACGCGCTCGTGTTGGCAAAGAGACTTATGTTTCTGAAGAAGTCAATGTTGGTAAGACCACTGAACGTCACACTGAAACGATCGTTGAGACTATTCAACGCGAAGAGCTAGATATTGACCGTGATGGTAACGTGGTTGATCGCGAAGGTAACATCGTAGATCGTGATGGTATCACTGCGGAAGACGTACGCCGCGCTCGTGGTATGTAATTGGCTAATATGTCATATATTTTGTAGGAAATATCTACGAAACATAAAAAAATGTGACACTGATAAGCAGCTGAATGTATAGTTCAGTGATTAAGACCAGAGCATGTCTCTGGTCTTTTTTATGCTTTTTTATATGATGCTCATTCGCTATACAATTGATACCAAATAAAATGGATACACGATATTATAATGCGAGACTGGCGCAAATTTTTCTTGCTTGCTGTGTCTTTGCAGACAGAGGCTACAAAAAACTTATCCCAGTCTCGCTGATTCTTTTTTATATTGACCTGACTATAAGATAGCCACTGCTTATAAGCAAAAAATTCACTTTTACGAAAATGTTAATTTATAAATAACTATAAGGAAATAATCATGACGACTGACAAAACCAATACTCTAGCCAATAATGATTTAGGGACGCCTCAAGACAGTCTTGGAGCAAACAACCAGTCATCCATTCAGCAAAAAAACGACTCAAATATAGAAGGACAAGCTGGTTATCTAGAGCTACTAGAAGAACGCCCTGTGGTCAACAAAGAGCGTTTAGACGTGGGCAAAGTCACCGTCACGAAGCACACACGAACGAAAACCATTGAAGTACCTATTGAGCTGATAGAAGAGTACATTACCGTTCACACCGAATTTCATGATGCTCAAAGCCAAGATTTACTCTCTGGCAATTATGATGAAAAAGACGTGTTACGCCATGTCGAGCCATCGTTAGGCAGCAAAGCGGTTGTTACCATTAACGATAAACAAGTTGAGATCGGTGATGCGCCTATTGAGATAGTACTATCGCGCCAAGTGGCAACAGTGACGAAAGACACTTATGCTGTCCAAGAGATTGATATTAGCAAAACCACGCACACGCATACTGACAGTATTCAAGTGGTTTTGAAGCATGAAGAGCTGGATGTCACAGAAGAAGGGTTTTTAGAGCACGAGACCGGCTCATCTTATAACAAATAATGATTTAGGTTTTGAAGTGACCATAAAAAAAGCAACGCGAACGTTGCTTTTTTTATGGGCTTTCTCGTGCAAGTACTACGCATGGTAGGCTAAACGAGTTCGAAGCAGCTAATTGTATTTTTTGGATTTGGTATTATTTTATGCCGCATCTTCTGTTTTCTTACACTCGTAAGTATTTACGCTCGCAGTATCGGTACCAGCAGTACGCATCACACCTGTTTCCCGATCTTCATGGGCGACACGCCATTGTACGAAACCTTGCCCACCATCAATAGCGCTATCTGCTGCGAATACTTCAGGGTTGCTGGCATCATTGGTCTTGGTCAACGTTACTGTGCCTTGGGCAGTGCCAATAACGACTTGGTTCTCAGCATCTGTATAGGTGGCTTCAACTCTCAGCTCAGGTGAACACAAATACGTCATCTGACTCACATTAGTGTTCACGGAGGCCACTGTATCACCTTCTACTTCATTGAGAGACGCGTCTTCAGTATTGACCACTACGTCACTGGGTTCTGCAGGCTCAGCAGACATCGGTACTGACTGCTCGGCACTGATACTGTCCTCTAAACTTGGCTCTGTCTCTTGCTGTTGCTGACAGGCGCTGAGGGTCAATGCACCAGCAAGTAACCCTGTTAGGGCGACAGAAGCACGCAACTGTTTTAATAATTTTACATTCATCACACTCTCCCAAATAAATATGTTAAACACTATAGCGTGTCCATAAATGCACGCCTATGTTGAATTTGTAAGTAATCACTACAAACTCATCCTTGATCTTAAAATCAACGTTTCTTGTCCATCATAAATCACTTTAACCTTTTAACAAACAATATAAAAAGCCTCTATCTTTTTTAGATAAAGGCTTTTTATTAGGGCATGTTTGATAGTTCAATCACGGCACTGATAGAAACTATTTTTAGCAGTTTTTATTCTCATTGTGAAAATGAGAACACGTCCTAGATTTTGCCATGGCATTGCTTATACTTGAGTCCTGACCCACAAGGACAAGACGCATTACGACTGATATTCATACCGGCATATGGATTTGGCTCATTAGCATTTTTACCACTACCCGCCATAGCACCACTCATACCAGCAGCAGCGGCAACGCCACCAAGATTGCTATTTTGGGCTTGCGGCTGACCCGCTGGTTTATTGGCATTGCTGTCTAAATTATCAACGTCATCATGCTCGAACTGCATTTGCATATGAGCGGCATTCTCACGTTGCTGAATCTCAAGCGCTTCTAGCTCTTCTTTGGTTGGAATATGAACACGTGATAAATCTTGTACCGTTTCAGACTTGATAGCACCAAGCATCATTTGAAACAGCTCAAACGACTCACGCTTATATTCTTGCTCAGGGTTTTTTTGGGCATAGCCGCGCAAATGAATGCCTTTACGCAATTGATCCATTTGCGTTAAATGCTCTTTCCAATGTTTGTCGAGACTTTGCAACATAAAGTGACGCTCAAGCTGGGCGGCATCTTTTTCACCCATCTGTTCACGACGACCATGATAACGATCCAACGCGGTTTGGATAATTTTTTCACGTAGGCCTTCTTCATCCAGACGGCGATCGCCATCCAACCAATCGTTAATCGGCATTGAGATCTTGAACTCATCCTCAAGCTCATCCTCAAGACCATCGACATTCCATTGATCATCGACAGAACCGGGTGGAATAAACTGACTGATCATGGCATTGTAGACTTCATGGTGCATGACTTTAATGGCTTCGAGCAAATCCATCTCTGCCAATAAATCATCACGCTGACCATAGATCACTTTACGCTGCTCATTAGCGACATCGTCATATTTCAGTAGATTTTTACGGGCATCAAAATCGCGACTCTCAACTTTACCTTGGGCGTTTTCAATCGACTTAGAAACCATTTTGTGCTCAATGGCCTCGTCTTCTTTGAGACCCATGGCACGCATCATATTGACCACGCGATCGCCTGCAAAAATACGCATCAAGTCATCTTCAAGTGATAAAAAGAAACGCGACATACCGGGGTCACCCTGACGGCCCGCACGACCACGCAACTGGTTATCAATACGGCGCGATTCATGACGCTCTGAACCCACAATATGTAGACCGCCAGCCGCCACTACTTGGTCATGCTTGACTTGCCACTGCGCTTTTAGGCGCTGCATCTCTTCAGGACTGACGGATTCTGGATCTTCAATAAACGATTGCCAGTTACCACCAAGGATAATATCGGTACCACGGCCCGCCATGTTGGTGGCGATAGTGACAGACTTTGGACTGCCTGCCTGTGCGATGATTTCTGCTTCACGCTCATGCTGCTTGGCATTTAGCACGTTATGCTTCACGCCTTCTTCATCCAGCAAATAAGACAACTCTTCACTGGCTTCAATGGTCGCTGTACCCACCAATACTGGCGCGCCTTTGGCTTGAATCTCTTTGATTTCGCGGATGATGCCTTTGTATTTACCAAGCTTGGTCAAGAAAATTTGGTCATCCATATCGATACGCGCAATCGGCTCATGCGTTGGAATGACGATGACGTCTAAATCATACGTTGATTTAAATTCTGCCGCTTCGGTATCAGCCGTACCCGTCATACCAGATAATTTTTCATACAGACGGAAGTAATTCTGGAAGGTCGTCGTCGCCAACGTTTGGTTTTCTGCTTGAATATCGACACTTTCTTTGGCTTCTACCGCTTGGTGCAGACCTTCTGACCAGCGGCGGCCCGGCATGGTACGACCGGTGTTTTCATCAACGATGACGACTTCACCATCATCGACGATGTAATGGACGTTTTTGACAAACACATGATGGGCACGAATGGCCGCTTGTACGTGTGCGAGCAGTGGCAAACGGCTTGGGCTGTACAAACTTTCATTTTCGCCAAGCTCGCCGACTTCGATTAAGAAGCGCTCAATTTTCTCATAGCCTTTTTCGCTAATTTCAATCTGGCGGTTCTTTTCATCGATCCAAAAATCTTCTTCTTCATTATTCTTATTGGCTTCTTCGTCTTTTGAACGGATCAATACGGGAATAATGGTATTAATCAGCGCATACATACGTGATGAATCTTCGGCTTGACCCGAGATAATCAGCGGCGTACGTGCCTCATCGATTAAGATAGAGTCAATTTCATCAATGATACAGAAATTCAGCGGGCGCTGTTTTTTCTCTTTTAAACTAAAGACCATGTTATCACGCAGATAATCAAAGCCGTATTCGTTATTGGTACCGTAAGTGATATCCGCTTGATAAGCATTGATCTTTTCTTGTGGCGGCTGCTGTGAATAGATCACCCCCACCGTCATACCCAAAAATCCGAACAACGGACGGTTTAATTCGGCATCACGCGCGGCCAAATAGTCGTTGACGGTGACCAGATGTACGCCTTTGCCGCTGATGGCATTGAGGTACATGGCCAAGGTGCCCATCAGGGTTTTACCTTCACCGGTTTTCATCTCAGCGATTTTGCCTTCGTGCAAGGTGATACCACCAATCAGCTGCACGTCATAGTGACGCATACCATTGACACGTGATGACGCTTCACGGCAGACCGCAAACGCCTCTGGCAATAGTGCGTCTAAGCTTTCACCTTTTTGATGACGCGCTTTAAACTCTTCGGTTTTTTGTTGTAGCTGCTCATCAGAAAGTGCTTGTATCTCAGTCTCATGTGCGTTGATCTTACTGACCACTTTACGCATACGCTTTAATTCGCGGTCATTTTTGGTGCCAACGACATTGCCTATAATCTTTGATAACATAATTTTTTGACCTATGGAAATATTCGATAATTGGTGCGCATTAGCCAATGCTTAGTTTGCCGCTTTGTCATTCCAGTAGCACTGACTTTTTTTAAATCAGATCGACTATATTTAATGCAATATCGCCCAATTAATTGTGACGTTATTATATATGGTTATCGTGCCGATGGATACAAGGGTCAGTGGGCAGATATTTGTCCGCATCAAATCAAGGCTGAGCATGTTAAAATGACGGATAAATTGTATTTAAACTCATATCAGATCCGTTAAATAAGAGATTTTGCATGACCGTCAAACCAGTTGCTCAAAACCTAAATGCTGCAAAACCTGCGCCCAAAAAATACGCTTTATCAAATCAATTAAACAAAGACGCCGCTGACCATTTAACTTCCGATTCGTTAAATTCTGAACGATTAACTATCGGCGATGCTGTTTATCACTTGGCAGACCATACACCGATGATGGTGCAATATCTAACCATGAAAGCCAACTATCCACAAGCGTTGCTGCTATACCGGATGGGTGACTTTTATGAGCTGTTTTTTGATGATGCCAAACGCGCGGCGCAGATATTGGACATTACTCTGACCCGCCGTGGTACTGATAAAGCAGGCAACACCATTGCGATGGCAGGCGTACCTTTTCATGCAGCGGACAGCTATATGGCGCGTCTGATTGCCGCTGGTCAGACAGTGGTGGTTTGTGAGCAAATAGACGAATCAACCACTGCCCACTCGCCTAACATGGGCGACAAGCAAAAGAAAGACAAAAGCAAAGCATCAGCTGGCAGCATCATGCGCCGTGAAGTGGTCAAAACACTGACCGCAGGGACGATTACCGATGATGCGCTTATCGCGCCCAATCATACGCCGACTGTGGTCGCCATTGATATAGAGATACCTAAATCAAACAGCAAGCAGCCGTTGCAAGCGGCCATCAGTCAGATGGATTTGGCAGCGGGCACGCTCACCACCCAAACGCTGAATGCGCAGAACGACGACAGTGAGGGACTGCAAACCCAAATGCTCACGGTGTTGGCACGCTTTGCTCCCAGTGAATGCATCATTAGCGAAGCGCTCAGCGAGAACGTAGGTGAAGATTGGCTGCTGTGGTTACGCCAACATCTTGACTGCCCTATTATAGAAGTAGCGGACAATGACTTTCATCGTGAGCATGCCAGCGCGACCCTTTGCCAGCAATTTGACGTACAGCGCCTTGATGGCTTAGGTTTAGGATCAAGTATTGGTGACACGCCACTTGCTCAAGCCAGTTGTGCAGCGCTTATTCACTATGCGCGGCAAACCCAGCAGCGTCATGTACCGCAAGTCAATCAGCTCATCGTCGAGTACAGCGATGATTATTTGATTATCGATGCCAATAGCCAGCAAAATCTTGAATTATTTGCGCCTGTCAGTAGCAATGGCACGTCCTTGATATCGGTATTGAATCATTGCCAAACCCCGATGGGACGACGATTGCTCGTGCAGCAAATGAAGCGCCCACTCCGTCAGCATAGCCGTATCAATCTACGCTTGGAGGCGATAGCCAGTCTATTACGTATAGACAATCCATCTGACCGTGATAAAAAACCCAATCAAAAACTGGCAGATAACGCCCTTGTCACAAGTTTGCGGGATACACTCAACACCATCGGCGATATAGAGCGCATTAGTAGTCGTATCGGGCTAATGAGTGCCAAGCCACGCGATTTGCGCAAACTGGCTGATGGCATCAAAAGTAGTGCTCAGCTGACTGCCCTACTGAACACTTTACTAACGGAGGCTGGCATTGCTCACGAACAGGCAGGATTGTTGCCAATGCTCATGCAGCAATTACCCGCCCAGCTACCAGCCGTACAGTTTGCCGCTGAGTTGATTGAACGCGCCATTGTCATAGAGCCGCCCGCCCACATCCGTGATGGCGGTATGATCGCCGCAGGTTTTGACGAAGAATTTGATCGTTTGACCCACCTGCATGACAATATCCAAGTCACTCTAGATAACATGTTAGAGTGCGCGCGTCAGGACAATAATTTGCCCAGTCTCAAAGTGGGTTTTAATAAAGTCAGTGGATTTTATTTTGAACTCCCCAAAATGCAGGCAAAAAACGCGCCCGCGCACTTTATCCGTCGGCAAACACTCAAAAGTAGCGAGCGCTTTATTACCGATGAGTTAAAAACGGTCGAGACAGAGTATCTGAGCGCGCAGACATTAGCGTTGACGCGAGAAAAGCAGCTGTATCAAGAATTGCTGACTACTTTAAGCGGTCATTTAGCCGACCTGCAACAATTGAGTGCTGCTATTGCGCAAATAGACGTGCTGAGCAACTGGGCACAGCTGGCTATCGATTATCATTGGCAGCGTCCAATCATGGGTGATGAGTCGAACAACACATCAAACCCTAACAACCAAACCAGTATCGACATCAAGCAAGGTCGTCATGTCGTGGTCGAAGCCGCCTTAAATCCGGCAAATACCAATCACACCGTCCATAAAAACATCAGTCATCAGCCTAACCATCATACCAACCGCTTTGTCGCCAATGACTGTACACTAGGCAGCACTGACAGTCCCGAGCGACTGCTGATGATTACTGGGCCAAATATGGGCGGCAAATCCACCTATATGCGTCAGACGGCATTGATCGTCCTACTCGCGCATTGCGGCAGCTTTGTCCCAGCCGCGCAAGCTCATATCGGTGATATCGATCGCATCTTTACGCGTATTGGCTCGGCTGATGACTTGGCTGGTGGCAAATCCACCTTTATGGTGGAAATGATTGAGACCGCCAATATCCTCAATCAAGCAACGGCCAAATCACTGGTACTCATGGATGAAGTCGGACGCGGCACGGCTACCACTGACGGTTTGGCCATCGCTCATGCTTGTGTCAATAGGCTGGTAGAGATTGGCTGCCTGACCTTATTTGCCACCCATTACTTTGAGCTGACGCAATTGGCACAGCCTACTGACAACCGTCACCGCAGCATTCGTAATGTCCATGTTGCAGCCAGTGAAATCGATGGTCAACTGCTACTACTGCATCAAATCAAAGAGGGCGCTGCCAGCTCCAGCTTTGGACTGTATGTGGCAAAAATGGCAGGTATCCCGACTCAAGTATTGAATGATGCCAAGCGTTATTTGGCTGATCACTTAAACATCGATAACCTACAAGCAGGCAACCGAACAGCGGATAACGGCAAAACGATTGATGACAAAAATGAATTAGCTAAGTCAGTAACGGATAAAAGCCAACAGGTGACTCATCATACGGCAGAAAAAACCACGGTCAGCCGTGTTGATAAAGACCAAACTACGAGTAATATTCCACAGCAAAATCAGCTGTTTAGCTTGCAAGACGAGCTTCATGCCATCGATCCTGATAGCTTAACACCCAAGCAAGCGCATGACCTGCTATATCATCTCAAAAAAATCATTAGTCATTAAAGGGAATTGTCAAATAGCCATAAAGGCGCTAAAATACGCTTTATTTTTAATCTATTCTATGTAGCCCTTATAATTGATTCACTATAAAAGAGGTTAACTCGATAACTCTTTTATAGTGGATTGACTGTATCAGCCAAATCAATAACAGGTAGACATTACTATGACCTTTGTCGTTACAGATAACTGCATTCTTTGCAAATACACCGACTGTGTGGAAGTCTGTCCTGTGGACTGCTTTTATGAAGGGCCGAACTTCCTCGTCATCGATCCTGATGAGTGCATCGACTGCGCGCTATGCGAGCCTGAATGTCCGGCTAATGCCATCTTCTCAGAAGATGAAGTACCAAAAGACCAAGAGATGTTCACTCAGTTAAATGAGGAGCTGGCACAAAAATGGCCAAACATCACTGAGATGAAAGAGCAAATGCCAGAAGCGGCTAAGTGGGATGGCGTGGAAGGTAAGATTCAGTATTTAGAGAAATAACCTTCTCTTTGAAGTATCTATATATCATTTCAATAAAAAACCACCCAACGGCGATATGCATTTTGAACTGACCCCCGAAACTTGGACAGTTTAGTTTAACCCAAGGACTGAGTTCTGTACTGCACAGGGCTCAGTCCT
>NZ_CAJHBU010000010.1 GCF_904846715.1 Psychrobacter vallis
AAAGGACTGAGCCCTGTGCAGTACAGAACTCAGTCCTTGGGTTAAACTAAACTGTCCAAGTTTCGGGGGTCAGTTCAAAGCAGCATTCAGCTTATGGGGTCATCTCTTACGATACTGTTGGGTCATATTTATCCGCTGCTTTTATAGCCATGCCACATCAAGATAATACAACCACTCTACCCAATTAACGCTCTAAATGTAGATACTGCAAATGGCGCTCGTACTGATTCAAGATATCGACCAGTACTTGCTCTTTGGTATAGCCCACCAAATCATACTCTTGTGATCCATCACTCAAGAACACCTCAGCGCGATAATAGTACTCGGCATGCTTGGTTGAGGTATTCAACGTAAAGTTGGGTCGCTCAGCTTTGATCAAATTGACTTCATAGATAAAATCATCTTCATCGCCATGACCGACACGCAGTTTTAGACCATCTACCTGACCGCTGTCTTGACTCATACCCGCATCGATATCTTGACCAATACTGGCAAGATTGTGGATATCCAAAGACGTTTTGAGACCACCTGCGGCGAACTCTTTTTCGACCTCAGTCATCGCTGGCATGACCACATTGTGCAAGAATTTTTCGACCTGCGCATGACTGGGGAAGCTAACAATACGTTGCAAACGCGCTTTCCAGCCTTTACCACTGTCCAGCACGTTGGCCGTACCGATGGCGCTGGCCTTGCGTTTGTTACCTTCCTCTTTTAGCGACTTCCACATCGACATCATATAGAGGACGAGGATAAGTGAGAACGGCAAACCAGCAATCACAGACACAGATTGTAATGAGGCAAAGCCACCCGCAAACAACAAACCTAACGTGATAAATCCCGTCGCTGCTGCCCAAAACAGACGCAACCAAACGGGCGCATCGGTATCATTGGTCATGCCTCTTGAGCTTAGATTGGCCAGTACCAAAGCGCCTGAATCGGCAGAAGTCACAAAAAATACCAAACCGATAACGACGCCAGCAAATGACAAGATGTCGCTGTAAGGAAAATATTCAAACAAGGCAAACATGCCCATCGCTGCATCATTGACCGCGATTTCGCCAAGCTCAGTTGCGCCATTGGCAACCAAATCTATCGCTGAGTTGCCAAAGATAGAAAACCAAGCAAAGATAAAGCCGAGTGGAATAAACATCACGCCAAACACAAACTCACGCAGCGTACGACCACGGCTGATACGGGCGATAAACAAGCCCACAAACGGTGCCCAAGCTACCCACCACGCCCAGAAAAATATCGTCCATGCCGATTTCCAATCAGCACCGGCGCTGCCATCATAAGCATAAACGTCAAAAGTTTTTGCAACGATTGTTTGGAAGTATTGACCAATACTTTGGGTGAAGGTGTTGAGCAGATAAACTGTGTTGCCCATCACTAATATCGCCAGCAACAGCAATATCGACGCCAACATGTTAAATTCAGATAAACGGCGTACGCCTTTTTCTACACCCGTCATCGCAGAGATAGCTGCCGCCGCAACGACACCCACGATAATGAGTGTCTGAACCGTTTTGCTCGATTCAATACCGAACACATGAGTCAATCCAGCGTTGGCCTGCAATACGCCAATCCCTAAACTGGTCGCGATACCCATCAAGGTACAGACGACACCAAACGTATCAATGCCATCACCAAGCCAGCCTTTAATCAAGCGCTCGCCAAATATCGGCGTCAATGGTGAACGTAAGGCCAGTGGCATGTTTTTACGGTACGCAAAATACGCCAATGCCATACCGATGAGTGCATAAATCCCCCAACCATGCAGTCCCCAATGCAAAAAGGTCTGCGATAACGCTTGGCGCATGGCTTCTTCGCTGGCAGGTTCGAGTCCTGTATGCGGTGTCAAATAATGCATCAATGGTTCAGACGCACCAAAGAACAGCAAGTCAATACCGATGCCTGCCGAAAACAACATGGCGGCCCATGCTAAAAAGGGAAACTGGGCTTTTTCATGGTCTTGACCAAGCTTGATGTCACCATATTTAGAAAAACCAACAAATAGCGCAAATATACTATAAGCGGCAACCACCAACATGTAGTACCAACCAAAACTCGATGATACCCAAGCCATACTTGAGCTGAGTAAAGCCTCACTATAATCTGGAAAAGCAATCGTCCAGACTATTAATAAAATAGAAATAATAGCGGAGCCTAAAAAAACCGTTTTATTTAGGCTTAAGGGTTTCGTTCCATCTTCTGATGGCGAACTGTACATAAAAAACCTCAATAGATAAATTAAACACTATCTGACATTGCTTTGTCCGTCATAAAAAGGTGAGAGACAAAGCAATATCAACAAGTAAAAAGTGAATAGGATGACAAACAGATTTCACCATAACGGTGTTCATCACCTATTATGTCAACGTTGATGAAAAAGGCCTTTACTGAGAAAGCGCTTTTTTATGAAATTGTCTTATATAGTTATTTATCCAGCCACTTACACAATCGCTTACGCCATAGCATCATAACGACGCATAGGTTGTGCTCTTAGTGGCGCACCATTGGCGACATAATAATCTGCCGTTGAACGTGGCAGCTGTACGCCGCGCATCTTGTCGACGATTTTTTCTGCCAGCATGATGGTCGTCGCATTGAGATTACCACTGATGATATTTGGCATAATAGATGCATCGACGACGCGCAAGCCTTCGATACCATGTACCAGCCCTTCGCCATTCACCACGGCATCATTACCTTCGCCCATCGCACACGTACAAGAAGGATGGTAAGCAGTCTCACCATGTTCGCGCACATAGTCGTCTAGCTGCTGATCGGTCACCAAGTCTTCGCTTGGTGAAAGCGCACGACCACGGTAAGGATCAAGCGCTGGCTGATGCATAATTTCACGAGTAATACGCATAGCGGCGCGGAATTCTTGCCAGTCTTGATCGTGAGACATATAGTTAAATAAAATACTCGGGTGGGCACTTGGATCTTTTGAGGTCAGCTTGACACGGCCACGACTGGGTGAGCGCAATGAACCCACATGCGCCTGAAAACTGTGAGAGTCACTGGCACTTCGGCCATCATAGCGAACGGCAAGCGGCAAGAAATGATACTGAATATTGGGATGCGTGAATTTCTCATCGGTACGAATAAAACCGCCACCCTCAAACTGATTGGACGCACCAAGTCCTGTGCCATTGAATAACCACTCCGCACCAATGGCAGGCTTATTCCACCATTTATTGGCAGGGGCAATCGAGACTGGCAGCTTACATTCATACTGCATGTACAGCTCTAAATGGTCCTGCAAGTTGTTACCAACGCCCGGCAAGTCCAGCACTTCCGTCACGCCAGCTTCTTTAAGCCACTGACCAGGGCCAATGCCTGAGCGTTGCAGCAATTGCGGTGAGGCAATCGCGCCCGAGGAAACCACGACTTCACGAGCTGCATAAAAATTCTTGGTTTGACCTTGATGCTCGACTTTGACCCCAATAGCACGCTTACCATCAAATAAAATCACATCGGTAAGTGCCCCAGTCAAAATCGTGATATTGCTACGGGGCTTGGCACGATCAAGATAACCACGAGCGGTCGAAGCACGGCGACCATTTGGCGTGACAAAACGATCCATCGGCCCAAAGCCTTCTTGCTGATAGCCGTTTAAGTCTTCAGTGCGCGGAAAACCAGCCTGCACGCCCGCTTCAATCATGGCTTGAAACAGCGGATTGACGCCCGGCTTTGAGGTGGTCATCTCAACAGGGCCGCCTGCGCCATGATAGTCATTTTCGCCAACATCACGGTTTTCTGACTTTTTAAAATACGGCAAGCAATCCAAATACGTCCAATCTGATAAACCGTCTAGTGTCGCCCAGTCATCAAAATCTAACGCATTACCACGGATATAACACATACCGTTAATCAGCGATGAGCCGCCCAGTCCTTTGCCGCGACCGCAGTCCATGACTCGGTTATTCATATACGGCTCGGGATCGGTTTTATAACCCCAATTGTACGTGGTTCCTTGTAAAGGCATGGCGAGTGCCGCTGGCATCTGCGTACGAAAATCCAAACGATAATCAGGGCGACCTGCCTCTAACAGCAATACCTTAATGTTGGCATCTTCCGTCAGACGCGTGGCCAGCACATTGCCTGCTGAGCCTGCGCCGACAATGATATAATCGTACTCAGGAGTACTTGATGTCATAAACTGCTCCGTAATCTTAAAAAGCTCAGTATTGAAAAATCATTCATTTAATATCAGTCAGGTGGAATAACAAGGACAAATAAGTCCTAATAAAACAAGCTTCAAACACCCTGACTGATTAAAATTTTTCAATAATTATTAAAATATGGGTTGTTAACACATGGATTATTAAAATACAGATTCAAACGCGCCCAACTCTACTTGGATAGACTTGGTCTGAGTGTAGTGCTCAAGGGCTTCAATACCGTTTTCGCGGCCAATACCCGAGTGCTTATAGCCACCAACTGGCATTTGCGCTGCTGACTCGCCCCACGTATTTAGCCAGCAGATGCCCGCTTCAATTTGAGCGATAACGCGATGCGCTCGGGTTAAATCAGCGGTCACAACGCCTGCGGCCAAGCCATAATCGGTATCATTGGCACGGCGGATCACTTCTTCTTCTGTCTCATACGTCAATATCGACATGACAGGCCCAAAGATTTCTTCGCGTACAATGGTCATCTCATCGCTGCAATCGGTAAACACGGTCGGTGCGACAAACGCGCCATTTGCAAGCGATGGGGTCGTGACACGCTCGCCACCCGCTAGCAAGCGTGCGCCACTGGCTTTACCTTGTTCAATATAATCCAGCACTCTTTCCATATGTGGAAAGCTTACCAATGGCCCCATATTGATGTTCTCATCTATCGGATCGCCAAGTTTGATACGTTCGACCCGCGTCAAGATGGCTTGCTCAAATTTGGTTTGTAGCGCTTTAGGGATAAATACTCGCGTGCCATTGGTACAGACCTGACCGCTACTATAAAAGTTCGCCATCATAGCGATATCAGCCGCGGTATCAATATCGGCATCATCAAATATGATTAATGGCGATTTGCCACCCAGCTCTAATGTCACGTCTTTGAGAGACGTTGATGCTGCACTCGACATGACTTTTTTGCCCGTCGGTACGCCACCTGTGAACGATACTTTGGCGATATCGGGATGCTGAGTCAGCGCTTCGCCCACTTCATAATTACCTTGCACTACGTTAAAGACGCCGTTTGGCAATCCCGCTTCTGTAAAGATTTCTGCCAGTTTTAGTGCGGTCAAAGGCGTGACTTCTGATGGTTTAAAAATCATCGCGTTACCAGCGGCTAGTGCTGGTGCTGCTTTCCACATAGCGATCTGAATAGGATAATTCCATGCGCCAATACCTGCGACCACGCCTAACGGTTCGCGGCGGGTATAGACAAAACTGCTGTCACGCAGCGGAATCTGACGGCCTTCTATGGTTGGTGCAAGCCCTGCGTAATATTCAACAACGTCAGCACCCGTGACGATATCCACGTATTTTGTCTCAGAGTACGCTTTACCTGTGTCTTTTGTTTCGAGCAACGCCAGCACATCGTTGCGCGCGCGTAGTATGTCAACGGCATTTAACAAAATTCGACTACGCTCAACAGCCGTCATCGCCGCCCAAATTTTCTGACCTTGCTGTGCCGCTTTTACCGCTTCATTGATCTGCTCATTGGTCGTTTGCTGAATGGTTGCCAACACTTCACCAGTCGCTGGATTGATATCTTCAAAAGTCGTGAGTGACGTATCGATAGGCAAGTAACGACCATTAATATAAGCGGTTTGTACCTGTTCTAAATCGATAATGTCTGTCAAAATTTTTGAATCTGTCATAAGTTCTCCTTTCGACGATTGGCAGCTGCTTTTGTAAAAAGCGCTCAAACCAAATAGCTCGTCATTGTTTACGTATTAAAATATTAAGTATTAAAATAAAATGTCGTGATTTTTCACTTATAAACGGTTCATTTGATTATTAAAACATCGGTTGGCTTACTAACACTCTGTATATATCGATCATTTGAAAGCCATGTTTTAAACTTACTCATCTGACTCATCAAAACCGCGCTGCGTCATTCTTATCAAACGATTGCGTAAGGATTGCTTGTCCAATATGTTGATTCCCGAAAAATCAGAGAGCCAAATACCATCAGCGACCAAACGTACCATACATAGTGTTTCGGTATTGTCGGTTGCCTCATGCTTCTTCAATTGCTCATTGGCCCACTGTGCCCACAACTCACGCAGCTCGCTGTCGCCTAGCATCAATACATACAAGGTCGCTTGATTGTCAAACTCTTCTTGCCCCTTCTCACCTAAGCTGATGGTGGCATCAATATAGGCACGCGTAAAAGAACCATAAGGCACAGGATCTTTGGCCATAGCCGCATCCACTTCTGCCTCAAACCTAGCCATAGCGTCATCAAACACTTCCAAGATCAGCGCGTTTTTGGTGGCAAAGTGATGCATCACGCCGCCTTTTGTGACGCCAGTTGCGTCCGCGACCGCTTGAAACGTAACTTTAGACAAGCCCTGTTCTAACGTAATTCGTGCTGCTTGATCTAACAACGCACGACGAACCAACTCTGGCTGTTTTTTGCGTTTATACGCATTTTCCACTTCCATCTCAGTGCACCACCACATTAGAAAATAAATTCATTACCACGACACCGCCCACAATCATGGCAATGCCAACCACTGCTGCTATATCGAGACTTTGCTTAAACAGCACGACACCAACGAGCGATGTCAACACAATTCCCAAACCAGCCCATAACGCATAAGCAATACCAAGCGGTATAATTTTGAGAGACTGGGCCAACAAATAAAACGAGAGTACATAAAGCACACCCATAGTCAGTGTCGGTAACAAACGAGTGAACTGCTCTGACTTTACCAAAAAACTGGTGCCTATCACTTCACAGAGGATGGCAATAGCCAGATAACCGTAAGCAATAATGGTAGGACTCATATTCATGTCACTCATCTCAAATAGAGCAGCTATTAATAATATGTGTTAAAGAAACCACACGGTTGGTATTTTATAGAAATATTGTAGCAATGTGAAGGGTAAGTTCATGATTTTTTGTTGAAAGAGATATAAAGAGGGTTTTATTACTCAAAAAGAGAGGCAATCTTTCTTTTATATTGCCCTGACGATCGCGCTATTTATCAAAATCGCCTGTTATCTAAGAGATAAAAGTCTGTTTTTGAGAGATTACAACAATATTTCTAATTAATGATGTAATAAGGTTGACAGCCCGTAGCGACTTGGCTAAAATGTGCCCCACGTAACGCAAACAAGCCAAGTAATTGCTTGTGTACAGCGCTTAAATAACTTGCTGTTATGACAATTTATTCTCCAATAGCTCAGTTGGTAGAGCAACGGACTGTTAATCCGTGTGTCCCTGGTTCGAGCCCAGGTTGGAGAGCCATATATTAAGAACCTTCATCATTATTAGATGGAGGTTTTTTTATGTTTTTCGGTTTTATATTTAGTACCCATTATATAGTCGATAGTAAATAATATGGATACATGGCCTTCTGATGAGTGACTGGTATTCATGTTACTTTTCATCGATGCTATTAGCGTGGCCATGGTGTTCTTTTAAGCGTTTTTGTTGTATGGTAAGGTTAGTTTCGATTGGGTTAGTTTTCGTCTGAATGCTTTACTCCTACTCACTAAAAGTAATGGTTTATTATGATACCTGTCCGTGTAAAAAATAAATTTTCTGATCATCCGCAAAAAATCATGCGCCCGATCAGTATTCGTTTGTCTGAAGAGATGATTATGCTATTAGAATCGACTTCGGCAGAGTTGGGTTTTAAACGTATTCAAGGGCTTATTCGTCTATACATCCGCCAAGGTCTTGATCGTGACCATCAAGATTACACGCTGGCACACGATGAAGTTTTCATCGAAACATTGCGCAAACGCGGTGTGAGTCAGCATATTATCGATGAAGCAATTGTAGTAACACATAATAATAATACGACCCACTCATTGTCTGAGCTACAAGACAACGATTGAGAGCACGTCTAAAAGCCCCTTATTAAAAAGTTGCTATTTGCCTCTCTCAGGCTCAAAGCTTGCTTTCCATAAAAAAAGACTAAGTCTGCCCAGCGCACTTAGTCTTTTTTTATGGCTATCATTTCATTTATATAGTTAGATCAATATAAATAAGATGATAGGAGGACTGGTGACAATTTTTCTTTATAGATTTTTTATATGTTGAGACAATCAAGTTTTTTAGGGTTGGTTTAAGTTTACTACAGTATTTAGCCATAACTAAACACAACCTGCCATCAAACGAGGTATATTAAGGAAGTAGTCGTCACGATTAAGAAGTACTTACGAGGAGGTGTACGATGATGAGTTTACATCAACGTTTCAATAAAGCTTTGTTATTAACGGTCACTTTAACGATGCTCGCGCTCGCGCCTGCCTGCTCGTCGCCACAAATGGATCCAACCAAAAAAACCATACCGACCAACTCTGACCAATGGCAAAAAAAACTGGGATCCACTCTAGAGCAATTGCCCGAATCCGATCAGCAATTACTGAGTCGATATATGCTGCGTATGAAGCTTAGCGAAGCCTACGAGTCAGGAGCCATGCCCCGTACCACCATTAAACAGGCACTGATACAGCAGCGTGAATACGAGCGTCTACATCCAAACAACCCAACGGGCAAAAAAAGTCCCATCACCACCAACCAGCAAACAACAACCGTCCAATACCCCGTTGCCCTTCTTCCAGTCAAAAGCAGCGACAGTGATAGCTTGAATCAGGTAAAGCTGCAATTTATGCTGTCAAATCACGGTAAAGTTGCCATTCAAAGCTTTAAGGGCACGCTGACGATGCAAGACACCACTCTTAAGCAAGCCAAGAGCTTTAATGTTCCATTGACCCAGTTCGATCCACCTATTAGACCAGAACAATCTGGCAAAATAATCATTGAGAGTAGTATTGAGGACATCAATGTCATGCGCGCTATTAAAAATACCAAAGATATGACCATTCAAATCGAGGAAGGCACACTTGTGTTAGAAGATGGCCAAAAAATCGAGTTCGGCCAGTCGCTAGTGAAATAAAAGGCATTATTTAAAGCCTTAATAAAAGCACAATAAAAAACCCCGATCATCACTGATCGGGGTTTTTTGAATTTGGCGGAGACGGAGAGATTCGAACTCTCGAAGGGCTATGAACCCTTGTCGGTTTTCAAGACCGGTGCATTCAACCGCTCTGCCACGTCTCCATTGGTGCATCATTATATAGATATCATTTTATAATGCAAGTAGTTAATCTAAAAAAATCGAATTAATTTACTAGGGCGTGTCCTAACAGCCCTTAATCACTGATATGTTCTTTGCTTGAGGCCAAATGTAAGCACATATCTAACAATCTATTGGCATAACCCCATTCATTATCATACCAAGCAAACACCTTATACTGCTCACCCACTCGCATCAGCTGCTGACCATCGATGATCAAGGATTCGGGCTGATGGATAAAATCACTTGAAACTAACGGTTCATCGGTATAAGCCATGATATCGAGCAAATGCGCTTGGCTTGCAGATTTGAGTGCCTCGCGAACTGCCTCAACACTCACATTGGACGTATCAAATATAAAAGTCACATCAATAGCAGCGACATCGATGGTCGGCACGCGTATCGAATGACCATGTATTTTGCCGATCATCGCTGGTAGCACACGCTCCGTGGCAGCGATACTACTGGAGGTAGTCGGGATAATGTTATAGCCGGAAGCGCGCGCTCGTCTTGGGTCACGATGTGCTTGATCCAAGACCGTTTGATCCGCTGTGACGGCATGAATCTCTGTCATCATTGCCGACTTGACACCAAACGCTTTATCAAGCGTATCAATCAACGGTACCAATGCCTGCGTGGTACAAGAGACGCTGGAGATAATTGGCAGCTTGCGCGTTAACTCATCTGTGTTAACACCCATGACAATGCAGGCATCGACATCATCGAAAGGGGCTGCACCGATGATTACTTGCCGTGCGCCCGCCTCAATATGCAGATTTGCTTGTTTATAAGAGCGGAAGTGACCAGTACACTCTAGCACCACATCGACGCCCAACGCTTGCCACGGTAATTGCGAAGGGTTGGGTTCTGACAACAAATTGATGCAGTAAGTATAATTATTTTTGGTCAGACAAAGCTGCGTTCTGCTATCGTCATCGCCACTACTCGCCACAATATCAGCACTGACGCCAAGTCGACTCAATCGGCCATGTGTACTATCGAATTTTAATAAGTGCAATAAAATGTCAGCTGGCGCTAAGTCATTGATTGCCACCACATGAATGGCGCGGCCCAACACCTCAAAGCGCTCTAGCAAGGCGCGCAATACGTTGCGCCCGATACGCCCAAAACCGTTAATGGCGACTCTCAAGGGCTGTGTGTGCTCACCAGTGGTGCGGAATCCCGCCACTACTGGGTCAGAGTTTAATTGATAAGTGGTGCTAGAAAAATCAGGCATAACAAGTTATCGCTATAAATGTAGGAACAAGGGCGTGCAAATTTATGGCGTAATAAAAATCAGTGCCAAGCGAATGGTATTATAATCAATACTCTGCTTGAGATGATCAAATACTGGACGCAGCTTGATACTACCATCATCATTAAAATCGTTTGGATTATTGGCAACTTTGATCGCCACATAGGCATTGCCAACTGCCGTCATAATCTCATCTGCTGGGCGCAAATGGTCGCAAGCCAAACTTGGGTCTTGCGATTTTAGCTCGCCAATATGACGCATAATAGTGGATTGTGACAGCTGGCGCGCTTGCGATATCTCCACAATGGTCAAACTCTCTTCTAATAACAATCTGGTCGCAAGTAAAGTACTGTCTGATTTATCAGAGACCTGATTGCCCAGTTTTTGTTTTTTATCTTGCTGAGCTTGCTGTTGTTCACGGCGCTTTTTTTGTAGGTTGGCATAAGCATCAATCACCGATTTACTCAGCGTACCGCCTGATTTGAGAGTGAATTTCTCATGCGCCTGCGTCATGCTTTCTTCATCGAGCATCGCATAATTGGCATCGGCTTCCGCGGATAGTGCTAAAAAGCGCTTATCTGCCCCGCGTGCCAATGGATCGAGTTGTAAGCTCATGTCATTCATGCCTAGCAACTGTAGCCCTGCCAGCGATTTCAGCCGTGATAGCGCCACATAACCTTGTCCCAGCTCAAACGTACGAGACAAATCAATCTCGGCTGCCTCTAGCGTCATGCCTTGCGACTTATGAATGGTAATCGCCCATGCCAGACATAGCGGCACTTGCTCGTAGCTCGCCAACACCTCCCCTGTCTCGTCTTCGATGATCCACTCTTCTGGCTCCGCGATGACTTCGCGTCCTGAATTGAGCCTAACTACGGGCATTTTTTGGGTGGATGGTTTTTTGGTCTTTGGTTGATCGACGTCTTTTTTGGCGGCGCTTTTTTTACCCTTAAGCGTTTTTTTATCGTCGCCAGTGTCTTTATCATCGCCAGTGTCATCGTCTTTGCCATCATCTTCGATTAAGGCGTCGCTATTATCCTTGCCATCATCAACCTTAACGGCGGCAAAGCCGATCAACTCACCCATTGTGCCGTTAGAGACACCAAGCTCGGTATTGTTTTTGATAAACATCACTTTAGCGCCAATTTTGAGAATCAGCTCATCTTGAGTCCGTACGGTTTTTTTCAACGTCTCAACCAGCTTACTATCGCCTGTCGATGTTGCCTCAAAACGCATCATTTCACCAGACAGCGCCGTAAGTTCTTTATCATTAATTTTATTGACATTAAGATTGTGTGTATAAAGACGCGTGCGCTTGATGTCAACATTTTGATCAACGGTGGCTTCTAGTGCAGCAATCGCCTCAAACGTTACTTCCTGACGACGGATTTGGTTCAAGATATCATCTAAATCAAGACCGCCATTGGCTGCTTCACTCACCTGCCGATGTTGCTCAGATAAATAACAAATGTGAAACTTGGCATCGAGCCAAGCTTCCGACATAAAAGCAAACTTCTCACGGTTGCTCTCACCCTTACTACCTATCGGCGGCAACTGAAAAAAGTCGCCCGCCACCACTATCTGAATCCCGCCAAACGCGGTATCGTTTTTGCGCACATGCTTGAGTACTTGACTCACCAAATTGAGCTGTTTGGCGTGCAACATCGATATCTCATCGATAATCAACACTGCCGTGTCTTTTAATCGGTCTGCCAAAAACTGTTTGCGTGATAAATTACTCAAATCACGATCGGACAGCTCATCTTTGATTCCAATGCCTGACCAACTATGTATGGTCGTGCCACTCATATGAGTCGCGGCGATACCAGTGCTGGCAGTCACAGCGACAGGCACACGGCGCGCACGCAAATAATCAATATATTGATTGAGCGTATAGGTCTTACCTGAACCTGCTGAGCCAGTTAAAAAGACATTTTGACCTGTTTTCAAGATATCAAGAGCAGAAGATTGACGCATAGATTCAAACCAACTATTAGTATAAAAAAAGAGTAACAATACAATCATAACAACTGACGGAATAGTGCAACGGTTCATACCCAATCAGCGGGGGTTTTAGGTGCACAATATTTAAGAGTATAGCTAATATAATTATTAACAATTGTCCATTAATTATATTTTAAAAAATACTTCATTTCACATATTTATGAAAAATCAATATGATATCTCTTGATTTTTCCAGTAATAAAACCGTTAAAAATATTTTTATTATTGCTATACCGTTAAGGCACTACAGCGATATTATTTCTACTAAAAAACAAACCTTAAAGTTATATATTTACTCATCAGTCATTATAAAATTTTAGTATGATTATCAGCAGAAGCCGAGTAGTATAGAACGTGTACAGAGAGCAATTGATGTTAATCAATCACAATAGCAACTGATATTGTTTTGCGATAACAGATATTAGGATAGATAAAACTGCGCCTGTATTATCCGATAAAACAAACAACACAACAAGGAGTGTTTCATGCTGTATGCAAATCCCAATACGGAAGGTAGCCCAGTTCAGTTCCGCGAAAAATACGACAACTTTATTAATGGTGAGTGGGTTGCACCAATCGATGGCGAATACTTTGACAACTCAAGCCCCATTGATGGTAAAACCTTCTGTCAGATCGCACGTTCAAAAGAAGCCGATGTTGAAGCTGCACTAGATGCCGCTCATGCAGCAAAAGACGCTTGGGGCAAAACGAGTGTCACTGATCGCTCTAATATGTTGCTCAAACTTGCTGACGGTATCGAGGCCAACTTAGAAGCCATCGCTATCGCCGAAAGCTATGAAAACGGTAAACCCGTACGTGAAACCCTCGCCGCTGACATTCCAATCGCCATCGACCATTTGCGTTACTTTGCTGGCGTTATTCGCGCACAAGAAGGCGGCATCAGTCAGATTGACGAAGACACAGTTGCCTATCATTTTCATGAGCCTCTAGGCGTCGTCGGTCAAATCATTCCTTGGAACTTCCCTATCCTAATGGCAATTTGGAAAATTGCCCCAGCATTAGCCGCTGGTAACTGTATCGTCCTCAAGCCTGCTGAGCAAACCCCTGCTTCTGTTTTGTACATGCTTGACTTAATAGGGGCAGCAGATATTCTGCCTAAAGGCGTACTAAACGTCGTTAACGGCTTCGGTGTTGAAGCCGGTAAACCAATTGCTTCTAACCCGCGTATCGACAAAGTATCCTTTACTGGTGAGACCACAACTGGTCGCTTAATTATGCAATACGCCAGTGAAAATATCATTCCGGTAACGCTAGAGCTAGGCGGCAAAAGTCCGAATATCTTCTTTGCCGATATCATGGACGAAGACGATGACTTCTTAGACAAAGCTGTCGAAGGTCTGGTGATGTTTGCACTTAACCAAGGCGAAGTCTGTACTTGTCCATCACGCGCCCTCGTTCACGAAAGCATCTATGATGAATTTATGAAACGCTGTATCGCCCGCGTTAAAGCCATCAAAATGGGCAACCCGCTCGATACCGATACCATGATTGGTGCGCAGGCCAGCTCGGATCAGTTAGAAAAAATCCTATCTTATATCGATATCGGCAAAAAAGAAGGCGCAAAAGTCCTTGTAGGCGGTGAACTCGCCAAACATGATGGCGATCTCGGCGATGGCTATTATGTGCAGCCCACCATCTTTGAAGGCACGAATGATATGCGTGTGTTCCAAGAAGAAATCTTTGGTCCCGTGCTAGCTGTCACCACTTTTAAAGATGATGAAGAAGCAATGACTCTCGCCAATGACACGTTATATGGTCTTGGTGCTGGTGTATGGACGCGTAATGGTACTCGTGCTTATCGTTTCGGGCGTGGCATTAAAGCCGGTCGCGTTTGGACCAACTGCTATCACCTTTATCCTGCGCATTCAGCATTTGGTGGTTATAAGCAATCCGGTATTGGCCGCGAAAACCATTTAATGATGCTCGATCATTATCAGCAGACCAAAAACATGCTGGTCTCTTATAGTCCAAAAGCGATGGGGTTCTTTTAGACCGTTAACGTTCACAGCACTTTATGGTTTTGCCATGAAGTGCTTAGTTGATAGTTATAAAACTGCCATTTAAGAATGCTTAATAAGGAGAAGTCACGTGAGTAACAAAATGAAAGCCGCCGTGCTACATGAGTTCGGACAACCCTTACAAATTGAAGAAGTCGATATACCAACGCCAGGCGCTGGTCAAATTGTCGTTAAGATGCAGGCATCAGGTGTCTGTCACACTGACTTACATGCAGTTGAGGGCGACTGGCCTGTCAAACCCAGTCCACCTTTTATTCCGGGACATGAAGGCGTCGGTTTGATCACTGCCGTTGGTGAAAATGTCCATCACGTTAAAGAAGGTGACCGCGTTGGTGTACCTTGGCTCTACTCTGCTTGCGGACACTGCACGCACTGTTTGGGTGGCTGGGAAACCTTGTGTGAAAAGCAAGAAAACTCTGGTTACTCCGTGAATGGCAGTTTTGCAGAATATGTCCTAGCAGATGCAAACTATGTTGGCATTATCCCTGAGAGTGTCGACTCTATTGAGATTGCCCCTGTTTTATGTGCGGGCGTCACGGTATACAAAGGTCTTAAAATGACCGACACCAAACCAGGCGATTGGGTTGTCATTTCAGGTATCGGCGGCCTTGGTCACATGGCGGTACAATATGCCATTGCCATGGGACTCAATGTTGCTGCTGTTGATATTGACGACGAGAAGCTCGAATTTGCCAAAAAACTGGGCGCAAAACTCACGATCAATGCAAAAAATACTGATCCGGGTGAATTTCTACAAGAAGAGATCGGCGGTGCGCATGGTGTACTAGTGACAGCCGTATCCACCAAAGCATTTGATCAAGCATTAAGCATGTTACGACGCGGTGGTACCTTAGTCTGTAATGGTCTACCAACTGGTGATTTCCCTGTATCAATCTTTGATACTGTTTTGAACGGTATCACCATTCGTGGTTCAATCGTTGGTACCCGTCTGGATTTACAAGAGTCGCTAGAGATGGCAGCAGCAGGTAAAGTAAAAGCGACCGTTGCCGCTGAGCCATTAGAGAATATCAATGATATCTTTCAGCGTATGCGTGACGGTAAAATCGAGGGTCGCATTGTTATTGACTATAGTATGTAGACATATCTTTTGACATCTTAATACTGCTTTAGTGATTAGCACGCCCTAATCATAAACAACAGGTCGTATCATTTTTAATCACGTCATTCATAGCATGTGATTGAAAATGATGCGACTTTTTGCCTTCTTACTCAATAAGATTGTGGATTATATTAGGGCGTGTCCTCATTTCAAAAATGGTGATAAAAATGAGATAAATTGCAGTCAAACAAGGAAAATAGCGCAGATAATATCGGGATATTAACCAGCTATTTAACGATGTTTGGCAAAATTTAGCCATTTTTAGCCCGTTTAGATATGATCAATTGAATTGAGGACACGCCCTAGTATTCTCTCAAGATAAGGAAATCATTATGAAAGTGACAGCAACAGAATCCTGTAAAGCGTTAATTGAGCTACTACAATCCAAACACGGCGAGCTAATGTTTCATCAATCAGGTGGCTGCTGTGATGGTAGCTCACCCATGTGCTATCCACTTGGTGAGTTCAAAGTGGGCGGACAAGATGTATTGGTCGGTGAGCTGGTTGGCTGTCCATTTTATATGGGCAAAGCACAATACAAGCTATGGCAACATACCGATCTGACGATCGATGTCGTAAAAGGACGCGGCGCCAGTTTTTCGCTAGAGATACCTGAGGGCAAACGCTTTATCGTGCGCTCGGAAGTCTGCTCAGTATAAGTTTGTGTGCAGTAGAGCAGAAACTATCCATAAGTCTAACTTCACAGTATGTTTTTTTCACGTTGCCTCTCAACAAGCAGAGACTACTTAGTCATTTTTATTTTATTATTTCAACAAAATAGTAGATATTGCAAAGAGTACCCTACTCTTAATTAGCATGGACGCTATAAGGAATATAAAATGGAATTTGACTCCACATTTGATTATGTCATCGTGGGTGGTGGTTCTGCCCGTTGCGTGCTGGCCAGTCGTCTCACCGAAGACCCCAATATCAGCGTCTGCTTATTAGAATACAGCGGTGATGGTAAAGACCTTGCCGTACGTGTCCCTGCTGGACTGATCCTTATGGTGCCTGGCAAGCGCCTTAAATTAAATAACTGATGTTTTCACACTACTCCGCAAACTCATCTCAATAACCGTCGTGGTTTCCAGCCACGTGGGCAGTGCTTGGGCGGCTCCTCTGCGATCAATGCCATGATTCATACACGCGGTAGTAAGCTAGATTATGAGCGCTGGGTAGAGCAAGGCTGCACGGGTTGGGGCTTTGATGATGCACTGCCTTACTTTATCAAAGCCGAAAATAACGTCCACGGCGGTAATGAGTTGCATGGTGACAGTGGCCCGTTGCATGTCAGCGAGCTACTCAGTCCACGCGAGGTATCCAAAGCATTTGTAAAGGCTGCTATCGTCAATGGTTTGGACCATAACACTGACTTCAATAGTGAAAAGCAAGACGGTGCAGGGTTATATCAAGTCACTCATTTTCATGGAGAAAAAAAGGCCAGCGCTGTTCTGCCGCTGCCGCCTATCTCCATCCTGTCCTGTCTAAAGCCTTCCGAATTTGACCGTAATCACGCATGCACAGGCCAACCGCGTCGTGATTGAAAACAACCAAGCAACTGGCGTGATCTACGAAAAAGATGCCGTGGAACATACCGTCAAAGCGCATCATGAGGTTCTGCTATCAGGAGGTGCCTTTGGTTCGCCCAAAGTGCTCATGCTATCGGTTATCGGCCCTGCTGCGCACCTGCAGTCGCATGGTATTGAGGTGATAGTACACGCTCCTGACGTCGGTGGTAATCTACAAGATCATTTGGATGTGGCCTTTGATTACGAGGTCAATACCACTGATGTCATCGGCATCGGTATGGCGGCATTGCCCAAGAGCATTCGGCAATGGAGAAAAGACGGTATGCTCTGCTATATCCGCAACAAGTCAGATACCATCTACCATCCTATAGGTACTTGCCGTATGGGCTCAGATGACAAATCCGTGGTCGATTTGGAACCAAACGTGCGCGGCGTTAGCAGATTACGGGTCATCGACGCCTTCATAATGCCGACACTTATTAGCGCCAATACCAATGCGCCGACTATCATGATCGCTGAAAAACTGGCTGATCTGATTAAAGCCAACCATGGCCATGTCGAGCCAGAAATCACTTGAAAATATTCACCAGCAGTACCAAAATCCAAGTGTTTTATAACTTTATACGCTAAAACCAACTCACGCTAACATAAATAATTGTATTGTTTTCGTAATTATTAACTCACAATACATATGGTATTTATGATTCTTTCATATTAGGAATACAAACAAAAGCAATAAAATCTATTGGTTTACATCCAATTAGAGGCGAAAAATAGTAAAAAAGTAGGTTTTATATCAAAATTAGTTCAAAGATTTCTTGCATTACGACTGTTTATAAGAGTATATTCGAACGACTTATTTATAACACTATGTTTACCCAAACGTCAATTAAAGTTATAACAACTTAATTTATGTTTTATTTTGTAAAAATAATGTGTCGTATAAATAAATACTCAAAAGCAATTAAGCACTTGCTCATTGTATTCATGATTGGATAAGAATATGTAAATGCATGAGTAACTACCTATCATTACATGGGACGTAATATGCAAAAATCACTCTTCAAACTGACGATGTTGGCCACGCTTATCTTAGGTATGAGCGCTTGTAGTGGCGACAACAAAACCACTGACGACTCTGCTGCCAGCTCAGACGCTAAAGCGGCCAAAACCCTACTTTACTGTTCAGAAGGCAGCCCGGCTGGTTTCGATCCAGCACAGTACACAGCAGGTACGGATTTTGATGCAAGCGCCTATCCCATTTATAACGGTTTAGTGCAATTCAAGAGAGATGGTACTGAGATTCAACCAGCACTGGCTGACAGCTGGGATATTAGCGAAGATGGCAAGACTTATACCTTTAATCTACGTAAAGGTGTGAAATTCGGTAAAACGGATTACTTCACCCCAAGCCGCGATTTTAACGCAGACGATCTTATTTTTACGCTAGAACGTCTCACCAACCCAGAATTTGAATTTAACAAAGCCTACCCTGCTGAGTTCCCATATTCGGTTGGCATGGGACTACCAGATATTATTTCTAACATTGAAAAAGTTGACGATTACACGGTAAAAGTCACGCTTAGCGAAACCAATGCGCCATTTTTACAAAATTTAGCGATGCCTTTTGCTTATATCAATTCTGCTGAATATGCTGACAAGTTGATGGCATCTGGTAATGAGCCTGATATCAATAACAAACCAGTCGGTACTGGACCTTTTGTCTTTACGTCTTATCAAAAAGATGCCCAAATTCGTTATACCAAAAACCCAGACTATTGGGACAAAGATAATATCCACATCGACAATTTAGTCTTTGTCATTACCAAAGATTCAGCGGTTCGTGCGCAAAAAGTTCAAGCGGGCGAATGTCATGTATCTGCTTATCCAAAACCTGCCGAAATTGAATCGGTCAAAAAATCCGGTAAAGCCACCGTTCTTGATCAACCAGGTTTCAACGTCGGCTATGTCGGCTACAACGTTGAAAAACCGAAGCTGAGTGATCTTAGAGTTCGTCAAGCATTAGATATGGCGATTAATAAAGACGCGATTATCAATGCCGTCTATCAAAGCGAAGGTCTCAAGGCCACCAACCCAATGCCGCCAACGCAGTGGGGTTACGACAAGTCTCTAAAAGATGCGCCTTATGACGTCGAAAAAGCCAAAGCACTTATCAAAGAAGCTGGCGCAGACAATATGTCTATCAATCTCTGGTATATGCCAGTTCAACGACCATACAACCCTAATGCCAAGCTAATGGCTGAAATGCTGCAAGCAGATTGGGCGAAGATTGGTGTCGATGCCACGCTGGTAACCTATGAGTGGGGCGAGTACCTCAAACGCGCTGCTAAGGGTGAGCCTGATGTGATCTTGGCAGGTTGGACGGGTGATAATGGTGATCCAGACAACTGGCTTGGTTCGTTATTGTCTTGCGACGCTGTCGGTGGTAATAACTACTCACGCTGGTGTAATAAAGACTTTGATAATTTAGTGATGAAGGCGCGCCAGGTCACGAATCAAGATGAACGTGTGGATGACTATGTACAAGCTCAGCAGATATTCAAAGAGCAACTGCCTTGGACAACAATGGCTCATTCGGTCGTAACCGTATTTACTGCTCCAAACGTGGTGGATTTCAAAATTAGTCCGCTTGGTGCCGTACGCTTTGATGGCGTGAAGGTTGAATAGCGTTACCTAGTTAATTAAGTCCGGTACGACATGCACTATTGTTTGATTTGTATTCGGCTGGCTCAGAATTTCTGTTCCAGCCGTATTTATATGAGTTAAGTGCTTTGTCACGGACAACCTCCTTAGTGCTACCACTCTAATCATTGAACCACAACTATTGAGCAGCCCATGCTACTTTATATTTTGCGTCGTATTGCCATTCTCATTCCTGTCTATCTTGGCTTGACACTATCTACTTTTACGTTGATTCGTCTCGTACCGGGTGATGCCGTCGAGATTATGATGGGTGAGCGTATGGTCGATCCAGAGCTACATGCTCGTGCCTTAGAAAGACTCGGATTGGATAAACCACTCGTTGTCCAGTATTGGGACTATTTGACAGGTATATTGACCGGTGACTTTGGCGAGTCCTTTCGTACACGTTCCCCAGTTTTACAAGACTTTTTTGCCCATTTTGTACCAACCTTAGAGTTGGCGCTGTGCGCGATTGTCATTGCCAGTATTGTCGGGGTGAGCTTAGGTATTTTTGCCGCACTGCGCCGCGGTACTTGGATTGATTACACCCTGATGTCAGGTGCGCTGGCAGGTTACTCTATGCCCATCTATTTATTGGGGCCTATCCTCACGGGCATATTCGCCCATTATCTAGGGCTTTTACCCGTCGCTGGTGTGATCTCTGTCGCTCAGTTTTTAGATGTTCAGCCGTTATACGGTTCATGGCTACTAGGCTCTCTTACCTCAGGAGAACCGGGGGCGTTTTGGGACGTGGTCAAGCACTTTATCTTGCCTTCCATTGCTTTATCAACCATTCCGTTAGCGATGATCGCACGGATGACACGCTCAGCAATGCTGGAAGTGTTAGATGAAGATTATGTGCGGACGGCTCGAGCCAAAGGCTTATCCCCGCGCCGAGTGATATTGATCCACGTAATGCGTAATGCGTTGATTACCGTTGTGACCGTGGTTGGCTTACAGATGGCGACGTTGCTTGCTGGCGCTATTATCACTGAGACCATCTTTAGTTGGCCAGGTGTTGGTAATTGGCTACTGGATGGATTTTTCACGCGTGATTATCCTATCGTGCAAAACGGGATTTTATTGGTCGCCACCGCCTTGATTTTGGTCAGTTTATTTATTGATATTTTGTATGGTCTGATCAATCCGCGTATTCGCCATACCTCTTAACTTACCATTGATAAATACTCATATTATAAATAGTGATGATTGGCGCTCAAGTGATGTTTTAGCAATGCTTAGTACTTTTTTAGGAATGGAATTCTAAAAACTGTCACTGCGCTAGCCACTATAGGAACTGCTCATGAAGCCTTCTGTTCTCCCCTCTGATGTCAACCTTACGGCAGCCACACCGCCTTCCTCTTGGCAACTATTCTTGTCGACATTCTGCCGAAACAAAGGCGCTGTACTTGGGTTTATTGTACTGGCATTGATGGTTGTTATTGCCGTACTCGCGCCCGCGCTTGCTCCTCATGATCCTTATGAGTTGTTTACCGGCCAAGAACAATTGCCGCCAGCATTTTTAAGTGGTGGCGATACGATGTTTTGGCTGGGCACTGATGATGCCGGTCGCGACACATTATCTCGAGTAATGTATGGCGCGCGTTACTCACTGTTTATCGGTCTCAGCGCGACCACACTTGCTATGTTGGTCGGTGTCTCTTTAGGATTGAGTGCGGCATTTTGGCCCAAAGTTTGGGGCAAAGCCGTCATGCTCGTCAATGACATCTTGATGTCTTATCCAAGCTTGCTATTGGCCATCATTATTGCCGCTATCTTAGGGCCTTCCATGACCAATACGATCATCACGATTGCGTTGGTCTGTACGCCACCCTTCATTCGTCTTACTCGTGCTACCGCCATGGTTGAGCTACAACGTGAATACTTTATTGCTTCACAAGTGATGGGTGCGGGCGTGCTCAGACTATTGTTCGTGACGATTTTGCCCAACTGTATGGCGCCACTTATCGTACAGGCGACGATGATATTCTCTTCTGCGATTTTAGAAGCAGGCGCGATTGGTTTCTTAGGGTTTGGCGTGCAACCACCCGATGCCGAATGGGGCGCGATGCTAGGTACGGCGCGTCAATATATTCAAAGTAATGTTTGGCTCGCTATTTGGCCAGGTGTCGCTATTTTCTTAGCTGCATTGTCGATCAACTTGACGGGTGATGGCTTGCGCGATGCGCTCGATCCCAAATTGAAGCAGGTGACCTAAGATGACTGAACTATTAAATAAAACGCCTATAACCAATGTTTCCATGAATAACCCATCAATAGAAACAGCACCGTTATTATTAGATATTGAAAATCTTTCGGTCACTTTCGGTCAAGGGGCGCGCGCTTTTCGTGCCGTAGATGATGTGTCGTTGTCCATTACGCAAGGCGAAGTGATCGCCGTAGTGGGTGAATCTGGCTCAGGCAAGTCAGTGACGATGATGGCCTTAATGGGACTGTTGCCGCCCTCTGCGACGGTGCGTGCTAAGCGTGTGATGTTTGATAATAAGGACATGCTCGGTATGTCACCCAAAGAGCGCCGCGGCATTATTGGCAAAGACATCTCGATGATCTTTCAAAATGCGATGTCGTGCTTAAACCCAAGCTTTACGGTTGAGATGCAATTGGGCGAAGTACTGCGCAAACATCTTGGCTTACGGGGTTCAGCCGTGCGCACACGTAGCTTAGAGCTATTGGAATTGGTCGAGATGCCCGATGCCCAAAACCGACTCAAGGTTTATCCGCATCAGCTGTCAGGCGGTATGAGTCAGCGGGTGATGATTGCGATGGCGCTGGCTTGCGAGCCAAAACTGCTCATCGCTGATGAACCGACCACAGCGCTTGATGTGACGGTACAAGCGCAAATCATGGATTTACTTGGTCGATTACAACGCGAAAAACAAATGGCCATGGTGCTGATTACCCATGATTTGGGTTTGGTGGCGCAAAATTCACGTGATGTCGCCGTCATGTATGCCGGACAAGTGGTTGAAACCAGTACGGTGCCAGAGATTTTCCAAAACCCTGCTCATCCGTATACCGAAGCATTACTACAAGCGATCCCTGAATTGGCTATCGGTCAAGACCGTCTGAACAGCTTGCCGGGAGTCGTGCCAAGCCAATATGATCGTCCGAGTGGTTGCTTATTGTCTCCCCGTTGTCCCTATAAACAGCCTATTTGCGAAGTACCGCCACCTATCTTAGACACACCTAATGGTAAGGTGCGCTGTATTCATTCTGAACTACCAGACCTACCTTCTCGCACATCTACCTTGAACGCTGCTACTTTGGAGTCCCAAGCATGAGTAATAAAGTGGTCTTAAAAGCGGACAATCTACACAAGCATTACCCCGTATCCCAAGGGTTGGGTAAAGCTAAAGCTTACGTGAAAGCCCTAAACGGTATCTCATTCGAACTTGAAGCAGGTAAAACACTGGCAGTCGTTGGTGAGTCAGGCTGCGGTAAATCCACCCTTGCCCGCCAGCTGACGCTCATTGAATCCCCTACTGAAGGCCAGCTATTTATCAACGATGAGGGTACGACTGACTACAGCAGAAAAGCGCTAAAAGACTTGCGTACCGAGATTCAAATGGTCTTTCAAAACCCGTATGGTAGCTTAAACCCACGCCATACCATTGGCTATCAATTGACGGAACCACTAGATATCCATACCAAACTGTCAAAAGATGAAAAGCGCGATAAAATTAATGAGATGATGCGAAATGTTGGTCTGCGTCCAGAACACTCTGGCCGCTTTCCGCATATGTTTTCGGGTGGTCAACGACAGCGTATTGCCCTCGCCCGCGCCATGATGCTCAATCCAAAGATTGTCGTCGCTGACGAACCAACCTCGGCGCTCGATGTGTCGATTCAAGCGCAAGTACTGAATCTGTTTATGGACTTGCAAGACGAATACCATACCGCGTATGTCTTCATCTCGCACAACTTATCCGTCGTACGCCACGTCGCTGATGATGTCATGGTCATGTATTTAGGTCAGGCAGTCGAGCACGGTCCTAAAGAGGCGATCTATAATGCACCAAAGCATCCTTATACCATCGCTTTATTAGCCGCTGCGCCAACGGTCAATGGTCATAAAAATGATCTAACGCTCCATGGTGAGTTGCCAAGCCCGCTAAATCCACCAAGTGGTTGCGCGCTACATAAGCGCTGCCCTTATGCCAAGCCGCAGTGTAGTGAAATAGAGCCACAACTGCGCGAATGGGATGGTCGATTGGTGGCTTGTCTGCGTTTAGAAGAGATATATGGTTAAGAGATTTTGATAGCTGATAAAACCGCTGTAATGGCGGTTCTATTATTTGGCAGCTTCAAACCAATCTTCTTTCTATCGATATTTATTTTATTAAAAAACCTATCTTGCAATTTGCATCGCCGCTTCTAACGCTGCGGTGTCTTCGTGCATGCGATATAAGCAAATCTTACCTGCCTCATCGAAGCGTACAATCATTGTCCAAAGGCTGTTGAATACGTCTCCAGTACGCTTAACCGTGTGGGCAAGTTCGCCAAATCTGACAATGTAATTATCGCTCGCGATAGAATCTTCCATCGCAAACGTGCCAAACTCAAACATCTGGGCCAGATTTTTAAAGAATATAGTGCCTGCTGCTTGGCCAATATGAGTCCCATAAATCGGTATTTGGCTGTCGCTCTCCTTTCGAAAAACCACAAATTCAACGTTTTTATCACACAGTTGCATTGCTTGCTCATACTCACCTGTAAAGACATGAGCGACGAACTGGTCAAGGGTTTGGATATTGGATTTTGTTTGCATATATTTTCTCGATATTGTGGATGAAATAAATCTCGGCGCTTTTAAGGCTGCTAGCGAGTTATGCCCAGTCTAATGAAAGGCATGGTAAATAAATATACGACACCCACACATTGACTGTGCAAATAGGCACAATAGAATTTGCTAAGATAAGAGACTATTAACATAAGAGAATAGATATGTACTGGGATGATTTGGCTTACTTTGTTTGCTTGGTAGAAAAACAGACACTGACCGCGTGCGCTGAGGAAATGAATGTGCAGCACAGCACGGTTGCTCGGCGCATTGAGCATCTTGAGCAAACATTAGATATTAATCTTTTCGATCGGCTAGGCAAACGCTATGTGCTGACTATCGAGGGCGAACTGCTCTATCACCAAGCAGTCGCAGTTAAAAAAGAAATAACCATTTTTCAGAGAATGGCGATTGATCAAAACGCGCTGCAAGGTAAAGTTGTGATATCTGCTCCGCCTGTATGGGCAAATGAGGTGCTCATAACTGCTTTGACTGACTTTCGCCAACAATTTCCAAATATATTAGTGGAATTAAGCGGTGATGTGAGTATGAGCAATCTGCACCAAAGAGAAGCTGATATCGCCATACGCACACGCCGTCCCACCCAAGAAGACTTAGTTATCCGGACATTGGGATCATCGACCTATCGATTTTACGCCCATGATGAATATCTCAAAGATACGATACATGAGGAATGGCAACTTATAGAATTTCAAGCCAATGCCAGAGTACTCAGTTGGTCGCAGACGTTAATAAAGCAGCATGCTTATACGATTGCTTTTAGTACCAACGATTTATATATGGCGTGTCACGCGACTCGTCAAAAAATAGGGTTTGCCTTATTACCCAACTTTTTAGCCCGTCAGTACCCAGAGCTGATAGCGGTTAATCCTATTCGCAAAGTAATAATGACTGACTTAGAAACCAATCCCTCAGCGTTAGATTACCCTGCTGACAGTCTATCGCAATCACGACCCCAAAATTCCTTTACAAGCCTATCTATTCCATTGTCTCAGGGCTATCCGCTCTATCTTGTCATGCATCCAGATGTCAGGCGTTCAGCACGGGTCAGAGCGGTCGCAGATTGGTTGATTGCTTGTTCTAATGAATTAAGCGGATTCGAGTGATGTTTTTGTATCGCTTAGATGATAGACATCTAAATTGCAGCGTATTTATTGTTGGCTGACATTGACCACACCGCGACATTTAGGGAATTGGCTACAGCCAAAAAAGGTCTGCCCTTGATGCTGGCCTTTTTTTGCAACACGTTCAACCATTTCAGCGTTACATCTTGGGCAAGTTGGGGTTTGAGTTAAATTAGCCATGTGTTCTGCCAACTCAAATGTCAAAGGTTCATCCACTTCTGGCTCAGACTCTAGAATCTCAAATGGCGTAAGAAACAATTTATCAGCAATATCATGCGACATATTGGTAGGCGTTGTGATGGTCTGCTGAGTATTCAGACTATCAGTCGGTAATTCGCTAGATTCAATCTCAGTTTGACCAGACCATCGCAGCACTTCTCTACTTTTCAGAGTAGCTCTTTTAGCTGTTTCTTTTACTACTGGCTCAGGTGTAGGATTGTTAGCAACTGACTGACCATTAGAATGACTGATAGGCAGATTATTCGTATTCTTGCTTGGGTTGCTATGCTTATTTTTTAGATAGGCTTTGTGCTGGCGATTGGTACGCCACGACTTGCTAAATCTATTACTTTCTATCTGCTCAACGATGGATGTGACCTCATCTTCAGTCAGTAGCTTATCTTGTTTCCTCTTTACATAAGAGACCATACCACTCGTCAATACGTGCTCGGGTAGCTCATCACGGGTTTTTAACTCACACTCACCGATGAAGGCAATCATTGAGTGAAAATAGCTCAGCTCCAATCCTAATAAATCTGCAAGCGTCTTAATATGTAAGTAATTTTGGCGCAGCGGATTTTGGAATTTATATTTACTTCCATTTGGGAACGATTGCGTCCACTGGCTTTGCTTCTCGCTACCATATATCCAGCCTTTATAATTTTTGGTTTCGATGACAAATATGCCGTAAACAGAGACGATGACGTGATCGATTTGCGTACTGCCACCATTAGCTCGTGGCAAGGTGATACCGTTTAATCGATGATAAACGTCTTTTTCTAATTTTAGCCACATGGCAACGTTGATGACGGTCTCGCCGAGAAAGCCTTTAAAGGTGGATTTTAGGGACATGGTTTCTTACTCTATCGATAGACTTTACTTAATTGCATTCGCACTAAACACTCATTGAACGTTACCAGCAGACTAACTTTTGACGAGTCTTTACATTGCCTAATATAGTCCATTTTCTCATCCATTGTCGGTCAATGATTTTCATCATCAAAACAGTCAAAAATCTTAATTTTGTTTGTATTTTTGCTATGTCAAACTGTCTGTTTTTTAAGTATTATGAAAGCTATCTTACACGTAATATACTCTTAAACTTATAAATAATTCAAAAAAAGCGAGCAAACATAAAGTGAAAAACAATCACAACGACATGATCAAGAACCATTTTATGTTTAGCAGTAAATTAGCTTTTACTTTACTAATAGCCATAACCGCTGCCCAAGCGAACGACTCTGCTGAATATATCGGTACGGGCGGTGTTACGTATCTTAAAAATAAAAATATCAGCATGCATAGTGAAGATTTATACATCTCAAAAGATAAAATTCGCGTCAACTATGAGTTTAAAAATTTGAGTAATAAGGATATTACGGAGACTATTCTCTTTCCTATGCCAGCTGTACCCAGTTTTATAGACTCAGATTATGCTGATATAAACGCTACTTATGATAACTTTCAAGTTTGGGTAAATGGTAAGCCTATCAATCCTGACCTGCATGTTCGTACTTTCATGCACCCAATTGTCGTCAAAGATGGCGATAAAATTTATTCTGAGACGTCTGTCGATAACACTGAGATTTTTAAGGCATGTGGTATCAATGAAGCTGAAATGATGACACCTTGGACGTATAAGTTTGATACCAACGATATCAATCAACGGCTTTTGAATTGTAATAATAAAAAATTAGATCAATTTATTGACGATAGAGAAGATCCGTATATATCTTGGGATTCTCAAATCATTTATAGCTGGGAGCAAACTTTTAAAGCCAATACTGTTACTAAGATTAAGCACACTTATACACCGTTAGTAGGTGGCTCAGTACATTTAGACGAAGAACAATATGCCGATTTTTGTGTGGATAGATCAACTCAGCGAGGATTTAATAAGAATGGTGGTCGTCCCTATCAGGCTCTAAGCTATATCTTGACCACGGGAGCGAACTGGGCAAAACCAATCAGCAACTTTAAACTGACTGTAGAACGCGATCCCAATGAATTAGTGTCTTTTTGTTGGAAAGGTAAAGGCAAAGTTAAGAAAATTGGACCAACGACGTTTGAAATCAAAGAAAGTAATTTCGTTCCAACCCACGATTTTGATGTGGCTTTTATTATGAAATGAGGGTTATTTTGTGGAGTGACCAATGCCTCAGTAACTTCTCTAACCTGTTAGACTGAGTTTAACTTATTTAAAACCACTTTTGGTTTCGATAAAAAAGATGCCGTATATGGAGATGATGACGTGATCGATTTGCGTACTGCCGTCATTGGCTAATGGCAAGGTGACATTGTTTAGGCGATAATAAATGTCTTTGTCTAGTTTTAGCCACATGGCGACGTTGATGACAGTTTCCCCTAGGAAGCCTTTGAAGGTAGATTTTAGGGACATGGTAAAAATCTTAAAACAAATCGTTAAAGTCAATATATCATAAAAGATCTCAACTTTTAGAGTTTGCTCACTATTCTTAAATTAAGCTAATACAGCGATTCAATACTTACAATAACCTTATCTGATAACTTATTAATATTTTCTGCTGCTTCTATAAATAGGTCTTTATGATTAATCCAAGCTGCATGATAGCCATCTCGTTGTAACCTAGTATTTTCTGCTAGAAGTTCATTCGTTTGGAAAACAATCGACATCAGCTCTGTCAACTGCTCTTGTATAACTCCACCTTTTGATGTAACTCTTAAAATGTTAGTGAACTCTTTTATCAAACTAAAAAAATCGTCATCAAAATCGTCAGGACTCCTGTCCACACCAAGAAAAGACTTTTCCCCCGATTGAAAATCCAAAAAATCTTTAGTAGATGAACGCAGTCTATATAAATCTGGTAGCAGAGACACTTGTATCACTCTTGAAAGAGAGACTTTCTCAGCTTCTTGTTTATTTTGTGAATCTTTAGCCAGCCTGAAAGGAACCCATATTGCAATACCAATTGCTATTATGCTTCCAATAGCTTGTACCCAAGCAGCCGTTGTAATCCAATTAATATCATGAAATTCCAAACTGTCACTCCTTTATTAAATCTTGATTAGGCTCAAACAATGGTAGGGTAAACTCATACTATGAAAGAACAATTTTTATAGGTAAGTCAGGTAATAAAAAGCAAAAATTAAACTTCTGTAAGAACTTGGAAGCTCAGCTCAATTTACCATAAAAAAAAGCCACCAGATTTCTCTGGTAGCTCTTTTTTTTAAACATTAACTTAGTCAGGTTTATTACACCAAACTATTTACCGCTTCAACCACAGCGTCAGTCGTAATACCAAACTCTTTATATAGCTCGTCTGCTGGTGCAGATTCGCCATAAGTCGTCATACCGATGACTTTGCCATCTAGACCAACGAACTTATACCAGTAATCTACATGCGCGGCTTCTACTGCGACGCGAGCACGGATGTTGACAGGCAATACCGACGCGCGGTAGTCAGCATCTTGCTCTACGAAAATCTCTGCACATGGCATAGACACTACACGCACGCCAACACCATTTGCGCTGAGTGTTTCGTACGCCTCCATTGCTAGGCCAACTTCTGAGCCGGTTGCGATGATGATGGCTTGTAGCTCGCTTTGCTCTTTGGCAAGCACATAACCACCTTTGGTAATGTTCGCTACTTGCTCGCTATCACGTGCTTGATGTGGCAAGCTTTGACGGCTAAAGATCAGTGCTGATGGGTTGTTTTCTGATTTAATTGCTTCAACCCACGCGCTTGCAGATTCTGTTGCATCACATGGACGCCATGTACGTAGATTGGGCGTGGTACGCAAGCTGGTTAATTGCTCAACAGGCTGATGCGTTGGACCATCTTCACCCAGACCGATAGAGTCATGCGTATAGACATGGATGACGCGCTGTTTCATCAATGCACCCATGCGTACCGCGTTACGCGCGTATTCCATAAACATCAGGAAAGTCGCCACGTAAGGGATAAAGCCGCCGTGCAATGCGATACCATTGGCAATCGCGGTCATACCGAACTCACGCACGCCATAATAGATATAGTTGCCATCAGCGTCTTTCTCGATGCCTTTAGCGCCTTTGAATAGCGTAAGGTTTGAACCCGCTAGATCTGCTGAACCGCCCAGTAATTCTGGCAATAATGGCTGCAAGCTATTAATCGCATTTTGGCTGGCTTTACGGCTGGCAACATCACCGCCTGCTTCTTGAGTTTGCTGAATATAGGCTTGTGCTTGGCTATCAAAGTCAGCTGGCAATTCGCCATTTAGACGACGTAACAGTTCTTTGGCAAGCTCTGGATGGGCCTGTTTGTACGCTTCAAAGTCGGCTTCCCAATTCTTTTGCTGTACGTCGCCTTTGGCTTTGGCATCCCACGCTTCATAGATTTCATCATCTAATTCAAACGGCGCATGCGTCCAAGACAGTGCATCACGAGTCAAGATAATTTCGTCATCACCCAATGGCGCGCCATGGCTCGCTGCTAGGCCTTGCTTATTCGGGCTACCCGCACCAATTGTGGTTTTGCAAATGATCAAACTTGGCTTAGTCGTTTCTTTGATCGCTTGCTCAGTCGCTTGAGTGATGCCATCAGTATCATGACCATCGACTTTGATGACTTGCCAGCCGTACGATTCAAAGCGCGCTTGCGTATCATCCGTAAACCAACCTTCGACATTACCATCGATAGAGATGCCATTGTCATCATAGAAGAATACTAGCTTGCCAAGCGCTAACGTGCCAGCCAATGAGCACACTTCATGACTGATGCCTTCCATCAAGCAACCATCGCCTAAGAACGCATAAGTATGATGATCAACGATGTTGTGACCGTCGCGGTTAAACTGTGCTGCGAGTGTCTTCTCTGCAATCGCAAAACCGACAGCATTAGCAATACCCTGTCCTAATGGACCAGTGGTCGTTTCAATACCTGGCGTATAACCAAGCTCAGGATGGCCTGGGGTTTTTGAATGCAGTTGGCGAAAGCCTTTTAGGTCATCAACGCTGACATCATAACCTGATAAATGCAGAAGAGAATAAATAAGCATCGAGCCATGACCGTTTGACAGTACAAAGCGATCACGGTTATGCCAAGTAGGATCCGCTGGATTGTGCTTCAAAAATTTGCGCCACAACACTTCGGCAATATCAGCCATACCCATTGGCGCACCCGGATGTCCAGAGTTGGCTTTTTGAACCGCGTCAAACGACAGTACACGGATGGCATTGGCTAGTTTACGTTCGTTAATTGGGGTGGGCATAGCGTGTCCTAAGATTAAAGGAAAGTTTATTTGATTGAAAAAGGTTATTGAACTGAGTTTGCTTAGATATCGAAATAGGTGGCTCATTATAAACTAAGTAGCAACAATTTTCCCTGTTACTCCTAGTCCACAACTTGATCGGGTCACATAATAAAAAATCAATTGATCGTTAACGACTTCAATATAATGTTTCTCAAATGCTGGATAGCAAACATACTGAAGCCATTTTTCCTCTAAATAATCTGCCATTTGCTGATAGCTTATATTATTTGCAAATTTGCAACACAACGTGAGCATACAATTCGCATCATCATGACGTTCTTGATAAAGAAAGTCGCAGCCAATATTGTTTTCCATACAACAGAAAAATACATTGGCATCTATTTCAAAGCCCAACAAATTGTCGCCACTACTTTGACCGTAGATGAGATATTGCGAGTAATTCAATTCATCAACTATGTTCAAAATCTTCATGACGTTAATACCATCAAATTTCAATACGTTCAGCACCGCCCATAAATGGACGCAATACTTCTGGAATCGTGATGCTACTGTCCGCATTTTGATGGTTTTCCATGACCGCAAGCAACGTACGTCCGACTGCCAAACCAGAACCGTTCAAGGTATGTGCCAAGCTGGTTTGTTTGCCATCTTTGACGCGGGTGCCCATACGGCGCGCTTGAAAGTCACCACAGTTAGAGCAGCTAGAGATCTCGCGGTAGGTGTCTTGGCTTGGCAACCAAACTTCGATGTCATAGGTTTTTTGCGCCGCAAAACCCATATCGCCAGTACATAGCTGCACCGTGCGGTACGGCAGGTTCAATTGCTGCAAAATGTATTCGGCTTGTCCTGTCATCGCTTCTAGCAACTCATCAGACTGCTCAGCGGTACCAATATTAACCATTTCCACTTTTTCGAACTGATGCTGACGAATTAAACCACGAGTATCACGACCGTGCGAGCCAGCTTCACTGCGGAAACATGGCGTATGCGCCGTAAATTTCAATGGCAACTCTTTGATATCCAAACGTTCGCCGCGCACCAAATTGGTCATCGGCACTTCAGCGGTTGGAATCAAATAAAAGTCCATATCATCATTATTAGTATGGTTGCTCAGCTTAAACAAGTCATCTTCAAACTTAGGGAGCTGTCCTGTACCTTTTAAGCTGTCGCTATTGACGATATAAGGCACATAAGTCTCAAGGTAGCCATACTTCATGGTATGCGTATTCAGCATAAATTGTATCAATGCGCGGTGCAGCTGCGCCAATTGACCTTTTAGCACATTAAAGCGACTACCCGTTAGTTTGGTTGCTATTTCAAAGTCAAGCATACCAAGTGTCTCACCAATATGCGTATGATCTTGAATCTCAAAATCATACGTACGTGGCGTGCCCCACTTACGCACTTCTACATTGTCATCTTCTGACGTACCCACTGGCACATCTGCTGCTGGAATATTTGGGATTTGCAAGGCTGCTTGAGTAATACGCTCTTGCAGAGTGCGCAGCTCGTCTTCGGCGGCTTTAATCTCACCACTGACACTCTGCATCTCAGCCAATAGCTCACTGGCATCTTCGCCTGACTTTTTCAGTGCACCCACTTGCTTAGCCCCAGCGTTACGGCGCGACTGCAACTCTTCTGTTTTGACTTGTAGAGACTTACGCTCGTTTTCAATAGTCTGCCAAAACGACATATCAAGCGCATAACCACGAGTGGCCAGTTGCTGTTGTAAATCGCTTAAATCGCCGCGTAAGAGTTTCGGATCAATCATAGTAGTTGCCTGTGACACTAAAGGTGAGTAAAAGGGTTCAAACATATTATTAATATAATCATTGCCCAGCGCATCGTTATCACTAGATTAGTAACAATTGGCTGTGCCGCTATAATACCAAGACGCAGCAGATTTGACCATGTTTTGGCTATATTTCAGTGAACAGAGTGGCTTATATGTTTCATTTAGGAATACTTTTCGGTAAGATAAGCGCATGCCTTTTTTCCACTTTCAGCCAAATATGGCGTAGCTGCTTTCATTTGGCGATTTAAACCCAACGCTTTTAATACAAGTATTTGAGAAACCTTTATGGCCTTGTACCCGTACACTTTGCAACCTGTTGCCTTAAATCTAACCGAGGCTGAATTTCAACAAGCACAGTATGAACTGTTTGCCAGCGCCAGTCCTTCTTTTGGTCTAAAAAGTATCAAAACGAAAGAATGGATCATAATGGCAGTTGTCGTGGTATTAGCCATTGCAGGACTGGTCTTTGTTACGGGCTATTCAACCATTATTTTTTGGCTGATGCTGGTCTCAGTAGTGATTTATCTGCTGGTTCGTACCCTTGGGTTTAAATGGTATGTCAAAAGAGAGTTTGAAAAACAAGTCGCTGATCAAGAAATGCCTGATGAGATGCGTCAAATGAAATTGGGCGTACAAAAGCATGGCTTAGTTATGGCGATGCCAGTCAATCAACCCGATACGTTTAATAACAACCAAATGCGCGGTATGCAAATGCGCACTGGCTCTACTCAACAAGCAGTGATTCCTTGGCATGCTGTTAAGAGTTGGGATGAGACTGATGACTACCTCTTTATAATGTTTGAGATGAAAGGTCAGCAAGGCAGCCAGATCGTCCCTAAGCGCTTGCAAGCACAAAAATTCCCAATTGATACGGTACGTCAGCATTTGCAAGAAGTGGTTCCAACCAAAGGATTGAATCCTGAGAATTTGCAACCACCAGCTTAATTCGGTAGTGCCTTTTGGCAAGTGTAGCGGCTATAGCGATGTCATGTGTGATCACCAATTCACGTATGACATTGCTATCATCACAACATAACAGACAACCTTATGTTTATTATTGGTATGCACTCATCAGGCTACTAATCAATGACAAGCTATGATAACCATTCTCTAAACAACACACCTCACTGTTTTTAAGCACTATCTACCACCACAAGATCACGACCTCTTTATCAATCAAATAATGCCAGTCTTTTTGACTCGCTTACCTTGTAAAACTGCTTTCTACATATTTTTTAGCGTTTATACGTCTTTGATCGCTGAGGAAGCCGTCTAAAATCACTCTATATTCTCAGAAAGAAATAACCATTTGATTTTCTTCTGCCATAATAAAATGCTTTTTGTACATCAAAACACAAGAGTATATGAAATTATGAGCACTCAGATATTGTATAAACTAGCGTTGTTATCGTTACCAGTCATGACACTACAGTCTTGCGTCGTAGGTTCAGATCCTGTTGAAAAAAAGACAATTGCCCAACAACGTGCCACATTAGCCAAAAACACTAACAATATAGGCTTTGGCCCACAGTCGCCACGCGATATTGATCGTAGCGTCGGACAAAATCCACTCGTATTTAGCTTGGCACCAAACGCTAAGCAAATGAACTTGTGTAACATTCATCTGCATAAAAACGCTGAGCACAAAGGCGGAGAATTTACCACGTACGCGGGTGATGGTAATGGTCATGGATATGATACGGGGTATAAATACTCAGGGCAGCTCACAGTCGCAGAGCAAGCTCCTCTAGCTGAAGCTGTATGCGCCAGTGAATACAGCGCCATTCAGTCGGGTGACACGCTTGAAGTGCACTATGTATACTCTACCTCTTTGGTACAACCAGGAGCTACCTTAGCGGCTTGCGTTGCCAACCCTGTTTTGAACCCACAGTTGCGAGTAGAAGGGCAAGTGATTGTGGCAGTGAATGACGAGCATGCGACAGATTTTATGGAGATGACAAAATATGCCGTGAGCGACAAGCGTACCCAAGCAATCAATATCCCAACTGATACTGGCACGCCCGTTGAATATGTGGGCTCAACAACAGGACCAAGCTACAACGAACAAGGTTCACCATACAAAGTGACGTGGAGCGTACGCCCCGAAATGAAAAAGGTGAATATCAAATCTTTAGGTAAATGGTGTGAACGCAATGTATTTGATGAAGATCATGCACACGGTGTACGCAATCTAATTACAAACCCCAATTTATTGTCACCTATTCAGTAAGTCAGGGCAGTTAAAAAGCCGACAGAATAAGAAAACCGCTAGATAATCGGTTTGCTTTATCAGCTATCCAATACAAAGATAGAATGAAACGTTATAAAAAATTGCATGATAAAAAAACAAATCATAGTTTTATAAAACATAACTTTATGTTTGTTTATATAAATTTAACTTATGAAGAACACTTTGCTATAATAGCAACCATTAGAGAAAAATATTAATGTTTGCGAACTGACATAAACTGTTCACAACGGTGATAGTATAGTAATGATACAGTTTACTAATAGTAGTTCGTAGACCGTAAAAAACAATACCCATCAAAAGGATAATAAAATGAATAATGATAATGCTACCAACCAAATTGGTCTAGAAAAAGCAGACATGAGCGAAGTTATCGCACAACTAAACAATCTACTATCAACGTATCATGTGTTTTATTTAAACGTACGTGGCTATCATTGGAATGTGAAAGGCGAGCATTTCTTTACTTTGCATCCAAAGTTTGAAGAACTGTATACAGCGCTACAAATACAAATTGACGAAATTGCTGAACGTATCTTAACGCTAGGTGGCACCCCACTTCATGCCTATAGCGATTTTTCTCAAAATACTAGCATCAGCGAAGACAAAAACGTTAAAGACGGCACAACTTGCGTCAAAGGCGTAGTAACTGGCCTACAAGCGTTGATTACAGAGCAGCGCCAAGTATCATCATTAGCAGCAGAAAGTGATGACCAAGGAACAGCTGACCTTGTCGATGCCTACGTACAAGAGCAAGAAAAGCTGATTTGGATGTATAACGCTTTCTTGGGCTAATCACATTCTTTTTGTTAGCATATTTTAAAACTGAGAACCATAAAAAAGCACCTAAGTAGGTGCTTTTTTATGGTTCTCAATTATTCTAAAAACAGTCGTTTATTTTTGCATCCATTGACGCATTTTTTCACGCTCAGCAGGTGTTGCTTGTAGCCAAATTTGCATAAACTGATCCAATTTGTCAGTAGATGCATTCATGTTGGTACTTTGACTAATAGAAGCTATTGTACCAGTATTAGCATTGGTTTGAGTGCTCATAGAGGGCTGATTTATTGCTGCGATAGCACGCTGATTTTGTGTTTCAGCATCACCTGCTCCATCAAATACACCACCTAACGCTTTACCCAAACCTGAAAACAAACTTCCTTGATTATTCGCTATACCTTGTGCACTTGCGATCACAGTATTATTTTGTTGTATCGCCAATGTTGGACGTTTGGCATATTCTTTAGCCGCTCTATAGTCTTCTGGCTGATTCAGCATGGTAAGACGATACGTTTGATTGTCCGTTAAATCTGCTACCACGCTGACGTTGCCTGAGCGTAAATAGTCATGTTCATCACGGCTCAAATCATATAGTCGATCATATTTGGCGGTAATAGCATGCCGACCAGGCTCAAGCGTAAATTCTTTTGCTGATTGTTGAAAAATGCTCTGCTCCAACTCCTGCCCATTAATGGCAGTTACTTTCATATGGTCACCAACCACTAGAGTGACGGCTGCCTGTGACAGCATAGAGACGGAAGCAGCGCCAATGAGCAACGTGCTGATGGTCATTTTTTTTAGCAAAGAAACAGTGGGTTTCATAAGTGATTCCATTTATAGTAAAGGCGTTTTGGTAGAAAAATTTGTGTTCTTAGTGCTAAAAATCAAGTGGCATGGTATGTTGATCTTGATCGGCTGCGTCATTATCTACTTGGGTTTCTTGAGCAATATCGGCAAGCTCTGCTACAAGCGTTTGCTCGTCAATAGTACGCAAGGCATCACTGATGACCGCTTTGGATATATTGCTGCGACCAAGGTTAGAAAACATCGGCTGAATATAATTGAGCACTTCCATCATCGCCCCAATACGATGTGGCCCCTCGGTGAGCAAATGATTTATAATTCGATCATCAAACTGCCAACCACGCCTCCGTAAAATAGACTGCAACAACGCTTGACGATCCGCTTGGTTCTCACCATTAGGGACTTTAAACGTAGGTGCCTGTGCCAAGCGAGTCAGCAAATCTCTCAATTGAAAAGGCAGATCACCCGCAGGCTTATTTGCAGCAAACAATAACTGACGTTGCCCTTCGCGACTACGATTGATTAGATGAAATAACGCTTCTTGCCACTGGCTACTTTGCTCTAGTACTTCTAAATCATCAATGGCAATCAGATCAAAATTCTCTAAAGAAGAGAGCACGTGAACATCGGTATGAATCAGCTCATTGAGAGACAAACAGATGGCCGACTTGTCCATTTCAATAAATGATTCACAAATAGCAGATAGTAAATGGGACTTACCAGTAGCAGGGCTGCCAAACAAATATAGCTGACCAATTAAGCCAACATGTAATTGTCGTACTGCATCAATAATCGACATCCAGCCAGGACCTGCAAAGTCGCTTAAACTTGCATCATGCTTAATGTCCAGATTGAGACTTAGCTGTGCTTCTGCCATGAATCGTCAACTCGTGTTGCGTAATGCAATCTAAAAAAGGATACACCATTAATAACTTGCTTTGAACTGCTTTTATAATTTTGAATAAAGACTTGCTACGTTAATGTGTCGTCGTTTCTACCATCAATAAAACGAAAAATTGCGTAATCAAAACAGACCTGACTAAGAATTCATTTATTAATGGCTGACGCTAGCAATACTCTGCCTATATATAACATATTTACAAAATGACTGACAAGTCTTTTACTTCTTAACCGCGCTCAGTCTCTTATTCTCTCACTTTACCAATCCCAGCCCACCTTTCGCTATCTTCTTGATTTAACAATAAATCGCTTAATTTTTTTCAAATAACGCCAATTGCTTACGGCCTTTGTAAAAATCAGTCGAGCGGTAATACTGATATAAATGACGGAATAACACATTAAGAACAGCAGATACAGGCAGCGCAATCAGCATACCAACGAAACCTAATAAACTTGCACCCGCTAATACCGCAAAGATAACCCATAGCGGCGATAGACCAATCTTATCGCCTAATAACAATGGCTGTAGGACATACCCTTCTGCGGCTTGTCCGACCAAAAATGCCCCAACGATCAATGACAAATACGTCCAATTCAAGCCAAACTGAAATAAGCACGCAATGATGGCGGCGATAAAACCTATACCAAACCCTAAATAAGGAACAAAGCTGGCGATACCGGCGACCATACCAATAATAAGTCCAAGCTCAAGTCCGATAAGCTGCAACTGTACCGCATAAATTGCCCCTAGTAAAACCATGACCAATAGCTGACCTTTGATAAAAGCCATCAGTGCACGGTCACATTCTTGGGCGATATTGACGACTTGTTTACAATAAGAAGCAGGAAGCGCCATCTTCCATGTGTGCAACCGCTGATCCCAATTGAATAAAAAATAAAAGGTCAAAATCGGTACCAACACAATCAGTCCTGCACTATTGATAAAATTCATACTCGAAGCAATGATTTGGCTCATCATGGTGCTGGCATCTGCAAACTTATAATTTGTTTGCATGTAATCCATCAATGTATCAGAGAACTCTTTGGACTCTAGTTGCGGCAGACGAATACGGCTGTTATTGATGAACCACTCACGTACCACTTGATTATACCAATTTAAAACTTTAGGCAAATATTCCCATGCTGCTTGCAGCTGATACCACAATGTCGGTATCAACCACCAAAGCAGCAGCGCCATACCCAAAGTAATGGTCGAGTAAACAATGATAATCGCCACCCAACGCTTGAGGTGTCTTGACAAGAGCTTGACCAGCGGATTTAACAAATAAGCGAGTACGAAAGCAAAAACGAACGGTACAATCACTGGTAGCATCAAATACAATAGAAAAACAGCCACCACTATCCCAACGACAATAAATAAGCGCCGAAAAAAGGGATCTATTGATTGGTTTGTCATGATAAGAAATCCTCTAATTGGGCTAATTTAAGGTAGTACCGTGATTAAGGCTCACGTGTTTTACTGAATAATAAAGTCACAATAATCAATAGGGCGTGGTCGAATGTGCAACACGCTCTAGTTATTGATGATAAATTTAGCGTTCTATTATCGCAGAGTCCAACAAAAAATCAGTCATTTTTTGTTTCTTGATTTTTATACCAGTGCCGCGTTGCAATACAATGTATCTGCTTTATTTAAAATCGACTATATTTATCAATAAAGGCGTATTTGAACATTCAAACATGGCACTGACAGAGACTATTTGTGAATATCAAACACAGCCTATTTATCGATTGCAGCAAATCTTCGTCAAATATCCGTCAAATTCAGTCAAATATGGGCAAGTTGCTTTGCGAGTGTGGGTCATTTTTGGGTATAATGCGCGCACTATCTACAGAATTAACACGACCGACTCGCTTTTCTACTGACTGACCTTCATTCCCTATAAAATTTGTGAGATGACCATGAGCAACAAGCCTTCTTTAAGCTACAAAGATGCTGGCGTTGATATTGATGCTGGCGATGCGCTGGTTCAGCGTATTAAATCAGTGGCAAAAGCCACCTCTCGTCCTGAGGTTGTGGGCGGACTTGGCGGCTTTGGCGCGCTTTGTCGCATCCCGACTGGTTACACCTCCCCTTTATTGGTCTCAGGTACAGACGGCGTCGGTACCAAGCTAAAACTGGCTTTACAACTGAATCGTCATGACACTATCGGTATTGATTTGGTCGCTATGTGCGTCAATGACCTATTGGTTTGCGGTGCCGAGCCATTGTTCTTCTTAGATTATTATGCCACTGGTAAACTCGATATCGACACTGCGGCTACGGTCGTCACGGGTATTGGCGAAGGCTGTAAGCTTGCAAATTGCGCACTTATTGGTGGCGAAACCGCTGAGATGCCAGGTATGTACCAAGATGAAGATTACGACTTGGCTGGATTCTGTGTGGGTGTGGTTGAAGAAGCCGAAGTCATCACAGGCGAAAATGTCGCAGAAGGCGATGTGCTAATTGCCCTTGCCTCAAGTGGCGCTCATTCTAATGGTTATTCATTGGTTCGCAAGGTCATCGAAGTCAGCGGTGTTGATATCACTAGCAGCAATGAGCAACTAGATGGTCAACCGATTCAAGACGCACTGATGGCGCCTACTCGCATCTATGTAAAAGCCATTAAAGCCTTGCAAGATACGCTTGGCAGCTCGTCTCTACATGCGATGTCTCACATCACAGGTGGCGGCTTGACCGACAACCTACCTCGTGTGCTACCAGAGAGCTTGGCTGCTAGTATCGACACCAACAGCTGGCAGTTTTCAGAGCTGTTCACTTGGCTACAAACGCAAGGTAATATCGAGCAAAGTGAGATGTATCGCACCTTTAATTGTGGCGTCGGGTTTGTCATCGTTGTCCCTAAAGATAAAGCAGAAGCGGCCATCAAGACTTTAAACGATGCTGGTGAAACTGCATGGCAGTTAGGCGAAATGGTCACGCGCGACACAGATGCAGTGGTATACCGTTAATGTCGATTAATACTGCATCGGTTAATCCTACTGACCATATTACCAAACCCTTAAGAGTGGTTGTTTTGGTATCAGGTAGTGGCAGCAATCTGCAAGTGTTAATCGATGCGATGCACGCAGGCGAGCTGCCGATTGAGATAGTCGGTGTCATTAGCAACCGTGATGATGCTTATGCCATCACACGTGCCAATGACGCTGCTATCCCTGTAGCCATATTGTCACACGTGGCAAACGGCAAACGTATGGGCATTCAGACCTTTGAGAAGCATGCCAGTCATCAGCTGAAAGCATGGCAACCAGACCTCATTGTCTTGGCTGGTTTTATGCGGGTATTGAGCGCCGCATTTATCGATAACGCGCCAGCACCAATGATTAATTTGCATCCCTCTCTGCTACCGGCTTATAAAGGTCTTGATACTCATCAACGTGCTATACAAGCAGGTGAGCGGCATCATGGCTGTAGTACTCATGTGGTTACCGCTGAGCTTGATGCGGGAACTGTTCTGACCCAAGCCTTGCTGGAAGTCACTCAAAAAGATACAGCAGACGGTCTACAAGCACGCGTGCAAAAGCTTGAGCATCAGCTGCTGCCTTGGACCGTTGCATTATTAGCGAAAGGCGTGCTCTCGTTGAATCATGAGCAAACACACAATCCACAAAGTGCTTTTATGCCGACTTTGCCTTTGAAGTTGTACTTAGACAATTAAGGGCTGTATTTGACAGCAAAAATCGTTGTTAATCACAAAAAATCCTCGTTTCTGAAAAATCATTAACCATAAAAAAGCCCCATCACTCACTATTGAATGATGGGGCTTTTCGGCATTTATTATAAATAAACGCTTAAAATGTCTTAACAATAAAGCGTCTATAGTCGAGGCAGTTTACAGTGGGTACAAGGCAACCGAGTGCAGATAGTAACGTTGTACAGCAAGCAAGGTTAACACCGTACCCATTTATAAATGCTTTGACTATAAATACTATTAGCCATTGTGGACATGTAGACCTTTAATATTCACAAACTCTTTAATACCGAAACCACCATGCTCACGGCCATGACCTGAGTTTTTCACTCCACCGAATGGCAGTGCTGGATTTGCAAGACCATAACCATTGATATAGACCATACCGGTATCAAACTCTTCACGCGCTAAGCGAATGGCTTTTTCTTCGTCTTTAGAGAAGATAGCACCGCCTAGACCATAACGGCTGTCATTAGCAATACGCATCGCATCGTCTTGATCTTTAGCACGGATAAGTGAGGCTACTGGGCCAAATAATTCGTCGTCATAAGCAGGCTGACCTTTTTCGACATTTTCCAGAATAGTCGCTGGATAGAAGCTGCCTTTGCCTTCTGGTAACTTACCACCAACTGCGATGGTCGCACCCTTACTAACGCTTTCTTCTACTTGTTCATGCAACTTTTCTTGTAGATCTTTGCGCGCTAACGGGCCAAGATCAGAGCTTTCATCCATTGGATCGCCAGATTTTTGGCTTTCAAATTTTTCGACAATACGTTTGCGGAAGTCGTCATATAAGCTATCCACAACGATAAAACGCTTCGCTGCGACACAAGTTTCGCCATTATTGATGAGACGCGCTTGAGTGCAGGTTTCTACTGCTAATTCTAAATCAGCATCTTCTAAAACGATAAACGCATCGTTCGAGCCCAATTCTAGCACCACTTTCTTAATGGCTTTTGCTGCTTGCTGACCAACAATGCTACCCGCACCATCACTACCTGTAAGCGTGATACCACGTACTTTATCATGACCAATTAATTTTTCTGATTGATCGTGATCGATTAAAATCGTACGGAAAAGATTGTTTGGCAAATCAGATTCATGGAATATTTTTTCAATCAATAAGCCGGAACCAGTCACGTTTGCGGCGTGCTTAAGTAAAACGCTGTTACCCGCCATCAAGTTGGCAATGGTATAACGAAACACTTGATACGCTGGAAAATTCCAAGGCTGCATACCATAAATAACGCCGATAGGCTGATAGGTAACGATACCTTTCTTCATACCTTCAATGTCACGCTCATCATCTGCTAACGCGGCGATACCTTTCTCTGCCGTGTAATCACAAATGGATTTGCACAAGTCTATTTCTTGTAGACTTTGGCTATAGAGCTTGCCGCGCTCTTCCGTCATTAGCTTAGACAGCTCTTCTTTATACTTCATCAACGTCTCACCAATAGAGGTGATGACTTTTGCACGTTCTTCGTGGCTGGTCTTGCGCCATTCTAAAAATGCTTCATGTGAGGCATCAACGATACTGTTGACCTCATCAGTACTCATATAGTTATATTCTTGGATGTCTTCGCCCGTAGCTGGGTTTACAGTAGTAATATCTGACATAATTATTGTCCTTACTTATTGGAATATTTTATTGGTTTGACACTTTTATGATTTAGAAAATACATATCATTGGGTCTTGGATTGTCATACTTTATTGGCGTTTTCTTGGACTCCAATATTAGCTTGTAGCTTAACAATAGACCTTCTAATTGTCTTTTTTCTTAATGTCCATTGATAATAACAAAATATCCGATGAGTAGTTTTACAAGTTATGAAGAAGTGTGCATAAGATGTTAAGAATGTGACTGCCTTATTGAATAAACCTAAATTTTGGGTGAGAAGTGTCAACAGAGTAAAGTCTATATAGCATTCACAAATAAAAAACCAGCCATAGGGCTGGTTTAATAAATAGTTGGTCTCGTATTGAGAGATAGGTCACTCAAAAGCTGTCGTTAAACCATTCAAAAAATAGTTAATCATTAAAATAAATGGTTCGTCACCGGAATGTCTTGCGGTGGGTTCTCTTCTTCATCGACGATTTGACGAGCCACGTGCATAATAAGCTGGCGTAACCATCGATGTGCTGGATGGTGCTGTAGTAAAGGTGACCACGCCATGGTTAGCTCAAACTCAGGGATAAAAAATGGTGGTTCTTCCATCTTGATGCTGTCATTGTTGGCCTGCATTTTTGCCACACGAGTGGGCAAGGTTGCAATCAAATCTTTGTTAGCCGCTAGCATGGCTGGCATTTGATAGTGGCGGGTAAAGACACTGATTTGGCGCTTTTGCCCCAAACGCTGTAGCGCCTGATCGATAGAACCCAAGCCACCAGATTTTTCTGGGTTTACCCCAAATCCCACGCCCATACCCGTTTTAGAAACCCAAACGTGCTGAGCTTTTAGATAGTTTTTTAAATTAAAACGGTTGGCATACGGGCTTTCTGAAGACAACAAACAACTAAAGGTATCACGCCATACCAGTACTTGGTGGAAACTCTGGGGTATCTCATTAAAGCGGTTAATCGCCAAATCAACACGCCCCTGCTCCATGTCGCGATAGGAGACGTCGGATGGTGTCAAGAAATCCAAAATGACATTGGGCGCTTCAGAACGTAATGCCTTAACCAGTTTAGGCACTAAAGTCGCTTCTGCATAGTCTGACGTCATAATACGAAAAACACGCGAGGTACTATAAGGACGAAACTCTGTGCGCGGCTCTAATACTTGCGTCAAGTCAGCCAATATCTCACGGATACGAGGCTGTAGTTCCAAAGCGCGCTCAGTTGGTGTCATACCTTCAGAAGAACGTACCAGCAATGGATCATTAAAGAGTTTACGTAGACGACGCAAAATATTACTCATCGCAGGTTGGGTAATGCCAAGCTGCTCGGCTGCACGAGTGACGTTTTTTTCTCGTAGCAGCACATCTAAATGTACCAATAAGTTTAAATCTACCCGCTGCAAATTCATATATATAGTTCTCTTGGCTTTTAAATAAGTACCACTGCAAGCTTGGTATTTTTAGTGCTGCGATGGTGGTTTTCGATCTATAACAGGACAATCTTGCGAGATTTTATGGATTGCACTATAGAATACACTGATTATAACTCAATTCACCCATCGTAAGACATTGTTATACATGCATTATAATCTATGAAAATACTAAAGATAACTATCATAAATTAGATAAATCTTGGTAAGGCAGTTATAGTTAGTTTCACAAAGGATTTGCGATACAGACAATAAATCCGATTTTTATGAGGCAGTTACTGTCTAAAAAATACTAGAACTAAGTAGCAAGTTAGCCGTTTATATCGGCAGCAAAACACTGCTAAGTGAATGTATTATTGTAACATCTCTTGTTGCCAATTATGACATGACTGCTTATTAAATACGCAAACGCCTTAGAGATATATGGACAAGCTGAATAAGCGTTTAGAGATCAGCAACTATTTGTCAACTGATGAGTTCAGCAATCTCCTTGTATTAATGCACAGGTTTGTTTAGGGTAAAGAAGACCTTTAGTAATGACGTATGATTGCATCCAACCTCTGTCAGACGCCGATAGCATTAATACAAAACGTATTCGCATTACAAAATTATTATCTTAACGCTTAATTTTTTTATTTTTTACACCCCACCAAGGAGACTATAGATGTCAACTGCATATAAATCAGCGATCGATTTAGTACGTGAATTAAAGCAAAAACACGGTAACTGGCAAAATATCAGCGAAACCGATGCTGCACGTATGATGTCACAGAACCGTTTCAAAACTGGTCTAGATATCGCCAAATATACTGCAAAGATCATGCGTCAAGACATGGAAGACTATGACAATGATACGTCTCAATACACTCAGTCTTTAGGTGCATGGCATGGTTTTGTGGCACAACAAACCATGTACGCTAAGAAAAAATATTTCGGTACAACGGCTAAAACTTACATCTACCTATCTGGTTGGATGGTAGCAGCGCTACGTTCTGAGTTTGGTCCTCTACCTGACCAATCTATGCACGAAAAAACGTCAGTACCTAAACTAATCGAAGAGATCTACACGTTCTTGCGTCAAGCCGATGCTAAAGTGTTGAACGATTACTTCCGTGAGCTAAATGCTGCTGAAGAAGCGGGTCAAGATACCTCAGCTATCGTAGAAAAAATCGAAAACTTTGATTCGCATGTGGTGCCAATCATTGCTGATATCGATGCAGGTTTCGGTAACGAAGAAGCTACTTACCTATTAACTAAGCAAATGATCGAAGCGGGTGCTTGTGCCATTCAGGTTGAAAACCAAGTATCTGATGCTAAGCAATGTGGTCACCAAGCTGGTAAAGTAACCGTACCACACGAAGACTTCATCTCTAAGCTAAACGCTATCCGTTATGCCTTCTTAGAGCTTGGTGTTGAAGATGGTATTATCGTTGCACGTACTGACTCTGAAGGTGCATCACTCACGCAGAAGATCCCAGTATCAAATGAGCCAGGCGATCTTGCTTCTAAATACATCGATTTTATCGAGATGGAAGAAGTCACGTTAGAGAACGCCAAAGAAAACGACAGCCTGCTTAAGCACAACGGCAAACTAGTACGTCCAGTACGTCTACCTAACGGCTTATATCAGTTCCGTGAAGATACTAATATCGACCGCGTTGTACTTGACTGCGTGACTGCGCTAGAAAATGGCGCTGATCTACTATGGATCGAAACCCCTACTCCAGACGTAGAACACATCAAAATGATGGTTGACCGTATCAAAGAGCAGCAGCCTAAAGCGAAGCTGGTATACAACAACAGCCCATCATTCAACTGGACGCTTAACTTCCGTAAGCAAGTGATCGCTCAGTGGGAAGAAGAAGGCAAAGACCTCTCTGCCTACAATAAAGATGACTTGATGAGTGTTGATTACGACGGTACTGAACTTGATGCAGCAGCTGACATTGCCGCCAAAAACTTCCAACGTGATGCGTCACGCGAAGCGGGTGTATTCCATCACTTAATCACGTTACCGACTTACCACACGACTGCTCTTAGCGTTCATGAACTTGCTAAAGGTTATTTCGGTGAAGAAGGTATGCTTGCTTATGCTGCGGGTGTACAACGTAAAGAAATCCGTGAAGGCATCGCTTGTGTGAAGCACCAAGCAATGGCGGGTTCTGACCTTGGCGACGATCACAAAGAAATCTTCTCTGGTGACAACGCTCTGAAAGCGGGTGGCGGCAAAAACACCATGAACCAGTTCTAATAACTGACCTTTTATCATTATAAATTACAAAAAAACAAGTTACAAAAAAAGCCGCTCTACATAACGTAGGGCGGTTTTTTTATTGCGGTTTAAACAATCATAGAATGGTAGACTAATAATTGTTAATCAAAGCCATCATTGATCATTATTAGGAGCTGTCATGCAAGAGATAGAGCTGAAGTTTTTGGTACCAGAATCGCGCCTAAAAGGCTTAATGCGTCAAGCAAAAGTCAAATCCTCGCAAGTCACGCCACTGGCTGCCCACTATTATGATACGCCAGATCAACAGCTTGCACAGGCAGGTATTGGTTTGCGTATTCGTCAAGAAGGCGATACTTGGGTGCAGACTCTCAAAGCTGGCGGCGATGGTATTGCTGCACGCTTAGAGCACAATGCCATACTGGACAATGAGCAAGTACAAGCGATGCTAGATGATAATGCACTCATGCCTGACCTAACCATTTACAAAGACACTAGTGTTGACTCTGCCTTAGAGGATTTTAAGCTCAAAAAATTGGCTAAAAACCTTACTCGCCTGTATGTCACAGACGTACAGCGCACCACACGACTGTTAGTAGAGCGCGATGACGAAACGGACAACAGTATCGAGATGGCATACGATCATGGAGAAATCATTCACGGCAATGATGATACTCAGCGTGATGCTATTCAAGAGGTTGAATTTGAATTGATATCAGGCGATTTAGACTTTTTATTTATGACTGCCAAAACATGGTGTAAGCGCTATAAACTCTGCTTATCTACCGTGACCAAAGCAGAACGTGGGGGCTTACTCATCAAAAACCAAAGCCACGGCACAGCCGTTAGCGCTGACCTTAGCCAGCTAAAAATCAATAAAAAAATCAATATGCCCGCCTTTGTACGCGCAGCAGTACATAACTGTCTGTTGCAGATATTACCGAACAGCAGCGCGCTCGTAGCAGGTAGCACTGACGATAAACACGTCTTGCAATTACAAGCTGGCATTGATCGCTTGCGCGCGGCAATAAAGGCATTTGCAGATTTTTCTGATGAAATCAATCCGGATTGGGAGCTTATCCTAAAGCAAACTGCCACTTTGCTCAGTAATTATAATGAACTGACTTATCTGGTAAACCATATCGAGCCCAAACTACAGAAGCAAGGCGCGCCTGCAACTGACTGGACGAAAGATATCGAGGCGCTCAAAATTAAACCCATAGATGCGGTAAGCGCCAATGACTTTCAGCTGACCCTGCTAGAGCTGATTGCTTTTACCATGAGTGACCCAAATCTCGAACCGCAAGCCGATAAGCTTGCCATCGATCAGCTTACAAAACCCCTATCCCAGCAGCGTAAAAACATTATCAAATTCAATGAAAAACTCGATGATACAGACAATGCTAAACTTGATGGTACTGATACACAGGATACAGATTCAAAAGACAATGACGCAGATCAAACACAGCAAGATTTGCTCCAACAGCTAAAAGAGTTACGCTATATCAGTGAGTTTTCTGCGCCATTATTTGATAAAAAAGACGCCAAAAAGGAAGCAAAACACTGGCTAAAACGTTTGATAAAAGCGCAAAAATCATTGGGACAATATCTTGATCACATTCAATACCAGCAGCATTATCAATTAAAATCAGCATCAGATGCTAAGGCGCTTTATGGGGCGGGTTGGTTTGCCGCTACGCTAAAAAAAGATCATAAGCACGCCGAAAAACGCTTGGCCAACGCTAAAGACAGTTCAATATTTTGGTAACTCTCTTTATAAGAGAATAAAAAGTCCGTATAAAAAAGACAGCTTACTTCATCGAGGCTGTCTTTTTCTTGTACTTATTTAACTCACAACAACCACAATCATTTAATCCGCAACATTTAATCTGCACTAATAGTCACAAGCGTCCCTTCTTTCACCTGTTCGAACAATTCCAAAATGTCTTTATTACGCATACGCACACAGCCGTGCGAGAGCGGCACACCCATAGGCTCTGTGTCTGGCGTACCATGGATATAGATATAACGCTGATACGTATCGCAGCTACCTTGGCGATTACTGCCTTTGTTCATTCCATTTTCAAGACCACTTAGCCATAAAATACGGCTCAATATCCAGTCGCGCTCAGGATTTAGTGCGCCAAACTCAGCGCTGTATCTCTCACCAGTCGGCACACGCCCAACGAACACGGTATTCATGGGCATACTATCCCCTATTTTTTCTGCAATGACATGCTGACCAAGCGGCGTACAACCACTATCTTGCAGGCAACCTATGCCATTTTTCGCGGTAGATACTGAATATGTATAAATTTCACTTTGCTGCTGATATACGGTTAATGTTTGTTTAGCAATATTAATCACTAGCTGCGTATTAGGATTCTCGTTATTTTTCATAAATACTTCCAACGGTTATTCATGGTATGACTCATAGCGCTATCAATAAAATGATTGAAAATTTCTATTATCAAGGGATTGTATCAAGGCATTGGGCACCGTAAGATAGGGACATACTTTTTAATGCTAGCAAATTATGACGACTATTTCACCGACACGTGTGTCGATGTATGATTTTCTATATCAAGATACCATTCCTATGCTGTCATTGTTGGCAGATGCCGCCCAGCTGTCATTACCACAGGCACGTTTGGCCATGGATGCCAGTTTACAGGCCATCATTAGTGGCTTGCTTGCCTATCAGCAGCAGCAAGGGCCAGTCGTCAGCAAAAAACTGTTTGGACGTGCAGCGGTCAAAGAGTTACGGCAATATAATTCTATGAACTTTATGACCATCAATGCGACACTATATCATCGTCATGATGCCGCTGACGCAATATTTTATGATAACGCTCGCGTGATCAAAGCCAGCGATCACATTGCCGCACAGATTGGTGCGACGACGCAACAAGTCCAAATTTTACTAACCTCTTTGTGTGTGATCGTCCTACGTGAATTGGCGATATTGGCTGAATATAGCCAACTTGATAATAATGAATTGAATAAATGGTTTGCATTGCAGCCACAGTTTTTGTCAGCAGCACGCTTTATAGCGAGTGAGCCCCATTTAGCCTCTATCGATGGCGACTTAAAACAGACAAATCATAATCAAGAGTCCGCATCACCAGCAGAAAATACGCCACCACCTTTCGACCCTTACTGGTATGAGTTGACCTCATTTAAACCTGAAAATCATCAGCCAGTACAAGACATGCAGTTGGCAACTGGCAACTACTTAAAAGCGATCGGTCGCTCACCCGACAATTTACAACAAGGACGTCACAATGACATGCTGGTATTTGCAGAAATGCATGCGATTGCCTTGCCGCATCAGCGCTGGTTATTGCAGCTGGCAAAAATATCTGACATTTATCTGAGCCGACATCGACTACGCATTAACTCTGAACCTGCCAGCCCCCCAAAACCGCCTTTGGTAAGTTTGGGATTGCTCGGTGGTAACAGCGAAAACACGCCGTCAACCATTAGTGAAAAACCGATTGAATATGACGCAGCGACACCTCTCTGGAAAAATCCAGTGATTCTCATTATTATTTTGGTCATCGGTATACTTGGGGCGCTGGCGACCCTCAAATATCAAATACAAAAATCTAATGGCGCCACGTTTGCAACAGCCGAGGTGTTAGAGCAAGATATTATCAAAGAACATCAGCAGCAAGATGTCGCTATTGTGATGATAGATGATGATGAACCTAGCACTGAAAGCGCACAAGATAAGTAAAATGTATAACAAAAAAAACAGAGGCGCTATTTATATAGGCCTCTGTTTTTTTATTGATTAACGTCTACTCAACCATAAGGTCGTTTAAAAGTTTACTTTGATAAGTCGCGACCACGGCTGGCTTCAATGGCCAAACGTAAACCATTTAGACGGATAAAGCCTTCTGCATCTTTTTGATCATAAGCGCCCGCATCATCTTCGAAAGTGGCGATTTTTTCGTCAAATAACGAATCATCTGACTTACGACCAACAACGCTCACAGCACCTTTGTATAATTTTACGCGTACCGTACCGTTGACATATTCTTGTGATTTGTCAATCAATGCCTGCAACATCATACGCTCAGGGCTGAACCAATAGCCATTATAGATGATTTTTGCATAGCGTGGCATCAGCTCATCTTTTAAATGCGCCGCTTCACGGTCAAGCGTTAGTGACTCAATACCGCGATGCGCTTTTAGCATAATGTTACCAGCTGGCGTCTCGTAGCAGCCACGTGATTTCATACCGACGTAACGGTTTTCGACGATATCTAAACGACCAATACCATGCTTTCCACCAATTTCGTTCAGCTTAATCATAACTTCATAAGGTTTAAGCGTCTCACCGTCGATGGCAACGATATCACCTTTTTCGTATTCTAATTCTAGATACTGTGCTTCGTCAGGCGCTTCTTCTGGGCTAACTGACCACCGCCACATATCATCTTCAGCTTCAGCATACGGATCTTCTAGAACACCGCCTTCATAAGAGATATGGAGTAAGTTGGCATCCATTGAATAAGGAGATTTTTTCTTATTGCCAGCATAATCAATGGCAATATCATGCTCTTTGGCATATTCCATCAAGCTTTCGCGGCTCGATAAATCCCACTCACGCCAAGGTGCAATCGTTACAACATCTGGCGATAAGGCCACAGCGCCCAGCTCAAAACGCACTTGATCATTTCCTTTACCAGTCGCACCATGACTGATGGCATCGGCGTTGTGCTCTTTAGCAATCTCGACCAAACGCTTAGCGATGAGCGGACGAGCGATAGAAGTACCGAGTAAATACTCACCTTCATAGATGGCATTGGCACGGAACATAGGGAATACGTAATCACGGGCAAACTCTTCACGCAAATCTTCGATATGGATATGCTTGATACCCATCGCCTGAGCTTTGGCTCGTGCTGGCTCAACTTCTTCGCCTTGGCCGATATCAGCGGTAAAAGTAATCACTTCCGCGTCATAGGTTTCTTGCAGCCATTTAGCGATGATTGAGGTATCAAGACCACCTGAATATGCCAATACGATTTTATTAATATTTTTTGGATCAAGTTGAGCCATGAATAACTCCTGTTATGAGAATGTAGTGTTGATAAAAGCACTAAATGTAAATAAAAAGATAAATTGCTTAGTCAGTGTACATCATATTTACTATAGGCAAAAGTCTAACTGCCATAAGGCGTGTGCTTTTGGCTTAAATTTCAAACGAGGTTATTTTATACTATCAGTATTTAGGCGTTGTCTAATGACAAAGGGTTAGATAGTGCTCCCTGAATTATGTACAGATATTTCGCCTTATATTTAGTCAAGTGGGCAAATCTGTTATGATAGTCGCACAGTATCACTCCCTTTTGTTTCCTTTATTTGACGATATAGAGCGCTTTGACACTATGACTGATTCGATTAGAGAATTGACCATCCTTCAGCCAGACGATTGGCATATTCACTTGCGCGACGATCAAGCTTTGAGCACGACCGTACCCCATGCAGCAAGTAGCTTTAACCGTGTGATCTGTATGCCAAACCTTGTACCGCCCGTCAAGAATGCTCATGATGCACGTGCTTACCGCGCACGTATCATGGATCATTTGGCAGCGAGTGATTTGAGCCTTGAGCGACAATCAGCCTTTGATCCGCGTATGACCTTATATTTGACAGACAATACCACTGCCCAAGATATCGAGTTGGCCGCACAATCAGGGATCGTACAAGCGGTCAAGCTTTATCCTGCTGGGGCGACTACCAATTCAGCAGATGGTGTCACCAACATCAACGCCTGTGTCGACGTGTTTGAAGCACTAGAAAAACACAATCTGCCATTATTAATCCATGGCGAAGTGACACAAGATCATGTCGATATTTTTGATCGTGAAAAGCGTTTTTTAGATGAAGTATTGGCGCAAATTATCCTAAAATTCCCCACATTAAAAATCGTGGTAGAGCATATAACCACTAGTGATGCCGCAGACTTTGTATTGGCTCAAGGTAACCATGTTGCTGCTACTATTACCCCGCAACATTTGATGTTCAACCGCAACCACCTATTGGTTGGTGGTATCAAGCCGCATTTTTATTGCTTACCTATCTTAAAGCGCGAAAGCCATCAAAGAGTGTTATTGGATGTTGCGACCAGTGGTAATCCAAAGTTCTTTTTGGGTACTGACTCCGCTCCCCATGCGACGGATAAAAAAGAAGCAGCTTGCGGCTGTGCGGGCTGTTATAGCGCTGCAACTGCCTTACCACTATACGCCACCGCTTTTGATAGTGTCGGCAAAATAGACAAGTTAGAAGGCTTTGCCAGTCGTTTCGGCGCTCAGTTTTATGGTCTACCATTAAATGAAAGTACCGTTACCCTTGTCAACACGCCTATGCAAGTACCAGCAGACTATCCTTATTTTGACGGTGGTTCACTGACCCCGCTGATGGCTGGCGAGATGCTGCCTTGGTCTATTAAGGCATAAGCCTGACTAAGTAATATCTCCTTTATTTTATCCTATGATAGAAACAACACCTTTATAGTAAGCGGTGTGGCTTTTATCATAGGATGCTTATTTTTTAATTCAATATAACGTTACGACTGATAAAAGCGACTTAACCTGATATGACCACTCAAAACGATGCCGCCTTACCTGACGACAACTCATCAAAGAACGTAGAGGAGAGTCTTAATAGTGCTTCAAGCGTGCATACTGAAGATACCGCAGCGGACGAACAAGCGCCGATGGGCTTAAAAGACCGTTTCCGTAAGTTTCTACCTGTCGTCGTCGACGTTGAGACAGCCGGTTTTAATGCTCAAACCGATGCTTTATTAGAAATTGCCTGTATTCCCATATTACTTGATGAACAGGGCGTATTTTATCCGGGCGAGGCACTTAATGCCCATATAGAACCCTTTGAAGGCGCAAATTTAGAACCAAGTGCGCTAGCCTTTACTGGTATCGATCCTAAAAACCCACTGCGTAAAGCGATTGCTGAAGATGAAAAAACAGCATTGCGCCGCATTTTTAAGGGCTTAAAAGAAGTACGCCGTGAGGAAGACTGCCGTCAATGCGTCTTGATCGGCCACAATGCCCATTTTGACTTAGCGTTTTTAAACGCGGCCGTGCTACGTACCAATAGCAAAAACCACAACCCTTTTCATAATTTTTCAGTGTTTGATACCGTGACCCTATCGGCACTAGCGTTTGGTCAAACAGTGCTAGCACGTGCCTGTAAGGCAGCGGGGCTGGATTTTGATGGTAAAGATGCACACTCCGCTTTATATGATACGCAAAAAACTGCTGAGCTATTTTGTTATATTCTCAATCACTACCCTATGCTGTCTAATGCGATGCATGCTGAGCAAACCAGTGAAGAACTGACTGATAATAAATAAGTCACATATCATAGGTTGCTAACCATACATAATAGTGCTATTTGTAATACTTGATGACTTTGACATCTTGCTTTGACAATCAATAGGGATATGATTGATATCAAGATACATAGATGGCAGTATTTCATATTTTTTAGGTGTCATACTTTTAGACAATCCGTATGAGTTACCTGATAATACGGTATCGCGCTCAAGCGCTGCATTAGTTATATCCCATAGATGGTTTAAGTTGCTCGCGATGTCTTATTAGCAAATGCTATCGAGGCTTAATAGGAGGGACTTTATCATGGATCCACAGCTAAAATTATGGGGCACAATCATTGGTTATATGTTGCTAGCATTGACTATCAGCGCGTGTACTTCTTTATGGATTCGGTATCATTTAAAGCGCAACGATTTGCATCCTCGCCGCGCCATCAAAAAAAGATATTTAATTTTAAAAAGACGTAGAAAAAGGCTTGACAGAAAACGCAGACACCATTAGAATACGCACCACTTCAGCATAAACGGTGAAAGCAGTTGAAGTGTTGTTATACTAGTCCCCATCGTCTAGAGGCCTAGGACACTGCCCTTTCACGGCGGTAACGGGGGTTCGAATCCCCCTGGGGACGCCACTATTTGGCGTCACTTATTAGCAATATTGCCGTAAAGCATTATATAAGACTGTTAAGCGTACCAACGAAAAAGCCCAATCACAACATATCGTGATTGGGCTTTTTTTATGCCTGCTCATTTCTTATACTCAGCAAAGGTTTTAGGCTTCAACGCTTTCATTTCAACACTTTCACTTTGAATATACCAAAACAGTCAGCATAGAATGCTGACTGTTTTATTTAAATATTACCCGCTTATCACTGCTCTCAAATCTTGCGTTACAGTATCAACCAAAGCAACGCCAATACGATCAATCCACCCAATATAGCCTGAATCAAGAAAAAAGCTTGATGCTGCCCTACCACTTTACCCAACGTTATACCCAGCGTACTATATTTTATAGGCTGAGAATCCGTATCACCACTTCTGACTTCTTCATCATAATAGCTTTGCAAAATATCTAGGAACTGCTGACACTCATCAGCTTCCCAAAGATCAGGCTTAAAGGGCATAAATGACTTGAGCTTAGGCTCGTTAACCATCCAACGCTCAAGTGTGATAGAGCGTAGTGACCAACCAGAAAAACGGCGCTCAGCGATAACTGAAAAATCTAATATCGTTAAATCTTTATGTCGCTCATCTACCAATAAACGATTCTTGAGATTGGTCAATACTTGCTCAGTACCTTCTACACATTGCAAAAAGTAGCCATTGCCGTAGCAAAGAATACCAGTAATATTATCGATATTGTTATTCTTAATTGAGATTTCTGCGATGTCATTAAGTGTGCTGGCATTTGAAAGACCAGTCGAAGTAATGTGGCTCAGATATACAAGCTGGCAGAGATCCGTTATTACTGGGTTTTTAGCATCATTAGCTGTTGACAATCAGTTTCTCCCTATTATTAGGTATGTGTAGCTAGAACAACCATATTAACTTTAGAAAAAAACATAAAGATAGAACCTTTGAAAGTATCAAATCGGCTTGCTATAGTATTGATTTTATAATGTTTATATTAATTGTATTAAGTTGGTTACATCATAAGCCAGTTCGGTCACCAAAGCAACATATGTTTATATGAATAGATTGATTATTATTACTTAAGGATAACTAACGTTCCTATGCATATGCTTTTGGCATATGTTTTGGTCAGTAGTAGCAGAATAACTGGAAACATTTTACGGAACTGAAAAAGAAAATGTATAGTCGAGGCAGTTTAAAGTGAGTACAAGGCAGCCAAGTGCAGATAGTACCGTTATACAGCAAGCAAGGTTAACACCGTACTCATTTATAAATGCTTTGACTATAATTTGAATAAACGAGACAATTTTATGGAATGGCAAAATCGAAGACAATAGAGAATAGTAGAGATGTAAGAGTTATACAAAATACTGTAGAGCAATTATGATTGGGCAGCCAGAATCGCTGCTAGCAAGACAGCATCATCAGGATAAGTGAGCTTGATGTTTTGGCGACTGCCAGTCACTAGCCGAATCGGTAAATCTAAGTATTCAAAAGCGCTGGCTTCATCGGTAATATCAAGTTGATACTCAGAAACATAATGTAATACGGCTTTTAGCTGACCTAATCGAAATACTTGCGGGGTTTGGGCTTGCCACGTATTAATGCGGTCGATTGTGTGTTTGATATAAGAGTATGAAGTCTGCCTTATATCGTCATTGGCAACCTCAGATTGAGCATTAGACTGTGTGTAAGACTGTTTTAGAGTATCGGCAACTGGTGTCGCCAAAATCGCCCCATAAGGCTCTACCATAGCGGCTCTAATGACTTGGTCAATGTCTTGAATGGGTACAGCAGGGCGTGCAGCATCATGGATCAGTACCAAATCTGAATCGTCGGCTCCTGTGTTAGCAATCGACTCTACCCCTGCCTGTACAGACTGCCAACGCTCAGCACCCCCAATCGCATACTGTATAGGAAGTGCAAAATCTAATGTTTGCACAGTGCTATCATCTGCTGCAACCACTAATAGGCATTGATCAATATAAGCGCTACAAGCAAGCCGTGCCACGCTATGCTGTAGCAATGTCTGCCCTTGCAGCATGGTATATTGCTTAGCGATAGACGAACCAAAACGACTGCCGCGACCAGCAGCGACAATCATGGCATGTATATTAAGTTTGCTATTCATAAGGCAGTACTCATGGCTGAAACCCATGACGGTGTGGTTGAGAACAAGGACAAGCTAAAATAGAAAACGCATTAAAGATGAATCATCTCTCTATCATAGACAACAGAGAGCAACATAACGTCATAAAAAACTAATAACGACTGTGTGTGATGGGTGCGGTTGATACTTGTACAAACGTTTCATTCGGCTTAATCAAGCCCAAATCCAGACGGGCGTGTTCTTCTACTGCCTCAAGACCGTTTTTTAAATCATACACATCGGTACGTAATAAGTTGTTTGCGGTGACTTGGTTTTCGTTTAGGCCTTGTTGCTCTTCAATCTGAGTCATCAGTTTATTATGTTCAAATCGACCGTTTTCGCCCAGCCAGTACTGATATTGCAATCCTAATAAGACGGCAACAGCTAAAGCAAGCAGCATAAATTGACTAAAGTATTTCATAAGAAGATAACGCCAAACGATAAAGAGATAATAAAATAGAGCCCACTAAGCTTACTAGGCAGTACATAATCACATTAGTTACCTATCAATGGTTACCTAATGCCTAGCGTTAGCGGTAATTTTTGCTTCTGAACCAAGGCTTCTTAACCACGCAAACCAATAAATTCTTCACGGCCACGATAGCTTGCACGTACTTGCTGCTCGATACGTAATAGCTGATTATATTTTGCAACGCGGTCTGAACGGCACAGTGAGCCTGTCTTGATCTGACCCGCCGCAGTACCAACTGCCAAATCTGCAATAGTGCTGTCTTCAGTTTCACCTGAACGATGCGAGATAATGGTCGCGTAGCCGTTTTTCTTCGCCAGATAAATCGCGTCTAGCGTTTCTGACAATGTGCCGATTTGGTTAAACTTAATCAAAATCGCATTGGCAATATGCTTATCAATCCCTTCTTGCAAGATAGCAGGATTGGTCACAAACAGATCATCACCGACCAATTGGACTTTATCACCAATTTGCTCAGTCAGATACTTCCAACCATCCCAATCGGACTCGTCAAGACCATCTTCGATAGAGATAATAGGATACTGACGTGCCAGCCCAACCAAATAGTCCGAGAACCCTTGGCTGTCAAAGGATTTATTACCTTCGCCTGCCAAAATATATTGACCGTCTTTATAAAATTCACTAGCTGCACAATCTAAAGCAAGATGAATATCTTCACCAGCCTTATAGCCGACTTGTTCAATCGCTTGCATAATGACGGTAATGGCTTCTTCATTGCTACGTAAGTTTGGTGCAAAACCACCTTCATCACCAACAGCTGTATTTAGACCTTGTGATTTTAAAACCGACTTCAAGCTATGGAAAATCTCTGTACCAGCACGCAGCGCTTCTGAAAAACTCGAAAACCCAACTGGCTCAATCATAAATTCTTGAATATCAACGGTGTTATCCGCGTGCTCGCCGCCGTTTAGGATATTCATCATTGGCACAGGCATCGTTAAAGACGTTTGATTACGCAAGTTAGCAATGTACTGGTGCAACGGCAAATTCTGTGATTTAGCAGCTGCTTTGGCGGTCGCTAGTGACACGGCTAGCATGGCATTAGCGCCCAAGCTTCCTTTATTTTCTGTCCCATCTAATGCAATCATCGCATTATCGATGCCTTGCTGCTCAGTCACGTCTTTGTCAATCAAAGCGCTGCGTATTTGGCTGTTGACGTTAGCCACTGCTTTTTTCACGCCTTTGCCCATGTAGCGATCTTCATCGCCATCACGCAGTTCAAGCGCTTCACGTGATCCAGTGGATGCGCCGCTTGGAGCAGCAGCACGTCCGACAGTACCATCAGCTAAGATAACATCGGCTTCAATGGTTGGGTTGCCGCGCGAGTCTAAAATCTCACGAGCACGAATGTCTTTAATTGCGGTGACGTTGTTGGTTTCTTCAGCGTACATAATGTCTGTTAATTCCTTTGGTCATGCCAAGTTTGTGGGATAAATAACGGCAACTAGAATACAAAAAGGATAAAGCAAAATATCATATAGCACAGACGCCTAAACCCCATCAAAACTCTCTATCATATGACTATTTTTAAATAGGTTTAAGCAGAGTTTAAATAGGAGTCAAAGAGTTATTAAGCATATTAATGGTCGGCTATAGTGCTTGGCATCATAGCATATATTTTATCAAACTTCCCTTATCTTACACCGACTTGCGCTGATAAAAACTATTGGAGACACGAATATTAGTTGTGGTGGTCTCGTTTAAGTATCATAAGATACAAAGTTAATACAGCGCTTATACTTTAGCCAAATGATCTCTATTAGCATGAGAGGCAGAGACCGTATTCTCCAGCTCAACCTCTGTCTTAAAACGTGTCAATCGTAGCGCATTCATCAAAACCGAGATGGAACTAAGCGCCATAGCAGCCGCCGCAATCATCGGATTTAAAAAGCCAAAAGCGGCAAGCGGAATACCGAGACAGTTATAAATAAAGGCAAAAAACAGATTTTGTTTGATATTACGTAACGTTGCTTGCGCAATCTTCTGCGCGGCATCGATATGCATCAGTGACTCACCCATTAAGCGCGCAGAAGCACTATGCTGTGCCACATCAGTGCCTTCAAACATAGCAAAACTGGCATCAGCGGTGGCCATCGCTGGCGCATCATTGACACCATCTCCCGCCATCGCAACCTTGTGACCAGCCGTTTGTAGCAGTGCGATTTGACTGGCCTTGTCGCGTGGACTCATTTTGCCATAAGCTTTGTCAATACCTAACTGCCCTGCTACATGATCGACGACAGACTGCTTATCACCGCTCATCAAAATAACATTAATACCAGCATCTTGTAACGCCGTAATCGCCCGCGGCGTATCAACTTTTAGGTCATCCGCTAAGGCAAAAGCACCTAGAGGTTCATCATTAATACTAATCGCAACAGTACTAGCGATGTTCCATACTTTTGGCATCAGCTTCGGTAAGATCAAATTAGCAAACTCTGCTGTACCAACTTTTACCAGTCCAAGTCCTTCGATATTTGCTTGAATACCTGCACCCTTGACCACACTGATATCATTTACAGTTAACAATGGCAATTGACGCGCAGTGGCCGCATTGACGAGCGCCGTTGCTAGTGGATGGCTGGCATGTGCCTCGACACTGGCAGCAATTTGCAATACATCATCGACTGCCAATGACTTATCTACCATTAATTCATTGACGATTGTAGGTTTGCCAATGGTCAAAGTGCCTGTTTTATCGAGCACCACTGTATCAATACTACCCGCAGCCTCAAGGCTTTGTGCGTCTTTAAACCAAACACCATGACGCGCTGCCACACCCATGCCAGCCATAATAGCGGCTGGGGTTGCCAAACCAAGGGCACAAGGACATGCAATAACCAATACGGATACCGCGTGCATTAAAGCCGTATCAATCATGCCCGTGAGCCACCACGTCAGACCAAAAGTAACCAAGGCAATCGCAACCACAACGGGCACAAAGATAGCCGTCACTCTATCGGCAAGACGTGCCAAATTGGCTTTTGACCCTTGCGCGTCACTCAGGGCTTGTACCATATCACCCAGCTTAGTATCGCTGCCTTTAGCACTGACGCGGTATAATAAACTACCATTTTCTACCAAGGCACCTGCCAGCAGCCCATCGCCCACGTCTTTTTTGAGTGGTACCGACTCACCTGTTAAATGACTCTCCACACACCAGCCACTACCGTCAATGACCGACCCATCAGTGGCGACGCGGCTGCCTTGCTTGGCGCGCAAGATATCACCTATTTGTACCTCTTTCAGAGCAACGTTATGAAAGTCACCATTTGCTTGCTGCTGCTCGACTTCATCAGGCGTCAATGACAATAATAAATCAATACTGTTTAGGCTGTGTTTTTTGGTTCGTTCCTCTAAATATTTGCCTGTACGCACAAAAGCAATAACCATAACGCCAGCTTCAAAATATACAGCTGGACCATCACTAGCACTGTGACCAGCATGACCGCTTTGTAACAAACTGTTTAAGCTACCATCGCCATGAGTGAGCCACAAATATGTCGAATATGCCCAAATAGTCACCGTACCAATAACAACCAACACATCCATATTGGCAAGACCACCTTTGATGGATGCCCAAGCACTCTTATAAAATGGTAAAGCAAAGCCAAATTGTACAACTGTCGCTAAAATAAACTGCAGCCAAATGGGCGGCATCCACGCCATACCCTGACCTGTCAGCATGCCTGCCATACCGATTAAGAATGGCACCAAACAAATCCACAGTCCAATCAATCGCCATGGATACTGGGTGGCTGTGTCTTCATCCGTCTGTGAAAACAAGCTATCGGCTGCCTGCAAATTGGCGACAAAACCCGTTTTGTTCACCCATTCTGTGATTTCATCTGGCGTCGTCTGCGTTGGATTATAATCCACATTGGCTGTCTCGCCTGCGAAGTTCACATTCACTTCATAGACCGAAGGCTTTTTGTTCAGTACCTTCTCGATACGCGAGGCACAAGCCTGACACGTCATTCCATCAATCGCCAGTTGCAGATGCGCACGCTGCGGCGATTGCCGCGTACTGGATTGAATATCGGTATCGACATCATAGGTGTTTTGGTTATTGGTAGGGTTATCAGTATGGGAATCATTCATAAATAGGACTCGTTATGGCGTTTATACAATGGTATAAGCCATAAAAACAACAATGGGTGGAGAGATTTAAATCAAACAACAATTACGTTCTAAAACTATCGGTTTTATTTGAACCACTTATATAATCGAGGCATTTTCAAGTGGGTGCAAGGCAACCGAGTGCAAATAGTACTGTTGTACAGCAAGCAAGGTTAAAACTGTACTCATTTATAAATGCTTTAATTATAGTTCATTCATTTTAAGAAAGGTCAGAGTGCAGAGCCAATTTTTAATCACTAAAAAACCAGCCCTGATAGCTGGTTTTTTAAATAAAGAACAAAACCTATGCGTTAGCGACTGTGGCATCAAAGCCAGCGTCATCAATAGCCGCCGCAATGATTTCCGCACTGGTCTTACTGTCATCAAAAGTGACTGTGGCTTGATTATCCGCAAGCTCAATGCTCATAGCACTTAAACCATCAATATCTGCGGTGGCATTGTAAACGCTGGCTACGCAACCACCACAAGTCATACCGTCGATTTTAATAATACGGGTTTGGTCTGCCATGGTAGGCTCCTTATGTTTATTGATAAATAACGTTATCTTTTAAGTATTTGTAAATACAATTACTAAACTAGCATAAGTCGTATTGCTATGAACCACAAGGCTCAATCATCATAGCGTGGGTTTTGCGGTGCATCGATAGGGAATGGCTGAGTCACATAATCCACCATACTAATTGCCGCCGTTAACGCATGAATACTAGTATCTGTATCCTCATAACGTACAGTCGCAATATGACTGGCAGCATCCAGCTCAATAGCTGTCACACCTGAAATGTTTTGCAGCGCCGTCATTACGCTATCTAACCCTTCCGCATCATTAATATTTTCAATACTTACCTGTGCAATTTTTATCGCCATGGTGTTATCTCCTACTTTACTAATGCGTATCGAGTACGTCAAAACCTTTAACCAAATCATCAATCTGCTTGAGCTGCCGCAAAAATGGCTCTAGTTGACTCATTCTCAAGGCACAAGGCCCATCGCATTTTGCAGTCTCAGGACTGGGGTGCGCCTCTAAAAATAGCCCTGCCAACCCTGTTGCCATACCTGCGCGTGCCAGCGTGGTGATTTGCTCTCGGCGTCCGCCCGCACTATCACTACGCGCGCCTGGCTGCTGCAAACTATGCGTAACATCAAAAAAGACAGGTATGTCCATCTGCTTCATGGTATCAAAACCAAGCATATCAACGACCAGATTATTATAACCAAAAGCACTACCGCGCTCGCAAAGTATTAGCTTGTCGTTGCCACCCTCAAGGCATTTATTGACGATATGGCGCATCTCATGTGGCGCTAAAAACTGGGCTTTCTTAATATTAATAATCGCATCCGTTTTGGCCATCGCATGCACCAAATCCGTCTGCCGTGACAAAAACGCAGGCAGCTGAATAATATCAGCAACTTCAGCCACTGGGGCTGCTTGATGTGGCTCGTGCACATCTGTGATGATCGGTACTTGGAACTTTTCTTTAATTTGACCCAACCAATCGATACCCTGAGCGAGTCCAGGACCTCGATAAGAGTGCAAGCTTGATCTATTGGCTTTGTCAAAGCTGGCTTTGAACACATAGCCGATACCCAAACGTTGGCATATCTCGATGTATTGCTCCGCAATCTCAAAAGCCAGTTCTTTAGACTCTAAAACATTCATTCCACCAAATAATACAAAAGGCTGATCGTTACCAATGTTGATTGTCTTATTGTCAGGGGTGTTAAGCGCGATGTGTGATTGTGCCGTCAATAAATTTTCCATTAAGCCGTTGTCCTTTTTATTGTTATCAATATTTCTATGCCCTATTGTAACCGATAGCTTGGTTAAAAAAAGTATGCAAGCGTAATTAGATATAATTGAGAGGAATCATTATATAGCCAATTTAGTTTCAAAAGAATATAGCACTGCTGGAGTGAATTTTTCGCAGCCTCTGTCGGCGAAAACACAGCAAGCGAGGAAAATTATCTCAGCAAGGTGCCATTCAAGCTGAATTGGTTTTATTTTGAACTGAGTATAACGAACAATGCTCTTTACTGAAAAACAAGCAAAAAAAGACCGATCCAAAGATCAGTCTTTTTTAGGATAGATAGAGTGGTACTACTTTAACAATGATTTATTTAAATACTACTTAGCTTCACTAAAGTTTTTTGCGGCTTTTACAAAGCTGTTAAACAGTGGATGACCGCCACGTGGCGAGCTGGTAAATTCTGGATGGAACTGCACTGCGATAAACCATGGATGATCCGCCACTTCAACCGACTCCACCAAATGCTGCTTGGCAGAATAACCTGAGATGGTCATACCTGCTTGCTCTAATGGCTCGATGTAACGATTGTTCATCTCGTAACGATGACGATGACGCTCAGTGATATTGCTTGCGCCATAGATTTGGCTTAGTTTGCTACCAGCAACCAGCTCAGCTTGCTGTGCGCCTAGACGCATCGTACCACCAAGGTCTGAGTCATCACTGCGAATCTGTAATTCACCGCGCTCATCTAACCATTCAGTGATAAGACCAATAATAGGCTCAGCTGTCTTACGATCAAACTCAGACGAGTTGGCATCGATCTTCAGTACATTGCGCGCATACTCAATCACAGCCAGCTGCATACCGAGACAAATACCCAAGTACGGGACATTGTTTTCACGCGCATAAGTGATGGCTTTTATCTTACCATTGGTACCGCGCTCACCAAAACCGCCCGGTACTAAAATAGCATCGGCGTCATGAAGACGGGCAAACAACTGCGCATCACTTTCTAAAAGCTCGGCATCGATATAGTCGATTTTTACATCGGCTTTATGAGTGATACCTGCATGTAATAAGGCTTCATTAATAGACTTATAGGCATCAGGTAGTTCGACGTATTTGCCAACCATCGCTACCGTGACCGTTGATTCAGGATTGAGCTGAGCTTCAACCACTTTGTCCCAATCGCTCAAGTCTGCTTCTGGCACATCAAGACCGAAACGCTCACAGACCAAGTCATCAAGGTCTTGCTCATGCAGCGTCCGCGGAATTTGATAAATACTTTGTGCATCTTCACACATAATAACCGCACGCTCTTCGACGTTAGTGAACAGCGCAATCTTACGACGGTTGTCTTGTGAGATATGATGATCAGAGCGGCAGATCAAGATATCAGGTTGCAGACCGATAGAGCGCAACTCTTTCACTGAATGCTGGGTAGGCTTGGTTTTGGTTTCACCTGCACTCGCAATATAAGGCACTAGTGTCAGATGCATCAGCATGGCTCTATTACGACCAAGCTCTACTTGCATTTGGCGCACCGCTTCCATAAAAGGCAACGATTCGATGTCACCGACAGTACCGCCAATCTCGATAATAGCAATATCGTAGCCCACGCCACTGGCCAAGATTTTGCTTTTAATCTCATCAGTAATATGTGGAATAACCTGTACCGTACCACCAAGGTACTCACCGCGGCGCTCTTTGTTTAGCACGTTTTGATAGATGCGACCACTGGTGAAGTTATTGCTTTTGCTCATTTTTGAATGACGTAAAAAGCGCTCATAGTAGCCCAAATCTAAATCTGTCTCCGCGCCATCCTCAGTCACGAACACTTCACCATGCTGAAACGGACTCATCGTACCGGGATCGACGTTGATGTACGGATCCATTTTGGTCATCGTAACGGTCACGCCACGGGCTTCTAAGACCGCTGCAAGAGAGGCTGCGGTGATACCTTTTCCTAGTGAGGACACTACCCCACCGGTCACAAATATAAACTTGGTCATAGTATTCTGTCGGTAATTGGTAAAGAAGGATTTTACTAAAAATATGCCATAAAATATAGGGCAAAAACACAAACTCTTTGAAACTCTTTATTTTGGTACGTATTTATTATGACCTACTATCTGTTTAGAAAAGTCATAACAAAAAAACTCACCCCGAAGGATGAGTTTTTTATAATCAGATTCTAATGGTTAGATTAGAATTTGTATTCTAGGCCAGTACCCACTACAACTACTTGTGCATCGCCTCTTACACCAGTAAGTACAGGGTTACCGTTAGTGCCTTCATCGTAGTATGAATAGCCAACATTATCAGCATTGTTTACGCCAGCATAGGCATGAGCAATGATGTTGTCTTTAAACATGTATTTACCACCAACAACGATTTGGTCTGAATCAGCATTGTTAAGACCATCTAAGTTATCGGTTTTGTTGTACTGTGCGTATACAGATGCTGGACGGGCAAAGTTATTTAGACCCATTTGAGCACTGATAACTAGACCTTTCTCTTTTTCAGAGGCGTGGTCATAATCACCTACTTGATATAGCGCGCCTAACTGTACTGGATAAGCCATGTATTTGCCTAAATCAACAGTAGCCGTACCACGGATGATGTCACCCTCGATGTTCTGATCTTTGTCGTATGCAACACCAGCTGTGAAGCCAGTACCTTGATCAAACAACATAGCAACACCAAAACCTGCATTGTCATTACCATTTGCATCGTCAGAGCTATACATAGCAGAAAGCTGCAATGGTAGACCTTCGTATTTTGGTGCAGTCCAAATGATTGAACTTGGGATACGGTTACTATCCGCCATGTTTAACGCATCAACAACTTCGTTTTCATTTTTGGTAGTACCTAGGTTATCCCAGTAACCTTGGTTAACAACAACGTTGTCAATTCTAGCCAAGCTTGATTGGTTTTTACCAACACGGAATTCACCGAACTGTTTGTTTACAACACCAAGATACGTATCGCGGTTAGTGAAACCGTTTTTATCGCCATCAATACGTGTGCCATACTCTAACTGATAGATAACATCAGTATTAGCAGTCATGGCTTCAGAGCCTTTAAGGCCGATACGTGAAGCATGAGAGTTAATCTCTACTGTATCTTCGTCATACATGTTACCAGCAGGACCATCAAACTCAGCATTGACATAGTCAGCCGCTAAAAAAGCTTTACCATAAACGGTAGGCGCTGCATTGGCTGCAGATACAGATAGGGCAGCAACTGCTGTAGCTAAAAGTAGTTTTTTCATGGGGTATCTCCACTTTACAATTTTAGTAATAAGCTAGCTATTATTAGCTGGTGCTCATAATGGTATCGTCACAAATCCTCAAAGATATAATGTGTAACTGGCTACCGAGATTAGTCAGAAACAAGTGTGGCGAAGTTCTATTACAGTAAGATGAAAAAAACCACGACTTACATAACTGGGATTAAAAAAGTAACTGCCATGTAAAATTAGGTCTTTATCTGTCTGTTGCGTAACATCCGTTACCAAACTCATACTTCGATTACAAGCATAACAACTTTGACATAATTTGCAACATATTTTTTTGCTTTTTAAATACATCCATTGGTGGACGCTATACACACTATGTGAATGCAGACATTTGCAAAAAACCTTATCGACTCAAACAGATAAAGCTATCATTGATTAATAGGATTACTAATAAATTGAAACCATCGTAATCAATCCACTTTTTTTGGCAAAAATAAAGCGCTACTTATTGATTAATAAGTAGCGCCAATAAAATGACGAGATTTACTCAGTGCATTCAGAAATTAGACTTAGGCATTGGCTTTTAAATCAAGGCGCGCTTGATGCAGTAATGGCTCAGTATAGCCACTAGGCTGCGCGCGTCCTTTGAAGACCAAATCGCACGCTGCTTTGAAGGCATAGGAGTTGTCAAAGTCATTTGACATCGGCTGATAGTCACTATCGCCCGTATTTTGCTCATCAACGACCTTTGCCATACGTTTCATCGTGTCCATCACTTGCTGCTCGCTAACGATGTCATGGTGCAACCAGTTGGCGATGTGCTGACTTGAAATCCGCAAAGTCGCGCGGTCTTCCATTAGACCAACGTCATTGATATCCGGCACTTTAGAACAACCAACCCCTTGATTGACCCAGCGTACCACGTAACCTAAGATACCTTGAGCATTGTTATCAATCTCTTGCTGCTTTTCTTCCTCTGTCCAATTGGTATTTTTTGCCAATGGAATGGTCAAGATATCATCTAAGCTGGCACGTTTGCGTGATTTTAGGCTGTCTTGTACCTCAGCGACATTCACTTGATGGTAATGCATGCTATGCAAGGTTGCGCCAGTCGGTGACGGCACCCAAGCGGTGGTAGCACCAGATTGAGGATGCGCCGCCTTAGTGTCCATCATCTCTTTCATTTCATCAGGTTTTGCCCACATGCCTTTGCCAATTTGAGCACGGCCTTGTAGCCCTGTCTCCAACCCGATGTCAACATTCCACTGCTCGTATGCAGGCTGCCATGTTTGTGACTTCATCTCTCCTTTTGGGACAAATGGACCAGCATTCATACTGGTATGCATCTCATCACCCGTACGATCCAAAAATCCTGTGTTAATAAAGATAACACGCTCTTTGGCTTGGCGAATGGCTTCTTTTAAGTTAACCGTCATGCGACGCTCTTCGTCCATGATACCAATCTTAAGGGTGTGACGTGCTAAGCCCAATAAATCTTCTGAGGCGTTAAACAAGTCATTGGCCATTTTGACTTCTTCAGGGCCGTGCATTTTTGGTTTCACGATATACATCGAGCCTTTGCGCGAGTTTGACAGCTCGTTTTTACCTTTTAGGTCATTGAGCGATAATAATGGTGTAATCAAACCGTCCATCAATCCTTCAAAAATGCCCTCTTGACCATTGCCTAAATCAACTAATATTGCCGGATTCTGCATCAAGTGACCCACATTACGGATGAGCAATAGCGAGCGACCCGGCAAGATTAGCGTGCTGCCCTCTGGCGTATGGTATTCACGGTCTGGGTTTTGCTTACGAGTGCGGGTTTTACCGCCTTTCTCAAAAGTTTCTTGCAAGTCGCCATTCATTAGACCGAGCCAGTTGCGATAAACTTCCACTTTTTCTTCTGCATCGACGGCAGCGATTGAATCTTCGCAATCCTGAATAGCAGTAATCGCTGATTCAAGCAGCACGTCTTTAATGTTTGCTGGATCATCTTTGCCAACTGGATGACTGGCATCTATTTGAATCTCTGCATGCAGACCATTGTGTTTTAACAAAACACCCGTTGGGTTTTCGGCATCACCTAAAAAACCAACAAATTGGGCAGGCTCTTTTAGCTGTGTATTACTGTCGCCTTGGGCAATTTCAAGTTTACCGTCCACCACTGTAAAGCCAGTCGCATCGTTGTACGAGCCTGATGCTAATACAAAATTTTCGTCTAGGAATTTTTTGGCATAAGCCACGACAGCAGCACCGCGGGTTGGATTGTAGCCACCTTTAGCTTCTTGCCCATTTTCATTACTGATGACATCTGTACCATATAAAGCATCATACAAACTGCCCCAACGAGCGTTGGTTGCGTTCAATGCGTAGCGAGCATTCCGTACTGGTACGACCAACTGCGGCCCAGCGATATGGGCGATTTCGTCATCGACGTTTTCTGTACTGACAGTGAAGTCATCGCCTTCTGGCAATAGGTAACCAATCTCTTGTAAGAATGTCTTATAGGCAGAGTAATCAATCACGCCATCTTTGGCAGGGTTGTCTAAATGCCACTGATCAATCTGTGCTTGAATCTGGTCACGAGTTTCGAGTAGTGCTTTGTTACGCGGCGTGAATTCTTTGATGACCTTTTCAAAACCTGACCAATAATGCTCTGAATCAACACCGACCTTCGGCAGCACTTCGTTTTCAATAAAGTCATACAACTGCTGGTCAATGGCAAGAATGCCTTTTTGAATACGATTGGTTGTAGAAGACTGGCTCATGTTGTTATCCTTATTCGTTCGTGAAGTGTATGAATACGAAACTGCTATGATTATGGCTCACTATTTATTGTGCTGGCTAGGCATCTACAGCAAATGTAGATCACCAATCAAACATGCTGAGTGGTTCTAGATATCTGCTCATTTATAAGGTAGCGTTGATTGCTATAATGCCGATTATCCATGATCAAGCAAAATCTCATCCTACTATCAAATAAAGAAATAAACAAGAAAACACCATTCACCAAATAAATATTTGGGCTGTATAATAATGATAATCTATATTTCATCAGCCTTATACGGCTTTAATAACGCTTAAAATTAAGATAACGATACGGTTCAGACAAACAATAAGTAATCATCCTGATAGTGATTTATACTTATTGGTTATCTATTCAATATTTGCGTTTTATTTGACACCGTTAAACACCCGACCATGATAGAGACTATGAATACCAAAATGATGCAGATGAAAACCAATAGTAATAATGACAATGACATTCACGATATTAACAATCATGACATAGCAGAAGATAGCGTCGATGTTACGCAACTTCGAACCCCAATAAAGGTGGATCTGTCCCCTATTCATCATTTTTTGGGTGCTCGAACCACGCAAACTTGGGTCGATGCAGCCTTGGCAAACTTACCTCTCATCATTCAAGATCATGCCAATTGTGAAAAAAAAGCGGCTGGCACGGCGATGAACTTGATATTTCGCTATGAGTTTTCTTATGATTTGCAGCGTAAATTAGCACAGCTGATACGTGAGGAGATGCTGCATTACGAACAAGTGCTAGGCATCATGAATGATCGCGGGCAAGAGTGGCGATACTTAAGTGCGGGACGTTATGCCAAAGGCATGTTAAAGCACAAACGCACTTATGAGCCAGCAGCGATGGTAGATGTACTGATAATCGGGGCATTTATTGAAGCGCGTTCTTGTGAACGTTTTGCTGCGCTTGCGGAGGTTATCGATGATGAGCGCTTGGCAAAATACTATCGCTATTTATTAAAATCAGAGAGTCGTCACTTTGAGGACTATTTGGCATTGGCACAATCACTGTCTGAAGACACTATCGATGAGCGAGTGGCGTTTTTTAAAGAGATAGAAGCAGAGCTGATAGAAAGTCCCGATACTGAGCTGCGTTTTCATAGCGGGACTCCGGCTTAACAACTACCTTCTAACCATTCTCTTACTGCCTTTTATAAAAACAAAAAAGCGTAACGATGACAACGTACTACTGGTGCTGTTATTACTCAAAACACCTTTTCAATCCACTGTTATTTGTCGTCTTCCATTAATGGGCTGTCGTACTGCTTGTTATCTTTAGCAACGTGATGCGGATCATGATCGTCTGTTGCTCTTTCAGCAGCAGCAGGATTGACTTTTTGCAGCGCATCATCGGGTACGATACCGTTATTGTCATCCGCATCTTTTAATTTGTGCTCATCGACGATTTTTGACTGGTCATTTGGTAAGCTCATCTTCATTCCTTAGTGTATATTCCCTGTTGATATGCATTCTTTCCAAGATGCCAATCTTTGCTATCTGTTGCTATTCTTTTGATCCGGATTTAGCACACGAGTCTGAGCATTATCAATATTGGCATAACGATTCAGATCGTTAATATTTAAACTGTCAGGGGCTTCACTACCGACAGTGTCTTCATTGATATTGTCGTCAAAACCATTGCCGCTTTGATCACGGCGATCAGGCTGACGGGCTGGATTGTCGTTATCATTGACATGCTCTGAGTGGACTATTCCTTCTTCAAACGTATCAGTACCTTTATTTTCAGTAACGTTTTTTTCGAGCTCATCATGATTATTGGGATGAGTATTGATCGTTTGAGTCTCATCAAAATTTTGCTCGGTTTCTGTAATACGAGTTTTGCTCAAAGCAGAATCTTTGGTTTCCATGGTCGTGTCCTTATAATTTTTATTTGTTGATGGCTCTTTATATAATTAAAGCGCTATAAATATTAACTATTAGTCTAATATCTATTTGTTGCCGTCTTGGCTCAAATCATAAGCATTTAAATCTGCAACGTTTTTGCCACCTGCTGGCAAATCTTCTTCTTTACGAGGATCAACATAGACTTCATCAGTCTCTTGTGACGCTTGCTCAGGGCCATCTATGTTTGGCTGATTTTTTCGACCTTCATAGCTGTTTTTGGGGTTATCTGGATGTGCAGTAGCGGTATCTTGGATAGGCACTGCTTCTTCATCATTTGGATGGGTATTGTCTGTCATGGCAAATTCCTCGGGCTAATCAATTAAGAAATCAATGAAACAGGTATGACTATTATACGACTGCTATTGATGTTTTATAGATTTCCTCAAGTATAGTTAGCATGCTGCAAGTCGTACCAGTGTACTGCCGTATCAATATGTGAATAAATGTGAGGTTACCAGACAGTTTGTAACTTTTATAGAGATGTTTTAACTATTAATGCCTCAACTATAGTCAATCTTAAATAAAGTGGATACACGATATCATGACGCAGGATTGGTACAAATTTTTCTTGCTTGCTGTGCCTGTGCAGCTTGATGCTACAAAAAATTCGTACCAATCCTGCTGTATCCTTTTTATATTGATCTGACTGTATTATAGAAACGCTTCAACCATAAAATAAAAACCAAGTACTAAGATTATCAGTACTTGGTTAAATGCATACGCCTTCATGTTAGCCGATATTTTTGCAGCTGCTAAATAGGATCTTGTACATTATTAATGGTTTTTAACAAGTACTCTTGGGCAATGTGCGGCGTCTCTCCGGCTGCTGGCTGTAACTGCTGCCAAACGCCCTTACCATCCAGTCTCCACGCTTGCGTGTTGTCTTTTAGATAGTTAAGTAGACCATCTTGATAAATCTGCTTAAACAGTTTTTTGTCCACAATCGGAAATGCCACTTCTACGCGATGAAATAAATTACGATCCATCCAATCAGCACTGCCACAATATAAACGCTCATCACCATCATTGTAGAAATAATAAATACGCGTGTGCTCCAAGAATCGACCAATAACAGAGCGTACAGTAATGTTTTCAGACAACCCTTTGACTTGCGGGCGTAGACAACACATTGAACGTAAAATCAGCTCAATTTTGACACCTGCTTGTGACGCATCGTATAGCTTGTCAATCAGGCGACGCTCAGTTAGGGCATTGACCTTGATAATAATATGGGCGCGCTTGCCTGCCTTTGCATGAGTAATTTCATCATCAATAAAGCTCATCAATTTGTCGTGCAAGGTAAATGGCGCATGCAGTAGTTTTTTGAGGTTGGCGGGTTTGCCCATACCTGTCAGCTCTTGGAAGATATTGTGTACGTCTTCTGAAATATCAGAATCGGCACTAAATAAACCGTAATCGGTATACACTTTGGCATTGGCAGCATGATAGTTGCCTGTCCCTAAGTGCACATAGCGACGAATGCGATCGTCCTCACGGCGCACGATGAGCATTAGTTTTGCATGGGTTTTGTAGCCGACGATACCATACACCACGACTGCGCCAGCTTCTTGTAGATAGTTGGCAACAGCGATATTGGAGGCTTCATCGAAGCGGGCACGTAGCTCGATGACGGCAGTAACTTCTTTACCATTTCGAGCAGCAGCAGCCAGCGCTTTGACGATTTCTGAGTTGGTGCCTGAGCGGTATAGTGTTTGCTTAATGGCGAGCACTTTTGGGTCACTGGCCGCTTGCCAAAGCAGGTTAATAATTGGCGAAAACGCGTGAAACGGATGGTGTACCAGCACATCATTTTTGCGCATGGCGGCAAACATGCTGGTCGCTTTGTCTAGTTTGTCCATCTCACGGCGAAACTCTTTTGGTATCACGTGAGTAAAAGGCTGATAACGCAGTGCTGGAATATTAAAATCAAACAGCAAACGCGTTAAATTGACAGGCCCATTGACTCGGTACAGTTGATTGTCATGTAATTCAAACTCGTTGAGCAAATAATCACTAATAGGTGTCGGACAATCGGCTGTGACCTCTAACCGCACTTTGTCACCAAACCGGCGGTTTTCCAGCTCACCTTCTAGCGCTTTGGCAATATCTTCGACATCATCGGCCAAATCCAAATCAGCATTACGGGTCAGTCTGAATTGATGACAACCCGTGACGTTCATCCCAGGAAACAGCTCGCCAATATGCTCATGAATAATGGCTGATAGCATGACGTGATGCTCTTTGCCACCCGTCAGCTCATCAGGCAGGCGAATCACACGCGGCAGACTACGCGGCGCTGGTACAATCGCTAAATTGATATCGCGACCAAAAGCGTCTTTGCCTTCTAAAGTGGCGATAAAGTTTAGACTCTTATTGACCAAACGCGGAAATGGATGGGCAGGATCGATGCTAATCGGTGTCAATACTGGCGATACTTGTTCTGTAAAGTAGCGTTTCATCCAAGCCGATTGCTCAGCATTGAGCTCATCACGTTTGAGATAACGGATGTCTTCGAGGGCAAGTGCAGGCAAAACATCTTCGTTAAGAATGCGATATTGCTCAGCAATGGCAGCGTGCGTTATGGTGGATATCTCGTTGAGTACTTCACTTGGACGCATACCGTGAGCGCTGGTCGACACATCGCCCATATTGAGCTTTTGCATAATACCCGCAACGCGTATCTCAAAAAACTCATCGATATTGGATGAAAAAATAATCAAGAAAAACAAACGCTCAAGTAGCGGATGGCGAGGACTGGCCGCTTGTGCTAAGACACGTAGATGAAACTGTAATAACGACAAATCGCGATTGATATAGCTGCTGGGTGAATAGCTGCCATCCTCTGAGCGTTGCCAAGCAACCTGCGTTGACTGTTCAATGCTATTCTCTTGTTTATTGCTAAGTTTTATTTCAGTGTTGCACGCGCTATCGGCGGTATCATTGATATCACTCATGTCATTATTCTCATTACTGTCGCCCTCATTGCTCTGCTTGCCATACGCCTCTGCCACGTTACTACTCCCTTTGCGTTATCGATACGTCATTATCTTTTACGTCAATGCTTTGTTATGTCAATGCTTTGAATCGCTTTTACTTCAGTCTTTCTTATAACAGCTATTTATGACAAAACGCACCATCACTACTCAAACCTCACCATATTCAAATGCTCATTCATGCAGATTGTGGTAATGCAGCGTTTTTCATACGTTTTTTGATAATACGTTGTTTGTTACGCAGGCTTCTATCGCCTTGATTGTCTTGATAATATTTTGGATTGGTCAGCATGGCGATGAGCAAGGCAGATTCGTCACGATTGAGGTTGTCTGCAGATTTGTCAAAGTAATGCTGAGCCGCCGCCTCGATACCATAAATACCAGTACCAAACTCTGCTACATTGAGATACGCGGTCAAGATACGCGTCTTATCCCAAAATGTTTCAATCATTAGCGTGATAACCGCTTCTTCGGCTTTACGAACGTAGGAACGATGCGAGGTCAAAAATAGATTTTTTGCCAGTTGTTGCGTAATTGTTGAACCACCCGCAGACATCTTCCCTGTCTCTTCGTTTTTCTTTTGGGCTGCTTTGATACCTTTAAAATCAAAGCCACTGTGCTGACTAAATGTCGAGTCTTCACTCACGATCGCCGCTTGTTTGGCAGATTTTGCAATATCATCGTACTCCACCCACGTTTGTGTGACATCGCCACCTGTCATACGATGGGTCAGCATAAACATACTGTTATTAATAGGCTGTGTTTTCCAAATTAATAGTAGGCCTGCGACCAATATATGGAATGCGACGACCAACAACATTATTGCCAGTAATAGTCGTTTGATAAATTTGCTAAAACTTGCCATGCGAGATATCCAAGTGATTAAAAAGCCAAGAAGATGAAACAATAAAATGAAATAAGCCGCTATCGATAAAAAACGTAGGCCAGTCATGATAAATGAGTAATTAAAAACAGTAGGTCATCTTACCTAATCTCACAATCGCTGTCATTATTTACCCCATTTCTTTATGATGTTATAAAGGACAAACAATATTCAACTTTTTTGCGTCTCCAAATTAGCGCTGTGCGACACATGTAAATATAAGAGAATAAATATGCACAATGACAATGTATACCATGACAATATGCACAATGGCAGTATTTGCGATGAGAGCACTATTACCACTCATATTCATCACAACGGTATTCACCATAACGATATCAAAGCATTGCGAGATCATATTATTTTGGCAAGTCCTAATTTAGGTGCGGCTGAAAATACCGATAAATGGTGGCTATTGGGTACGTCTGGCTGTCATTTATGTGACATCGCTGAGCAAATTATCATGCAGTTTCAAGCGGTACAGCCCATTACTTATAAAAACGTCGATATTGCTGATTTTGATGAGCCACTAATGATGGCGTTTGCCACCACCATCCCAGTTATTTTAACGCCATCCAAACGCTTGAATTATCCGTTTTCAGTCATGGATTTACAGCAATTATTGACTTAAAAACAATATTTCTATCACCAGTATTTTATATTGAGACCTATATGAAAAATTTAGAAAAAGTCACCGAAATTGAAGACTTGCGGCGAGTCGCTGAACGCAAAGTTCCACGCATGTTTTATGATTATGTCGATTCAGGCTCATGGACTGAGACCACATATCGTAACAATGAAAGCGACTTTGATCGGATTAAACTGCGCCAACGTGTACTGGTCAATATGGACAATCGTAGTCTAGAAACGACCATGATTGGCGAGCGGGTCAAGCTGCCAGTCGCTATCGCGCCAACGGGATTTACTGGCATGATGTGGGCAGATGGCGAGATTAAAGCGGCGCAGGCAGCAGAAACGTTCGGTGTGCCTTTTTCTTTATCGACCATGAGTATCTGCTCTATCGAGGATATCGCTACCCATACCAGCAAGCCGTTTTGGTTTCAATTGTACGTGATGCGCGATCAGGCCTTTATGGCCAATCTGATTCGCCGTGCTAAAGAGGCGAATTGCTCCGCGCTTATTTTGACTGCTGATTTACAAGTACTCGGTCAACGACATAAAGACATTAAAAACGGTCTGTCTGCCCCGCCCAAACCGACACTGGCCAATATCCTCAATCTCATGACCAAACCTGAATGGTGCCTAAACATGCTGGGCACTAAAAGACGTACGTTTGGCAATATCGTCGGTCATGCAAAAAACGTTGCGGATCTCTCTTCCTTGTCTGCGTGGACAGCAGAACAGTTTGATCCCGCTCTCAGCTGGGACGATGTCGCCCGTATCAAAGACATGTGGGGCGGCAAACTGATTATCAAAGGTATCATGGAACCTGAAGACGCTATTTTGGCCGCGCGTAGCGGTGCGGATGCGCTGGTGGTGTCGAACCATGGTGGTCGGCAATTAGATGGTGCGCTCTCCTCTATTTCAGCCCTAGCAGATATCGTACAAGCAGTGCATGCCGAAAACAGCGATATTGAAGTATGGCTCGACAGTGGCATTCGCTCCGGTCAGGATGTGCTAAAAGCCATATCCCTAGGCGCAAAAGGTACGATGATCGGTCGCGCTTTTCTTTATGGGCTGGGTGCATATGGCGAAGATGGGGTGCGCCGCGCACTGGAAATCATTTATAAAGAGTGTGATATATCAATGGCATTCTGTGGCCATACCGACATCAATAACGTCACGGATGATATCTTGGTGAAAGGGACTTATGAAAACCTTAAAACGAATCATCCATAAAAACCATCCTCTTTTAAGTGATGATTTCATGCTTATTGATAACATGTTCTGAGCATACCCTTTATACTCTACCTATAATCTTTACTGATAATCTTTCATTTATAGTTAACTTTTATGACCATTCAACAATTATTAAAAACAGCACCCGTGACCACTTTGCTACTCATCAGCTTTATTGGATTATTTATCATCCAAATATTCACAGGGGTCGATGCCAACAATCCATCGACTGAAGCACTGTTAAAATGGGGCGCTAATGCCTTGCCTTTTACCATGGGTGATGAGCCGTGGCGATTGGTCAGCAGTGCATTTTTGCATATTGGCCTTATGCATTTATTGTTTAATGGTTTTGCTATGTACTTCTTTGGACAAGTTGCCGAGCCGATGTTTGGCTCAGCCAAGTTTTTGGCATTGTTTTTATTGGCGGCAATCGGTGGCAATTTACTCAATAGTTATGTCACGTGGCAGGATATCTTGGCAGGTACTGGGCAACCGGGATTATCGGCGGGCGCTTCTGGTGGCATTATGGGTATTGGGGCGGCGTTATTGATAGCAGCGCTGTTTAAAATATCGGTTAATGGCATGATGCTCAATTTAAGGAGCTTGATATTTATTATGGGCATTAACCTCGTCTATGGTTTTGCTGTGCCGGGTATTGATAATGCAGGTCATATTGGCGGTGCTATTACTGGCTTGGTAATTGCGCTGGCTTTCGCAATAGCCTACCGTCAGCGTATGACTGTCACTTTGCAAAACGTCCTTGTGCCTCAGACAGACTATCAAAATAACAATCAACTCGACACTCAAAACTCCTATCAAACTGATTATGAGGATAATGACCAAACCGACTATGCAACCAGCCACATCGATCAGCCGTCCGACCCTGATGCTTATTCGACCAGTAGCTCTGCCGAGTTTGACACTCGTATTGACATAAATTTGGATACACCTACCAACGCCGCGCACACCAGTACCATTCAACAACAAGCACCTGCCAAACCTTCATTTATTTGGACACTGCTCCCTTGGATGGTAATGCTGTTAATCAGTATGGGCTTTGTCTGGTGGTGGCAAGATATTCACTATCAAATCATACAAGTATTAAAAACCATTGAGTAAATGGTCATACTTATTTATCATGACAAAACCGCTCATAAAAACAGCCTATTTATTTAGATTACCTTACTCTATCGCTTCTGCTTGATGATACTATCCAACCATTCCTACTCACTCACGAGACTCTATTATGTTTAAATTTGCAGCGCTACCTACTATCTCTACGCGCACTTTGCTTGGCGCGATGACGGCTACTGCGTTATTCAGTGTGGCTAGCGTTTCTCATGCTATTCCTTTTCTTAATAAAAACTTACCGACCGACCAAGATGCCGAACTAAGCGTTGGGGTAAATGTCATGACGGTAAAATCAGCCTATGATTTGGAAGACAGTACCGAGGTGCAGGTATTGCCAGGTGCATTTTATGACAACAATAAGTTCTATGTACGCGGTGCGCAAGCGGGTGCTTATCTTATCAATGACGGCACCAATCAGCTATCGGCCTACGCCAAACTTGCTGGCTCTGAGTTTGATCCTGATGATGCCAATGGCGCACTTCAAGGTCTTGATGAGCGTAAAGCCTCAGCAGAGGCTGGTCTGAGCTATCAACGCCGTACCGCTATTGGCGGTATCCGTGCTCAGTATGGAGCTGATGTGTTAGACCGTAGTGGTGGCAATACTGGGCGCTTGACTTATCTTGCCAGAATCAGCAAAGACAAGCTAACTGTCTATCCAAGCTTTGGCTTTGAGTATCATGATGCTGATTATAATGAATACTATTATGGCGTCAGTGAGGAAGAGTCAACCAAGACGGGTGTTGCCGCTTATAAATCTAATTCGAGCTTGAACCCTTATGTCAATATCAGCGCCAACTATGACTTTAATGATAATTGGGCAGGATTTGCCAATCAAAGCTTAAGTTATTTGTCAAATGAGCAATATGATAGCCCGATGGTAGATTCACGTACTGAGGCAACGACGACGCTTGGTTTGCTTTATAAGTTCTAGAGTTTTTGATAGTTTTGATGTGAAAAGGCTGAGCGTTTTGCTTGGCTTTTTAATATTTCATTTTGGAGTAATTATGATGAAACTTATTGATGTAATGAAAAATGATTTCGAAGAATTTCACGAAAATCGTAAGATCGAACGTGCTAAGAATTTTACAGAAATGACTGGAATGCATGTTAATCATAATGAGTATCCAGCTTATTTCTTTGGTGACCTTAATGCAAAATTTGTACTGATCCATCTTAATCCAAAGCAAAAAGATAATAAGTCTGATGAATATGAAGGTAAATTAAAATATACCGACTTCAAAGAGTATTTTAACTTTCATCAAAATTTTGGAAATTTTCACTATAGTAATTTGATACCAAAGAGAAGCAAATCAAGGTTTGACTCTAAGCAGATCAGGTTTATAAAACCTTTTAATATAATAGATTTAAGCGATAAGGATGACTATATAAACCTTGAAAGAGTAATAGATAAAAAATTACAACTTGAGTTAGTGCCTTTTGGTTCAGACGCATTTAAAACGAGTCTAATGAATAAAGAAACATTGAATCCTTATATTGATTTACTTCTGGATACAATTACTCAGCAAAAACGTGATTATATTATTTTCTGTGGGAAAGTATTTGAAAGCTTACTACAAGACTATATTGTAGAAAAACAGGATCACACTTTTTGGTTACCAAAAAAAGATAAGACTACTGCAAAAAATAAGTCCAACTTTTCCAATATAGTTTTAGAATTTAATAGCCATAAAATACAAGCGGGCATTGCCCATTCTTTTGCACAACAAGGTCTAAACATGGATGAATATGGTAAAAAATGTTGTGAACTTTACGAGCACTAGCTTTCCTGCTCATTGTTATCAGAACAAATACTTTGTCAAAAGGCGCTAAGCAAAATATCTAAAACTCATGTAGGGCATTATTAAGATACACCCTTCATAGTACTAGTGCGTGGAAAGACTCTGAGACTAGATGTAATAAAAGAACAAAAAAGTACTCATAAACGATATCGATTATAAAATCACAACCAAAAAAAAGACCTCACCACTCGGCAAGGTCTTTTTTTACTCTAAGAAAGCATTAAATAACTTACTTAGGATGTACCATATCAGCAGGAATCACCCACTCATCGAACTGCGCTTCAGTTAGCAGCTCTAGCTCAACCGCCACTTGCTTCAACGTCTTGTTTTCTTTATACGCCGTCTTAGCGATTTTTGCGGCATTTTCATAACCAACATGACGGTTCAATGCCGTCACTAGCATTAACGAGTTGTGCAAGAAATCATCGATTTTGTCTTTGACTGGCTCGATGCCGACAGCACAGTTTTCGTTAAAGCTGTTGCACGCATCGCCAAGCAGTTTGATAGATTGCAACAAGTTAAAGGCGATCACTGGCTTATACACGTTTAGCTCAAAGTTACCTGACGCGCCAGCCATGCTGATCGTCACGTCATTACCCATGACCTGAGCGACAACCATCGTCATTGCTTCTGACTGAGTTGGGTTTACTTTACCCGGCATGATAGAAGAGCCTGGCTCATTTTCAGGAATCGTCAACTCGCCCAGACCACAACGAGGGCCAGATGCCAACCAGCGTACGTCGTTAGCGATTTTATTTAAGCTAGCCGCCAATGTCTTTAATGCACCTGATGCAAACACTTCAGCATCACGAGCGGCAAGCGCTTCAAATTTGTTTGGTGACGTGACAAATGGCAAGCCAGTCAATGTTGATAGCTGCTCAGCTGATTTTACCGCATAATCAGGATGGGCATTTAGACCAGTACCAACGGCAGTACCGCCTAGTGGCAATTCATATAGACCTTGTAGGGCATTATCAATACGAGTCAATGAATGGTCAAGTTGGCTGACATAGCCGCTGAACTCTTGGCCTAAGGTCAAAGGCGTGGCGTCTTGCAAATGCGTACGACCGATTTTTACGATGCTATCAAACTCTTTCGCTTTTGCAGCTAGCGTATCGCGTAGGGCTTTTACCGCTGGGATCAATAAGCTGTTTATTTCACGAGCAGCAGCCACACGAATCGCCGTTGGAAAGCTGTCGTTGGTAGACTGTGCATGGTTGACATGGTCATTCGGATGAATCGGCGTGTAGCTACCGCGCTCAGAACCAGCGATTTCGTTGGCACGATTGGCAAGCACTTCGTTCATGTTCATGTTTGACTGTGTACCAGAACCCGTCTGCCATACGACCAATGGAAACTGATCCGTTAGACCACCGTTGATAATTTCGTCAGCAGCTTGCACGATTAGGTCACGCTTATCATTTTCGATACGCTCAAGGCTGGCGTTGGTAATGGCAGCGGCTTTTTTGACCAATGCCATCGCTTCAATCATCGGACGCGGCAATGTCTCGCCACCGATTTTGAAGTTTTCGCGGCTACGCTGCGTTTGCGCACCCCAATAAGCATCGGCTGGGACTTCCACGTTGCCCATTGTGTCTTTTTCGGTACGAGTTGCCTGATTCTGTGTCGACATAACTACCCTCTTTGCTGGTTTGTTGTTAAATAGCTGAACTACAAAAAGTGCCACACCTGCTGCACATAAAGGAGAATACGATATAAAGTGGCGTTATGATAGCATGGCTTTATGCTAAACGCATTTAGGTTTATGGGTGACTTAAAAGAGCTTATAACAATTCAAACTAAACTCTCATCCTAGTTTCGTATCCTTTAATTCTCTAGTATATTCATTATAAATGGCAACTTGTTCTTCTCTACCATCGTGATAAAAGTCGAAAAATGCACGCTGGGCAAAACACTTTGGTGTAATGTTGTACTCCTCTACAGAGTTTCGCCATATGAAGCCTTCGTCATCTTCATGACTCTGCTCTTCATCTTCATAATTAAATTGATAAATATATCCTTCAGGAATACTCGGATCTATAATGTCAAAAATACGTTTATCATAAAGACAAGGACCTACGCCATCTTCTCCATCAATACGATATGATTCGCTTTGAATTTCTATAACTTGATAAATATTGTCTTGTCTTAAACTGGTTCTATCAAGGACTTTTTTGTAGTAGTCATCACACTCACTATAACATTTAGGCCTAACTTTCATGCCGCCTCCTAAAGTTGAGATTTTTAACGTTGAAAGGGATATATACTTCTGTTTTACTATAAACATTAAAAAATGTTCTACATTTTTAATCAAGAATCTAGGAATCGGTAAAATATGACTGTTAGCAACCCACCCAGACGCCTGTTTACTCGCCAGCGTCGTCAGCTGAGTGACGGTGCACGTAGAAATCTGGCTCAAGCAGCAAGTCTCCATTTAACCAAATTACAGCAGCGGCTACCAGTGAATGCGCGTATTGGTTTATATTATGATGGCTTTGGTGAATTGCCTACCCAGCCACTATTAGACTGGTGTCAACGCTTAGGCTATTTTCCTTATTTGCCTGTGGTTGGTTCTTTAGGTCGTGATAGTAATAGTTCTGATAATAAACGCCTGCGCTTTGTGCCGATTTACCATTCTAAATTATTAAATGTACCAACCCGCATCCATCGCCTAGGTATGAAACAAAATCACAGTCGCAAGCTATTATGGGCGCAAGAATTAGACGTGATTATTTGTCCATTGGTAGCCGTAGATTTGAATGGCAATCGTATGGGCATGGGCGGCGGTTTTTATGATACAACGCTTGGGAAAAGCTATCGGTCAGGCACAAAAAAACTGCTTAAAATAGGCTGGTGTTATGATTTTCAAGTGGTTGCAGTGTTGCAGCGTCAGCCGTGGGATGTGCCGTTAGATGGTTTGATTACGCCAAGTGGATTGAGGTGGTTTTGATGAGTGATAATAATAAACAGTCTGACAAAAAAGAATCTAGCGCTGATAATGTTGAAGAGTATTTGCAAACATTAGGCAATGAGGACGCTAGAGAGTTACGTTACTACAGTCAAGAACAGCCGTTTAGCGCGGAGGAAATGACAAGGCTTGTCAATGAAGAACGATTAAGTAAGTTGCTCGCGCAAAGTGATGCGTTTTTGAGCAGCTTGAATGGTGATTTGAGAGATTTTGATGAGGGCTCTGACAAGGATAATACTTAAAAATATTGAATAACTTGTAGGGTGCGACCCGCGCACCGATAGTCGAGATTAACTTTTTTTCTGGTGCGCAGGGCGCACCCTACTCAGCTTTAACACTTAAATACAAACTGATAGATTAAAATGCAAAAGCCATCTATACGATGGCTTTTTATAAAGCTATGTTTTAGCTAAAGCAACCTACAACACCATCGCTGCAATCCAACCAAAGATTAATAACGGAATATTGTAGTGAATGAAAGTGGGTATAACACTGTCTTTAATGTGGTCATGCTGTCCATCGATGTTTAGACCCGAGGTTGGCCCCAATGTCGAGTCTGACGCAGGCGAACCCGCATCACCAAGCGCGCCAGCCGTACCGATAATCGCAACGGTTGCCAATGGCGAAAACCCTAAAGAAATACACAGCGGCACATAAATCGCCGCCAAAATAGGAATGGTAGAGAATGACGAGCCGATACCCATGGTCACAATTAGACCAATGGCGAGCATAATAAATGCCGCGATCGCTTTATTGCCAGCGAATAATGACGCCGCCCCATCGACCAATGGCTGAATCTGCTCAGTGGCTTTCATGACTTCTGCAAAGCCCTGCGCGGTAATCATGATAAAGCCAATCATCGCCATCAGCTTGATACCGTCATTAAAGACGCCATCCGCATCGCGCCATTTGACCACGCCTGTCGCCATAAAGACACCAAAGCCAAACATCGAACCGAGCAATAGCGAATCGGTGTAGAGCTGCACCACAAACGCTGTGACTATGGCAGCCAGTGCCACAAAGGTCTTTAGCTTACTTTGCGTTTGTGCGCTGGCCGCGGTTTTGCTCAAAGCATCACCCTCTACCACGGCATCATGAGCTTCTTTGTCTATCGCCACTTGCTGATAGTGACGCGGCTTACGATAACTGATAAATACCGCGATCAGCAAACCAATCAGCATCCCTAATGCAGGAATTGCCATCGCTTTAACCACAGAAATATCAGTGATATCAATGCCCGCTTCTCCGACGTTTTTGAGCATGATTTGATTGAGGTAGATATCGCCAAAGCCATATGGGATAAACATATAGGTCGTGACCAGACCAAAGGTCAGTAGACAAGCAATCAGACGTCTGTCAATTTGCATGCGATTAAAAGCCAGCAGCAGTGGCGGTACAAGCAGCGGAATAAAGGCAATATGAATAGGGATTAAGTTTTGACTAAAGCAGCTCATGGTAATCAAGCCTGCAAATAGCATATACTTAATCATACCGCTGGTACCACCTGCATCGATACGCTTAATCACCGCCCCTGCCAAGGATTGCGGCAAGCCAGAGTGCGCAATAGCGACGGCAAAAGCACCCAATAATGCGTATGAAAGTGCGATTTGTGCGCCATTACGGATGCCTTCTTGAAAGGCCTCTAAAGTATCGGTGATACCAAGACCCGCCAGCAAACCGCCTGCCAGCGCCCCAATGAGTAAACTGAGCACCACGTGCACGCGTGAAAGCGACAGCCCCAGCATGATAATAACTGCCAGCAGTACCGCATTGATTGCCATGTGTTGCCCCTTGTCCTGTCTAAATTGTCTGTCTGATTGATTTTGATCTAAAAATATCTTAGCCTCTAAAACGCGTTACTTTAAGCAATATTTTAAAAAGCCCCGTTTTAGACGCGCGCCAGTTTACCTTATTTTGCCCATAAAGCCTATGTATAGAAACCAATAGGTATCAATAGTCACTCCCCTATAAAATGAATGCGGTACTGCTAGGATAAATTTTCGCAGCCTCTGTCTGCGAAGGCACAGCAAGCAAGAAAATATTATCCTAGCAGTACGTTATAAGGGTTGTTCCTTTTTTATTTAGGATCAACTATGGCAGTATCCGAAGCTGTATTAAGATAGAGAGCGTTTTTTAGCAAAGATAAGCGTGCGACTTGACCAATGAGCCTTGCAATTTTATCTGTGAGCACCATTTATCTAAACATGAACCACGAACTTGACTTTACAAGTCTGGTGAACGAGGAAAAATATATGAGTGAACATAAAATTGCCCCAGACAATATCGACATCGATGTCGACGTTTCAACGACTGTCGCAGAAGACAACGAAGTAAACACTTCATCTGATAAAACGTTAGATGCGGTGTCTGCCGATGTTAATGAGACTGATAGTGAGATTGATAGTGACAACAGTACAGCGAAAGACGATGCTACCGAAGACAATGCCGTTGAAGACTATTTACCCTTATTGGCACTGCGCGACGTCGTCGTCTACCCACACATGCAAATTGCTTTGTTTGTCGGTCGTGCGCCATCGGTAAAAGCCGTTGAGCTGGCACAAGCAGAGTACGGCAACAAAGTACTGGTTTTGGCTCAAAAAGACTCTTTGACCGAAGACATCGATCAAGACAATTTATACCAGTACGGTACAGTTTGCCGCATCGTCAGCACCATGCCGCATGATAGCGATGAGAACTGCATCAAAGTATTGATTGAAGGTCAATATCGTGCGCGCGTCGATGCCATCGAAAATCACGATGAATTATTGATGGCAAACTTTGAACGTGCAGATCTTGATGTCAGCATGGATGAGAGCCAACAGAAAAATACCATCCAAGCGTTGATCAGCCTGTTTGAAAGCTATGCGGATGCGCGTCTGCGTAATGCGCGTGAGCTCACTCGCGTGGCAAAACGTATTGATGATTTGCTTGAGTTGGTTTACTTCATCTCAACGCGTGTGTCGATGGATCTTGAGGTAAAACAGTCTTTCTTAGAAAAAAACGATATCAAAACGCATATCAATACCTTGACAGAATATTTGGTCAAGCAAAGTGCGGAACAAAATATCGAACAAGACATCCAAGAAGCGGTTCGCCAGCAAATGGAAGACAATCAGCGCGAATACTTCTTGAACGAGAAAATGAAAGCCATCAAAAACGAGCTGTCCGATATGAATGACGGCGCGTTCGATGGTGAAGATGATGTGGCTGAGTTAGAGCAGCGTTTAGAAGATGCTGACTTGCCAGAGGATGTCCGCAAAAAAGCAGAACAAGAGATGAAAAAGCTCAAAATGATGCCGCCTGCATCGAGCGAATCATCTGTCGTACGTAACTATATTGAATGGATTTTGGATACGCCGTGGAATGCAACGACCAAAGTTTCAATCAATTTAGACAAAGCCAAAACCGTCTTAGATGAAGATCATTATGGTTTGCAAGATGTCAAAGACCGCATCTTAGAATACCTCGCCGTTCAGTCACGAGTGAAAAAACTGCGTGGCCCTATTCTTTGTCTCGTTGGCCCTCCGGGTGTTGGTAAAACCTCCTTGGGTGAGTCCATCGCGCGAGCAACGGGTCGTAAGTTTGTGCGTATGGCACTTGGCGGCGTGCGTGATGAAGCGGAAATTCGTGGTCATCGCCGTACCTATATTGGTGCGATGCCGGGCAAAATCGTGCAGTCACTGGCGAAAGTAGAAGTCAAAAACCCGCTGTTCTTATTAGATGAAATCGATAAGATGGCGCAAGACTTCCGCGGTGATCCAGCATCAGCGTTGCTTGAAGTATTAGATCCTTCGCAGAACGATACTTTTAACGACCATTATTTAGACATGGACTTAGATCTGTCGCAAGTGATGTTCATCTGTACCGCCAACAGCATGGACATCCCACCAGCCCTGCTCGACCGTATGGAAGTGATTCGTCTACCGGGTTATACCGAAGAAGAAAAAGTCAATATCGCACAGAAATATCTGGTGCCAAAAGCAATCAAAAATAATGGTCTCAAAGAAGGCGAAATTGAGATTGTCGAAGCGGCATTGCACAGCATCGTGCGCAGCTATACGCGTGAAGCGGGCGTGCGTAACCTTGAACGTGAAGTCAATAAAATTTGCCGAAAAGTGGTTCGTGGTTCAGTCGAAAATCATGGCGCGCGTGCCCCGAAAAAAGCAGAACGTCAGCTGATTGTAGTCGATGACAAGAACATTGATGACTATCTAGGCGTGCATCAGTATGACTACGGTCTGGCTGAAGAAGCGCCTGAAATTGGTCGTATCACTGGTCTTGCGTGGACACAGGTCGGTGGTGAACTATTAACCATCGAAGCGGTCGCCATGAAAGGTAAAGGCGAGCTTAGCTTTACGGGCTCACTAGGCGATGTGATGAAAGAGTCGATTCGTGCTGCTATGAGTGTGGTACGTGCGCGCGGTGATAGCTTAGGCATTGACTACGAGACGTTTAAAACGACGGACGTCCATGTCCATATGCCAGAAGGTGCCACGCCAAAAGACGGCCCTTCTGCTGGTGGCGCGCTGACGACAGCTTTAGTCTCTGCCTTAACGGGTATCGCGATTCGTTCAGATATTGCCATGACAGGCGAGATTACCCTACGTGGTAAAATCCTACGTATCGGTGGTCTTAAAGAGAAGCTACTTGCGGCTCATCGTGGTGGTATCAAGCACGTCTTGATCCCAGCGACTAATGAGCGTGACTTGGCTGACATCCCTGACAATGTCAAAGCAGGTTTGACCATTCAACCTGTGGCGACGATTGATGAAATATTAAAAGTAGCGTTGGTCAGTATGCCAACACCGCTTAAGCCAGCGAAAGTGACCGTTGATAAAACCTCAGGAAAAGCACTACGTAATTAATCGTCTTTTTATACTCTAAAGATTTTAAAAAGCCGCTTATCATACAGATAGGCGGCTTTTTTTGTACTGGGACGAATTTTCAAACCCATACGTTACTTACATTTATTAACCGATTGTTGCGCTTTTGATGAATATCTACCTTATATCCTTGGCTATACTGACGATGACATTAGGCAATGTTTGAATATTTTAAATGAAATTATGGAAAAATCATTCATCATAGCAATCAAATATAAATGGAGATAACAATGAATAAGACAATGCTTGCAAGTGCTTTACTATGTAGTTCAGCTTTAGCGATGACTGGTTGTCAGACTGTAGAAAATCAGATGCAGACAGGTAACCCTTTGAATCAGCCTGCTTTGAAGTCTAAAATAAAAACTGTCGATAGCACCAATAAAGAGGTGGGACAGCTTTTCTTACGTCCTGTTGATGGCGGCGTCCAAGTTTACGGTAAGCTTATGAACTTGCAACCGGGTAAAACCGTTGCCTTACACATTCATGAAACGGGTAGCTGTGCAGATATGGGTAAAGCGGCCGGTGGTCACTTTAATCCAGATAACAAACCACACTCAAATCCAGATGATATGAATGGGCACGCAGGTGACTTACCAAACCTAACCGCCAATGAAAAAGGCGTGGCTACTATCAACTATGTGAACAAAAAAATCTCAGCAGCTGGTACAGGCAAATATAGCGTAAATCGCTTAGCATTTATTGTTCATGCTAACGCCGATGACTATAAGAGCCAACCCGCTGGTAATGCAGGTGATCGCATCGCTTGTGGTATTATCGAAAAAAACTAATAAACATTAAGATGAACGCTTAATTGCATAAAAAAACCCTCTTAACCAAAGTATATGGTTAAGAGGGTTTTTTATTGTCGATAGAAAAACCGTTATTCTTCTATCCACTCGCCTTTACGCCAATATACACCCCAACGTGTGGCTTTGCCATTTTTTTCAGAGCCGATATATTGTTCTTTTTTCTTACGCGACCAGCGCAAAATCGTTGGATTACCGTCAGGATCTTCATCTGGCCCTTCAAACAAATACTGAAACTTATCTTCCATTTTGTCTTTGATTTCTCGTAGCTCAGCAAGCTTTGGCGGACGTGTCTCCCTGACTTTTGGAAACTTAGATGCCGCTAAGAACATCCCAGCCGCCCCTTCACGTAAAATGAAGTAATCGTCATGCTTGGTTGATTTTAGCTCTGGTAGATGGATAGGATCCATACGTGGCGGTGCTGCTTCGCCTGTTTTTAGTACTTTACGAGTGTTGTCACATTTCTGACAAGCAAAGTAAGGGCCAAAACGTCCAGTCTTTAACTCCATTTGACCATCACATTTATTACAGTCAATGGTTGGGGCGTCTGAGCCTGGTACTTCAAACTTCCCTTCTTCTAAAATATAACCATCGCAATCAGGATTGTTACCGCAGATGTGCAGTTTGAGACCGCCATCGACGATATAACCATTCATCGCTGTACCGCATTTCGGGCAGCGCTTTTTCTCCATCAAGTCTTTAACTTCTGCCGCTTCGTCATCGCCTTCCGGATCATCGAGATTGGCAAAAGCTTCGACTGGCATTAGGTTCTTGGTGCCTTTACAACGCTCTTTTGGCGGTAAGTTATAGCCAGTACAGCCTAAGAACACCCCTGTTGACCCTGTACGCAGCTGCATCGGACGATCACAAAGATCACAATGCACATCTGGTACGTCAGTCGGATCATTTGGGCGCATGCCGTCTTTTTCTTTGGCGCGGTCTAGCGTTGTTTTGAATTCGCCATAAAAGTTATCAAGCACGTCTTTCCAGTTTTGCTCGCCTTCTGCCACGTGATCGAGCTTGTCTTCTAATGCCGCCGTAAAGGTATAATCCATTAAGTCTGGAAAGCTGGCCGTCAATCTGTCAGTAACGATGTCACCCATTTTTTCGGCAAATAACCGTTTGTTTTCCAGCTTTACATAACCGCGATCTTGAATGGTCGAGATGATAGAGGCATAAGTCGATGGACGACCGATGCCTTTTTTCTCAAGCTCTTTTACCAAGCTGGCCTCAGTATAACGCGGTGGTGGCTTGGTAAAGTGTTGGCTCGGATCGAGCTTATCTAGCGTTAATTGATCACCCTTTTTGACATCAGGTAATAAGGTATCGTCCGTCTTAGCAGGTGGCATCACTCTGGTATAGCCATCAAATACCATGGTACGGCCGCGAGCTTTTAGCTCAACGTCATTTGCGCCAACGAACAAATTCACTGACAGGTACTTTGCAGGTAGCATCTGACAGGCCACGAACTGACGCCAAATCAGCTCGTAAAGACGTATGGCATCACGCTCAACGCCTTTAAGCTGCGTTGATTTCATGTTGACGTTGGAGGGGCGAATCGCTTCATGCGCCTCTTGTGCGCCTTGCTTATTGCCATAAAAATTGGGGTTTTCTGGCACGTATTTTGTGCCATAGCTGTCTTCGATATGACCACGCACGGCAGCGAGCGCATCGCCTGACAAAAAGGTCGAATCGGTACGCATATAAGTGATGTGACCAGCTTCATATAAACGCTGTGCCAAAATCATGGTTTTCTTAACAGAGAAACCCAATCTGGTACTGGCAGCTTGCTGCAAAGTCGAGGTGATAAACGGCGCACTTGGACGAGATTGTGTGGGTTTTTCTTCTCGTTCTTTAACGATAAAGTCGCTGGCTTTGAGGATGTCTAATATTTTATCCGTTTGCTCTTTATTGACCAGCTTCAGCGTTTTGCCGCCTTGCTTGGTCGCCTCTAAGCGAATACCAATTTGCTCAGCGTCTTTTTTGCTATTGGCGATATGAGTATCGGCATGAATCTGCCAATACTCTTCTGGAATAAAGGCACGAATTTCATGCTCACGCTCAACCACCAAACGCATGGCAACCGACTGTACGCGGCCTGCCGATAGACCGCGAGCGATTTTTTGCCACAGTAAGGGGGATACCATAAAGCCAACCACTCGGTCTAAAAAACGACGCGCTTGCTGAGCATTGACGCGGTCGATATCAAGCTTTGAGGGTTGTTTAAAGGCATTTTGAATGGCAGATTTGGTAATCTCGTTAAAGACCACACGCTGATATTTACTATCAGGGCCACCGATGACTTCTTTTAGATGCCACGCAATGGCTTCCCCTTCTCTATCCATATCCGTTGCTAGATAGATTTGGTCCGCGTCTTTGGCCAACGCTTTAAGCTCTTTGATAACTTTGGTCTTGTTAGGCAATACTTCATAAACGGCCGCCCAATCATGCTCTGGATCTACGCCCATACGACGTACCAGTGCTTGTTGGGCTTTTTCTTCTTTGCTCAGAGTGTCATCTTTTTTGGCAACGGTGGTTTTTTTGGTGCTTTTACTGGCACTGACTGGCAAATCACGGACATGGCCGATACTTGAGCGGACGATAAAGGCATCACCAAGGTATTTATTAATCGTTTTTGCCTTGGCTGGTGATTCTACAATCACCAGAGACTTGCCCTTTGGGCTGTCAGCAGTAGCTGCTGAACTTTTTTTGGTTGTGGTTTTTGCCATATTTGACGACACCATTGTATAAGTAAATTAAAAGAATATAAGTAAATTAATAATAAGGATAAATCCAGCAGCATGGCAATTTATAATTGCTCATTAAATTATTGTAGTAATAGCTGCTTATAAAAACGGTTATAAAACAAACAATAACCATAAAATAAAGAGACAGTTATAATGACGTTACACTGCTGAGTATTAAACTGTCAACTGTAAATGACTAAGCGTCTGCCAAAAGTGCTTGCACGTTGTCTATTAATGGAGATTAAAAAACCATTTACTACCTTACGGTGTTTTTCTGCATTTGTAGGGCCCATTTTTCTAGATTTTGTTTCAGTACCAGTAAGTCTGACTCAATCGCTTTGTGCTGATAAATGGGGTTGGTCGATGGCCGCACATAAGCGATATCTTCCCAATAAATGACAATCGTATTGGCCTTGGTCAATAAACCTTTAACAAACGGCTCAATACTGACTGGCAAATCTAGTGGTGCTTTGTCCAAACTAAAATTAGTCTTCTTTACAGCCCCGTTGGTATGGCTTTGAGTAGAACGAATGGCACTTGGGATGTTGAGCTTGACGTCGTCTTTGGTAGTATCCACAAAGCTGCTATCTGGTCGCCACTGTCCATCAATCACTTGATAACGTGTGTGCGGCAGCTGTATATTTTCTAACACCAAACAATATTGACCCATCATCCCGCGACCATACTCATTATCCTTGCCCTTTATCCAATCAGGACAGCTAACGAGCTTTGGATTCAATTGCAAACGGCGCGCGGTCATACGCAGTTTATCCAAACGCTGGTCGATGCCGTTAGGCTTGAGCGCCATCATACTCCCTAATACGAATAGTACAATGATAACGCCAATCAATATTCCCATAATGCTTTGGCCCTTTGATCGAAATAAAATAATGCTAAAAAAACCAACCTTGACTATCTAGGCCGTGTCCTAACAAGTAGCTGCTATATAGAAGCTTATAATGAGCACGAACGATTAAAAATCAAGCAGGATAAATTGACCATCGTTGAAAACTCAGCCACTAGTTTTGGACTAATACTGCCATTTACGCTGGTAGATCAAATACTTGACTCAACTAAGAACAAGCCTAACCACAACATATAAAAAGTTGTCGACAGCAAAAAGTGCTATGATAAACCATAATTTTAAACGCGCGCAGGTTTATTATGAATTATATTATTAAACTAAACTCATCGACGGCTGATTTGGCTAGCAAATTGACCAAGAAGGCGCTGGGTAAATCTGGTATTACTATATCGCTGATGAGCGCAGCAGTACTGGCTTTATCAGGCTGTGCAACGACCCAAAGCCTAACCCCGCAGCAGTGTCAAACCAGCAACTGGCAAGAAGTTGGCCTTGCGGACGGTTTACGTGGGCGTTCAGGTGCGTACTTTGGGCACTATACTAATAGCTGCGCAAGTGTCGGTGGTGCCATGCCCAATCGCATACAGTGGGAACAAGGGCGTCAGCAAGGTCTGAAGACTTACTGTACCGAGCTGAATGCTTACAAACTTGGCCGTGAGGGTTATGATTGGCAACCTGTTTGTCCACTCGAAGGTATTGATAAACTCGAAGAAGCTTACGCTCAAGGACGTTACTACTATATCCGCCAGCGTGATCTTGACTATTTACGCTCACCCTATCCCTTTGGCTACGGGCGGCTTGGGCATTTTGGTTACGGCTACCGCCCATTTGGCTATGGTTGGTAAACCATACTTTATATAAAGACGACCTTATAATAAAGGAAACCTCGCAAGGTGACCCAAGCGAGGTAGGAGGAAGATTTATTATTTTAATGGTTGTTATTATTATATTGGTGATTGCTGAGTAAATAAGCTGACTGATTGTTTAGTCAGTTTGTTCCCATAGTTTTATGCATAAAATCTATTCATTGACGAAGGCGACTTTAGTCAGTCCAGCTTGACTGGTGGCTGCCAAAACCTGAGCGACCGTGTCGTACCTACTGTCTTTATCGGCACGCAGTTGTACAGATGGGTTTTGCCCAGTGGCACTTTGCTCTTGTAGCCGTGTCTCAAGCGCCTCCATACTAATCGGATCACTGTCCCAAAATATTCCTGCGTCTTTATCAATGCTGATTTGAATGGCTTCTGGTGGGGTTTCATTCACCGAGGCACTGGTCTTTGGTAAGTCTAATGGCACCGTCGGATTTAGCACAGTTGCAGTCAATAAAAATATAATCATCAATACCAGCATGACATCGATAAGCGGAATGAGGTTCATCTCATTCATGCCTTGAACGTCATCATCACCCAATTGAAATGCCATAATTACTCTCAATACGTTTGGTTATTCTTAATACAGCCAGCCCTTTGAGTGTATCGCTGACTTTATTTTTCCTTAACTGACAACCCTATTAAGTTATCATTACTACAGCTGTGACGTTGAGCCACGATAGTGACTGGCTTGCTGGCTATCTTCTGTATTTGCGGGGTGTTCTTTGGCTACCTGAGCATGAGCAGCGGCAGATTTGCTGGCTACTGACGACTTTGGCGTGGCTGCCAGCTCAGCAGAGCTTGCCAATAGATCATGCGCGCGGTCATTGGCATGGTACATCACACGGCGGTTAATACGTACGGCAAGGTTATAAAACACGACCGCTGGAATAGCGACGGCAATACCAAGACCCGTCATAATAAGTGCCTCACCGACAGGGGCGGCAACTTGTCCCAACCCCGCCTGTCCACTCATGCCGATATTATGCAGCGCATGAAAAATGCCCCATACCGTGCCAAACAGACCAATGAATGGTGCAATGGCTGCCGTCGTACCGAGAATGGGCAATCCACGCTCACTGGCAAAACGATAGCGGCCGATATGCTTGAGCAGAGTCTGCTCAGTAATCAAACGCCGAGCAGCAGCATCAGATTGTAGCAATTCAGCCTGTTTATTCTGCAGCTGCTGACTCAAATCGTCTGCCACACTGCCAGCCAACTTGCGACTTTGCAACACACGAATGATGCCAGTTACCCATGAAATAATGGATAGCGCCAAAAGTATGAAGAATAGGCTTTTGGTCACCATGTCACTATATTGCCAGTATTGCATAAAGTCCATGTCAGACTCCTTGGTTTGTTATTTCATTACTATGACTTGATTATCTATTGCTTCGAAGTTGCTTCATATTCTTTTGTATATACATCACTGTACAACTATACTGAATGCAACCGCACCAACAACTGGAGCGCCATTTTGTATAAATGGTTTTATCTTACTACGTTGAAGTCTGCGCTTAACTTCTTGCTTCAACTTTTGATCTTTAGTGCCATTAACTTGAATATTCTTGATATTACCCTGTTTATCTACTGAAAATTTTATTGCCAATGTTAGCTGTTCACTGGAAATATTTTCGAATTTAGGCTCTCTTATCCAAGATGCATCACTACCGCTAAAATTCACTGGCGTATTACTTGCAGCTGCGGCCTTTTCGGCAGCCGCTTTTGCGCTGGCTGCGGCTTGGGCACGAGCAGCAGATTCTCGTGCTGCCTTGGCCTCTTCTGCAACGCGAGCTGCTTGAGCTTGAGCATCACGATTGGCTTGTGCTTCTCGATCAGCTTTAGCTTGTGCATCGCGATTGGCTTGGGCTTCTCGATCAGCTTTAGCTTGTGCATCACGCGCTGCTTGAGCTTGCTCCGCTTGAGCAGCCCTCTCTGCTTTTGCTGCTATGATTTTACGTTGCTCATCGGCTACAGAAGTATCCACTTTAGGTTTTACTACTGTTTCTTTTGGCGGCTCTTTTGGTTTTTCAACCACTTTTTGTTCTTTTACTGGCACTATTGGTGCGGGTTTAGGCGTTGTCTTCTCTTCTCTAACCACTGGTTTTTCTGGTGCTTCTGGTTTTGGCGGTACTATTGATTTGGCTGTTTCTGGCTGTTGCTCTGCAACTTGAGGTGCTGGCTCCTGTTTAGGAGCGACTTCTATTACCTCTACTTCAGGTGGAGGCGTTTCAGTAGGTAACGATATAAGCTCGATCTCAATAGGCGACGCGTCTTTTTTAGCTTCAATTTTTAGCTCAGGAGTTTTGATTGCCACTAATGCTATTGCCGTTAGAATGTGCAAACCCACAACTACAATAATAGCTGCAAATGTCAGTCTAAGTGGTGGCGCCTCCAAATCCGTTGAACTCATAATACCCTAATATTAATTAACTGAAGTAGAATGGCGTAGATAATAATGCAAACGATAATTATTATCAATACAAATCATGATATTTTTGCTCAGTCAGTCACACATAATTACATATAACACCGCTATTTTATAAGACAAAATCCATCTTGCCACTTCAGGCACTTATATCAAAACCCAGTGATGACTGGTGATAGCAACCAACAAAATCAACGATGTTAATAAAAATCATTATCATTTGTATTGATAATGACTCTCAATTAATTTAAGATACCCTTTGATTGATTGAGAGTCCTATCGTGCTGAGAATATAAACATCATAGAACTAAGTACCAAAAACCAATCCTTGAGCAATAAAACCTATAACGTTTACAGCAATACCGCCGAGCATTGTATGGTGTGTGCGATCACGCCATACAAGCTCGTTTTATTTTTGTATTAGCACCTTATATTACCACTTTAGATTGACACCTTTTTTTATTCATACTTTACCTAACCATCTGATATACCGAGTTATTTATGTCTACTATTTTATCTTCTAGTCACGCTTCTGCCCCTTTTTTTAAACGTCCACTATTGACTGCGATAATGACAGCATTTGTGGCCATCGGTGTGGCCGGCTGTAGTTCACCTGAATCTAACGACTCTGAACCAGCAGACGCCCAGACTGAAAATCAAACTGCTGATAATGCGGCGAATGTTGCCAATAATGACGCTGTTTCTGCTGAGATCATCGCAGTCGATACCGTAAAAGGTAATGTCGATTTGGCAATCAATCCGTCACCCTTGGTTGTCTACGACATGTCATTAATGCAAGACTTGGCAGCACTTGATATAGCTATCGATGGTATGCCAGGTGAGCTACCTTTAGACAATTTACGTTCAAAGACTCAGCCTGAACCAAAAGATGTTGGCACCTTATTTGAGCCAGACCTAGAAGCATTGAATGCAATGCAGCCACAAGCTATCTTAATTGGCTCACGTATGGCTGAAAAATATGACGCCTTATCAAGTATCGCTCCAACGCTCGACATGACCATTGATACGGCAAAAATCTATGAATCCAGTAAACAGCGTTTGCATGATTTGGGCGCATTGTTTGGTAAAAGTGATCAAGCGGCAAAACTGCAAGGAGACATTGATAGCCTCATTGACGAGACTAAAGTTTTGACCAAAGATAAAGGTAAAGGCTTGGTTGTGATGGTCAATGGCAATAAAATGTCCGCTTATGGTGACAAATCGCGCTACGGTTTTATCCATACTGTACTTGATATACCAATGGCAGACAATCAAATCGCAGACGCGCGTCATGGTCAGCCAGTTTCTTTTGAGTATTTACAAAAGACCAATCCAGACTGGTTATTCATCATTGATCGTAGTGCCGCCATTGGTGAAGATGGCGCAGGTGCCAAAGCAGTACTGGACAATCCATTGGTTGCGCAAACCAATGCGTGGAGTAAAGATCAAGTGATATACCTTAGCCCAGACTCTTACCTTGCGTTCGGTGGCTATTATCAGTGGATACAAGATTTGACCACCATTAAAACTGCCTTTGCTGGCGCTAAATAGTCACTGTTCAAGCAATTGCTCTGAACGTCCGCTATCATTTTTATTTTTTAAGCCAGTCGCCATTATGTCGTTATTTTCACATCGTGCCCGTACCAGCGTTAAAAGCAGCTCTTCTTTGTCAACGGCTTCATCAAGTTGGCAAAAAAGGGCGAGTAATGGCCAGCATCTTAAACATCGACGTACCGCTATTCCACCGTGGTTAATCAACATCGGTAGCCTCATTATTATGGGGCTTTTGGTGTTATTGAGCCTGTCTATTGGCGTGGCAGATTTTTCGTGGTCAGGTATTTTGCAGAGCTTGATTAATCATAGCGCCAATTCTGATAGCTCTCTACTAATGGTCAGCCGTATACCGCGTACTGTTGCTATTATCTTGACGGGTATCGCTATGGCAGTGGCTGGGATGATCATTCAAGTGATACTAAAAAACCGCTTCGTTGAACCATCGATGGTGGGTGCGACCCAAAGCGCCGCACTCGGGTTACTGGTGGTCAGTCTGCTATTCCCAGCCAGCGCGCTTATTGTAAAAATGGGCGTCGCTACTCTCACTGCCATGTTTGGCATGATGTTATTTATGCTGCTCATTCACCGGATTCCGCCGACTGATTTTTTGATGGTGCCACTGATTGGTATTGTCTTTGGCGGCATTATTGAAGCAGTGACGACCTTTATTGCTTATCAAACCGAATCATTACAGATGCTGAGTGTGTGGCAGTTTGGTGATTTTTCGGGAGTGTTAGCAGGCCGTTATGAGCTTTTGTGGCTGACGGGCGGACTGTGTGTTCTTGCTTATCTTATCGCGGACAAGCTGACCATTGTCGGTCTGGGCGATAATATTGCGTTAAACCTAGGGATTAGCAAACGACAGGTGACATGGCTTGGCGTTGGTATGGTGGCGATGATGAGTGCCGTGGTGGTCGTGACGGTTGGCATGATTCCGTTTATTGGTTTGGTTGTGCCCAATATCGTTAGCCGATTGATGGGCGATAAATTACGCCGTAGCTTGCCAGCAGTTGCGCTATTAGGGGCTTCGGCAGTGCTATTGTGCGATATTATTGGCCGCTCTATTCGCTATCCATTTGAAGTGCCTGTCGCCACTGTCTTTGGTGTGGTCGGCACCGTGCTGTTTTTATGGCTATTACTACGTGCTCCGGCAGATCAATAATGACCAATTCGTCAGACAGTCCATCACTTAGTCGGCGCTCATTGATAGTCATTTATTCATAGCATCGTACGAGACGGTAGCGACTTTAAAAGGTTTCAACTATATGGCTTCTTTTCTTAATTTAACCGTCCTTTTGTCTGATTGGATAAGCTTGGCACTATAGGATTTTTCTATGTTTTCGTCGTCTACGCCTAGCTCTACAGAAGAGCGCGCCACAGAAAATGCTAACGCCGCCGTTAGCGCTTGGCAAAAGCGCCTTGCACAACTTTGGGCGTTCATCGTAAACCACCCAAAGTCAGTGGCGACCATTATTTTGGTTGTCTCGATGACGCTGTTTTTGACGCTCAACGTCAATGGACATTGGGATTTTGCATTACCGCTACGGGGCAAAAAACTGCTGGCATTGATGGTGGTCGGATATGCCATTGGTGTATCAACCTTGCTGTTTCAGACCTTGACGCACAACCCCATTTTGACGCCTTCTTTATTGGGCTTCGACGCATTATATGTCTTGCTACAAAGCGTATTGGTCTTCTTTTTTGGCGCGATTAGCTTCACCAGTATCAATCCCATTACCAAATTTACGCTTGAAATTATTTTAATGTTTGGCGCGTCCTTATTATTATTTCAATTATTATTTTCAAAAAACAGCCAAGATTTGACACGGTTGATCTTGGTCGGCGTTATATTTGGCGTGTTGTTTCGTAGCTTGTCAGCCTTGATTGCCAGATTGATCAATCCTGATGATTTTGTGGTCATACAATCTGCCAGCTACGCACAGTTCAATACGGTGAATCCACAATTACTTGGCATCAGCTTATTCATTTGTGTCATCAGCGGCCTGTTCGTTTGGCGCTGGCGCTATCAGTGTGATGTCTTGATGTTGGGAAAAGCACAAGCCACCAATCTCGGCATTAACTATCAACGTTTGGCATTTGGTCTGCTCACCGTCATCGCGGTATTGGTCGCAACCGCTACGGCCTTGGTCGGGCCAGTGACCTTTTTTGGTTTATTGGTTTGCGCACTAACCAATCGTCTCGCCCGAAACATGTATCATAGCGAGCGCCTGATATTGGTTAGCTTGGTCGCCATGATTTGCTTGGTGCTTGGCCAAACTGTGTTTGAGCAAATACTAGGCATGGCAGGCGTACTATCGGTTGTCATTGAGTTGGCAGGAGGTCTGGTGTTTTTGTTATTGATTTTTATGACCCAACGCCGTTCGTACTGAACAATCGACCATAACCATAAAAAATTCAAAACTCTCTACAAGCAAAAATACTATGATTAAAATAGACAATATCTCGCATCACATTGGCAAACAGCAAATCTTACATGACGTTACTTTGTCTTTACCAAGCGCCCAAATCATTGCGTTAATCGGCCCCAATGGTGCTGGCAAATCTACGTTGTTTTCTGTCATGGCACGCCTGCAACCCCTACAGTCAGGAAAAGTATGTTTTGGCGAGCATGATATTGCCAACTGTCATGCGAGAACCTTGTCTAAAACCGTTGCCATGCTGGGCCAAGACAATCAAGTGCAAGGGCGACTGCGCGTGCATGAACTGTTGATGTTTGGGCGCTATCCTTATCATCAAGGACAACCAACCGCAAACGATCAGCAAAAAGTACAAGAAATTATCGAACGTTTTGAGCTTGAGCCTTTAGCCGAGCGTTTTTTATCAACATTGTCAGGTGGTCAACGCCAGCGTGTGCTCATTGCGATGATTGTCTGCCAAGACACGCCGTATTTATTGCTTGATGAACCATTGAATAATCTAGATATGTATCACGCTGGACGTCTGATGCGTGAGTTACGTGAGCTGAGCCATAGCCAACAAAAAACCGTGGTGATTGTCCTGCATGATATCAATCAAGCGGCGCAATTTGCGGATACGGTCGTTACCATGAAATCAGGTCAAGTGCTGGCGGTTGGTCGACCTGCTGATGTCCTCACAAAAGAAACCATGAAAGAGCTTTATAATGTCGATGTTACTGTGCTAAATCATCAAGGTCGTCCGGTGATTGTCGATACGGTTTAAGCACTGGTTGTTTAAAGCGTTGTTTTAAGCACCGACTATCTGGTACTTTTTCTATATTTGCCCTGCTGACCGCATGTTGATATCCAAAATAGCTCTCACTTGCTTTTTATGTACTATCGTACTAGAATACTGATACAAAATAGCCCTCTGTTTTTTCTTTTGGCTTTTATTTTATGCAGATTGATGATTATGAGTACTGATCCTTATCACAGTTTATTGAACCATTTAGCCAGTTGTACTGATGAGACAGCTATTGAAAAGCTGCTAAGTGCCCTGCTGACGGATAAAGAGCAACATGAGATTGCCAATCGTATTCGTATATTTGACTTGCTGGAGCGCGGTGTCACGCAGCGTGACATCTCTGAGCAGTTGGGCGTCGGAATTGCCACGGTCTCACGCGGTGCAAAAGCCATGCAAATTCATGATCTCAGTGCGTTACTCAATACGCACCGGCAAGGCTCTTAACGTATCAAACCATCCTCTCTATACTTTTCTTATTTTTAGCAGATACTTTTTTAATTATTTCGGACTTTGTTATGACTTCACTGACGACTCAGCATGACCAACCTGCACTGATTGATATTCCCAGCAAGCCGCAGCGGATTAAACTCACGCAAGATATTGATTTTTTTGCGTTGTTTAAACGCATTGAGAGGGCTTTTGATACCTGTTATTTGCTCGAATCATTGGGCGAAGAAAGCCACATCTCGCGCCACCACGCGATTGGTTTTGATCCCGTCATGACTATTGCTGCCTTGGATCGCACCATTCTTGCCATTACCGATAATAAAACGGCTGAAACGCACACTTATCAAACCGACAACCCTTATCAATTACTGCGCAAAATTACCCCGCAGCATGTCATTGCCCGCGATCAAAGCGGTGGGCTCGTCGGCTATCTAGGTTATGACAGTGTGAATTTTTTTGAACCCAGCCTAAATGCTAAGCCGAGTGAAGACTTTGAACCGTTTAAATTTGGCGTATATTTGGATGGCTTGACGCTCGATAAAATGACGGGTGAGATTTTTTATTTTTACTATCCAACGGCACAGCAAGCCAATCGTATTGAACAAATCAAAGCCTTACTTGATGCGCCGATACCAAGCTACCAATCACCTGCGGTTGAGTTTTTGGGTGACGGTATGAGTCAAGAAGAACATGCTAAAGTAGTAATGCAAGTGAAAGAAGACATCATCTCCGGACGTATCTTTCAGTGTGAGGTAGGTTTTAAATCTAAGTATCATATCTCTGGCGACAAGATGCCGATTTATGAAAAACTGCGCACTGTCAATCCATCACCGCACATGTACTTTATGAAATTTGCTCAGCAGTGCATCATTGGTGCGTCACCTGAGCTGCTGTTTCGCTTGCGTCAAGGTGAGATGGAAACCTATCCATTAGCAGGCACTGCCAAACGCGGTGTCGATGTGATCGAAGACCGTAAACTTGCCCGAGCCCTACTTAATGATGATAAAGAGATTGCCGAGCACAATATGCTGGTAGATCTGCATCGCAATGATATTGGCCGTGTGGCACAGTTTGGTACGGTAAAAGTGCGTAGCCTGATGGATATCAAACGCTTCTCACATGTGCAGCATATTTCCTCTGAAATCGTCGGTATTTTACACCCTGATGAGGATATGTTTAGCGCCCTTGCCAGCAACTTCCCTGCTGGTACGTTGTCAGGCGCACCAAAAGTGGAGGCCATCAAAGTAATTAACGAGCTAGAGCCAGATGGTCGGGGTGCCTATGGCGGCGCACTTGGGTCATTTAATTTCAATGGTGATTGTATTTTTGCCATTCCTATTCGCAGCTTATTTATCAATGGCGAGTCGGCCTATGCTCAAACCTGTGGCGGCAATGTCTATGACTCCAATCCGGCAGATGAATATCTAGAAATCCAGCGTAAACTGTCGGCGATGAAAGTGGTATTAGACAGCTTTATGCATCCGTAAGTTGACCCTATTTTTATCAAAGAGTTTATAACTATGAATGTTTTAATTATCGATAACTACGACTCGTTTACCTTCAATCTTTACCAGTATATTGGCGAGATTTTACAGACTCTCGATGGTGATAAAAAAGCAAACGTCATCGTCAAGCGCAATAATGAGATTACTCTAGCCGACGTGCAAGCAATGAATCTAGATCGAATCATTATCTCACCCGGCCCTGGAGCACCCGACGATCCAGCTTATTTTGGGGTTTGTAGCGAGGTGATCGAAGTGATGGGCAAGACTACGCCCTTATTAGGTGTTTGCTTAGGCATGCAAGGCATCGCGCATGTGTTCGGCGGTGATGTGGTACGTGCTAACGTCCCGATGCATGGTAAGGTTTCGGCAATTTGCCATAATGAGGCAGGTATATATCAAGGACTGCCGCAAGAGCTTGAGATCATGCGTTATCATTCATTGATGGTCAAAGCAGATACGCTACCGGATTGTTTAACGGTCACGGCCGTCGTCGCCAATCATAACCATACTGAGCTAAGCTTGGCTGAGTCGGGGCTAGCGGGTGATGAGATTATGGGACTACAGCACAAAGAGTATCCGATTCAAGGCGTACAATTTCACCCAGAGTCTTTTGCCACCGAAGGCGCTAAGCGTTTGCTAACGAATTTTTTGATGCAGGTATAGGTCAATGATAACTGTCTTTCGCCAATATAAGTTTCGCTTATTAAAAAGGGCTGGTGTTAGTATTAGCCTATTATTGGCAGCGTCTTTTGGCGCGGCGGTCGTACCTGTAGAAACAAACTTCATATTAGGAATGGATGTGCAGGGACAACGCTTGAACCTTTATCAAGGCTGCCAAGAAGGCAATGTGACTTGCGATGACATGCTACTGGTCGCCCCAGATTTGCAGCGCTTATGGCACATAAAGCCGCACGATAAGAATCTCGATAAGTCGCCCTATAGCGTAAAGCTTTATCGGGCTAAGACCAAGCATAGCTTATGTAAAGATGGCGTGACCCCATGTGGGTTTCAGGGTTATCAATTTGAAGGCGCAGGTGTAAAAGGCTTTATAGATCCTATAGATAAAAAGATACATACAGGCAATGAGTCGACGCTAGATGACAGTTCCGTCACTTACAAAGAGAACTCGGCCTATCTACCACTGGCTTCGCAAGCTGCCCTTATTGATAGTAAATATGCGGCTTCTGATAAAGCGTTGAATAAAAGCTACAGAGTAACGCAGCATGAAGTCAGGCGGCTCTACGGTAAGGATATGGCAATCGATCTAAAAAAAGAGCAGATACAGTGGATAAAACAGCGCTCAAAAGACTGCGGTGCCGATGCTCAGCATCGACCGAGAACTCAGGCCGAAAAAGTCTGCTTTATTCAGCAGAATGACAGCCGAGAACCAGACTACTTTTTGTGGATTGATTGAGGCGTATCATCTTTTTGAGAATAGAATTATTGTATAAGTTGGTGACTTAGTAATACCTATTTATGAATTATCATACACTCTAATATAAGTGGTTCCGCTATAGCAGTCTATTTTGGGTGGTCTATTAATTGGTTTAAAGGATGAAGTGACTGGTTCACTTGGAGTATGCCCTAAAAATAAGGCCGTAAATAACAATATTTAGTTTAGTACTACAAATTTCGGAGGAAAGTTGATAACTTCTTTGTAATTGAAGCAATCTTCTATTTTAGAAGAAATTAATAAAGAAGGATTTGTTATGAGTATGGCTTTTTATTATTTTAAAAATGATGAGTGGGATAGGCCAATACCATCATGTCGTCCTTTAAATAATAGCAATGAAATGAGAATGCTGTCCTACTATTTATCAGAGCTAGATATCGAGTTTTCAGAGAACATTCTTCATAATTTAAGAAATAATAACATTAATATATTAGATATAAGTTCTGAGACTTGGCAAGTTGTCTTAGACGGTAAGAATGTGACGATATACTCTATATATGACGAAGATAATAACGACTTTAAAGCTACTGTCAAAAAAGATGTTTTTGAAAAGTTCATAGCCGCATGGCTTGATTTTTTAAGGCAAGATTACAGTCTTGAGATTATTATTGATTTGTAGGATTAGTGGTGTAGTGAACCTTTTGCGAGATTTTGTTATTAATCTATGTAATTGAAGTTCGATGCCTGTATAGCGCACCGATCATGAATAGAATCTGTATGGTTTATATGCTTTTTATAAGGAGCTTATTATGGTTTGGGAGAATTGGGAATACTATTTATCAGAAAGAGATTTACACGAAAAGGTAAACATACCAGAATGGTTTAAGGTTATCCAATTGAAACAAGAACAACATTCAGACGGTCGCATTTATCACTTCGATATATTCTCACGTTCTGAAATTATTGAAGCATTAAACCAGTTTGAACCTTCTTGTTATGACTGGATAAGTTCAACTCATCATCAAGATGGAATAGAGTACTTAAAAAAATCAGAAGCTAAAGAATTTAAAGTAACCGCAATATGTTGGACTTAAAGTAAATCTTGAGTATGGTTTACATGTAGCGCACTGATTATGAATGAAATATATATGGTAAGTACACCATGAAGTACACTGTGGCTATCTCAGCGTGTCAAAACGTTGACATCATTAGCGTACAACCAAACCTTCAAGTCCTCACTAAGGAACCACTCTTTTTCCCCATCACTATTGATTGCAGCAAATGATTTCAAATGATAAACATAAAAAAAGCCCTAAATGGGCTTTAGTTTTTACAGCGGCGCACGTTACAACGACATAAGCTATTTCTGATCGATACGCTGCAAAAATGCTTGCGTCCTTGGGTGCTTTGAATCCTCAAACAACTGCTTAGCACTGCCCTCTTCGACGACAACACCGTCTTCGATCAAGACCACATGATCCGCCACATCACGTGCAAAATTGATTTCGTGCGTCACCACAATCATTGTCCAGCCTTCAGACGCCAACTGCTTCATGGTTCCGAGCACATCTTGTACCAGCTCAGGATCAAGCGCAGACGTTGGCTCATCAAACAGTAGTAACGATGGCTCGATAGCGAGCGCACGAGCAATACCAATGCGCTGCTGTTGCCCACCCGATAGCTGAAACGGATAGAGATCAGCTTTGTCCGAAAGCCCTACTTTTTCTAGCAAAACCAAAGCCTGCTCACGTGCTTGGGCTTTGGTTTGTCCCTTCACGACTGTCGGCCCTAGCGTTAAGTTTTCGATGGCGGTCTTATGCGGAAACAAGTTATAAGATTGAAAAACCATGCCTGACTTACGTTGCAGCGCCAATAGTGTTTTTTTCTTCGGTTTGGTGGCAAAGTCAACCGTTAAACTGCCATCATCAAAGGCTATCACGCCTTGGTCAGGAATTTCTAGCGCATTGAGGCAACGCAAAAAAGTGGTTTTGCCCGACCCTGATGGCCCTAATATTACCACCACCTTGCCTTTTTCGATGGTCAAATCGATGCCTTTAAGCACTTGATTGCCACCGAAAGCTTTGTGAATATTAGTGACTTTGATCATAAAAGTTCCTGTGGTACGGAGGATACGGAAGCGATAGTGTTATAAAAAACAGGAAACCGTCCGTCTATTTTGCGATATAGCGATCGAGTCTGGTTTCAAGCTTACCTTGGATAAAGGTCAAGAACAGACAAATACCCCAATAAATAATCGCCGCTTCGGTATAAACCAGCATAAACTCATAGTTACGTGCCGTGATAATCTGCGCTTGCTTAAACAGCTCAGTCACCAGTACCAATGAGGCCAATGACGTGTCTTTTACCAAACTGATAAAGGTATTAGACAATGGCGGCACCGACACACGCAGCGCTTGCGGTAAAATGACGTGGCGAAAGGTTTGTAGATAGGTCAATCCTACAGTCGACCCTGCTTCCCACTGGCCTTTGGGAATGGACAAGATCGATGCTCGCACCGTCTCTGATGCGTAAGCGCCAATATTAAGTGAAAAAGCAATGATCGCTGATGGAAAAGGATCAAGTTTGACGCCCACACTTGGCAAGCCATAAAAGATAATAAACAACTGCACCAGCATTGGCGTGCCGCGAATGGCCGACACATAAACACGGGCAAGTCTATAAACAATCTCATGAAACCAGCCAGCACGCGGCACAATACGAATCAGCGCCACTGTCAGAGCAATAGCCATACCAATCGCAAATGAAATCAATGCCAGCGGTATCGAATAATAGATAGCGCCTTTAAGCATAGGCCAAAAGGATGAGATGACAATTTGCGCCCGATCAGGGCTCATAAATGGCAATAATGCCAATAAATCAGCTAGCCATGACACAGACATTATAGAAGCTGGCATGATAGACCCTAACATTATTTTTGTTGGCTGATATCAGCACCAAAGAACTCTTCGCTAAGCTTGGTGAGCGTACCATCGGCCGCTAATGCTGCCATCGCTTCGTCCAATTTTGCTACGACTGCGTCATCACCTTTTAACAAAACCAAACCTGAGCCTGTTTGCTCACTAACAGGTGCAGTCAGTTTGATTTCCAGCTCAGCATCTGGGAATTTTTTTAGATAATCTAATACCGCAAGATTGTCATTCATTGTAAAGTCTGCACGATCTTGTTTGACCAGTTGGATGGCTTGTGCCATACCATCGACAGGAACGATCTCTGCGCCATAACGTTCTGCCAACTCACCATAGTTACTGCTGAGTGATTGAGCCGTACGTAGACCTTTTAAGTTGTCCCATGAACTATAACGGTTGTCATCCTTTGGTGCCAAAACCACCGCACCTGACCAGCTATAAGCCATGGCTTTGTCATACTTGGCTTGACGTTCAGGCGTGGTCAAGCTGACTTGATTGGCCACCATATCAAAACGTTTTGAGTCCAAACCTGCCAGCATCGCATCCCACTGGGTTTCTTTAAATTCAACATCAACGCCCAATTTGTCAGCCACGGCACGGGTGACTTCGACATCATAACCTGTCAATTTACCGCTCTCATCATGATAAGTGAATGGTGGATAAGTGCCTTCCGTACCGACATTGATGGTGCCGCCGTTATTGATACGTTGCAGCAAATCAGATCCGCCTGTTGCAGCACTGTCTGTCGCAGTGTTGTCAGCGTCATTAGTAGTAGACTGACCACAAGCAGCAAGTAGCATAGTACTAGCGGCAAGGGCTAAGAGAGTACGACGTTTCATAAGACGTCCTTATAAGAGTAAGAGTAGATGAATAAACCGGAACCACATAATGTCAGCAAATAATAAGAAAACCCCCACAAACAGATATCGTCATACAACAGATACTCTAGATTGCTTGGCTTTGGTTGCTCGATTTGAGGATATTCAGCGTATTTTTCAATACTGTTTTTATATTAATTTTACACTTTTAACGCTTTGAGAAAATACTTTAAGGCTATCACTGCCAATTAACGCGTGTTCAACACTTACATACTAGCGTACTTCAAAAAGAATAAACGTACAAAAACAGTGAGCATGCGTAGGGTCATTACAGCTCTCCTGAGAATTGGTATCGATCGCCAGCATGCCACATTTTGACAAAGGTCAGCACTTGACCTGCTGAATAGGTCTGGCGACACAAAACTAACGTTGGCGACTGCGGTGCAATTTGTAGCGCAGTCGCAATCTCATCTGGGGCAGCCAATGCACGAATGGTGTAACTGCCGCGCTCCAGTGGGCTTTTGGCAATCAAGTAATCACTGGTATTAACCACGCTAAAATCCTGCTCGATGAATTTTGGTACTTTTTTGGCATCGACCCAGCGTTCTTCAAACTGGATCGGTTGACCATCAGCGAAGTGGACAATTTTTACTTCATATAAAACAGCCGCTTTATGATTGCTACTCATATTATCAGTATTTTTCAAATCAGTAGACGCATCTGTCTCCTCGATAGCAAATTTGCGGCGCAGTTCATCATCGAGCATATCAGCGGTAATCACGCGCTTGCTCATCACCTTTGCTTGATAATCGCGATTGGCCGATTTTAAATCTTGGGCAATATTACGCACCTCTACAAAGGTATGATTGAATTGCTGCTGCGCGACAAACGTCCCCGACCCTTGCCGACGCTCCAATACCCGCTCCGCGCTTAGCTCCTTTAGAGCGCGGTTGACCGTCATACGCGAGACACCAAACTCTGCTGCCAATGCCATTTCGGTAGAAATCACCTTCCCCGCCTGCCATTTGCCCGCATGGATATTATCCAATATCGCCTGTTTAATCCGCTGATACGCCGGAATCGTCTTTGTCATATCCGTCTTTAACCGTCAATTTTGCCCATAAGAAGAGCGCCATAATATCATGGCAATCATCATAACCTGCATCCAAACAACCGACCTTGCGGTTCTCTGTTATAAATAATTAAATGAATACTAAAAAATTGCTTGCATGAAAAAATAATCTTTGATAATTTGTATATACAACTTTGCGTGATAGCAAACAATCTTATTAGACAACTGTATAAACAATCATAAGGAATGGTTATGACCACCGAGAATGGAACGCGTAAAAATGCTGAGTTTACCCGCCGTGACGAGAGTCGTAATATTGCCGCACCCACAGGCAGCACCCTACATTGCAAAAGCTGGCTGACCGAAGCGCCTTATCGGATGCTGCAAAACAATCTGCATCCTGATGTCGCTGAGAACCCAAAAAGTCTAGTGGTCTATGGTGGTATTGGACGCGCTGCTCGTAATTGGGAAAGCTACGATCAAATCCTAGCGTCACTAAAAGAACTAGAAGACGATGAGACCTTATTGGTGCAATCTGGAAAACCGGTCGGCGTGTTTCAAACGCATGAAAATGCACCGCGTGTATTAATTGCCAACTCCAACCTTGTACCGCGCTGGGCGACGTGGGAGCATTTCAATGAGCTCGATCGCAAAGACTTATTTATGTATGGTCAAATGACGGCGGGTAGCTGGATTTATATCGGCACACAAGGCATTGTGCAAGGCACGTATGAGACGTTCGTCGAAGCAGGTCGTCAGCACTATGACGGCAGCTGGACAGGACGCTGGATTTTGACCGCAGGACTTGGCGGCATGGGCGGCGCACAGCCATTAGCGGCAACCTTTGCTGGCGCGACCTCTCTAAACATCGAATGTCAGCAGTCTAGTATCGATTTTCGTTTGCGCACTGGTTACGTCGACAAGCAAGCAGACGATCTTGACCATGCTTATGAATTGATTAAGCAGCATACCGATGCTGGCGAAGCGGTCTCAATCGCGCTACTTGGCAATGCCGCAGATATCTTGCCTGAAATGGTTAAACGCGCCAAAGCTGGCGGCATGAAGCCTGATTTGGTGACCGATCAGACCTCAGCCCATGACTTAATCAATGGCTATCTGCCCAGTGGCTGGAGCGTTGAAGAATGGAAAGCTGCGCAAGAAGATCCAGAGCAACATGCCGCACTTACCAAAGCAGCTGCCCAATCTTGCGCCACACACGTACAAGCCATTTTAGATCTACAAGCGATGGATATTCCAGCAACGGATTACGGCAATAATATCCGTCAAGTGGCGTTCGATGAAGGGGTCAAAGACGCCTTTAACTTCCCCGGTTTTGTCCCTGCTTATATTCGTCCGCTATTTTGCCAAGGTAAAGGCCCATTCCGCTGGGTGGCGCTATCCGGTGATCCAGAAGACATCTATAAAACCGACCAAAAGATTAAAGAATTGTTTCCTGAAAACCAACATATCCATCGCTGGCTGGATATGGCAAAAGAGCGCATTCAGTTCCAAGGCTTGCCTGCCCGTATCTGCTGGTTGGGTCTTGGTGAGCGTGACAAAGCAGGCTTGGCGTTTAACGAGATGGTCAAAAACGGTGAGCTGAAAGGCCCTATCGTCATTGGTCGTGATCACTTAGATACTGGCTCTGTTGCCAGTCCAAACCGCGAAACCGAAAGCATGAAAGATGGCTCAGACGCGGTGTCTGATTGGGCACTATTGAACGCTATGCTCAATGTCGCAGGTGGCGCGACTTGGGTATCGCTACATCACGGCGGCGGTGTCGGCATGGGCTACTCGCAGCACTCAGGTATGGTCATCGTCGCTGATGGTACGGATGCGGCCGCCAAACGCTTGGCACGCGTACTGGTCAATGATTGTGGCTCAGGCGTTATGCGTCATGCAGATGCAGGCTATGAGCTAGCGATCAAAACCGCCAAAGACTATGGTTTAAATCTACCGATGATTAAATAGCAGTGTGTTGCTATTCATCACGGATTGACAGCCAATTCATTTCCATGATTTAAAATATTCATACTAAAAGACAAATAATAAAGGATGATACGCATGACTACTATAAAAGAGATGACACTACACCCGCGCCAGCTTAGCTTTGAGATGCTACGCGATATTTATGATCAACCTATCACCCTAACGCTTCCTGAGAGTGCTTATGCAGCCATAGACGCCTCTCACGAAGATGTGCGTACGATCATTGCTCGTGACAAAAGCGCTTATGGCATCAATACAGGTTTTGGCTTGTTAGCAAAGACGCGTATCAGTGATGATCAGCTTGAGCTGCTTCAGCGTAACTTGATCGTCTCTCACTCGGTGGGCACGGGTGAGGCACTACCAGACAATGTGGTGCGATTGATTATGGTGATGAAGGTAGCCAGCTTGGCTCAAGGTGTCTCTGGTGTACGTCGCGAGGTAGTTGATAGCTTACTTGGTTTAATCAACAATCAAATCACCCCCAACATTCCGGCCAAAGGCTCCGTTGGCGCGTCTGGTGATCTAGCTCCTTTATCACATATGACGCTAGCTATGATGGGTGAAGGCCATGTGTATGTCGCTGGCGAAAAAGTCCTCGCGGCAGATGCATTGGCACAGCACGGACTTGAGCCAATCACACTGGCAGCTAAAGAAGGTCTTGCCCTCATCAACGGGACGCAAGTATCAACAGCACTGGCACTCCGTGGTTATTTCTTAGCACGCAACTTGCTTGAGACAGCGACCATCGTCGGCTCTTTGTCTATCGATGCTGCCAAAGGCTCAGATGCGCCATTTGATGCGCGTATTCACGAAGTTCGTGGACATCATGGGCAAATCGAAATCGCCAAAGCGCATCGTCAACTAATCAAAGGCAGTGCCATTCGCGCCTCGCACGATGGCGAGCAAGACGACAGAGTGCAAGACCCTTATTGCTTGCGTTGTCAGCCACAGGTCATGGGTGCCTGTCTTGACATCATCAACCAAGCAGGCAAAACGTTATTAATCGAATCAAACGCGGTGACTGATAACCCACTTATCTTCAATAATGAAGATGGTCCGGTCGCTATTTCAGGCGGTAACTTCCATGCTGAGCCAGTTGCTTTTGCTGCTGACATTTTAGCCTTGGCAATCGCTGAGATTGGTTCTATGTCTGAGCGCCGTGTGGCTTTGCTGATCGATGCGACTTTGTCAGGTGGCTTACCGCCATTCTTGGTTGACAATGCTGGGGTAAACTCAGGCTTTATGATTGCCCATGTGACCGCAGCAGCGCTGGCATCTGAAAACAAATCTATCGCTCATCCAGGCAGTGTCGACAGTATCCCGACTTCTGCCAACCAAGAAGATCATGTGTCGATGGCAACTTATTGTGCACGCCGCCTATATGAGATGGTACAAAACACCGCCACCATTATCGGTATTGAGCTATTGGCAGCAGGTCAAGGTATTGATTTCCGTCGCGGCCTTGAGACTTCAGAGATGCTAACGACCGCCCATCAAAAACTACGCGCGCAAGTGACTTTTTATGACAAAGATCGCTACCTCGCTCCTGATATCGAAGCGGCCAAACAACTGGTATTAGATGGCACGCTCGCTGAGCATTGGGAATCACTACGTAGCGATTGGTACGATTCTAAATAAATATTTATTTATATTTTAAAGGATATCGGCGATGACCAACACAACTGTTAGCCACACTCTCGCGGACATGACTCGCTGGACAGGACGCGCAGAGCCATTTGAAACCGACCGTGCCCTCTACTGGTATCAGCTTGCCGAGCGTTATGAGCAGCAATGTATTGGGCTAGTTGGTTTCGCTTGTGATCAAGGCGTTAGGCGCAATCAAGGACGTGTGGGTGCCAAAGCAGCGCCGCCATTGATTCGTCAGGCATTTGCCACGCTGCCAGTCATCTCTGCCTTGCAAAAACGCTTTGACGGTCAATTGCTAACTCTATTGGGTGATGCAGGCGATATTCATTGTCACGATGACAATGATTTTGCTGCGAGCATCCTTGAACAAGCTCAGGTTAAGTATGCCGAAAAGGTCAGCCATGTTATTAAACAAGGCGGTCTGCCCATCGGACTTGGTGGTGGTCATGCTATCGCGTATGGCAGCTTTTTAGGATTGTGGCAAGCATTAGCCAATACGAATGATGGCCATAGTAATCGCGCCATAAATAGTGAAAATGATACAAACGTAACCCCTACTATCGGGATTATTAATTTTGATGCTCATCTGGATATTCGTCAGTCGGATGTGGCAACGTCCGGTACGCCGTTTCGCCAAATTGCTGAGCACCTTGCTGCAAACGGTCAACCGTTTAACTATTGCTGCATCGGTGTTAGTCAATTTTCGAATACCGCCGCGCTCTTTGATCGCGCTAAGCAATTGGGTGTCCATATCATCAGTGATGAAGACTGTCATCATCAGACGTGGGAAATACTAGCCAAGCAAATTGAGGCGTTTATCAGTCACGTCGATGTACTTTATATGACCATTGATATGGACTGCTTGCCATCAAGCGTCGTACCGGGGGTCAGTGCGCCAGCGGCCTATGGTATTGAGCTAAGTTCCGTTGAGCGCACGGTCAAACTGATTATGGCATCAGGCAAGGTAAAGGTAGCCGATATCGCTGAAATCAACCCTACCTTTGATGTTGATAATCGTAGCTGCAAGGTCGCTGCTCGTCTATTGGCGACTATCGTAGAACAGCACTTACTTGTCAGCTAAACGCACTGGCTTCCCAATTATCAGGAGCATATTATGAATGAATCAGAGAATTTTAAGAATAAGACGCTCGACGAATCTACTATGACCTCATTTGACCACCTTATTATCAATGTCAATCTGGCCACATTTTCGGCGCAATACGGCTTTGGTATCAATACAAATGAGCATGCTAATAGCACCCCGTACGGTCAGTTAGAAAACGCTGCTATCGGTATCAAGGAAGGCAAAATTGCATGGATAGGCGCGCATGAGCAAATGACACCGCATCTCACTCATTATGAAGACCATCAAATCACAGACGCAGATGGTCATTGGATAACACCCGGATTGATCGATTGTCACACTCATATTGTTTATGGTGGCAATCGCAGCAATGAGTTCGAAGCGCGTCTCCATGGTGCCAGTTATCAAGATATCGCAGCACAAGGCGGCGGTATTGTCGCGACCGTCAGCGCCACTCGTGAGGCTAACATTGAAATACTGTTTGCCCAAAGTGAAAAACGCCTACTCGCGCTCATAAAAGAAGGCGTGACCAGCATCGAAATCAAATCTGGTTATGGTCTGGATTTAGACACTGAACGTAAAATGCTAACGGTTGCGCGCCAGCTGGGCGAAAAACACAATATTCATGTGAGCACCACTTACCTCGCCGCCCATGCGCTACCACCTGAGTATAAAGGTCGTGCCGACGACTATATCGAGCAAGTCTGCGCGTGGATGCCAATCTTGCATGCAGAAGGCTTGGTCGATGCGGTTGATGGCTTTTGTGAAAACATTGCTTTTAGTACCGAACAAATCAAACGGGTTTTTGAAGTCGCACGCACATTGGGATTACCAGTCAAACTGCACTCTGAGCAGTTATCTGACATAGGCGGTAGCGCCTTGGTCGCGGAATACCAAGGACTATCAAGTGACCATCTAGAGCACTTGTCAGAAGACGATATCAAAAAGATGGCCACAAGCAATACAGTGGCTGTCTTATTGCCGGGCGCGTTTTATACTTTGCGTGATACCAATTTGCCGCCGATTGACGCCCTGCGTAAACACCAAGTGCCCATGGCGATTTCAACCGACTGCAATCCGGGTACCTCACCGCTGACATCGCTATTATTGGCGATGAATATGGGCTGTACCTTATTTTATCTCACGCCTGAGGAAGTATTAGCAGGAACGACCATTCATGCCGCACAAGCACTAGGCTTAACCCAAAAAGGTAAAATAGAAGTGGGCTGCGATGCGGATTTGGCATTATGGGATATTACTCGCCCTGCCGATTTGGCGTATCAAATAGGGCTCAATCCTATTCAAGGTATTATGTGTCACGGCAAGTGGCGCGAAAAAATATAATTCATATCGTTTTGTTTATCATCATGCAAAAAGCCCCAGTCATTAAATGATTGGGGCTTTTTATATATGCGAATCCATAGACTCCTACTTTATGCTATTACCAAAAACTCATGGAATAAATAAGTATATAAAATCATCGCATCTAACTTACAGTAAATTCAATCATATAACCCATTCTTTTATCTAAATTTTCTTATATAAATAATAGATTCAAAGGCAAAGAATCAAAGATAAACGGTAAAAAAATATCGAGATTTTCGAATTAAATTAACAATTACTATATCAATATTATTAACAAGGAATTACAATACCTTTATCAAAATAAGGGTATTTTTGGCCAACTCTACTATCTCATCAATACAAACCAACAACCAGTATAGAGAAATCGATATGCGTACAGACTCGTTCCAGCAAATCTTGGAAGACCTAAACAGCTCCTCAGCGGATGTTGAAGCATCTGCCCTCATTTCTAACGATGGTCTTATGATTGCTTCAGCGCTACCGGCTGGCGTTGATGAAGACCGCGTTGGCGCTATGTCAGCGGCTTTATTGTCATTGGGTGACCGCGCAGGGCGTGAGTTGGCACGTGGCAGTATCGACCGTATTATGATTCAAGGCGAAAAAGGCTATGTAATCATGACCTCTTCTGGCGAAGAAGCGGTGCTCACCATTATGGCAAAACAAAATGCGAAGCTGGGTTTGATATTCTTAGACATCAAACGTGCCTCAGAAGCGCTGGCAAAGCTTATCTGATTAGCAATGTTTTTGATTGCCAGTGTTCTTGATTGATAATGTTATCGACAATAACCACACCAGAGTGGCTTTTTAATCATTAGGGCGTGTTGAACATTCACAAATAGGCACTGCTGATTGCTAAAACGGTTCCAGACAAGGCGCAAGTTGATGATAATGTTAATACCTTAGCGAGACTTGCAACACCGTATGGGGCAGTTTTAGCATCAGCCCCAATAATAAAAACAGGGGACAGGACTCTTTTTTGCCGCTTCATTGCTAAAAATAGCTGTATAGAATAACTATACTTACTATTTTTACCTTCGAATCGCCTAAAAAATAGTCTCTGTCAGTGCCATGGTTGAATGTTCAACATGCCCTACAAATATAACGATAAATGAAGGAGATTACGATGGGTTCTCCGATCCCTGATGCACATAAGCCTGATATGCCTGCTGAGCAGATTACGCTGACTTACCATGATGGCACTTCACGAACTGTCTATGATACTGGTATTGAACGCGCCTACCCTGATGGCAAGCTGATCGTATCGCGTACGGATTTGAACGGCGTCATCACGCACGTCAACGATGCGTTTGTCGAAATTAGCGGCTATAATATTGATGAGCTAATTGGTCAACAGCATTATATTCTGCGCCATCCTGATATGCCAAAAGCCGCTTATAAAGATTTGTGGGATACCGCTGCATCTGGACAAAAATGGCATGGCTACGTCAAAAACCTATGCAAAGATGGCAGTCATTATTGGGTTTATGCGACCGTTGTGCCCAATATTCGTCGCGGCGAAACAGTGGGCTATACCTCTGTGCGACGTAAGCCATCACGCAGCAAAATCGAAGCAGCAATCGCTCAGTATGCCCAAATGACACAGAATGAGGAAGGCTAAATCATGACGACACACAATATGTTAATCGCCCCTGATTTTTCGCCTGAGCGCTTTGCAGGCTGGCATATGTTTAATACGTTGATCCAAAAACGTGCCAACCTCAATATGCATCTGAATATACCAGCATCGCATGCTGAGCAAGAACAAATTATTGATGCAGGTGATATTCAGGTTATCTATGCCAATCCTTTTGATGCAGCCACGCTTATCCGTGAGCAAGGCTATCGAGCGGTTGCGCGTCCCATCGGTAAATCTGATGAGATGGTCATTGCAGCAGCGGCCAATAGTGATATCAAGCGCTTAGAAGGCATTAAAGCTGGGGCTACCATCGCCATGGCAGACAACCGTGATGTGAAGCTAATCGGCTTACGCTTGCTAGAAGCGGTCGACATAGAAGAGGCTGATATCAGCTGGGATGTGACCGAGACCTATCAGGCAGCTGCCCGTAAAGTCATCAAAGGCGATGCCCAGGCCGCCTTTTTCTTGGCAGAAATATTCCATAGCTTTTCACGCTTGACCAAAACCCAATTATCTGTGCTTATCGAAAGCGACTTGGCTGATATCAGCCATGTGCTACTCATCAAAGACGGTTTCCCAGACGCACAAATCTTCATAGAAGCCGTTCTTAATTTACATAGCGATGATGATGGCAAAGAAGCGTTGGCCGAACTTGGTATGCCCCAAGGGTTTGAAGCGATGAATGAAGAAGATGCTGAGTTTATGATCGACTTGATGCAAACACTACTTGATTGATCGCTCATTGGCAGTGTTGATATCGGGCTTTATTTTGCTAGAGTCAATCACGATTTGTCGCAATGCGGGCGCAATTGTCGCCATAACGGCTATGACGTAGAGGATCCCATTATGTCTGATATAGACCTTATCAAAGAAAATGAGAGAGAGGCACACCGAGTATTTCGGTTGTACTCTCGTAAGGTATTTTTGGCACCCAATAATCGTCATTTTCATGAGCAACGTATCAACGCGGCGTTGCTGTTAACCGAAAAAGAGCCACTGCAAGGCGCTGTTGCAGACTTTTTCTACGGCTGCTGGTTTGACATTCCGTACGACGTAAACAACCTGTTTACGCGTATTAAGGATCGTCTCTACCCTCACGTCAAGCAAGGTTTTCGCGATTGTATTGATAAAAAAAGGTATATTGAGCGCAATAGTATGCTGGCAACGCGCTGGAGTGTGCTGGTCTCGCCTTCTCTCAATGAGCAAGAGCAGCGACTGCGTATCAGTAGTGATGATGCAAAAGAGATCTCTAAAAACATTACCGCTGAGCTGATGCAAGCACGTGATGACAAAGATTGGGGGACGATTGAGCAAATAGAAAATGAGTTTTTTGCCCATTGTATGACGCGCAATGATCGTCTGGCGTTTTCTTTGGTGTGGTTTCGCTTGGGTAAAAGTGACTGGCAGTTCGATGAACGCTGGAATAACTGTCAGCAACGCCTAGATCAAACCATCAAAAGCTAACTTCTTACTTATACAAAACTTTCATCACAATGGTAGCCGCTATGTCCTCTTACTTAAATGCTGATAAAACCTATCTGACCTTGACCCCAGCTGGAATTTTTGAGGCATTTTCACAAAATGAACCGACTGATGAACAGCTGTCATTACAAGATCTCTTGTCTTATGAGCAGACCTTACTGGCTGCTGATTGGCTGGAGCGCTATTCTGATGACTGGTTACAAAGCTTTATAGAGCAAGGTTGGATTGAGAAGCTGTCTCTCTTTTTGCCAGCGCCCAATTTGCCATTGGATCAGTTTTTGCCCTATGTGGTTGCCAGCTTATCGGGCAAACGCCGCGCCGCGATTGGCTCTGATGAAGGGTTTTGTCTGGCGCGGATTGGCTACAGCCAAGAGGAAGCGGACATGCTAAGTGTGGCAGCGGCTGATTTTTCGGGCTTTATGCTACGCCAAAAACAACGCGGCTGGGCAGTAGAAAGCCAAGCCATTTCATTTTTTCAGCAAGTCGATTTATTGATTCCTGAAACCAGTTTTGTGTTTTTATGGATTGATGGTTCAGGCTACGTGCTTATCATCGATGGCGAACCTTTGACCAATAGCCGTGCCTTTGTAGAGCTGGTATGGGCATTAAAAACATCGGGACTAAGATTCCTGAGCTAAACCCATTCCCTACCTGACTCGGCTCAACATGCATTAATAACCACTTACCTCAATAAATGCGCCTGATTTTCTTTAAAAAAGGTGCATTATCCTTCTCTATTATTCCTCTCTAATGTTATATTATTTCTACATGTCTTATTGTTCTCTGCTATCCAGCGGCGATAGCTGATTTACGCATAGTAATAAGAATACCCTGAGAATTAACAACACCTTATCAAGATGTTGAGTCATAATATCCCTAATACTGAAACCACGCTTTTTTGAAGTGTTTATAAAGTTTTGACAACTTAACTCATTATCGTCAGCTATTACCCTCTTTAAAAGTGGCAACTTCTGCCAAATATTGCACTCTTGCTTATTTTTTAGGACCTTTTATGACTTCGTTGACCACTGTGCGCTTGCGTTATCAAACGATTGAAATTGGCAACACAGATATTCATATTTGTACCCTGCGTGACAATCAACAATTTAGTGATCCCGAAAATGAAGCATTAGATTTGGGTATTTGTTCGGCTTCTTGGCCGATGTTTGGCGTGATATGGCCGTCAAGTTTAGTGCTGGCCAATCATATGCTCAATTACGATATTGCAGGAAAGCGCATCTTGGAAGTTGGCTGCGGTATGGCACTGTCGAGCCTATTGCTTAATAGCCGACATGCTGATATCACAGCGACTGACTATCATCCGACGGTTGAGTATTTCCTCGATCGCAATACCACACTCAATAATAATGAAGAGATCAATTTTGAGCGTTTAGACTGGGCAGAAGACAATAGCCACCTTGGTCAGTTTGATATGATTATCGGTAGTGACTTGCTTTACGAAGACCAACACATCGATATCTTGGCGGCGTTTATCGCGCGTCATGCACTGCCAACCTGTGAGGTTATCGTCGTAGATCCGGGTCGTGGTCGCAAAAACAAGCTGACCAATAAGATGACAGAGTTTGGTTTTAGCAGCAAGCATGTCAAGCCTGAGAATACCGCCTATCTTGACGCGCCTTTTAAAGGGCATATTTTGACGTTTTCACGCGATAGCAGCAAATAAGAGAAACAGTGAGTGGCTATCATATATAGGATTGAGTAATGTCACTGTCTTGCCACTGCTGCCGAGTTATCTTGTACAACACATGCTCAGCAAGCAGATGATTAGGGTCAAGCATGGGGTGATAAAAATCTTGCTGTGTGTTCGTCATGCCGATACGTTCCATAATCAGTTGTGAGCGCTGGTTGATGACGGCAGTAAATGAGACAATGTCATCAAGTGCCAGCTCGGTAAAGGCAAACTGTAACGCTGCATGTGCCGCTTCAGTTGCATAGCCTTGTCCCCAATACTCCTTGCGCAACCGCCACGCAATCTCAACCGCAGGGGCAAACGACATATCGGCATGTGTATCATTTAAGCCCACAAACCCGATAAAGTTATTACGATTTTTTGAACCGTCTTTTAAGCTGACCGCCCAAAAGCCCCAGCCATTGTCTCCAATAAGCTGCTGGCATTTTTTGGCAATAGTGTTGCTCACGGTAGTCGATAATAACTTTGGAAAGTATTGCATCACTTCAGGATCAGCATTCATCTCAGCAAATATCGCAAAGTCACTTGTTTGCCATTGTTTAAGATAAAGGCGGTCTGTTTCTATCACATTGGTCATTTTTTCACTTATTTTTACTTGATATAGTCGGTGAAAAGCAATATCGCTACAACACGTACTGCTGGTGCAAATTTTTCTTGTTTGCTGTGCCTTCGCAGCTCGATGCTGCAAAAAATTTACACCAACAATACTATAGCGACTTTAAAGTCTTTCAACTATAGTGAGTGTCATTCAGACTGCTCAGCCAGCCTTTCTGCTGCGCATAAGTAAGCTGAGCTGGCGTATCAATGTCATAGCTGAGCTGCGCATTGGCAACTGTCATTATTCGACTGGGCGGCAAGCTTCTAATCAAGTGACGCAAACCCTTATCCCCCATTAGCTCCGACTGCCATTGTCTTAATAACTCATAATCAATCACTAAAGGCAGTCCAGTGATATCTTTTTTAAGTATATCAGTGCTATTTTCCTTATCTAAATACGTCCAGCTATGATAACCACTTGCAACCACTGCCTGCTTACCTGCCAGCAATGCCATTAAATGCGGCGCATCGAGTAAGACTTGATCGATACCCATGATTAATGCTCGATCAATCGATAGGTCCGTAACGTCAGTCAACGCCTCAATTCCTAAAGACAAACTATCTGCCATACCCGTTTCAGGTTGTGTGTTCATCACTACTCGAATCACTGGATGCTGAAAAGCCAATTGGTCAATCACACTGGCAATCAATTGATGGTTATCAGGAATGACCACGATGATGGCTTGCGGCTTGGTGGTCAGTGCAAGTTTTAGCATATAGCAAATGAGTGGTTCACCCTGTTTGCACAGTAACTGTTTGGCCTGACCTAAGCGCTGACTGAGGCCACTTGCCAATACAATCACTGCATGATTTTGCTCATATTTTTTCACATAGTTTTTCACATAGTTTTTCACATAGTTTTTCACATAGTTTTTCACATAGTTTTTCACATAGTTTTTCACATAGTTTT
>NZ_CAJHBU010000011.1 GCF_904846715.1 Psychrobacter vallis
TAAACCAATAACCAGATTTAGGGCAGGGTTGTCCTGCTTGGCAACGGCCTTGGACTTGACTGGTGATTTCGGGTTTAATCTTCGGCTGATCTTCGTAGTAAGGAGTCATATCTTCGCCAGCTTCTTGACGTTCGATAAATTCTTCATAAGTAATTTTGTAGGGGTCAATTGAGACAAACCTGCTGGTATCAATGCCTGTCTCTTTAAGTACGAGTGGTAGCGTATAATCAGGTTGGCTTTGCTGAATTTTTAATCCCATTTTTATGGCAGCAGTTTCGGAAAAGAGTCTGAATTCAGGGAATTCGCTGTAAAGCTTACTATATTCTTTAGTCAAGGGTTCGTCATAATCATTCGGAACGATTTGTTGAAGTAGCTCCACTTCATTGAAAACCTCTAAACTAATCAGGTAATGACGCTTATCTGTGGATGAATCTGTTTGTCTATTCATTCTAATATTTAAAAAGGTATCTGCACCATGTCGAAGCTGCCATGTTTGAAGATCATCGAGCTGCAACCACTGTTCAAAACTTAATGGATAAGTATAGTTAAGATTGTATGTATTTCCGTCTTCTTTGGTAGCAAATGTAAAGCTGCCTTTGGGACTTAAACGAGATTCACTTAAAGTTTTTGTAGGCGTCCAATTTTTATTCTGTAGCTCTTTAAAAAAAGACATCATTTTTTTATAAGCATCTTTGTCTGATATACCACTTACTTTGTGGTTGAATAAAAAACTAAGATTGATTCTAGAGAGTTTATAATTTTCTTGTTTATTATCCTCATAAGCTAAGACTGACATAACACCATTGATAGCAAATTCACCATTAGGATATTTGATAATGGCATTTGGTTCTTTGTATCTTGGAAAGTCATACCCTTGGAAAGTGGCTCCCATAGGTTGAACGTCTCCTTCTTGAAAAGCTTTATACTCAGGATTGGCGCTGTAAAGTTCTTTGGAAGTAGTATTAAGTTCAATATACAATGGTTTTTCAGGCATTATGGGGGTTACCTTATCTTGGGCGTTACAAGCGGTCATAAAGAGGCTTAAAAACAAAACGTAAGCAAGTTGCAGATAATATCTCATCGTGTTTTTCTTTTAGTTGAATGGATAAAATTTATCAGGTTTGTTATACCAACCTGCCATCGCTTGAAGTTGGCCTAGCATATATCTCTCTTCTTTTTGCATCAGTCCATGAAACTTTTCAGCAGCGTTATTAATCCAATTCATGCGGCTTTCATAGTCATACAATAGAATATCTGATTCTGGTTTAGAGACATATTTATCATATTTAGGGTCATCTTTAACAGTAGCGTGATTGCCACGATAACGATACTTTGGTTGTACCGTGACTTGCGGTACATTACAATTACTTGAGAAGAAGAGCTTAACCTCAGGTGCAAGACCTCCTGCCAATCCCATTGCATCGATTTCAAGCTGATGTCGCTTTTGCTTATAAATTAAGGGTTGTAGGACTTCGTGTTGTTCGTGCTGAGCAATTATTAGGACATTTTGACGTTGTGCTATTGCTCTCTCAGATGTGTTTTTTGAAGGAATTTTCTCAAATTTCTTAACTTCGTTAAAGCCCCTTTTTATGTAGTTATTACTTTTTAGGTTATTGATTTTTGGCAACGAGTCTGCTGCCCAGTCTGCTTTATCGATAGCTGATTTTATCTGAGGTACAAGTGTGTTCGCATTACGTTTGTCTATACAGTTAAAGAAAACTGCCGATCCAAACTTATTGTAATAATGATGCCATCCCGCAATATCCTGAAAAAGCCAGAAATTGCCTTGTCCAAACCAGTCACTTGCAGTGACTGCAATACCATGTTTAGTTACTGTAAGAGTCCAATGTTCCAAAGTGCAAGCTACCGTCTTACTAGCAAATGCACCGAGCGCCATCCAATAAAAGCGTCCTTTTTTATTTGGGCTTCCGTTTTTTTCAGTTTCTAAATAAAATCTAGCATATGTACCTGCTATTCGACGAGCTCTTACACTATAACTGTCCACAAAATCGTAGGTGTTGCTCGATACCTCTTCGCTCATACGCTCTAGACAAAACTGTTGAGAGACAGACCATAACTCTGCACAGGTACAGGTTTTCGGTGTACAGCTATTTATAGTCGTGTTGGTTTTCGCCTTGGTAACCATACTTTTATCCTATTTTTTCTTTGAGAAAGTAGACCAGATCAGTTGCATCTTTAGTTCATCTTCTTTATCACCTGAATCTACACGAGGTGTCTTACCCTCAATATCTGATTCTGACTTGATATTTACATTCTTGCCTTTTAGCTGATATTTCATATCTGGTAGAGGATTACCCATGGGGTCAACTAACTGTATCTGCTCATCAAAAAACTCTTTTTCCATCAATTTATCGAAAGGCAAACGCGATAAATAACTACTATCCAAATCGCCCCCAGCCTTACTATGCTTACCACCTTTCTCCGTAAACGATTTTGCACTAATGGTGATATCAGCGCCATCAAGCGTGATACTCGCACCACCAGCCGTCAGCGTAATCTTATTGGTCGCCACTATCTCAACTTCTTTGGTGGAGGAGGCGATGTTGATATCTTGCTTTGCCGTGGCATCTAATTTACCCGTATGGGCGGAGAGTGTGATGTTGTCCTTAGCATTGGTCGTACTAAATTGACCATCAGCGATTATATTGAGTGACTCGCTGCTGACTTGGCTGTGACTATCGCCACTACTGATTGTCATATCTTGCTGGGTCGTGGTCATCATCTCACCCATAGAGCGCTGAATAATCATATCTTCACTGATATAACTATTATCAGCCGCGCTATCGATCAGCGTGTAGGGCGTTGTTTGATGAGTTTCGGTTTGCTGTTCCGATGCAATGGACTCAAGCTGGGATTTGATGGCTTGATTGTCGTTGACATTACGTCCGAGTCCTGTTGCCAATTGTGTTAAACGCTCTGCCAAGTGCTGACCGCCAAGGCTGGTTTGGGTTAACGTCGGGGTATGGTGCTGGTAATTGTGTTGTTCAGACTGTATGTGAGTTTGCGGCTGGGTCGATAGGACAAGTGCTTCACCAGACTTAATATTAATTTGGGCATTGGTAGTGGCACTGATGCCTTGACGTTTGGCACTGTCTTTCGCTGGATTGATAATGCCCATTTTTAGACTAGCAGAAACGTCAGCACTGTCTACTTTTAGCTGTGAGTAAGCATGTTCTGTACGGTGATCGCTGATCCATTCTGTGAGACCGTTTTCTGTGTTGCGATAACCGCTCTCTACAGCTTGCTCGTTGTCTGTGGCGAATAGGCTAGGGCGACTTTGTGACAATAAGCTACCCGTATTTATTAGGTGTTCACTATCGCCAATAGATTGCATGAGTGTTTGATCATCCGCTCTATGAGTGAAGTGAGTGCCGTAGTTGACACCTGCTTGCGCCTCTAATCGGTTAATGGGTTGGGCTGGATGGTCAAGCAGGTGGCTTTTGGTAGGCGTCATATGATTACGACTATCAGCGTCACTTTGGGTCTCAGTGATTCCCGTCATTGGTGGTAGTGCATGTTTGCTATATAAGCTACCAACCCATGGGGTGTCCGCGGTAATAAGACGCAGCTGGGTGAGATGACTGCCAGATTCTAACGAAGAAGCATGGCGTTCATGATGGCGACGGCTTACGGTCAATCCTGTCATGTGCGCTAGGCTATTGCGAGCCAAATGAACGATATGAGTAGCGCGGTAGTTAGCATTTAACGCACTGTGATCGACAAGCATAAAGGTATCAGCAACGTTCAAATCTGTGGCATGAGTTAGTGCATGATAGAGACGATAATGACTTTGATGACTGTTTGCTACGATAGCCGCTTCATCGATGGTATCCGTGTCTGATACAGGAGTAAACGCAGCAGGAGTATCCAGTGTTAGTGAAGTAAGCGTGTTAGTAAGAGCTTGATTTTCTTCTTGTTTACCATTAATACTAGTAACAACGTCAGCGGACTGTGTGGGGTGTGCGACACTTGCACTATTGAAACGCTGCATCGTCACTAATTTTGGTTGGGTGTGAATCTGCTCACTGAGTGCTAAAACTGGTGCATGGACGCGGTCGTGTAACACTTGCTGATAGCGTAAAGCACCAATGTTTGAGCTGATGTCATCGATATCGCTTGGGTATGCTGAGGTGATAATGAGTTTTGGTGGGTGATGCTCGCCAGTTTGCTCATGCCGCAGGTACGCAGTCAGCCCTTGACGTGAGAGTCGCTCGCAAATATGTGTCCAATCACTCATTTGCCATTGGGTCATACGCGCTGGTGTCCAGCTAGCCTCATTTTTATCATTGCCGCTATCATCGATTACCTCTATATCTAAAGGTGCTGTGCGTTCTGTGACCATGGCTTGTACGGATAAATCTGTATCTACATGACAGTGCAAATGCTGATGCAAGCGATAAGTGATGGGCTGTGCGAGCAGACGATAATAACCAAAGCTACCATCATGATCGAGTTGATGCACACCCGTCACATATAGATGGCGATATCGTAAGCCACTTGGCGTGTCGAAGCTTAAGGTCAAAGGACTACCGATCAAAGGAGTCAGCGAGGTAAAAGGTGGATGATGACGCTCATGAATATAGACGTGTAATACATAAGCATCGATACCGTGCTGCTGATGTTGCTGACTACTATTGGGGTTTAACTGATCAATAATATCGGCTTCACAAGATTGTTGCATGAGCCTATGTTGCCACGCTTGATGAGCATTGAGGTCTTGTCGAGCACTTGGATAAGGCGCTTGAGTACTACCTTCACTGGCATAGAGCCTATCAGGATGCATGGGGAGCACGGTATTGGTCACGCGTAACATAGTAAAGTCTCTATTTTGAACAATGGCTTTATGAAGGCAAGTCTTTACCTGCCACTATCGTTATATACAGGGCATCATTTGCTAAGGGTGAATTCGATACGGCGGTTACGAGTGCGCCCTTCTTCATTGTCATTGCTGGCAATAGGATCAGCGTCCCCTTTGCCAGTAGTACTGAGACGGGCAGCATCGATATTACGACCTATCAGATATTGCTTAACCGCTTCTGCCCGTTCGTTTGATAGGGCTAAGTTGGCTGTAGGGTTGCCGACATTGTCGGTATGACCAGTGATAAGAACGGGTTTGTCACTGATGCGGCGCAAGACACCTGCCATGTCATCTAAGATACCTAGTCCCAGAGGTGTGAGGTTGGCACTACCAGATTCAAACTCGACAATACGATTGCCTAAGGTCTCATCTATGAGGCGTTGTTCACCTTCTACGACGACCAGCTGGTTTTCTAACTGATAGAGATCGGTGAGACGCGAGTGAATGCGATTCTGGATCGCTTGTTTTTGTTCAAGACTGCTTACCTTGCCATGTAAGCTAATGGTTGTACCATGGATGTCGATACGGCCTTGGCGAATGTTGGAGATATCACTATCGATAATGGCTGTGGTGATCTGCTGCCAGTTGGTTGGTATGCTAATGTTTGAGCGCACTTCAATCTCATCTCTGACAGGTTTGTCGGGATATTGCGCTTTGAGCTTTTCGAGAATCTGCTGCTTGTCTGAGCTGGTAGCGACCACACCTTTAATAACAACAGGCACATTTTGCGAGCCATTTGTCACATGGGCATCGTTATGTTCTGCAAAGACAGCAGCGCTAATAGGAAGAGTAATAGCAGCCGTTAATAGCAAGCGTCTTATGTGACTTGTTAGCTTGGGTGTTGTCGTTATGGAGAGGACGTTCATTCAAGCACCTTTTCTAATTTTAATGTGATTGAGCAGTGACTAATCGCCGTGTATGACGCCTAGTTATAAGTAGTTATTATCAAAGCTATTGTGCCAAAAATGTTTTTTTGAACAATTGCCTTGTGTCGTATAGATAGAGGTTGTCTTGCAACAATATTTTATTGAAACGGGACAATCCAATATCCTCATCGATATAGCCTTGAGTCCACTCACTATTGGCGATGACCACCCAATCCTCAGGATAATTGGTTTCATTTTTTGATATTTGTTCAAGTATCCGTCCATCGGGCTTAGTAAAGCTCAATAGCAGACGATAACCGTTAGCCACTCGGTACAGATAGGTGTTCAGATAAAGCTGATGCGGCTGATAAAAACCAGTAATCAAATCATGCCAAAAAGTTGCTAAGTAGATGGAGCTTTCTTTGTCAGAAGTGAGAGACCAGCAAATGACTTTATTAAGACCATAAAAGCCTTTGGTAAAAGTGGGTAAGAATAACAAGCCGGTAGCGATAATTTGTTGTATCAGTTGCGATTTATCGATGTCCATTAACACCGATATGTCATGCAAAGTTGTGGTGTTGATAAAATCATAATAGTAAGTGCTAGCACTATTATCGATAGTAAGCTGGCTATGATTGAGGTATTCCATGAGATGGGCGCTGTCAGTCTTAGACTTGGCCGTACTTAACACTTCGTAAGTATCATTCCAAAGGGCGAACGACTTGATTGGCAAATAGTTCATCCAGTTTTTGGGTTTATCAGAATGCAACACCCCAAAACCTATCAATGGATAGTTTCTATAGCTACTGTCGTGACTCGGAACAAGAACACCAGTGATGATTTCATGAGATCTGGTATCTACATGACTAAAATTTAAACAGTCGATTTTATTGGTATCGGCCTTATCTATTAGACTTTCACTGAATATTTTTTCCGAAATGGCGAGAGCTTGACTGACCCATTCATCAATGGCATTGGTCTCTGATATATGAGCACGTGCACGTACAAAGTCTCCACGCGCAGGCAGTTTACCAAAATATATTAAAGGTAAGCATTCAGGAGTCATGGTGTCTGCTCCTGCTGTGCTGTGTTCGCTGCATCATTATCAGTATTGGTGGCAGGGTCGCTGACTTGCGTATTATTGCTGTCAGTAGTATTGGCGGTGACATTTAGCTCGCCTGTTGGCGGTAAAGTACGGCTTTGTTCATCAATTTGAGTGATCGAGTTATTACTAGCAGGAAGGTTATTACTGTCAGCGTTGTTATCAGTGATGGGTTTTGCCGTACGCGTGACCCCAAGGGCGATGACCTCATCCGGTAATTTCATACCCGTAAATGGATTGGTGGAGCGACCTTGACTGGCAGTATTGCTATTGCCACTGATGATTCTAAAGCGCACAGAGACAGTGATACCATCACCTGACCAAGCCATCTCAAAGATACCGTCACCAAGCTCAGTACGACGTGCGCTATTGATAAGACGTTCGACGCCAAAGCTACCCGCTTCTTCAAAAACGATAAAGTCTTTGCCATCATAATCTTTAGCTCTAATGCTCGCACCCGGTTGGCTGCTTGGATTGGGCCACACAAACGTTGTCCATGCTTGCGTGCCCATACGATAGCGCAGTTGCTGACCATCGACGACAATCGTATATTCGGTCAAGCCACTGACTGGCAATGGCATAATCTGAAAGGTCGTTTTATTGGAAGCGCCATTAGTACCAGTTGAACCCGAGCCAGCACTATTGCTGCCAGTATAGTTGACAAAATATCGGCCAAAGTCAGCGACAAACTGCGGACTCAGACCCAAACCTGCGCCATTCCATATCTTGCTTGAGATTTGGTCGCCGCGGCGAATGATAAAGGGTGACAGTGTCTCGTTGACGAATCGCGCCACGTAGCCATCTTCCCCAAAGAATTGGCCGATTTCTGTTGGTGTCGCTTCTAAATTGGCATTGGCAGTAAACGGATATTTTTTCTCTAAAGTATCGAGGAAAGGTTTGCGTACTTGTGCTTTCCAAACTTTATTAATCTCCGCTTTCGTTGGGGTCAAAAGCATATTGAATGAGCGAGTCAGCGGCTCACTTAATAACGGGCGCACGAGTTGTTTTATGTCAGAGTTGGCTTGACTGAGTATTTGTTCATCTAATATTTGTAGAGACTTGGTTAATTCTGATCCTTCGGGGCTGAGCGTTTGTGAGGCAAATAATAAAGCATCAGGACCGATGTCAGCACTACGGGCAATATTATTAAAGCGAGTTCTGATATCTCCCAAGCTTGTTAAATAGTTGTCTAATAAGGATAGGTTTTGGTTGTCCTCTCTTGGTGTCACTAATGTGTGAATAGAAGCGAACGCTTGTGCTATCACACCTGATTGTGCTGGCGTTGCAGGCGCAGCAGGGTTAGAGCTGCTGGCGTTATTCATGGCCGCTTCTGCTTGTCGCAGTTCTGCTGGGCTTTGACGAAGTATGGTTTGTTTGAACCAATTGACAAATGAGCGCCGAGACTCGCCATTACTGGTAGAAGTTTGCATGGCGGCTTTATTGTCCCACTGGGTTTGACGATCAACGGTCTCGAATAGAGTTTTTAACGGTGACTCTGTAGCGTTCGATAGCTGGTTTAATAAGACAGCATGGTCATCGAATCCTGTGCTATCACGAACATAAACTTGTGATAAAAACCGTTGCCATTCGCTGATGTATTCTTGTTTATAACGATTGACCAGATACTGCCTGATTTGTTCAGGACTGCCTGTCAAAGTTAGGTCGTCTTGGCTACTGGTTGCCAGTACCCAATCATCTGCTACTACTCTTGAAGTGGCAGCTTTGTCAATCTCATCGCTGACAAAAGACTCCCATGCTTGTTTGGTAAAAGTACCTGAGATGACATAACTGCCAAGTAGTGCTTCATTAGCAGTGTCTTGAGTGATCTGAGCCACCGTGACTGAGGGAAAGCGGGCAGAGGAGCGCATTTTAATTTCAGAGTAAACACGCTCACGCGCAGGTTGGCCTTTGCTGACTTTAGACAGATTGCTACGGGTTTTGTCTATCAGCCCTAAGTCATTTTGGATAAGTGGAAAAGTGGGATCATCGACATGAGCCAGTGTGAAGCTCAAAATGCGCTCAGCTTGGCGAATCATTTTATCACGCGGCATATCCGCACGATTGGCTTCAAGCCAGTTACGCCAAAACCGTGTCATCTGATCGCTTAAATGACTGGTCTCTAAATTGTCATGATTGCCAAGCATCAAATACGCTTTGAGCGCATTATAAGCGTCTTCAACGTCGGTAGGGTCGGACTGAATATAGGTGTCAATAATGGCAGCCTCAGACGCCTCGTCAACTTTTGACTCGTCTGTGCGTACTTCTAACTGATCGGCGTTTGTATTGACCTCTGTCAAAAACTTCTCTATGTTTTGTGTCGTAGGCGCTAAGACGATGATGTTGATACCATTGTAGTATTCTGCCAGCAGTTTTTGCTTGAGGGTATCGCCTTGATAGAGGCCAAAGCTTAAAGCCAGTGGTTTGTCTTCTTCATAGCCTTCTAGTTGTTCTATTCGGCTTTGTAAGATACTGAGTGACTCAAGTTGAGATTGTAGATTACCATTGGCGTTCTTTTGCAGCTGGGCAACTTGTTGTAAATCAGCCACTACGCGTTCTGTCAGTTGTTTATTATTGGCATATGACCATGTCCACAGACCAACAGCCGTGCACAAAGTAACGACAGCGGCTAGAGTGGCAAGCGCGCGATGACTGCGTTTGTTGCGATTTTTGTGCTGCTTAACCAAATGCTTGTCTTTTAAAATAACTTTTGAAAATAGGTCTTGCAAAAAGTAGGGCTTGTCTGCGGTTTCTTGCTGTGCATTAAGCGGTATAGCTGGCGAGTGTAAATCGTAGTTTTGCACCATTTGCAGGGTCATTTGGCTGTTAACTTGCCCATCTTGCAAGGCGCTTGTAAAGTAAAACCCACGCAGTATGGGTTTAAACTGAAAAGGATTGTCTTCAAACAAGGCATGCATGAGCGTCCGTATCATTGGACGTAGCGATTGAAATTCCATAGGAAACGTCATGAGACTCGGAGATACAGTACGCTGATGACGCAAAGATAACTTAGTCGTGCTCAAGTCTTTTAGGCCATTGACCAATATGCCGAAATGCTCTTCAAACACATCGGTAATATTGATGTTTTCAGGATCTTCGGGATAGGGAATGGTTGCGCCCCATACTTGATTACGCTCTTCTGGTTCATAGTCATGAAAAAAGTCACGGAAGCCTGAGACCAAATCCATCTTGGTAAAGACCACGTAAACGGGCGCATAGACCTCTAACTGTTCGGTTAAGTCTTGGACTCGACTGCGTAGGTTTTTGGCCAAATCCAAGGCGTAGCTTGGATCATTTTTGGTGAGTTCGGCGATGCTTACAGCAATGATAATGCCATTAATTGGCGCTTTAGGTCGATTCTTTTTGAGCAGGTTTAAAAAGGACAGCCACTCTGAGCGATCTTCTTCATAAACAGAATAACGTCCTGCGGTATCGAGTAAGATTCCTTCGGTTGAAAAAAACCAATCGCAGTTACGCGTACCGCCAACTCCTTTTACCGATAGTTTATTGGTTTTTTCCATAAAGGGAAATTTTAGGCCTGAGTGTAGCACTGCCGAGCTTTTCCCCGCCGCAGGATTACCAATAACCATATACCACGGCAGCTCATATAGTGCTGCTTTACCCGTTTGGTCACCAATTTTGGATTTACGTATGGTTTTGATGGCATCTTGCATTTGCTGACGTAGTGCTTGTACCTCTTGAGCATTTTCATCTTTTGCTACAGGCGTGTCTTTATTGTGGCTTTCATTACCATTATCTTCGACTAGATTGGCCAGCTCGTCTGAGGCGGCTTTACGTTTTTTCCACAGGTAGTAGGCAAGCGCGCTGAGCATTGCACCTATTATAAGGATACCGATAATAGTGAAAAAGGTTTTAATCGTCACATAGTCATACAACAAGACTAGAGCGACTAGGATACCCAAAACTACCAACACTCTTGGATTGTAGATAAGATGAAAAAACCTTGAAAACATGCGTGCTACCTAGTGTGATTTTAAGATAATAAAATGAGTATTTGCAACGACAACGTGTTATCAAAAGCGATCAGTCAGATGTCTTAGGTGAATCAGCTAACCAAAGTATGGAACAACGCTTATGTTGGGTAACTAAAAATATTAATTCTGACTCTTGTTTGCTATTTTCAGCTGAATTAACGAATAGTGATAAGCTGATAAATGGTTTTAGCCACTGGTTCAAGGGCATATAATGCCCTAAATGATGTTCATTTACCAGCGCACCTTTTACTATAAATGCTTCAAGAAAACGTAAATACACTGATACATCATAAAGCTGATTTAGTGGATTAATGTCCGATATAGCTGTAATCGTTCTATCTGATAGAGCGACATTAGTTTTGGGAATAGCCTTGGTGGCTTGTGTCGTAATTGTCTGCTCGTCTGCATTTATGGGTGACAATGACAGATTATTATCCATTAGTAGATTCTGAATAGCGGTTAAATGCTCAAGATAGTGATGTCTGTTACGGAGGTGCTCATGAGGATTAGAATAGAGAGGTGTGCCAGTATTTGTATCAAGGTCATGGCTGGCGTGATGATCATGTCCATTGTTCTTACTCGTATTGTCTTTATTACTAGGCGTGCCAATTTCAGTCAATAAAATACGCGAGCTGGTATCGATGTCGAGCACATCTTGAGCCGCTTGATTAAAAAATACCAGCAGCACGCCAGCTTCGGTAGGAATGATGTTAGAACCATTGCTTGAGTACAAGTGAGCATCTAACCATTCATGCTTGATTTGTGAGTCTGCAATGAGTATTAAACACAGCTCAGGGACAGGTGATTGAGACAATGGTATCAATTGTTCATGGATGAATTCAGACGTATCATCAGTCTCTGTATCGTCTGCTATGTCGGTACCACTGCTCACAATAGGCGTAATGGAGAGTAGAGATTCCGGAATACCATAGTTGGCCAATTGCGCTTTTACCAGCGTGATAAGTACTGACGAATCAGCGCTGGCTGGTATACATAGGTAGACGGGTAGTGCGGACAGTGAGGCGTGAGAACAAACAGACATGCGGCTGCTTTCTTCATTTGCGCTAACCAAATAATGTTGCTGCCATTCAGGATGAATGTGTAGAGCTGAGTTGGGCTGAGTATCGTCTTGTTTATAATACTGATCGAAATGTTCGGCGAGGGTGGAACATACATCATCGCTCAAACTAAGCAGCTCGTGGATCAATGAGTACAAACGCAAGGTTGTACTATTGGGGGAGTTGTCATTAAGATCTGAATCAGTTGTATCCGCATCAATCATATATTCATACGGTAAAGAGGCGGCATCAGGTAAATTGTCAATCGGTTTTATTAATATCGGTAATCCATCCATGTCCACCAAATCGTCACTCAATACTGTTAAGTCCTCATCATTATCAATCACCTCGGACCAGCAGTTTCCCTCAGGTAAACAAACACGGCTATATATAAATAACTTGTGCGTCACTGGCTGCTTGATAGTTTCTTGCTCACCAAATTTTTCACCGCCAATATCTGATGTATTTACGTCTTGATTGTCTGATCTTTTTTGCCACCATAAAAGGATCATGATGGAACCAAGTAATAGCAAGGGAATCGTCACAAACCACAGTAGTAGGCTAGATGCAGTAAGCTGTGGTGTATTGTCTTTGAAGTACATCCAAACCAATATGAGATACAACACTAAAAGTATCATCAAAACAAAGCGGCCATATGACAGTATTTTTTTTGCGCCCACTTATAAAAACCTCTTATTTGTTTGGTTTTATTACTATATTTTTAATACGACCATTATCATTAGACAGTATTTTATGGTATTCGCATGATTCTTTCTAGTATATTTAAGGACTTTATTTTACTAATGTTTCATTAGGTTATGAATGGCGGTCATAACCTAAAGGTTTTATACCATTAGATAATCACTATATATAGCAAGGAATATTGAGGTTTTTAGATAAGAATTGACGATATTAAAGAAAAAAAGCCTACTTATTAAGGATATAGCTGAAGAATATATAATAAATTAGTGAAATTAAGTAAGCTTTATTTTAAATAGAGAAGATTTGTCTATATAATACTTGCAAAATATCAATGATAAACGCCTGTTCGTTTTATTTACGTCGTCGTCTTAATTGTCAGCCCTTTTACTTATGCTTTACGTGACTGTTTCTGTCTTTACGCTTGTTGCTATCATCATCATTGTCATGCTTTTTGATAGACAATTATATGGGCGACTGTTTGATAAAGCAGCGATCAGCTATCAGCGGTTATTTGGCTTTAATATCAGTCGTCCATTCACAGTAGCGCCCGCAAAGTTGCTTTGCGCTTGTATGAAAAAATGTAGAAAACTGATATCACGTTTGGATGTTTCTCGCATTCCAGTCATATCAGCATTATCGCTATTGATTGTCATGGGTACGGCTGGGCTTTGCTATGCCTTGATTACCAATAACTCTCTTGAGGTTCATCATGCTCAAGATGCGGTCGTCAGTACTGCAAATACCCAAATCAGCCAATTACTGATAGGAGAACACCTGCGGCCACCACCACAGCCACCAGCAGAGATTTTCGCTGAACTTGATGCTGAGATTGCCAGCTATCAAGCGGGCAAAATAGAAGATGGCTATTGGCCAGATACTCAAACGACTGTACCTCAAGATGACAGAATCCTGATGCTACCTGAGCCTGATTTGTCGGATTTAAATGCGCAAGATCACACTGCTGGCTATTCAGGCGATATGCTGGCTTCGCATCTACATAATGGTCACATCAATATTAAAAATGCAGACCGTAACTGGCAAAAAATGAATTCGGATTTTGTTCAACGGTTGTTGGTCATATACAAAGTAATGAGTGATCAATATGGTTATGACATGGTGCTTCTAGAAGGCTACCGTAGTCCTGCAAGGCAGGCAAGATTGCTGAAAAAAGGAACACATGTAACCAAAGCTGGATCATACAAGAGTTATCATCAGTTTGGTTTGGCAGCTGATAGTGCTTTTATCAGAAATGGCAAAATTGTCATAACTGAAAAGGATCCTTGGGCGATGCGAGGCTATAAATTATATGGTAAAGTAGCCAAATCTGCTGGACTTGTGTGGGGTGGTGATTGGCGTATGATGGATCTTGGGCATGTGGAGCTACGCAAAAAAGGGGTGCTCGGCCGTCCAGAAATGGCAGAAATTTTGACCAGTCAATAATGATTATAATCTTTTAGGATAAGTTAGAATTATGGACAGATGTATGACATTGCCGATAGGCTTAATGGTCACTAGCTGTTTACTCAGCGGTGCACTAATAGGGTGCAGCACGGAAAAATTGAACCAAGCAAATAGTAACGTCTCGACACTGGCAGGCGAGTCTACCATTGCTGATACCATAAAAAATGTCATCGACAATGGTAAAAATAGTCATGACGATTTGCAAAATCTTAAAACTCAATTAGAGCAGCAGCAACAGCAGCTGGAGATGATGAATGCAGAGCAGCAGGCATTGCAAGAGCAATTAAAGCGGCAGCGAGTGACACTAAATATTAAGCCTATGGCCAACGCCAATGCTGGACGTACCGCGCAAGGGACAGCGAGCACCGCATATATTGCATTTTTGGAAGAAGAAAATCAGTTCACTGACCTTGAAACACTGGCGGCTAAAGAAGTCAGTGTTATTCCCAATCGTGAGACCAGTGTGACGTTATCTATTCCACAAGATACACGTTTTATTGCCATTAAAGTGGGATTAAGATATACCAAAAAACGCTCACAGCTGCTTATTCCACTTGATAGTCTCAATTTTGATGGGCCACTTGTACTGAATATTGGCGCATGTGATGTCAGTATTATAAGCGGTATCGACCCAGAGCGAGCGCCTACATTTACCACCAAACTTAAATATTATCAGCAGCCATTAGTGAGCTGTTCGTAGGAGATTGTCTTGAGTAAACATAAAGTACTATGGGGAGAAGGGTTGTTTTTGCGACCTCAGCATTTTCAGATTCAAGACAGTTATCATAACTCGCAGCGGGCGCTAAGTATGACGCTGATGCATCCCTATGCGTATGGAGTATCTGATGTTCAGATCGATCAACAACTTTTAGAAAGTCATATATTAAGTTTTCAGAGCATTTATGCGGTATTGCCAGATGGCACATTGTATCAAGCGCCTCGTACAGATGCCTTACCAAAAGCCATTACGCTAGATACGCGAGACAATAGTGATGAAATTTTTGTATTTTTGAGCTTAGAGATAGTGCACAGTGGTGGCTGCAATATACAGACAGACCATAGTGACAATCCAGCACGTTATGTAAGAGCCGCCGTACAAGCACAAGATTTATATAGTCAAGCGGCTGAAGCCGTTATTGATGTCATTAAACTGTCACCAAGCTTGCAGCTCAGCCATTCTGCGCAAGCACCTAGTAAAGATACCGTGTCTTTATTGGTTGCCAAGCTGGTGCGTACCACGCAAGGCATTTACCAAGTAGACGAGGATTACATTGTTCCAAGCGTCCATATTATGAGCAACCCCGCGCTCGTCACTCAGGTCTATCGTTTGATGACCATGATTAATACCAAGTCCACCTCTTTGTACGACCATCATCGTCAGTCTAACAATGATTTACTAGAGTTTCGCTCGTCAGATATTGCCTCTTTTTGGCTATTGCATACACTGAACACCGCATACGCTCAGTTAAGCCATTTGTACAACAATGCGAAGTTACATCCTGAACGTCTTTATGAGGCGCTATTAAATGTAGCCAGTCAGTTAGCCACTTTTAGCTCATTGTATAAAGTGGGTGATCTGCCTGCTTATCATCATGACAATGCGAATGAGTCATTTATTAGTATCATTCTCATTATTCGTGAGCTGCTTAACACCGTGATTGCCAGCAATTTTATCTCAATTCCGTTACGTCAAAACAAACCCTCTTACTATATGGGCGATCTGAGTAGTGACAAGATTACTCGTGGCTCACAGCTGTATCTGTCAGTCAGCTCTTCGTTACCGATGCATGAGCTCATCGATATCGTACCGCGACGCTTTAAGATTGCAACCCCTGACTCAGTAGAGAAACGTGTATTATCAGCGCTTCCAGGCTCACCCGTTTCGCATGTGACGCAAGTGCCTAGTGCCATTCCTGTGAGACCCGGATTTAGCTACTTCACCATCGAGCCTGTGGGTGAGCTGTATGACGAGATGATAAAGTCTGAATCTATCTGCATTTATGTGCCGAATGGCTTTGATGACTTAAAAATTGAGTTGATGGCTATCGTCCAGTAGTTTTTGAAACTTCAAAGTAGAAAGATTTATAGCAGTCTCGCGTCATCATGTTATGTATGTATCTTATTTAGGGCGTGTTTGATATTCACAAATAGGCACTGCTGATCGCTAAAACGGTTCCAGACAAGGCGCAAGTCGACGATAATGTTAATACCTTAGCGAGACTTGCAACACCGTATGGGGCAGTGTTAGCATCAGCCCCAATGACAAAAAGCAGGGGACAGGACTCTTTTTTGCCGCTTCATTGCTAAAAATAGCCGTATAGAATAACTATACTTACTATTTTTACCTTCGAATCGCCTAAAAAATAGTCTCTGTCAGTGCCATGGCTGAATTATCAAACACGCCCTAGTATCGACTATATGTGGTCATATTTAAAAAATTCGCATTAGGAACAATCATGTCAGGGAATAACTCAATGGGTTCTGCGCCCTCATTATTAGATTCAGGTGAGGTAGCCTCTAAGGTCTCAGCAAACGGTCTTGATAAACGTATCAGCAGCCAGTCGCTGGTTGATATTATGTACGACGGTTTTTATTTGGTATTTTTACTACGTAATCACTATTTCAGTACTGAGCCGCGCAATTTTCGGCAAAAAATATATGACTTTTTAGATAAGTTTGAGATCAATGCTCGCAAAAAAGGATTTTTGTCAGAAGATATTCATGAAGCCAAGTACGCTTACTGCGCATTGATTGATGAGACCATCATGACGTCGCAAGAGCCGATGTTCCAAACGCTAAAAGATGCATGGGAGCTAAACCCTTTGCAGCTGGATTTGTTTGGCTCACAAGTCGCTGGAAACGAGTTTTTTGAGCGTTTAGATGGTTTACGTGAGCAAGGTGAGAAGCGTCTACCGGCTCTAGAGGTTTATCATTATGCCATGCTGCTTGGTTTTCAAGGAAAGTATCGCTTGGAAGCACCTGAAAAAATTCGCTATCTGATCGCGCGCTTGGGTGATGAGATTGAGCATCTACGTGGCAATAAAAACGAATTTTCGCCATTTTGGGCGATTCCCGATCAAATCAAACACACGCTTACGAGTGAAACGCCGCTGTGGATTATCCTCGTGGTAATCTTAGGGCTACTGACGGCGATATTTGCAACCATGTGGCAGGTCACCAATCGCTTTTCTGACAATCAACTCTCAGCATACGATCATGTGATTCAAGAAAATAAAGAACAAGCCCATATTTCTATATTTTTGCCCTAATCTATCATTTATTTTAGCCATAAAAAAACCCCCATCAAAGTGATGAGGGTCTTGGCAAATGCCATAATTGAATCTAAGATGACTCAAAAAATTTACAACTAAAATGTGGCTCTCCAACCTGGGCTCGAACCAGGGACACACGGATTAACAGTCCGTTGCTCTACCAACTGAGCTATTGGAGAATAAGCTGTAAGTATCTAATCTCTTACAACGAGCCTTAGCAGCCTCTAACGAGTTCTTGCTAAGTGGGGCGTATTCTAGCAAAGATAAAAAATACGTCAAGCGTTTTTTTGCATAATGTGCAAAATTTGTCGTTTTAGTGATGAGATAGCAGGTTTTTGCCAAAACATGACTCAATATTCGCAAAAAAACGCCCCATAAATGATATGAGGCGTCTTTTTTATCAAAACAGGGGTTCTTTATTAAAACACGGTTTAGACCAATCGCTCGTTAGCGATTATTCAGCAACGTCCAAATCAGCAACCGCTTTTTCGATACGCGATAAGGCATCTTTGAGCGTGGCTTCATCGGTGGCATAAGAGATACGCATGTAGCCGCCAAGACCAAAGGCATCACCTGGCACCACTGCAACACCCACTTTTTCTAATAACCATTCTGAAAACTCAGTACAAGACGAGAGGCCGGCGGCTTTGATCAGCGGCTTGATGTCTGGGTATACATAAAACGCGCCATCAGGACGCAGACAAGTAATACCTTTAATGGCATTTAGGCCATCGACGACGAGATCACAACGCTGCTCAAATGCCGCTACCATTGGCTCTAATACGCTCTGATCGCCACTAATAGCAGCTTCTGCAGCAACTTGACTGATAGAGGTTGGGCATGAAGTAGATTGTGACTGTACTTTTTTCATTGCACTGATCAATTTAGCGGGGCCACCAGCATAGCCAATACGCCAGCCTGTCATCGCATAGGCTTTAGAGACACCGTTCAAGATAATTGCACGATCTTTAAGTTCAGGCGCTGCGTTTAGGATATTGTAGAACTTATCACCCGTCCAGCGGATATGCTCGTACATATCGTCTGAGGCCACATAGACTTGTGGGTGTTTTTTCAATACTTCAGCGATGGCTTTTAACTCATCTAGCGTATAAATCATACCAGTCGGATTAGAAGGGCTATTCAATACCAACATTTTGGTTTTGTCAGTGATGGCGGCTTCTAACTGCTCAGGCGTGATTTTGAAGTCTTGCTCGGCAGGGCATTTGACGATGACTGGCACGCCTTCAGCAATGATAACCATATCAGGATAGCTGACCCAATACGGCGCTGGAATGATGACTTCATCGCCTGGATTGATAAAAGCTTGGGCAAGGTTAAAGAACGATTGCTTACCACCGACTGATACCAAGATTTCATTTGGCTCATAGCTGATATCGTTGTCGCGCTTGAATTTCTCGATAATGGCTTTTTTGAGCTCTGGCGTACCATCGACAGCGGTATACTTGGTGAAGCCGTTATTGATTGCTTCAATTGCCGCTGTTTTGATATGTTCTGGAGTATCAAAGTCAGGTTCGCCTGCGCCTAGACCGATAATGTCTTTGCCCGCGGCTTTTAGCTCTTTGGCTTTATTGGTAATCGCTAGTGTAGGTGAGGGCTTAATGCTGTTGACACGGTCTGACAGTTGCAACTCGCTCATAAGAGATCCTTTTTTATGTGGTAATGAGAAGTGGTGAAAGTATCGGTGATTTTTCTTTTTGCATTGTAGCACGCGCTTATTATGCTGTCTTATAGAGGTGGTAACAGAGAATGACGAATCCATCGGATAGATTCAGTCGATAAATAATTGCGAAACCACAACAATAAATCGATGGCCTTACGCTATTATTGTTTAGATTTAATAAATAAAATGAATGATTCCTTAATAAAATCCAATGAATACTATCAGGCGTATAAAAAGAACAATCAGTCGCATAGAAAGAACAATGTCTCATTGAAAATTTGCATGAATGGCACGTTTTTTACCACAAATTTTGACTAAAATGATGAAAAGGATATTTACGATGACAGACTCTGCTAAGCAATTACATATTCTCATTACTGGTGCAACTTCTGGTATTGGCTATCAATTAACAAAAGATTATCTACGAGAAGGCCATCATGTATATGCTGTCGGCCGTGATGATGCAGCCTTGGCCGAACTCAAGTCGTTAGGCGCAACAACCATTGAGTTAGACTTGATGGATCGCGACAAGGTCATTGCTGCTTTCAGCGAAATCGAAACGGTGGATTTGGCGATTTGTGGCGCGGGTATGTGTGAGTATTTGGACATGCCAAACTTTGATAGTGCGGTATTTATGAAGGTCATGTCAGTAAACATGGGCACATTATCACATGCCATCGAAGCCGTATTGCCACAGCTCATCGCTTCAAAAGGCCGTTTAGTAGGTATTGGTTCAGCTTCTGCTTACGTGCCATTTGCGCGGGCTGAGGCCTATGGCAGCTCAAAGGCGGCTATTCACTATCTGATGAAAACCTTGCAGATTAGCTTGGCCTCGCATGAGGTGTCAGTCAGCTTGGTGGTGCCTGGTTTTGTCGAAACCCCAATGACCAAACAAAACGATTTTCCAATGCCATTTATTCAAACGCCAGAGCAGGCAAGTCAAGCGATTCGCGATGGTATAAAAAACGGCCACGATGTGATTGAATTTCCCAAAAAACTTACCTTACCGTTAAAGGCGCTGGGTACGTTGCCAGATTTGGTTTGGCAGCAGGTGAGTGGAAAACTTAATAAAAAATAAGCCATCATCGTTATCAAAAACATAGTCTACTAAAGAAAATAGTCCACCAAAGAAAATAGAAAGGAATCGTTTTATGCCGTTTATTCGCCGCCAGCGTGCTAGCAAGCAAACGCCAGCTAAAAACAACACCAGCAAGGCAAAAATTTCTGACGATACTCAAACTAAAAAGCGTATTGCGATCATCGGTTCGGGGGTGTCAGGACTGACTTGTGCGCATTACTTGGTGGCGCACCATGATGTGACCGTGTTTGAAGCCAACGATTATATTGGCGGGCATGTAAATACTATTGATGTGACGTTGCAAGACGGCAAAAAAGCCAAAAATAGCAAAGTAGAAAGTAGTGCGATAGACACGGGTTTTATTGTTTTTAATGAGCGTACCTATCCTAACTTTTTCCGCTTGCTTTATGACTTAAAAGTACCGTTTCAAGCGACTGATATGAGCTTTTCGGTAAAGAACACGGCGCGTCATTTTGAATACAACGGTCATACGCTAAATACCTTACTCTCACAGCGTAAAAACGTTCTCAATCCTAAGTTTTGGCAGTTTATCAAAGATGTCTTACAGTTTAATAAGCACATAAAGCAACTGCGTCAAGACTATGAGGCCACACGAGCTCAAGGCCAAGACGTTAGCGTCTTTACCGAGCAAACACTCGGTAGCTATCTCGCTGAGAAACGCTATGGCAATTTGTTTGTAGACAACTATTTGCTGCCCATGGTTTCTGCGATTTGGTCGACCAGTTTGAGCGACGTGCAAGATTTTCCTTTGGTGTTTTTTGCACAGTTTTTTGACAACCATGGTTTGCTTGATGTGGTCAACCGTCTGCAGTGGTTTACGATCAAGGGTGGCTCAAAACAGTACGTCAATAAATTGGTGACTCGCTTTGTCAAAGCTGGCGGTGACATACAAGTAAATTGCCCCGTGCAGTCTGTGATTCGTAATGATAAGCTTGATAATGTGACAGTAACGATTCAGGATAAAAATAGCACTAATGGCGGGTCTGAAGAGCGCGTGTTTGATGAGGTTATCTTTGCGTGTCATGCTGACACCGCGCTGCATATTCTAAAAGATGCCAGTGCAGAGGAAACTGAGGTGCTGAGTCATTTCCGTTTTACCAAAAATACCGCCGTCCTGCATACCGACACCAGTGTATTACCCAAAAAGCCACTGGCATGGGCAAGCTGGAACTACCTGATAGACGACAAGCCTTTGGATAAAGCACACACCCAAAACACGGTTGAAGAGACGCAGCGTCCCACAAAACCAGTGCTGACGTATCATATGAATATTTTGCAAAGACTCACCAAAAAACATAACTATCTAGTCACTCTCAACCAAGATATCAATGAACAGCAAGTCATCAAGAGCATTGACTACAGTCATCCTGTTTTTGATCAAGCAATGATAGCCGCTCAGAGCAACTGGCCAAGTATTTCTGGTAACGGCTTGCACACGCATTTTTGCGGGGCTTATTGGTTTAATGGTTTCCATGAAGATGGGGTGCGAAGTGGTTTACGTGTGTGTCAATCATTAGGGCATGATATCGATATAAAAGACGACGTTGATCCGATCCATCTGCCGGATGCTGATAGCGCTCATACGCCATTTCGCTACAAGGATTTACCTATTAAAGCAGACATCAAACTGCGCAAATTGAATCAACGTCAAGTGACGACTGCGACCACCAATCAGGAACTTATTGAATACGTTGAGCAATTACAAACAGCGCCAAGCACAAAGCAAACGCTCGGTTTATTTGGCCGTCGTAAAAACAAGTGATATTGTCATGAGCTTAGGGCGTGTTGAACATTCACAAATAGGTACTGCTGATAGCTAAAACTGTTCCAGACAAGGCACAAGTCGACGATAATGTTAATACCTTAACTAGACTTGCAACGCAGTATGGGGCAGTTTTAGCATCAGCCTGAAAGGACAGGACTCTTTTTTGCCGTTTCATTGCTAAAAATAGCCGTATAGAATAACGATACTCACTATTTTTACCTGCGAATCGCCTAAAAAATAGTCTCTGTCAGTGCTATGGTTGAATGTTCAACACGCCCTAAGTAATGTTGTCATAAAAACACATCAACCCCAACGAAGAGCGTGCTATGCCTATCAAAGAAGATTCGTCTAATAGCTTCTTACCGCATCAATTATTCCATGGGACAACATGGCACAGTCGGCTGTTGCCAAATGTACACAAATTCGTTTATCCATATCGTTATTGGGGCGTCAATATTAGTGCCTTGGCGGCAGGACAGACACTTCCTGAAGTCAGCGTGGCAACTTCTGGTAAACATAAAATTTTAGGGAAAGTACAGTTATTTTCAGCGAAGAGAAAGGCATTACAGCAGTTTTGTCCTGATGATTATTTGCAGGGTTTGAATAGCCTAAGTAAAAATAACAATGTAAATAACCTCAATAATAAAGAAGACGGATTGAATAGCTTTCAAGCACTTAACCATCGTTTACACCAAGTATTTACTGACCGTACTGGTAGCGCGCCAATAGGTGATATGCTTGGATTGCTGGTTTGCCGTAATGCTGGTATGTACTTTAGTCCGGTCAATTTTTATATCGGTTTTGATAAACAGCAGATGCCGACTCATTTATTGGCTGAGGTTTCCAATACGCCATGGAACAAACGCCATTATTATGGGTTTTTACTCAATGGGACGAACACTGAGTTTTGTCATGACAAAAATTTTCATGTATCACCTTTCAATCCTATCGACCAGTTATATCGTTGGCAGGTTACGATAAAAAATACGAGCAAAAACACACCGAAGAATACGTCGCAAAAAGAGGCGAAAGAGCAGTCAGATAGATGTTTGCAGGTTCGTATTGCGATTGATATTAGCGATGAGCGCGGTGATGTGTTAAAAACGGGCATAAAAATGACTGGCGTGCCGATGACGGATGCATCTGTTCGTGACAGCTTGCAGAAAAATCCGCTGATGAATTTGACTTCTGTAACGCGTATCTATTGGCATGCGTTTAAGCTCTATGCGATCAAAAAAGTGCCCTATATCAATTATGATGAAAAGCTAGCCGATAGCCAGCAGCAACCAAAAGCACTCAAAAAGACAGGCTCTGACGATTAAAAGTTCAGAAAATTTCGTAATTTTGCCCCCTTAAACTTAGAAAACTTAGAAAACTTAGAAAACTTAGAGCACTTAGACAAGGATAAATATACGATGTCAGCAAGACCGACCGACCGAGCACCAGTCTCCACATTAGAAAAGTTGACGGCACGAATGAATAAGGTGGTCAATGAGAGCACCATTCTGCAACCCGTGGGCAAGGGTGTCAATCACTTGGCAAGAAAACTCATATTTCGCGCTTTGACACATGTTCAGTTTGGTAGCCTCACTATTATCGAAGCGTTTGACGAGCAGTCATCTTATACCCGTCGTTTTGGTAGCCAATCTAGCGAGACCAAGAGTAGCTCGGCAGTTGGTCGACATTCATTGCAGGTCACGTTGATCATCCATGATCGTACGGTTTATCGTCAATTGCTGCTTGGTGGCTCTATTGCGCTAGCAGACAGCTATATCAATGGTGAGTGGGAAACAGATGATTTGACTGGATTGATTCGGTTGGCAGCGCGCAACTTGGCGGTTCTGAACAAACTAGAAAATCGTTTTGCTGGCGTGAGTAAGGCCTTTGAGAAAGCAAAACACCAGCTCCGTAGTAATGATAAGTCTGGCGCTAAGTCCAATATATTGGCGCATTATGACTTGGGTAATGACATGTATCAGCGTTTTTTGGACGATACGATGATGTATTCATCGGCGGTATATCGTACGCCAGATGTGTCGCTCAGTGAGGCGCAGCAGCATAAATTGGCGCTTATTTGCCAGCGATTGCAACTGACTGCTGAGGATCAGGTGATTGAAATCGGCACTGGTTGGGGTGGTTTTGCTATTTATGCTGCCACGCATTATGGCTGCCATGTGACCACCACCACCATATCTGATGCGCAGTATGATGAGGCACAGCGCCGAGTCGAAGCGGCTGGACTGTCTGATAAAGTCACACTACTTAAGCAAGACTATCGTGAGCTGACAGGCCACTATGACAAATTGGTCAGTATCGAGATGATTGAGGCGGTAGGGCACGAGTATTTACCGACTTTCTTTGCTAAGTGTAATAGCTTGCTCAAACCCACAGGATTGATGGTACTGCAAGCGATTACCTTTAATGACCAAAATTATCAAGAATACGTAAATTCAGTCGATTTTATCCAGACGCACATTTTCCCTGGCGGTTGTCTCCTCTCAAATCAAGAGCTAAATACGCAGTTTGCTGAGCAGACGGATATGGTCATCAAGCAATTGCATGATTATGGCTTTGACTATGCCCATACATTGCGAGATTGGCGTGCTGCATTCATGGCACAGCGCGAGGAGATAATAGCACTGGGTTATGATGATGCCTTTATTCGCTTATGGGATTTTTACTTCTGTTACTGTGAAGGTGGTTTTTTGGAGCGGACGATTGGGGTGGTACAATTGACAGCTGTGAAGCCAAATAATATTGACACGATGCACTTCGCTGATTTGCCATCCAATGACAGTCTACCAGAGGCGCAAAGCAGCCATTTGATTGACGATTTGATGCATGATAACGGTGATTGTACGTGTGGAAACCACACCATGTCTTCATAAGCTGTGATCGAAACAATCTAAATAAAAGGAGTTCGTTATGGGTTATGTATTTATCTATCTTGCTGCTGTGGTCATATTTTTGGGTGTCGATGCCGTTTGGCTAACGACCATGAAAGGGGCTTTTTATGAGTCGCGTATCGGCCATTTATTGGCTGATGAACCAAATATGATGGCTGCTGGCGTATTTTATATGTTTTATGTCTTGGCACTCTGTATATTGATTCTATATCCGCAAATCAAAGCGGGCGCATCGGTTGGCCATATTTTCTTGCTCGGCGGCTTAATCGGACTGATGGCTTATGGCACTTATGACTTTACCAATTTGGCACTGTACAAGGGTTTTACGTTAGATACAGCATTGGTTGATTTTGCTTGGGGCGGGATTTTGACGGGTTCTGTGAGTGCCATTGTCGCATGGCTCGCTTATCGTTTTCATTGGTTGAGTTAAATGGTTAGCGTCATTATCAAGTTGTCCATTTACACAATCTAGATTATTTACAAATGCTTTGACTCGACTGTATAAATGACAGTCAGAATATGAGTTTTACACAATCGTAAGGAATGTTATGCCGCAATACAATACCAGTTCAACCGCCAAAAAAGCGCCTCTAAAGAACGAGCTTTATATGTCGATACTGATGACGCCTGATATGGCGAACTTCATCGGGAACGTGCATGGCGGTGATTTGTTGAAGATGTTGGATCAGGTCGCTTATGCGTGTGCCAGCCGCTATAGTGGCAACTACGTGGTGACACTGTCTGTGGATCAAGTGATGTTCCGTGAGCCTATCTATGTTGGTGAATTGGTTACCTTTGCGGCAAGTGTCAATTATGTGGGAAACACCTCAATGGAGATAGGCATTCGCGTCGAAGCTGAAGACGTGCGTGCCCGTACCGTGCGCCATACCAACAGTTGCTATTTTACGATGGTTGCTATTGATGATAATGGCAAGCCAACGCCTGTACCGCCTCTCAATATCAAAAATAAAATGCAGCAGTGCCGTGCTGATGCAGCGCTTGAGCGCAAGAACTTGCGTATGGAAAGCTCATATCGTCCAAGCTGCGATATAGAAGAGATGGATGGAGAGCTGCCTAATAATGGTGAAGAATAGTCTGAGTAAAAAAATAATAGTAAACCTGAAAGTATGAGTAGTGGTGTCAAACTTAAGGCGATTTGACGCTATCAATACCCAATGCAGAGATACTTGTTTTGTCTGATCACTAAATCACGAAACTAAGGTTAGAGGTTTAGGAATATTTAGCCTAAGCATTATATTCATAGATCTGATTAATAATATACGTTTGCTTATTTCTATATCATAAAAAAGGCTACCTATATATAGGTAGCCTTTTTGTTATACGTGATGTTTATAATTTTAAGATTTTAATACACTAAATCATAAAGGTATTATTTCTTTGGTGCATTGGCACCGATGAACCAAGCGTCTTTATCAATGATACGGCTGGCTTCTGTCAACAAATCAGCGGTATCTTCATCACCCGCGTCACCCGCAGTATCAATTGCTTTACGTAGCGTTTCAGCGACTTTTTTATAGCGATCAGTGATTTCACGAACGTGTTGATCGACCTCAGTAATATCAGTTGGATAGTCATCCAAAATAGAGTCTTTTGCCACACGGCTTGCTAGCCCGTTTGGTTGGCCACCCAAAATCACAATACGTTCAGCAATGGTGTCTGATACTTCACGAATACGATCTGCAGTATCATCTAATAACTGATGTACACCAATGAAGCCCTTACCTTGTAAGTTCCAATGGCACTGCTTACCGTCTAGCGTTAAATCAATAACATTTGCCAAGTTTGCGTTTAACAGTTCGATCATTTTTTTGGCAGTGTCGTCTGATATGCCACTTGCGTAACGTTCTCTCATATTTTACTCCGTTATTTTGTTTTTACTAAATATGGTCTTTAATAACTATTTTGTCACTACATTTTTTATATGCATTGTTATTAATATTTTGCTTGGTAAGTGCTTATTAAATTACAGCTTGTTAATTCAGTATCGATGATAGCAGCTTAAAAGGAAGATGGAACCCTAAAGCGTTAGGCTTTATTGAGTGGTCGTGTAATGAGTTTGTTAATCATGAAAAGCTTTGTAAATTTAACGGATACTGTGTGCGTTTTTTATAACCACTTTAGATTTATTCACCAATTATGTGTTGGTAAATAGAGGGGTTATACGCGTAGATTTTAAGTTGCACTGTCGACTATAATCATAAGACAGAACCAGCAATCATCCTTTAAAATTACGAATTTGAACCCCATACTGTAATAAACCTCAATAAGAAGAAAGCCATTATGCGAATGCCTGAACCACGTTCATCGCGTCAGTTAAATCAATTGGCCACCCAGCTCCAAGGCGAAGCTGAAATTAGTGGTGTCAATGCGTCAGGGACGCAAATTTCGAGTCGTGCCTTTGAGATGGTGACAGACTTTGAGCCAGCAGGCGATCAGCCGCAAGCAATTAAAAAGCTTGTAAACGGTATCAATTCTGGTATGGACGAACAGCTGTTACTGGGCGTCACGGGTTCTGGTAAGACTTATACCATGGCTAAGGTTATCTCCGAGACTCAGCGCCCGACGATTATTATGGCGCACAACAAGACGCTTGCTGCGCAGCTATATGGCGAGTTCAAATCATTTTTCCCTAATAATGCAGTTGAGTATTTTGTCAGTTATTATGACTACTATCAGCCGGAAGCTTATGTGGCTGCCAGCGATACTTTTATTGAAAAAGACAGTGCCATCAATGACCATATTGACCAAATGCGCTTATCAGCCACGCGTGCGCTGTTAGAACGTCGTGATGCGATTATCGTGGCTTCAGTATCGTGTATTTATGGTTTGGGTGATCCAGAAAGCTATCTAAAAATGCTGTTGCATGTCGTCGTGGGCGATAAAATCGATCGTACTGCGACGATTAAGCGTTTGGTTGAAATGCAATACACACGTAACGAGCTGGATTTTGGCCGTGGTACTTATCGCCTGCGTGGTGAGCTGCTGGATATCTATCCTGCTGAGTCTGAACAACTGGCAGTACGTGTGCATCTGTTTGACAATGAAGTGGAGAAGATCACTTGGTTTGACCCTTTAACGGGCAAAACGGTGCGCAACGTACCGCGTATTACCATTTATCCAAAATCGCATTATGTGACACCGCGCAACAAACTAGAAGCTGCCAGCCATACAATTCGCGCTGAGTTAGAGCCACGTTTAGAGTATTTTCGCGACAACAACAAGCTGATTGAAGCACAGCGTCTTAAAGAGCGTACGCAGTATGATCTAGAGATGATTCAGCAGCTTGGCTACTGTAATGGTATCGAAAACTACTCACAGCACCTCTCTGGTCGTCCGTCAGGGGAGGCTCCACCGACCTTGTTTGATTATATTCCAGAAGACGCGCTGCTGTTTATTGATGAGTCGCATGTGACCGTTTCGCAGATTGGAGCGATGTACAAAGGCGATAGATCACGTAAAGAAAATTTGGTCAATTATGGTTTTCGTCTGCCAAGTGCGATGAACAATCGCCCGATGAAGTTTGAAGAATGGGAGCGCATCAAACCAAAGACGATTTATGTGAGTGCCACGCCTGCGTTGTACGAATTAGAACACAGCGAGCAAGTGGTTGAGCAAGTTGTGCGTCCAACGGGTCTGATTGATCCTGAGATCGAGATACGTCCTGTATTGACGCAAGTCGATGACGTGCTATCGGAGATTACCAAGCGCCGCGAAAAAGATGAGCGTGTGTTGATTACGACCTTGACCAAACGTATGTCAGAGGACTTGACCAGTTATCTTAAAGAATACGATGTCAAAGTCGCTTATTTGCATTCAGATATCGATACGGTAGAGCGTATGCAGATTATTCATGAGCTGCGTACTGGCGTCCATGATGTCTTGGTGGGTATCAATCTATTGCGTGAGGGTCTCGATATGCCAGAGGTCTCACTGGTCGCCATATTTGATGCAGATAAAGAAGGCTTTTTGCGTTCTGAGCGTGCGCTTATTCAGACCATTGGTCGTGCTGCCCGTCACTTAAATGGTAAGGCCATTCTTTATGCTGATCGTATTACCAACAGTATGCAAAAAGCGATAGATGAGACAGACCGTCGCCGTGAAAAGCAGGTTGCCTTTAATATCGAGCATAACATTACGCCCAAAGGCGCGCGCCGTAGTATCACTGATAAGATTGATACAGGTGATGACCATAATGCCAATGACAATCAAGTGATCCCAATCAAGAGTAATTTGCCGGATGTGGATATCAATATATTGCGCAGTCCCGATTTGCTGGCCAAAGAAATTAAGCGCCTTGAGAAACAAATGCAGCAAATGTCGCGTGATTTAAAATTTGAAGAGGCAGCAAAAACGCGTGATAGAGTGCTAGAGCTAAAAGCGCATTTAATCTAAACCACTTCTCATTTTTACCAACCTCAAACGCAGTTTTACATATCCCGTCTTAAAAATGGTCAGCGTATCTTGTAGAATAATTTAATAAAGCACGACCTATTAGGCATATAGATAAATGCTAGGCGATGGTCATAAAGTCAGGCGTGCTCACTTATGTTATAAATTTTACGTTAAAGGATTTTTTATGTTTGATATCAAGTCATTTTTTAAACGAGAAGTAGAAAAAAAGCTCATGGATGTTGACGATTATATCTTTATGCCTGAACGGTTAGAAATGGAGCTTGATGGTGGTTCATTAAATTGTGTGCTAAATAGTGATGGTCGGGTCGATATCTTTTATACTAAGCAAGGTGTGACAGAAGTGAGCTCCGCCCCACGTAAGCATCCATTCACGTCATTCGAAACCGAATTACATCATGGGGTGTACGATGATGTGATTGATGATTTGGTCAAAGAAGTCAGTAAAATTATCGATAGCTCTTCGAAATACTTTCGTCGAAATAAAACATTGTCCTCTGCGCCATCGTTACCGTCTAGGCCTTTATCATGAGTAGATTGTAGACGGGTCTATAATATTGTCTACATTAAAATCTCAGAAATAAAAAAAGGGGACACTATATATGTTGTCCCCTTTTTTGGTCTTATATTTTTAGCCTATCAGCGCTCAATAAGTCATTCAATAATATGTATTTAATGGCTTATTTGGTAAAACTTGCATAACAGCTTTGTAAAGATTTTGCGACCACTTTGGCGACCAGCTGTGTACGATATTGTGAATCTATGGCGGCATTACCCAGTTCAACGAGCGTCACCTGTTGCGGTGCTTGCTCACTGACACAGCCACAAACATTACTTTTTACCGCTTCTTGTTGGGTTTCCGTCATCGCCACGCTGGCAATGCGCCAAGCACTCTGTTTCTCAATTTGGCTACGGCACTGATTATCAATCGCCGACTTAAAGACATTCATACCAATTTCATTTGCCGTACCGATAGCGTTGCCTGTTGTGGTATTGGCACCACCAGTGGTTGTACATCCAGCTAGAACCAAGGTCGCAAGCATGACGGTTGAAGCAAGGTATTTTTTCATGGGTTAATCCTTTAAGTTTGTTAATTACGATAGATATAAGAGTTGGTATGACCAGCAGTGCTACTAGCCTGATTGGCTGGTGATTATTGCATATTTTTAATGAAGGTAGTCGTATTTTGAACCAAAAAAAACCAGTTAAAACATAATGTCTTAACTGGCTACAGGTATACAAGATTGTTTGACCGTTTTTAGACGTTTTTGCCATGTTGTTTTTGTTGAATGTCTTTGGCCAATTTATAGCATTCATTGATATGATCGTTCGCGATTTTCTTAAAGATCGTGTAACCCAAGGTCGCTGCCACCAATTGACCACCCAACGGGATAAATTTTGTGACTTGTTTGGCGGCAATACGACCACCAAAACCTTGAATGGTTTTTTTGACAAGACCACGTGTTGCCATTAGGCCAGCAAAGTCGACAGTACGATCTTTAACCGCACTCCAATGTATTTCTTTTGATTGTAAGTCGATTGCTGATTTGCGATCTTCAATCAAACCAAAACGCTCACTAATTTCAGGGACAAGCTGAGTGAGCATACCGGCATCAACGGCCACATCAAAAAAGGGTACAGGAACGATAGCCACACCAGCAGATACTCTGGCACGCTTTTTTACCAATTTTTGGCATTCTTTTTTAACTTGTTCAAGGTCTAAATTTGGATCGATAGTATTTGGTAATTTTTCCGCAAGAGGTGTCGTTTTCATAAAAATTCCTTATAAATCATAAATGGATTAAGTTGGATAACAAGTATTTCAGATGGCTACTATTTTATGGATTTATGAGCGGCATACAATTAGTGCTTTGTAGCAAAATGCAGGAAATTACGCTTACTGTGCACCGTTTTTGTAAATATAACGTTATTTAATGGTGGACTTCACACTTTATTTATCAAATTCAGCGAAATATATTCTGAACCGCTGTATCTAAAATATGAGGGCAAAATCACAAATAATAAACTGAGGCAATAAAAATTGTCATTGTGAGCCTCTCCTAAAGCCAGTAGAATACGCCCATGCTAAATTTAACCCCCCGTTATACAAAAACTTGCATCGACGAGTTACCGACCGCGTTGCAACCTCTCGCTGCCCAATCACTAACGCTTGCTCGCTTATATGCGGCACGCGGCATCACTGAGCCTGCTGAGCTTGATATAGGGTTGTCCGGCCTATTACCTGCTGAGCAATTGCACGGTGTCGCAGAAGCGGTACGTTTGCTTGATGTGGCTATTGATGACGGCCTGCGCATTTTGATCGTTGGTGACTTTGACTGTGATGGCGCGACCAGCACAGCGCTGATGATGCGTGCACTCACAAAGATGGGTGCTGTGGTCGATTTTTTAGTGCCGGATCGCTTCAAATATGGCTACGGGCTGACGCCAGAGATTGTTGAGCTGGGGATCAAGACCTATCAGCCAGAAATGATCGTGACGGTAGATAATGGTATTTCCAGTCATGAAGGTGTAGCACGAGCGCAGGCTGACGGCATTACCGTTATTATCACAGATCATCATCTCACGACTAAAGAGACGCCACCTGCGGAAGCAGTGGTCAATCCCAATCAACTTGATTGCCACTTTACCAGTAAAGCGCTGGTCGGGGTGGGCGTGGCATTTTATGTGCTTGGACGTTTGGCAAAATTGCGCCGTGAGGCTGGCAAGTCTACGGTACAGGTTAGTCAGTATATGGATTTGGTAGCGCTTGGAACGATTGCCGATGTGGGTGTGCTCGATAAAAACAATCGTATTTTGGTGCATCATGGACTGGCTGCTATCCGTCAAGGGCGCTGTTGCTTGGGCGTCTTAGCCTTACTAGAGCAAGCAGGTCGTGACCCTAAACAACTACACGCACAGGATTTTGGTTTTGTCTTAGGTCCACGTATTAATGCCGCTGGACGTATGGACAATATGCGTATCGGTATTGAGTGTTTATTGACAGAGGATTGGAGCACCGCGCAGCGTTTGGCGCAGGAACTTGAACAGCTCAATCGTACCCGTCGTCAGGTAGAAGGCGAGATGCGCGCACAAGCGGATAGTATTGTGCAGACATTGGCGGTTGATGCTAATGCTGATGATGCTAGTACTAGGGCTGGTGAAAGTAGTGATATCATTATTCATAATCAGTCTGAGAAAACTACTGATAACGACCATAAACGCAGTATTGTTTTATATCAAGACGATTGGCATCAAGGCGTCATCGGTATCGTTGCGGGACGTTTGAAGGAAAGTCACTATTTGCCCAGCATTGTTTTTGCCCCAGCGGACACACAGAAAACTGGCGATGAGGATGCTATCAAAGGCTCAGCCCGCTCGATTGCTGGTGTGCATATTCGTGATGCGATTGAGCAAGTTGCTGAGCGTTATCCTAACCTTATCAGCCACTTTGGTGGACATGCGATGGCAGCAGGTTTGACGCTCAAGCGTCATAACTTTGAGGCATTTGAGGCAGCGTTTGATGACGTCATGGCACAGATAGATCATACGGTGTTTGCCGAGCAAAAATTCACGGACGGGCCTTTGCAGGCGAGTGATTTTAGCTTATGGTTTGCTGAGCATTTGGCTGAGGCCAGTATTTGGGGTCATGGCTTCGCGCCGCCGATATTTGATGGCATATTTGAGGTGTTGAGCTTTAAGGTATTAAAGGACAAGCATCTCAAGTTGTCACTGCGCTATCCTGACGTGCAGTATCCAATTGAGGCGATTTATTTTAATTTTGATAGCAGCGCTTGGGATTACCGTGCCAAGCAAGTGCATGTATTATTTCAGTTGGATATCAATGAGTGGAATGGTAAACAAAGTTTGCAGCTCATGGTCAAGGATTTGGCGGTAGTAGAAAACAGTTGATATGTTAAATATTTTGAACATGAAATGCCTTTCGTACTTCTAATACTTCCACTCAAGTGTCGGAAACTTCCAGTCATAACGTATCGCTAACATGCGTAAGGTAAAAATCGTACTCATAGTAGCGATATCAACTACCCAGTCTGTCACGCCCAAGTTTCTTAGCGCAAAGTAGAGAATACCGCCCGTCAATGCCGCGCTGATATAAATCTCTTGCTGTAGCACCAGCGGAATCTCATTGCAAATCATATCGCGAATAATGCCACCGACTATGATGGTGATAACACCTAGCAACAATGCCACGGGTACATTTGCGCCCATGCTATCAGCGACTTTGATACCAATTAATGTAAAAGCGGACAGCCCAATCGTATCTGAGAGTTTTAGGAATCTATCGACTCGTCTAGAGTTGGGATGAAAAAATATCTGCATGACCAGCGAAGAGATGGTGATGACGGTCAGATAACTCATGTCCACCATCCAAAACAAGGGATGACGATCCAAAATGACATCACGGACTGTGCCGCCGCCGATAGCTGTCACGATGGATACCAGCAAGCAGCCAAACACGTCGAAGTTCTTATGCTTGGCCAGTATCGTACCCGAAATACTACAAGCGATAATACCGATCATATCCAGCAAATATATCAAAGAGCGCGGGTTAAAAGTGGTAATCAATACCGTAGGGTCCAAGGCGATAGCCAACATACGCAAGTCTCACTAACTGTGAATTATTGTCAATCGATATGGAGCGTGCTAAGTCTAAACTAACTCTAAAATGGTCGTCAACTCGATTTACGCAACGAGGCGAATAGAAGGCAAGTGCCAATCAAACTTAAGCGCCAGCATACGTATAGCAAAGATAACAAACAACATAATGAACTCATTAATACCAGCGTTGACACCAAAGTGCTGTAGAACTAAATACGTGACAGATCCGGCAATACTGGCAGATATATAAATCTCGCGTTGGAGTACCAGAGGTATTTCATTACAAATAATATCACGCAACATACCACCAATAATGGCTGTCCAAACGCCCATCATAATGGCGATTACAGGCGACACATCTTGGGTCAATGCTATCTTAAAACCAATAACACTAAAGGCTGCCAAGCCGATCGCATCAAATAACTTAAGCGCATTATCAATCTTATGATATAGGTGAAAAAATATTTGTAAAATAAGAGACGTCACTGTAATGACGATTACATAATTGAGGTCAGTCATCCAAAATAATGGATGACGGTCTAACGCCATATCACGTAGCGTACCACCGCCAATGGCATTGACCATTGAAACTAAGATGCAGCCAGCAATATCAAAACCTTTATGCTGGGCGAGCAAGGTGCCTGCGATAGCGCAAGCAATTATGCCAACCATATCAAGCAAATACAGCAGAATATCGGGAAAAATAAAATTAGTCATCATAGTAATATTCTGGTCTCATCCATCTTTGGCAAATAATATCAGCCCGATGATAATCAGTCCGATACCCATCAAGCCCATGGCAGAAGGTAGGGCGTTATTGAGCAATATCATGCCGCCAATCAAGGCAAATATCACCTCACTGGCTTGCGTCGCATCAACCCCAGCCACTTCACTTGACGTTTCTGCTTTTTCGCGGGCATACAAAAAGAGGCTGGTTGCCGCCACACCAGCCAATAAAGCGACAAGTAAGGTGTTAAATAGCTGTGAAGTGTCAGGCATATCAGGACGCACAATGAGACCTAACAGCAGCCAAAATGGCAAACTACCAAGCGTCATTAGCCATACTTTGTTAAACGCATTGTGTAATAGGTCTGTCTCGATAACAGGAATACGCCCGATTAAGGTTTGCATTGCAGAGATATTAGCAGTGTCACGGGTAGTGATGGCACTATCAATTGCATCATGAGCAGTGGCTAATAGTGCCGTCTCAGCGCGCATGGGTTGCGATTTTTGCGAACTATCATGTTGTTTAATTTTGTGCTGCTTGGCGTTATAAGAGGCTTGCCAAACCAGCTGATTGCCAATTGGATAACTAAAAGCGGCAATGAGTGCAGGCAGTGCCCCATAGAGCAGCATATCAGCCAGGGGAACGGCATTGACATCGGCTATGGCAGAGGCGTGCAAACCTTCGCTAACATTCACCATTACCACGCCAATGAAAACCAAGAGCGCATATACGATGAATTTTTTGTCAAAGCGCTGTCCAAACGCTACTAATACGAGCAGGCTTGTGACCACGGTAAACATAAAGGTAGCGGCAACTACCCAACCTGCAACATGATCGGCAGCGTAGCAGATGCCTGTATAAAATACACCGAAACCAATACTACCGGTCACACACCAAAAGCCCCAATGTTGACAAAAGATAGCCGTCAGCGATTTTATACGCCCAAAGCCATGTTGCATAACAATGATAGCCGTCAGAATCAGCCACATAAAAGCATAGCGTAGGCTGGCTGACCAAAACCAATGTCCACCAGCGGCACTCATCACCTCGTTTAGCACAAACGTTGAGCTAAAAAACGCACCTGCCAATAGGCCCAATAAAATGAGTTTGATCATGCTTTATCCTTGGCTCGCTATTTATTCAGATAGTTCATGCAGCATTTCAGTCGTTTATTTGCCTTTGGCATCCGCCCAAATAATTTTGTGCAGTTGTAACTGGAAGCGCACGGGCAGGGCATCTTTTAATATCCATTCTGCCAGTTCACGCGCCAATACGGGCACATCGGAGCTGCTCATCTCTCTATTAGCCGCTTCATCGACATCATCAGCGACGTTGAACATCGGAGAAAACCAAACCGTGCCGACCCGTTTGTCTAATTGATGCTCAGACAGTTTGGCTTTTGCCCAGTCGTAATCCTCACGGTTCATAATGACGAATTTAATTTGGTCATGCTGAGTCAGATAGTCGAGGTTTGACCACAGGTTTTTATCGACTTCACCTGAACTTGGGGTTTTGAGATCCATCACTTTGCTGACTGCTGATGGTACATTGGCTACCGTGAGTGCGCCTGCCGTTTCAAGCGAGATTTCATAGCCATCGCTCAGCAAACGTTTCATCAATTCAATCGCATTTGGTTGGGCTAACGGCTCGCCACCAGTGAGGCAAATACGCAGGCAAGGATAACTTTTGATCGTTGTGATAATAGTTTCTAATGATTGACGTTCACCGCCCGTAAAAGCGTACTCGGTATCACAATAAACGCAGCGTAGCGGACAGCCAGTGAGACGCACAAATATCGTCGGTAAGCCCGACGTCAGTGCTTCACCTTGTAATGAGTAAAAAATTTCTGTCAAACGTAGACCCGCTTCTGGATCAGTAACAGGAATAGCGGCGGTGCGTAATAGTGACTCGCTCATAATATTTTCAAATACAGTTAAGTGTTGATAAAGCGATTAAGCAGGTATCAATCGTAATAAAAAAGACAGTTTATAGTGGAGTTGATCTTACGTTTGTATAAAGCCACAATAAAAAGCGGATTATAACGTAACCCCTGATATTAAGCTGCAAAAAAGATGCGGGAGTCTTCTCCAGCATCTTTTTTTTGGAACAAGAATAATTTTTTTTACCAAGTATTTAGGCCAAACGTAATAGCTCATTTACAGATGTTTTTGCACGGGTTTGCGCATCAACTTTTTTAACAATAATAGCAGCATACAAGCTGTGTGTGCCGTCTTCTGACGGTAAGCTGCCTGGGACGACGACTGAACCTGCTGGTACACGGCCACGATGAATCTCGCCCGTTTCGCGGTCATAAATTTTGGTTGATTGACCGATGTAGACGCCCATAGAGATGACAGCGCCTTCTTCTACAATCACGCCTTCAACGATTTCAGAGCGTGCACCGATGAAGCAGTTGTCTTCAATAATAGTAGGATTCGCCTGTAATGGCTCTAACACACCGCCGATACCCACGCCACCTGACAGATGCACGTTTTTGCCGATTTGAGCACATGAGCCAACCGTCGCCCACGTATCAACCATCGCACCTTGATCAACATAAGCGCCGATATTGACATACGATGGCATCAATACCGCACCTGCTGCGATGTATGAGCCTTTACGTGCTACGGCTGGCGGTACAACGCGTACGCCAGCTTCTTTGAATTGCGCTTCGGTCCAGTTGGCAAACTTGGTCGGTACTTTGTCATAAAACTGTATGTGCTCGCCCGCTGACATGACGTAGTTGTCGTTTAGGCGGAAAGAAAGTAGAACAGCTTTTTTTGCCCATTGGTTCACGACCCATTCGCCATCCTTTTTTTCTGCAACGCGCAGACTGCCATTATCTAATTGCTCAAGCACTTGTTCGATGGTGTCACGCACGTCTTGTGGCATATTGCTTGGGCTGTATTCATTGCGATTTTCAAAGGCTTGTTCGATTGTTTGTTGTAATGACATAAAAATTCCTAAAGTAAATGAAAGGGAGAGAGTGCTCAATATTATAGTTAAATGGCTGGTCTGACAGGTACGAAAGACTTGCTTGCCATATTGTCGCTAATTTGGCGACTTTTAGCAAACAAGTTACACGCAAACCGTGATGCTGATCTTAATTATCTGAAAGATGACTCTTTATCCACACTAAGATATCTTGATAGACGGTTTGATTGTCTTTTTCATGCAGTGGCTCATGGCGCATGTTTGGGTAGAGTTGAATATCTACATTGTTAAAGTTTTGCTTATTGAGACGCGTGACCATCTTACGAATACTTTTACCCATATTACCAACGGGATCTTCTTTACCGCTGATAAAGAGCATCGGGAAGTTTTTGGGTATCGTTGTCGCCCAGTTTTTATGCAAACTCGCTTCCATTAAAGCAAATAATGTCATAAAGCCATTGTTGGTAAATTCGAAGCCTGTCATTGGATCGGCTTCAAAAGCAGTAATATTTGCAGCGTTTTCGCTCAACCAAGCAAATTGTGACGTAGAGGTGCGATTTTTAAGTCTACTGTTGAGTACCTTATTCATAGCCTTAGCGAGCATGGTATTTGGCTGTCTGGACGCTACGGTCGCCAGTATTTTATTGATGGGAAGTAGCACTTTAGTCAATGGATTGGCATTGGTTGTGCCCATTAGAATGGCTCCTGTGAAATTGTGCGCATGATGCTTGAGTACGTTGCGTACAATAAAAGAACCCATGGAATGACCCATGACAAAATGAGGAACATTAGGATGGCGTGCTTTTACGTTATCTGCCATGACAATGACGTCTTTTAAGAGAGACTGTACTGGATGTTCCTCACCAAAAAACCCAAAGTCTACTTCGGTTTTAACAGTCTGACCGTGACCAAGCTGATCATACGTTGCCACAGCGATGCCATTATTTGCCAAAAATTGAGCAAAATCTGCATAGCGACCGCTATGTTCTGCCATACCATGCACAATCAGTAAAGTCGCTTTTATAGTAATGTCTTTATTGCTTGGTTCAAAAAAATCATGATGCAAGTAGTGAGTGTTATCGGAAGAGAGAATGTGATCGTTACTTGTATCGGTGTTCATATACAATTCCTTGAAAGGTTTTAATGGTGTGTAATCTTTATGAGCAAGATAAATCGTCATTTTAAACAGCATTTAAACAATTAGCTCATTATACGGCTGTCATCATAAGTGAGGGTATTGAATGCTGATAAATCATTTTGCTTTTTTATCGTCGTAAGCCATGTGCATGAAAATAGCACTTTTAAGGGAATAAACGTAGGAACAATTTAGCGACAAAGCCTTGTGGGGTCAATGCTATTTAAGATATTTACGCATTTTAAGAGATAGGCCGTTCAAAATAAAACAAACGTACCTTAAATAGCACTTCGCTGAGATAAATGTTTATCAAGAAATGAGCTGGTTGCTATTTGATTACTGATAGAGGTTTACAACATACTTAAATTTTGCTTAAATGGTTTAACTAATGAAACTTTGTTTCGCATAGCAGAACGATATATCATAATTAAAACGATGTATATTGCAATTAAATAGAGTAAATAAACGGCTATTCTCTGACGCAAATAACGTTAACTATTGGGGTTTGAGCGTAAAAAGAAAGTAGGGAAGGTTTTTTTATCTAAAAAATTGCTATATTATTACAGAATGTAACGTATTAATATTTACATATTAATGCCATCAGACATACTCAATCGATTACTTCAAGGATGAATGCAATGATCAACTCTTTTAAATCCCCATTACTATTGTCAGCGCTGCTGAGTGCCACTTTAGGTCTCACAGCATGTTCCTCTCCAAGTTCAGAAAGCACTGACAGTACGTCAGCAGATAGTGCTGCCGCTGCCGATAAGCTGGATACCAAGTTTCTGACCATTGCCACAGGCGGAGCATCTGGCCCTTACAATATCATCGGTACGTCATTATCAGAAGTTTATGTCAAAACCTTTGGGGTGAATTCTAAAACACAAACCACAGGCGCTTCGGTAGAAAATGTCAACTTATTGACCCAAGGCAAAGTCGACATGGTGTTGGCATTGAGTGATGTGGTCACAGACGCGGTCGAAGGCAAAAATAACTTTGATCAACCGATAACCAATATTCAACAGATTGCGGTTTTGTATCCCAATGTGGTGCAAATCGTCACGACCCAAAAATCCGGTATCAAAAATATTGAAGACTTAAGAGGCAAGCGTATTGCGGTAGGCGATCAGGGCTCTGGAACGGAAGTAAATGCTCGTACCCTGCTAGAAGGCTTCGGTATCACTTATGATGATGTGACCGTTGATTATTTGGGTTTTGCTGAAGCGGCTGATGGCATGAAAGCAGGCAAAATCGAAGCGGCATTCTTTAGTAGTGGTTTACCAAACTCGTCATTGATGGAGTTAGAACAGGGTTTAGACTTACAGATAGTCACGATTAACCAAGACAAACTAAAAGAAATCATTGCAACCAAGCCTTACTTTAAAACTTTTGAGATTCCTGCTGGCACGTATGGCAATGACGCTGCAATTCCAACGGCTGCTATCATGAATGCGTTATTGGTCAGCTCTGATTTGTCCGAAACAGATGGTTATAAGTTGACCAAAGCGTTATTTGATAACTTGGAAGGTTTAAAAACCGCTCACCAAGCGGCCAATGATATCAGCTTAGCAACCGCTACTGAGGGCATGGTTGCGCCTATTCATCCTGGTGCGAAGAAATACTACGATGAACAAGCCGCCAAATAAGCGGGTATGGTTGCTCATTGGTGCAGCAATGATTGCTGCGCTGGTTGGTGTTATGTTATGGCAGCTCCTTGTCCGTCAGCCTGTGATTGAGGTGCGAGTTGCAGGCGCTGATGGAACGAGCGATCAGGTCTGTTATTTCAGTCAGCCTAACTTTCAATTGCGCTGGATGCATTCGGTAGAAAAGCAGTGGTGGGAGGAGCAGTACCAACGTCAGCGTGATGGACTGCTGTTGACCACCACATATTTTGAAGCGTTTGGTGCAGGTACACCTTCCACCGAAACGCTTGCTCCCATACAAAAACCTGGCTATCTGGGTTATCAAATCAATGAAAAGCTGCCCAGCCTCAATTGGGTGGTGTCAAGGCTGACTAAAGGCGAAATTGATTATGATAACTATCGAATTCTCATTCACCGATGGGTACCAGACTATTCTGAAGTAACGATCATACCCAAAGCGTATGGTTTCATTGATAGATTTCAAAAGGACTTGTGCCATGAACTCCCAAGTGACGGATCACGGTAGCGTGGCTACTCTGCCAAACGCTCATATTGATAAAGATGCTGAGGCTGACGCTGTCAATCGAGCAATATTAGAAAAATACGACCGAGAGTCAATTACGCGGCACATCACTCAAGGGCCAGTCAAATACATCATTGCTGGACTCTGCATTTTATATTCACTCTTTCATTTGTATATTACCTTCAATCCGATGCCAGCATTGCTACAGCGTTCTGTGCATGTGGGTATTGGTTTTGCCCTGATTTTTTTGATTTTTCCAGCAAGTAAAAAAAGCAGTCGTAAGCGGGTGGCATGGTATGACTGGCTTTGGTTTGCTTTTTCCTTATCAGGGATGGCTTATCTGATATACGAATACCAAGATATTGTCACCTCGCGTGGCGGTATGGCAAATCAGGTTGATGTGATATTTTCACTGATTACCGTTATCTGTGTGCTAGAGGGCAGCCGCCGTATTACCGGTTGGATTTTGCCTATATTGGCAGGCATATTCTTGGCCTATCCGTTTGTCAGTCATTTGGATTTTATGCCAGATAGGCTACTGACACGCCCTTATGATATGGGAGATATCTTTGGTCAGTTATTTCTAAAGACAGAAGGTTTATATTCTGTTGCGATTGGTGCGTCAGTAACGTTTATCTTCTTGTTCATTCTTTTCGGGGCGTTCTTAGCGCGCTCAGGAATGGGGCAGTTATTTAATGACTTAGCCCTGGCAATCGCTGGTCACAAAAAAGGCGGTCCTGCAAAAGTGGCTGTCATTTCTAGTGGCTTTATGGGCAGTATCAACGGTTCAGCGCTGTCAAATGTGGTGAGTACAGGCGCTTTTACTATTCCATTGATGAAAAAGGTCGGTTATCACAAAGACTTTGCGGGCGCAGTCGAGGCCAGCGCCTCGGTTGGTGGACAGATATTGCCACCGATTATGGGTGCGAGTGCTTTTATTATGGCAGAGACCACAGGACTGCCTTATAGCACGATTGCATTGGCGGCATTATTACCCGCAATATTGTATTATCTGGGTGTCATTGCGCAGGTACATTTTCGTGCTGGACGTCGTGATTTGAAAGGTATCGCTAAAGAAAGCTTGCCCGCCGTCAAAGAAGTGCTCAAAGCGCGCGGTCATATGCTACTACCGATTGTCTTCTTGGTTTTCTTATTAATCCGAAATGTGCCAGTGGGTTATGCAGCGGCTTATACCATCGGCTTTACGGTTGTGATAAGCATGTTGCGTGCTGAAACCCGTATGAGCTTTTCTGATATTTTGGGCGCGCTAGAAGACGGGGCGCGTCAGTCATTGGCGGTGATGGCAGCTTGTGCGGTCGTCGGCATTATCATCGGGGTGGTGAGTCTGACCAGTTTTGGGACAGTGATGACATCATCTATTGTGACGCTTGGCGCAGGATCGCTGTTTTTCACCCTAATTTTAACCATGTTGGCATCTATGGTTTTGGGTATGGGATTGCCATCGATTCCAGCTTATATTATTACGGCTACAATGGCAGCACCAGCCTTGGCAGGGTTTGATATTCCAATTTTATCGGCGCATATGTTTGTTTTCTACTTTGGTATTTTTGCCAATATTACACCGCCTGTATGTTTGGCAGCTTTTGCTGGCGCGGGTATATCTGGCGGTGATCCGATGAAGACAGGGTTTTTGTCACTCAAACTGGCACTCGCCGGATTTATCGTGCCGTTTATGTTTATTTACAATCCAACGATGCTGATGATCGATCCAACGGGTCTTGCGGTAACGGCGAAAGATTTCCCACTGCCCCCTATTTTAGACATCATCACGGTAGTCGTAACGTCGGTTACTGGAGTCATCGCATTAAGCTCGGCATTAGAGGGCTATTTTAAAGGTGATATGAATCCACTGACGCGCGTTATCCTAGCTTTTGGCGCTTTGTTGTTGATCTATCCGGAGATCACTACTGGCATCGTAGGGGGCGTTATCGTCATTGCTATTGCTTTGTTCAATATAAAAACGAGTAAATCGTCGCTGCCTTTGAATGCTTAACTTTTTTGTCCATTATTTTGTTTTTTGATGTGTTATGTTTGTACTATTGTATTTTTAATTGTGTGACTAACAGGGTTTTATACCACTATGAAATCGACCATCGAATTACTTGAGCATACTGACTTTCCGGCTATCAAACGCCGTCAATTGACAATATTACAGGTCAATATGGGTTACTTATGCAATATGTCTTGCGTCCATTGTCACGTAGCCGCCAGTCCTTATCGTACGGAAATGATGTCACGTGAGTTGGTTGAGCTGATCCCCAAAGTTTTGCAAGCGCAAAATATCGATACGCTTGATTTGACAGGCGGTGCGCCTGAGATGCATGAAGATTTTAAATATTTGGTTAAAGCAGCTCGCGCACTGAACGTCAAAGTAATAGACCGCTGCAACTTGACCATTCTTATGGAGGATGGTTATGAGGACATGGCGCAGTTTTTAGCAGACAATCAAGTCGAAGTAGTGGCATCCTTGCCATGTTATTCCTTAGAAAATGTAGACAAACAGCGTGGCAAGGGCGCGTTTGATGACAGTATATTAGGATTGCAAAAGCTTAATAACGTGGGCTATGGCAAAGCTGATTCAAATTTGACATTAAATTTGGTTTATAACCCACAAGGTGCAACGCTGCCACCCAACCAGCAGCAGCTCGAAGCGGATTACAAGCGTGAGTTAAAAGCACACTTTGATATCGATTTTAACCAACTATTTGCATTGACCAATATGCCGATTCAGCGTTTTGGCGCGGTGCTCTTGGCTAAAAATCAATTCCACTCGTATATGGATTTGCTCAAAGAAAACTATGTGGCATCCAATTTAGCTGAGGTCATGTGTCGCTCGACTATTAGTGTCAACTGGCTGGGCGAATTGTTTGATTGTGACTTTAATCAGCAGCTAGAAATTCCTGTACCCAATAAGTCACGGCGACACCTAAGTGATCTACTGACCCAAAACCCTTCTGGTGACGAGATTGCCATTGCTGACCATTGTTATGGCTGTACAGCAGGGCAAGGAAGTAGTTGTGGTGGGGCGCTAGAAGAAGAGTCGGCAGAGAAAACGATAGAAGACATGACAGTTTAGTAGTTCATGTTAAGACGATGTAGATAGGTACACGCGTACAGAAGTAAGGTAAAATTTTAATCAATATCGGCTGACTGATACCTATTGTGACGGTGTATTCATTGAAACTCTCTATCATTATTCCATTGCTCAATGAAGCAGATAACCTGCCCCAGCTAATTGCCCATGTCACAACACTTCAGCCAGCGCCGCAGCAAGTCATATTGGTTGACGGTGGGTCAATGGATGGTTCGGTTACTGTGGCTAACCATTTATTCAAAGAATCATTAAAGACTGCTCAATCTGCGATTGACTGGCAGGTTGTCGAATCCGCTGCTGGACGGGCTCGGCAAATGAATGCAGGTGCAAAGCTGGCGACCGGTGGTGTTTTATTATTCTTACATGCTGATACACAGTTGCCGATGGATGCCATAAATGAGGTAAAGCAGGCAATGATTGAGTATGACTGGGGACGTTTTGATGTGCGCTTGGACAGTCCTGATCCGTTATTAAAGATTGTTGGGATAATGATTAATAAGCGCTCACGGCTAGTGAGAATCGCAACTGGTGATCAAGCTATTTTTATCAAAAAATCTGTGTTCGAACGACTGGATGGCTATCCCGATCAGCCATTGATGGAAGATATTGAGCTGTGCAAGCGCCTAAAAAATATTGCTCGGCCTGCTTGCTTACATAGCAAAGTGACGACGTCAGCACGGCGTTGGCAGCAACATGGCAATTTTCGTACAATTTTTTTGATGTGGCATTTGCGTTTTGATTATTGGCGCGGCGTAGCGCCTGACATCTTAAAGCAGCGTTATTATAAGCATTGAAATGGTAAGCACTTAATACAGGGCACGTCCTCAATTCAATCGATAGTCATTTAAATAGGTTAAAAATGGCTAAATTTTGCCAAATGGCTGGTTAATATCTCGATATTAACCAGCCATTTTCCTCGGATGGCAATTTATCTCATTGTTATCACCATTTTTAAGATAAAGACACGCCCTATAAATATCGAAAGTAAGTCAGTAAAGAGACCTGTAATAATGTATTCAAGCCCTTGCAAAGCGACAACTGACCCACAAACGCGGCATAAAAGCACTTGTGTTATATTATTTGCTAAATATCCGGCACGTGATATGGCAAAAACTCGCTTACAGCCAGCACTGGGTGTGGAGGGTGCCGCGCATATGGCAAAGCGGCTATTATTGTATAGTGTCGAACAAGCGGTCGCAACGGGTTTTACGATTGATCTATGTGTGAGTCCAGCGCCAATAGATCCTTGCTGGCAAACGCTTAATTTGCCTGACTCGCTCCAATGGTCTACTCAGGCAGAGGGCGATTTAGGCATGCGTCTACTTACTGCCAGTCATAATGCATTTAGAAAATATCAAAGAGTCGTATTGATAGGATCTGATTGTCCTAGTCTCACGACAGAACGTATTCAAGCAGCGGTACGGGAGCTAGATCAACACGATGCGGTCATGATACCTGCTTCAGATGGTGGTTATGTGTTACTCGGATTCAAACAAGTTGATGAAAGTCTTTTTTTAAACATCAGCTGGAGTACCGCTAGCGTAGCTGCAGTGACGCAGCAGCGTATTGCTGCACTAGGTTGGACACTAGCGCGATTAGCACCCTTACATGATATTGATGAGCCTGAAGATTTACAGCACTTACCAGTAAATTGGCATAAGATTACTGACAAATAATTTTAATAAATAAATCAAACATATGTCGCAGCATGGTTTTTTACGCCCATTTACTAAATTTTAGCTGGATATTGCTATTAATAAGGATATTGTTATGCATGACGTTGTGCAAAACTACTATGGTAAAGAACTACAAGGTACGGATGATCTAAAGACCTCGGCGTGTTGTGATATCAGCAATATGCCTGAGTGGCTAAAGCCGCTACTGGCAAATATCCATGATGAAGTATTGAGCCGTTATTATGGCTGCGGACTGGTGTGTCCTACACTGCTTGAAGGCTGCCGAATTTTGGACTTAGGAAGTGGTTCAGGCCGAGATGTCTATGCGCTGGCGCAATTGGTTGGCGCGACGGGGCACGTAGTCGGTGTCGATATGACCGATGAACAGTTGGCAGTCGCCAAACAGCATCAAGACTATCATATCGATAAGTTTGGCTATGATAATGTGACGTTTTTGCATGGGTATATCGAAAAGTTAGACGAATTAGATCTTGCTGCTGGTAGCTTCGATATTATTGTCTCCAATTGCGTCATCAATTTATCACCAGACAAAGCGGCAGTCATGGCGAGTGTGCAGCGCTTACTTAAGCCGGGCGGCGAGTTTTATTTTTCTGATGTGTATGCCGATCGCCGTATCCCGCAACATCTGATTGATGATCCGGTATTGTATGGCGAGTGTTTGAGCGGCGCGTTGTACTGGAAAGACTTTATCAGGCTGGCAAGAGGGGCAGAGTTTTTAGACCCGCGTTTGGTTGAAGATCGACCGCTTGAAATTACTGACCCTGCGCTTGCGGCTAAAATCGGTGATATACAGTTTTTCTCTGCTACTTATCGTTTATTTAAGATTGCAGCACTTGAAGATGCCTGTGAAGACTATGGACAAGCGGTAATATATAAAGGATCTATTGAGCAGTCGCCACACCGTTTTGATCTCGATAAGCACCATGCTATTGAGGCTGGTCGAGTATTTCCTGTGTGTGGTAATACCTTTCGCATGCTACAAGAATCCCGCTTTGCCCCGCATTTTGAATTTATCGGTGATGACAGCCGCCACTACGGCATTTTTGCAGGTTGCGGTGAGCTGATGCCGTTTAGTCAAACTATGATGCCAGCATCTGGTGTGGGTGGTTGTTGTTAAACTGGTATAAGTTTTTCTAGCTTGCTGTGCCTTCGCAAACAGAGGCTGCGAAAAATTCATTCCAGTCCCGCTGGCTCGTTTTTATACTGAACTCACTATATACGGCTTAACATTACAAAAAGTTTGGCTTGTTGTATTATTTTAGGCTGGTATCTATTAAAACAGGTTTTATTATTTAGGTTAACAATGCAGCCAATCTGATTTTGGTATGCTCATCCATCGCCTCTATAGGCGTGACCAATGCTTGTGCTAAAGCATTATGAGCGATTGAATCAGGTGATTCAGCGGCAATCAAAGCAACTGCTTCCTTAATGACTTTTTGAGCGTTTTCTGCATTTTTCATTAGGTTTTTTATGGCGTAGTCGGCACTAACCGCTTCTTCGGTAGGATGCCAACAATCAAAATCTGTCACCAAGGCCAATGTCGCATAAGCTATGCTGGCTTCGCGTGCCAGTTTGGCTTCTGGCATATTGGTCATACCAATGACATCTGCCTGCATTTGACGATACCACTTTGACTCTGCCCGGGTTGAGAACTGCGGCCCTTCGATACAAATATAGGTCGCCTGCGGATGACAGGTTCCCTCATCAATCTCGGCTTTGTCATAGGCGCGTGTTAGGATATTTGCGAGAGCAGGGCATAGCGGGTCTGCCATCGATATATGAGCCACTGCACCCTCGCCGAAGAATGTACTCACTCGCTGCTTGGTCATATCAATCATTTGATCTGGAACGACCATATCTAATGGTTTGAGATGTGATTGTAGAGATCCAACCGCTGATACTGAGAGAATGTAACGTACGCCCAACGTCTTTAGTGCGTAGATATTGGCGCGATAAGGGACTTCAGACGGGGTCAGTTTATGTCCTTGACCATGCCGCGTCAAAAAAGCGACCGTTACGCCCTCTAATTCACCAAGGACAATGTCATCAGATGGACTACCATAAGGTGTTTGTATCGTCACGCTGCGTTTATTGGTCAGTGCTTGGATTTGATAAAGACCACTACCGCCAATGACAGCAATGTCAGCAGACAATGCTGTTGAGGGTTCTATTGTAGATATTGTCATAAGAGTTATCCAAATTTGGTCATAAAAGACAACGGTGCTTTTTCATATAAGAAAGTATTTTTTGGCTTAATTAGAGTGCGTTTTATAGGACATGCTATTAAAGTTAAAACTGAGACAAAATATAGCAGAACTTGAATGGTAATAAAAATCAATTGGAAAGTACAATTCAGTTCTGTTGTGTCAATCAACACACTCTCATTTTTAGGTATTGAGATTTTAACAGATCACAAAAAAGGGTGAGTAACAATGTCTGTTATTCACCCTCTATATTCTTAGCCAAGAGCTTAATAGTTAAACCATCAATTAACAGCCAAGTTTACCTTCAGCTTCCAATGCCTTTTTGCTACGGATTGGGGCTGGGCAATCTTCGCCATAGTACTGGCGATCAGCGAAGTAACTTGAGCGTACCATTGGGCCTGCCCAAATGCTAAAGAAACCAATCTTTTTGCCGTAATCCATATAACGCTGGAACTCATCTGGATGGACATAACGATCAACAGGCGCGTGGTTTTTACTTGGTTGCAAATATTGACCAACTGTAATCATATCAACGTTATGCGCTTTGAGATCGTCGAGTAGCGCATAGATCTCTTCTTCAGTCTCACCAAGGCCGACCATAAAGCCACATTTGGTGGCGATGTCAGGACGGCGCTCTTTATAAAGTTTGAGCAAGTCAAGTGAGTGCTGATAGTCAGAACCGGGACGAAAAGCCTTGTACAGACGAGGCACGGTTTCGATATTGTGGTTGAATACATCGGGCGCTGTTTCTGTCAGCAAATCCAAGGCAATATCCATACGACCACGGAAATCTGGTACTAGGATTTCAATCAAGCAGTTGGGGCTAAGGGCTCTTGATTCATTGAGTACTTCTACAAAATGAGCTGCGCCGCCATCTTTGAGATCATCGCGATCCACAGAAGTAATGACGGCATATTTAAGCTGTAAGCCTAAAATAGTCTCAGCAGTATGACGCGGTTCATCAGCATCTAGCGCGTTCGGGCGACCATGTCCGACATCACAGAATGGGCAGCGACGCGTACAGATATCGCCCATAATCATAAAGGTCGCCGTACCATCAGCGAAGCACTGTGGCAGGTTGGGGCAAGCCGCTTCCTCACAGACGGTATAGAGCTTTTGCTCACGCAAGGTGGCTTTGATACGTGCCACTTCGGCTGGTGACGACATTTTTACCCGAATCCAATCTGGCTTTTTCTTGGCCTCGACGGTCGGGATGACTTTAATTGGGATACGTGCAACTTTATCGTAGCCGCGTAGCTTTTCGCCTTGAATGGCTTTTTTCGGTTTGACCTTAGCAGCAGGCACATGGGTTTGTACGGCAGTTGTCATAATAGAATTATCTCTTAACCCTTTATGGTATAAGGGTTTATGGAATTATCAGAATGTTTTATGAGTGGAAGTATTATAACAGAAATGTGGGCGTCAATTTTTAATCAATATTGTTAAGACTACTACGATTCGTCCGATGACCATAGTTTTAAATATCTATATCAATATTTAACTCATTCAGTATATCTATGGCTGCACAAAATGCTTCTCGACTCTCTGCAACATTTGACCCGTTAAGAGTGGCGTTATGGATATAACCCCTAAAATCGAGTCACCAAGCCATTTTATCAAAACAGTGTTTGAGTGTTTTAGAGAAACATATAACCCTCATATGGTGTTTGTTTACGCTTAAAGCAAGTGCTCGTTGATAATAGAGACCAATTGACCAGCCGCTAAAAAAGCACATGCAATGATATTATTGATGGTACTATTTATATAATAAATATTCAATATGCCCCCTTTAAAACCGCTTTATGAGCCTTTTAAAGGCTTAGCCATTAACATTTAGAGTGTTTTAAGCTATGATTGCACGAATCATTATTTCATCTAGTACACAGACGCAGGCGGTCATGCTGACTACCCACGTAATGTGCTAAATCTCCAACTGACGAGGACGACTATTGTGTTAGAAGCTTATCGTAAACATGTCGAAGAACGTGCTGAGCTAGGAACGGTTCCGCTACCACTGAACGAAAAACAAGTAGCAGAATTGGTTGAGCTATTAAAGAGTCCACCAGCAGGCGAAGACGCATTTTTGATGAACCTGCTAGAAAACCGTATTCCTGCGGGCGTTGACCAAGCGGCTTATGTGAAAGCAGCATTTTTGGCAGCTATCTTAAAGGGTGAAGCATCATCTCCCCTTGTTAGTAAGCAAAAAGCCGTTCAAATCTTGGGCACGATGCAAGGTGGTTACAACGTTCAGCCATTAGTTGCGGCGCTGGATGATAAAGAAGTGGCACAAGACGCTGCTGAAGCATTGAAGAAAACGCTATTGGTATTTGATGCATTTAATGACGTGACTGAAAAAGCAGAAGCGGGCAACACCATCGCAAAAGAAGTCGTGCAATCTTGGGCAGATGCTGAGTGGTTCTTGAACCGTGCTGCCGTACCAGAAAAAACAACGTACACCACGTTTAAAGTTACTGGCGAAACCAACACGGATGATTTGTCACCTGCGCAAGACGCGTGGAGCCGACCTGATATCCCATTGCATTCATTAGCCATGCACAAAAACTCTCGTGACGGCATCAATGCTGATGACGAAGGCGTTGTTGGCCCAATGAAGCAAATCGAAGAGCTGAAAAAATTAGGCCATCAATTGGCTTATGTTGGTGATGTCGTCGGTACGGGTTCTAGCCGTAAGTCTGCAACCAACTCAGTATTGTGGCTCATGGGTGATGATATCCCTAACGTGCCAAACAAACGTGGCGGCGGTCTAGTATTGGGTAATAATATTGCTCCTATCTTCTTTAATACGATGGAAGATTCTGGCGCATTGCCAATTGAAAAAGTAGCCGTTGATAACCTAAACATGGGTGATGTGTTTGACATCTATCCGTACGAAGGCAAAATCACTAAGCATGATTCTGATGAAGTGTTGTCTACGTTCAAATTGAACTCGCCAACGTTGCTAGATGAAGTTCGTGCTGGTGGTCGTATTCCATTGATCGTTGGTCGTGGTTTGACCAATCGTGCTCGTGAATATATGGGTCTTGGACATTCAGATATCTTTGCTAAGCCAGAAGAGCCAGCCGATACTGGTAAAGGTTTCACGCTAGCGCAGAAAATGGTTGGTAAAGCTTGTGGTCTACAAGGCGTTCGTCCTGGTATGTACTGTGAGCCTAAGATGACAACAGTCGGCTCTCAGGATACAACGGGTCCAATGACACGTGATGAGCTAAAAGACTTGGCATGTTTGGGTTTCCAAGCAGACCTAGTCATGCAGTCATTCTGTCACACGGCGGCTTATCCAAAGCCAGTTGACGTTGAGACTCAGCACACGCTACCTGACTTTATCATGAACCGTGGCGGTGTAAGCTTACGCCCAGGCGACGGTATCATTCACTCATGGTTGAACCGTATGCTATTGCCAGATACCGTTGGTACTGGTGGTGACTCACATACGCGTTTCCCAATGGGTATCTCATTCCCAGCGGGTTCTGGTCTGGTTGCATTTGCTGCGGCGACTGGTGTGATGCCACTTGATATGCCTGAGTCTGTACGTGTCCGTTTCGTTGGTGAGCGTCAAGCGGGTATCACGCTACGTGACCTAGTCCATGCGATTCCTTATCAAGCGATCAAAGAAGGTTTATTGACCGTTGATAAAAAAGGCAAAATCAACGAGTTCAATGGTCGTATTCTTGAAATCGAAGGTCTAGAAGACTTGACCGCTGAGCAAGCATTTGAGCTATCTGATGCCTCAGCTGAGCGTAGTGCGGCTGGTTGTACGATCACGCTATCTGAAGCGTCAGTGACTGAGTACTTAAACTCAAACATCACGTTGCTCAAGTGGATGATCTCAGAAGGCTATGGCGATGCGCGTACGATCAGCCGCCGTATTGAGCAAATGCAAGAGTGGCTAGCAAAACCAAGCCTACTACGTGCTGACGAAGATGCAGAATACGCTATCGATATGACGATTGATATGAGCACGATCAAAGAGCCAATTCTTTGCTGCCCGAACGATCCAGACGATGCAAAAACCTTGGCTGATGTCGCTGGTGATACCATTGATGAAGTGTTCATCGGTTCATGTATGACTAACATCGGTCATTTCCGTGCTGCTGGTAAATTGCTACAAGACGTACCAGCAGGAAGCCTCAAGACTCGTCTATGGATTGCGCCACCAACCAAAATGGATGCACGTCAGTTGATGGAAGAAGGCTATTACAACATCTATGCACAAGCCGGCGCTCGTACTGAAATGCCAGGTTGTTCACTATGCATGGGTAACCAAGCACGTATCGCACCGAAGTCTACTGCGGTATCGACCTCAACTCGTAACTTCCCGAACCGTCTCGGTCAAGGCGCTAACGTATACCTAGCATCTGCAGAGCTTGCAGCCGTAGCAGCGGTACTTGGTAAATTGCCAACCAACGAAGAATATCAACAGTACGCTGGCATGCTTGATAGCATGGGCGAGGAAGTGTATCAGTATATGAATTTCGATCGTATGGAAGACTATACTGAAGAAGCAGATAAAATTAACGTTGCTCAGTTGACCTAATCCTGATTGATGCTTAAGTTAAACGTTTTTAAGTCTTAAAAATAAACCCCGTATCATAGTGATGCGGGGTTTTTTGTCAATTATTAAAAAATTAGATATTAGTTTGCTTGTTAGGTAAGAAGTAAATTAGTAAGATTAGAGCCAAAATGTTTCATCTACTCGGAAAATAATAAACAGCCAAATTTTTGCAAAGGATACTTGTGTGAACAATGAAGACAGAAAGGTTTATGAGATTGTTAACCAGTATTATTATGATATTGAGTCAAGTAAAATATATTTTGGTACTTTTAGGATATGGAAGCTAAGACAAGGAAGGTTATGGAGCTGTTTAGCTCTGATTTTTTGTGCTTTTTTAGCTGTATCGAGTATTTTTATTATAATTTTAAATGCAATGAACCTATTAGAAGCAGGTAGTAATACTCATATTCTGGCATCAAGCTATATTATATGGGTTGTTTATATTTTATCTCTTCTGTTGTATGTTGGATGCTTCATCCATATTGAAGATAAAAAACTTGGTATCCTGAAGAGGAGGTACAATAAAGAAAAACTAGTTGACATCCAACAGGTTTGGATTAAAGAAAACCTTCCTTCTAATATAAATAAAAAAATATTGATTGATAAAATAGTTGACTGGGAAAATACTCATAGATTATTGCTATTTTATAGCAACGAATTTCACACAACAGGAAAGATATTTCAAAGCTCTCACTTTAGCGCATTTTTTAAAGTTATCTTATCAGTATTCCCAATCATAATATCTGTCAATATTTTAAATGGGATTAGTTTTGAAGAGTTCTCGGTAGAGAATCCGATAACCTATTTGACTTTTGTAGTTTACGCAATTGTTTTTATTGCAATGATTGGATTTACTTATAGTTCATTAAAGCCACCTTTCGAAAGACTACTATGCCATATTGATGGTAATAAGAGCAAAAGGGCTTACCGATTTAATATATTTAATAGAATGCTATCAAACCATATAACGATAAAAGAATTAAACGAATCTTAGCAGTGCTAGAGACAGAAATACTGACTTTAATAGTTAGCATCTAAAAAATTTATATTCATCTTAATTTGTAAGAGTGAGTAACGAAACACCATAGAAAATGGAAATACTAAAAATTATTTGCTCAATAGGTAGCCTGCTATAAGCTGATTGTATACGCGATCTTCTGTATAATATAAATGCAGGCGGAAACCGTGGCTCTGCATTTTACCTCTCTTTTCTATCTCGGGACGGACCGATACTTTGATATGCACTTTTTTGTTTAAATACAGGTGCTTTGGAGTTTTGGTTGATGATTACTTTATCACCGTTCAAACGTCGTATTGTCTACGTGATTGTATTCGAGATTATCGCAATTATCTCTTCTACCTTTGTATTAATGAAGCTCAGCGATAGTGATGCAGCAGAATCCTTACCTGTTGCTATGATGGTATCGCTGGCTGCCATCATTTGGAACTTTGTATACAACACCGCTTTTGAAACTTGGGAAGAGCGCAGGCAGATAGCAGAGCGTACACTGCTGATTCGTAGTGTTCATGCGTTGATATTTGAAGTCGGTCTGGTGTTGATCTGCTTACCGCTATACATGATTTGGTATGATGTTGGCTTGATCCAAGCATTTATAATGGAAGCCGCTTTACTCGTATTTTTCTTGATTTATAACTTTGTGTTTACCTTTATCTTTGACAAGGTATTTACCTTACCTTATCACTATAAGTCAGCATCTGCTTCTTAACCACAGACATAAACGAAAAAAGGGCTACCATATTGGCAGCCCTTTTTTTGATGCTATGAATAGTGAATTATCTGGTTAAGAATAGGTTCAGCGGCCAAATTGAACAGCCTATTACCCAGTTATCTCCCCTGATAAACTGGCTTTCGCTTTTCCATAAACGCCGTAATGCCTTCTTTAAAGTCATCCGTGGCCGCCATCATGTTTTGTTGTTCAACTTCCATGTCCAGCGCTTCATTCAATCCACCAAAGGCATGAACATTAATCATATGTTTCATTGATGCCAAGGCTTTACCGGGTAGTTGGCTTAAGCGCGTTGCTAATGCTTGGACAGTTGCGTCTAGTTCATCTGCGCTCACGACAGTATTTACTAAGTTTAAGCGTGCCATATCATCTGCTTTAATTTTGTCACCGAGCATGACGAGTTCAGTCGTTTTGGCAGCGCCAACCAGTTGATTCAATAAATAAATACCACCAGCATCTGGTATCAGACCAATATTGACAAAGGCTTGGACAAATTTTGCATTGTCCGCAGCGATACGAAAGTCACAAGTCAATGCCAAATTCATACCTGCACCAGCGACAGCACCTTCCAATTTTGCAATAATCGGTTTATGAATATGCCGTAGCTTTAAGCTCACTTCAGCTACTTGACGCAGCATAAAATCAAGCTTCGCCACCAATGCCTCAGACGACATACCGTTTTCAAGCATTTCACCGATATGACCGCCACTAGAGAAATTATTGTTTGATCCCTGTAGCACGATAACCCGCACGTCTGCATCTTTGTCAGCTTGATCGAGGGCATCCATAATTGCATTTTTTAATGGCGTGCTAAAGGCGTTCAGCGTCTTGGGATCGTTCATGGTAATGGTGGCAATATGGTTTTCGCTTTGATACTCGACTAGAGAGAGTGACATCGTAGATTTCCTTATTTTGAAAGACCGTTTTAAATGCGTGTGTTAAATTTTATAAAAAATGATGGTAATAAAGAACGCAATGCTGATTACTATAGCAGCTTGCAATGATTATAAAAGTGAGTTTTGTGGGCGCTTGAGGCACATCAAAATGCTGTTTAAATGCTTTAAATCGCAGTACAGATTATAGTGATTAATTGACTAAAGGCGGATGAGTCACAAAAAGGGTATTCGGTAGCGTATTAATGGATTATGCTAATAGACAAGCTGAGCGTGACAGAATGACATCATGCAATGCGTCAATCTTTAATCAAACAAGGAAGTGGTTATGCCAACGATAAAAATTAACGATGTCGATATCTATTATGAAGACAGCGCGCCAAATGAGCTGCAAAAGCCAGTGATGGTGTTTGCCCATGGCCTGTTATGGAACACGCGGATGTATGATAAGCAAGTTGCGCATTTTCAAGAGGACTATCGTTGTATCGCTTTTGATTTCCGCGGACAAGGACAGTCGCAGATTACCAAATCAGGTTATGACATGGAGACATTAACGGAGGATGCGCTGGGGTTGCTGGAAGCACTTGAGATCGATAAATGTCACTTTGTTGGATTATCCATGGGCGGCTTTATCGCACAGCGCATTGCAATTAAGCGTCCTGAGTTGCTGCTGTCGCTCACGCTTTTAGAAACGTCCGCTGACCCCGAAGATCCCAAAAACGTGCCGCAATATCGCAAGCTGGTCAAAGCCATTCGCTGGTTGGGTATTAAGCGCGTGAGCAGTAAGGTTATGCCTATTATGTTCGGCAGTACTTTTTTAGCAGATAACTTGCGTAAATCTGATCGTAAACAATGGCTCACGATGCTACAAGGCAATCGCAAAGGTGGCGTGATTCAGGCGACGATGGGTGTCATTGAGCGGTCAGGCACTTATGAGCAGCTGGGTGATATCACCACACCGACCCTCATCATCGTGGGTGATGAAGATGCAGCCACGCCTTACGCGAAGTCTGAGCGTATGCATTTTGCGATTGCAGGCTCAAAGCTTGCGGTTATCAAAGGCGCTGGTCATACGTCGACAGTCGAGGAGCCAGAACAAGTCAATCGAGTGATACGTCAGTTTTTAGAAAATTGCGTTTAGCCTTACATGAAAAGACCGCTATCACATCATGATGGCGGTCTTTTTTGCACAATTTTTGTCATTATAGTGACTAACTATGGGGTCGTTACAATAGTGAGCTGTAATCACTATTACCATCATCAATGGTTCCAAACACTTCCGCTCGATTGACAATTTCTGCTGCCCAAGCGCGATGCGTGGCTGGCTCTAGCATGGTGTTGTTGTATTTGAATACCGCTTTGGCCTCACTGTGGAGGATTGCTTGCGCTTCGTCTAAGGTACTTAATGGGACACAATACGCTTGTTGTACCAATGCGATTTGGCTGGGATGAATGACGGTTTTACCGACCAGCCCCAAGCTGACATCACGAGTCAATTCTTGCATAAATAACGTGGGCTGATCTAAGTATTCAAAAACTGGCGCGGTTAAATAAAAGCCATGCGGCACAAAACAGCCAAGTAGCTGGTAGGCAAGCGTACCGATAGGGGTGTCATAGACGATGCTGTTTTTAGGACGTCGCAAACGCAGAGTAGCAAACAAGTCATTGCCGCCAATACGCAGTGCAAAGATTGGCTGACTAAAAGCTTCTTTAAAGCCAATGGCCAGCTCTTGGTTGTGATGCGGATTAAAGAATGCAGCCGTCTCGAGTGTCGGCATGAGCAACTGATCATTACTTAGATTCTGACACGCCATTCGCCAATCAGATAAACTGCACATATCAACTTTTGGCATGACGAAACCATCGATAAGATCAATGTGGGCATAGTCAGCCAGTTGCTGTAGCATTGCGGGATTGCGTGGGCGTATGAATACTAACGGACGGGTCGGATTGTGGGCTTGCTGCTCTGGCTGAAGTCCAGCTTTTCTCGACGGCACATTGATACTGTCGGCGTGATCGGCCCACGTATGGAGCAGCGTCTGTAAGCGCGCAAGTGCCAAATTGACATCATTATGACTGACAGCATCTTCTAGACAGATAATAATACTATTAATCGTCGGAAGTTTGTCACGCTTAACGACTTGCCAAATGTCTTGGCGAGTCGCAGGCATATAAAGGCTAGCACCAAGCTGATAAGGATGATGAGTGTGCAGTTTGACCATCTCATGACGCTCAGTAATCAGATGTGCATAAGACTGAGTATAATGATAAAGGTTTGATTCGTGGTTTAGCATATCTGACATAGTCGGCATCGTGAATAGTGAGTGGTTATAAAAGGTAAAATATATGTATCATTGATTTTAATATAGCAAAAACTAATGGTCTTTGGTACGCTGTTTGATAAGCGTGATGGCTTGATAAGGCAGTATTTTATCACCTAATACACTCATAGTGATATTTCGCTGCGCACATAAATGTCTTAGCAGTATGGTATCAGGATGATTGGCAGTGGCCAGTAGGATACGTTCCGGATCGCGGCGTAATATGGCTCGTGTTGCCTCTGCAATCGTCGGCTTGATGCGGTTGCGATTGGTGATATCGTACTCTGCTGCCAGCTTATCTATTAAGTCAGCGGTTTGGTAGCGTGGTTGCTTAAACATTGGCAAGCATTGAGGCGCTTTGGTTAAATTGCGGCGCGTTGCATCGATGTGATCGACAAAGGCTAAGCTGTGATCTGCTTCAACTAAATTGTCATAAAAGACACTACGATGTAGCCCAGATTGCGGCTCGCTGTACAAGCTACGTGAAATCAGTCCCGACACCGTACTGTTTAGGAGTCCTGATGGTATCAACCAATCCTCCTCACTAGCAGCCAACCAAGCGACACCTGCTGGATCAGCAAGTGTGAGTAACGGTATAACACCCGCACCTTGATGAAAAATATTGGCAAAATTGCAGTGATCTGGGTCGCTAAATACCTCTAGGCTACGAGCCAGCTCTTGATAAATGGCGCCTTTGCCTGTCCAACCATCGACAAATACAATGGGGCTGTTCGGATAGGCCTCTAGCAGCATTTGCAAGGCGAGGGGATCAAGACCACGATCACGAATGATACTAATACCATAATGTACACTTGGTAACGCATAGTTATTACTTGAGTCGGCAAGTGCACGTTGCAACAATACGCCAATTGGCAAACCTGCTCGCACTAAGCTGACTAAAAGTAGTGGATGCTCATCATTAACGTCTTTCTGAAACACATGATGGAGCGTATAAGCCAAATCAGCGATATCGGTCGCGGCTCTAATCGCACCTTGCGCCAATGCTTGTGTATATAGTTGCTCATGCATTGCACTTGGTGCCTGCTCTAACGTCAACATATCTGAATAATGACGTTGTCCACTTTGGATGAGCGCTTCTTTTTGATTGACGGGTACGTCAGCAACGGCGTCTTTCTCGACAATATCGAGCAGAACAGTCACATCGCTGGCAAGATAGCTGCCTGAGCCATAACTGTTTAAATTCGCTCGTTCGGTATTTATATTATTTAAAGTCATAGTATAAGTATTCACACTCGTTGTGATGACAGTGAGATCGCAAGTTTATCAATGAGCATGACGCTGCTCGTGCAACTGACCATGATTGGGCATACCGTACCAGTCGAGCAGTTGTAGAAATGGTAAATCTGCCAAACTGTCACCAAAACCAAAGTTCGGACGTTGACTGTCCAAATGATTATCTAATAAAAACTGTACTGCATGACGCTTGTGAACGCCATCCGGCAATATTGCCAAATTATTGGCATTCACATGCACATAAAAGTGTTTATCAAAATCTGGTATGAGTACTGGCAGTTGCTTGGCCAGATCTCCCAATATTTGATGGTCTTTCTGTGCATGTTTAATAGCCAAATAGATAGTCAGTTCATCATTAATAAATCTATCAGTATGCAGTGTAAATACTAGGTTGTCTTGACCACTATGCTCAAGGATTAATTCAGCAAGTTGGTTTATCTGTTTTTGTAGTGGCAAAAGCTGCTCATGAACATGCTGCTGCCAAGCATTGAGCAGTTCCCCATTAGGCATTAAAATAACCGCACCATGGGTCAATACTTGCCAGCTGTCAAAAGGCAATTTAACGCGTTTGATTTCACTGCGGTCACGCGCCGTCACTACGATTAAGTCAGTGCTCGCACGTAACCAATTAAAGAAAATGGCTTGGCGTTGACTCATAAAGCTTAGCGGTTCGCCTTGTTTATTGACGGTCGCGCACACTAAGTTCTCAGGTTCAGCAGTAGGTAAATCCCACGCATCGATTTTACGCTGAGTTTGGAACAATGTATCGTCCAAATCCATGAGAGCGTAGGGCTTAATAATGTCGGGGTTGGGCTTGAAGAAGGGGGGGTTCATAAAATTATCCATAAATATTAGACTTGAAAATCAGTGAGTGATTTAAAACTTCGGACTCACTACCAACACATTGCCCAAGCCTTGCCACAGATCATCCACGCTATCAGCTGATGTCTCCACACACAACACAATTAAATCCCATTCATTGGGATCGACATTATAAGCAAAATTGGTCATACCAAGCCCATAATTATCACTAAAGCTCAACATAGTCGTAATTGCACCACCAAGCGCAATTGGCGAGCGAGTCAAAGCGCTAAAGTTAACCGTAGAAGTGTTTTCAGAAGCTTGTTGTTGGGATTGTGTCTCAAGCCATTCTGCCAATAAAAAAGGTAACCAAACAAATTCATTACTTCCTAATACCAAAACTCTCTTGGGTAATTGAGCGATATTGAAGCTTTCTTGATTATTGAATTTGCTAAATGCCGTCTGAAATCTCAAAAGATAATGATCGAAACCGTCTGTACTGTCTAGCGTTGGAAAGCGCCCCCAATTACCCGTATTACCTAGCGCTTGACTGCCAGCATCGGTCGTGTCAACTGATGGCATGGTGATTGGCTCAGGGTTAATTGCATCTGTCCATTGCCATGCACCAGACAATAAGTGATGGCGATGAAATGCAATGCCAGTCAAACGATCCGCCATGCGCGCAGGCTTAAAGCCCTCTGTCTGCTGGGTCGTATTTTCTTGATCCAATGACCAATCCACCAACGTAGTTAGATGTACTTGCTCCAATTGTGTCAGTCCAGCATGACGTAGCGCCGTCACGACATTGACGCAAGTATTGCCGGTAGACGCCTCATCATCAACCATAATCAGGGTTTTGCTGGCCAGTAATTGCGCTTGAGTGACTTTATCGGCACTTTGATAAATCAAATGCTGGCTAGCATGACTGTGATCTTCGCTAAAAGTGGTCAATAAAGAATTACTGCTTTTGTCATTATTATTACTGTAATCATGTTGCGCATGACGAGTGGAGTTCAACAATAACGCATTCGGATAGCGCGTTTGTAGCGCTTGATGCACACCTGCGGATAAGCCAACAGCTGTCTCTGCCATACCAATGACCAAAATAGGTTCAGGTAAATTACTAGGGATTAAATCGGCTAAATCGGTAAACGCATTGCGCATAGTACTGGGTGCGACTGGGATATGACGACCTAGCACTTTTGAGACGAATAAGAATGCCCGTTTTGGATTGATACGCTGTGCAAATCCAAGTAAGTCTTCTAATTGATAACTGTCATTTTTTTCTAAAGTATTGTTACTCATCGCTGAATTGGTCTGATAGGTCAGATCGAGCGTACCGCGAGGCAGAGTAATGGTTGTACTGTGTTGCTTGTTTGACATTCATATTCCTTGGCACTTTTAATTTTATATAATAATCAGTTTTCTTAACCCTGACATCCTACTAGCCAGAGCGCCGCGCGGCTTTGTTTGCTCAACTGTGGTGTGGTCAGAGGTACCGCTTTGGTATCTGACGAATCTAATAAATTGTCTAAGCCAATGCCAGCGCTCGCGAGTAAGGCAGATAATAACTGAAATTTCACGGCGTAGTTCATATTTTGTGCATGCTCATGAACCAGACTTGATGCTACCATGCCGATAACTTCGCCAGTCGGCAGTAATAAAGGGCTGCCGCTAGAGCCGGGTTGAATGGGGGCGGTGAATTGCATATAACGGATATCATCGCCAAACCCTGTCAGTCCTGAGATACAGCCCTGCGTGACTTGTAGCTGACTACTAAGTCCTGATAAGGGAAATCCCAACGTCGTAATGGTTTCACCCAACATATCAGCACATTGCTGCGCTAATGGCAAATAGCTTGGCAGAGGATCGCTCACTCTAATAATAGCCGAATCGCTACCGATATCGCTGAGTACCACTTGCGCCTCACGGTCAGCCTGCCCTTGCTGCCTTACACCAATCATTGCCGCTGATTCAATGACATGGTAGCAAGTCAATAAATGATATGGGTCAATGGCAAAAGCAGTTCCTGTCCATGTCTCACCCGATTGCACTTGACGAGGTGGACGCGTCTCATTATTAGCTTGAGTGCGCTGCTGCTGCTGTGCTGCTTGAATGAGCGCATGCGTATTCGGTGGACGGACATCAAGGCTGACTTGCACTCGATGCTCTAGGCTTGCTAATCCTTGGGTGGAGCTTTCACCAAGGGCGCGACATTTAAACTGACCATCACGCCGGTAGATCTCCAAAACAATGGCCGCTTTGATATGGCGCTCATTTGCTGTGAAATCATATTTAATCGCGCCATTATTGAGTATCAGACTGACATTTTTTAGCTCAACAGCTGGCAAGTTAAGGGTTGGCTCGTGATAAACATATGCAATCAGCTGTAAAAAACTAATCCCTTCTGTATCGAATAACTTGGGTAAATCCAGCTGCCAACTGCTTGGGTGATCCGCATTGTCTATTGTAGCCCAGTCCTTAGATTCATGAAGATAAGCAGGGCTGCAAACCGCCTTACGATGCTGGTCTAGCGGCAGCCAGATCAGTCCCAGTTGTTGACCAAATTTAAGGGGATGTGTCGTAGAGAAAGCGACTGAACATGATGGTTGCGCGATAACCGTATTTGCCCCTAACACTAACACCGTTTGTGCTGTCATCGTGCGCCTCTCATTGAATGTACACTCAGTAATTATCAGTCTAGTAGTTATCAGTCTTTGGTGGTTGTCCGTTCCTCAACATCACTTGCTTACTCGACGTCATTTTCTTCTATTTTTACACCCACCATAATTGAGCGTACTTGGCAGGGTGTTATTTGTTGCGTGATGTCAGCCAGCTTGGGTTTATCGGTCAGTCCTAACCAATAGGCAAAGCCGATTTGTGTCAGATCCACACCGCTGTGAGTCGTGTAAGCAATGCCACCAGACGGGCGACTATTGATTTCGAGTACCCGATGCTGCTCGTTGTCATCGGCTTTGGTTTGGACACTGACGATGCCATCACAGCCAAATGCTTTAATCAATGGAATGACGACATCCATGACGGCTTGCTCGTAGCCGATATGCTGAATTTTACCTGTTTTATAGCGAGTGACGGCGGCCAAAACTTCACCATATTCACAGACCACGTCGATAGAATATTCTTGTCCAGATAAATAAGGCATGAGTAGCATAGGAATAGGGCTCTCACGCACCATTAGGCTGTTTGCATAGGCACTTATAAATTGGGCAGTGTTAATCTTTTTTTCTTCAGTAAAGTACAAATGCTCAAAGCTATCGTATTGCTCGTCCGTTGCTCTTTCTGAATCCAGCCGCCAAAACCCTTGCGCAAAAATACCAGTAACTGGCTTGACACATAATGGCTGATGACCATGTTCGGTAAGTAAAGCTTCAAGTTCTGCAACATTGTCAAAGCGCCAAGCATCTGCTACGGGGATATTGTGCTGGTGGCATTGTTGCATAAAGGCAAATTTATCATCGATCGTCTCTAACGCTGTGACGCTGGTCGCACCTGTTAATAAACGGATGCCAGCTGCAGCAAATATCTCACGATGCGCTTCATAGTCAACACCATTGCGGCCAGTCAGTAACACGTTAACATTGTTCTGCTGGGCGTGTTCCAAGACGAATTGCCAACGTGGCATCAATGGTATAACAGGTTCGAAAATGACTGGCTCATCACTGTCTACAACATTTGCATAGGGCTCATAATAGATGCGATCGGCAAACTCAAAAACCTCGGGTCTATCGTGGCGATGTGAGGCAATGATATTAAACGGCGTGTCAGATTGGATTTTTAATGCTTGTAGGCTGGCTAACATATCGCGCTGGCTTGACTGACCTTCCGCTAACCAAGCGGCTTTCGATGTTGTATGATGGCTATCGTTAGCAAGGTTATCCATAATGCTCTCTTGTTATAAGTGTTAGATATAATTGGATAACTCAGTGTCGTCATCGCAACACTATTAGCAATGTAGGTAAGACCTAAATAGTGGTCAGTGAAGTTAAAAACCCAAGTCCCTGTACTGCTGATAGCAGAGACTATTATATACAAATGCTAGACGTTATAAATACTTCTAACAAAATAGCCTTAAGTATTTTTGAGATCATTGTCTGGTTATTTTTAGCAAGTTACTGAATGGGCGGGCTGATTAAAAAAAAGGACATTCGTGCTACTATATGACGATAGCTAGCATAATAAACACAACGCCATAATACATTATTTAAAGGACATATGATGAGCCAAGACCAATCTCAAAAATTAGTGGCAGGTGCCAATGCGCCACTCCCAACGGACAACATTAGTATCCGTATCTTGAGCCAAAACGCGATCGATTGTGCCGCTTATCGTCTGACGAGTGATGGCAAGGTACGCGGCGATGGCGACATGATATTTTATGGGCAGACGCGTAGTGATGATGGCAGTGTCAGTTTTCGTGGTCATGACAGTGATGGATTTTTTGATATCAATTTGCCGTCTCAACCTGCCGGTATCGAAAAGATAGCCCTTGCGTTTTCTAGTGCGCAAACGTTGGCTCAAGTTGGTGATGTGGATATTCAAGTATTGCAAGGCAGCCAAGTGTTAATGACTTGTCAATTAAGTGCTGCTGGGCGTGTTGAGAAGGCGATTATTTTAGCCGAATGCTATCGTCGGCAGGGTAGCTGGAAGTTTCGTTTTATTGCACAAGGTTTTGAGGGCGGCCTAAAACCATTGTCTGAACATTTCGGTGTGGAAATTGCTGATGAAGCGCCAAGTCAGACTCAAGCTCAGAGCCAGTCCCAAAATCAAACCCAAGCACAAAACCAGTCACAACCTATCAATACGCAGCGTCCAATCAACACACAAAAAGCGGGCAGTGCCCCTCAAGCGAGCACACCACCACCGATTCCAGCCAGTCCTTCAATCAATTTAAGCAAAATCACTTTAACCAAAAATCAATCTAGCATCAATCTCAAAAAACGTGACGACTTTGGTAAAATTTCTGTCAATCTAAACTGGAATCAACGTCCAGATATTGACAAACAAGCCCCCAAAAAAGGACTTTTAGGCGATCTTTTTAAGCAGCATAAGTCAGGCGGTATCGATCTTGATATCGGCGCGATGATTCATCTTAAAAATGGTGAAAAGACCCTGATTCAAGCACTAGGCGATCGTTTTGGTAGTCTGCAATCAGTCCCTTATGTTTGCTTGCGTGCCGATGATAGAACTGGGCAGATCAGCGGCGGGGAATGGCTGGATATTAACGGTCAGCAGTGGGCACAGATTGAAGAGGTATTTATCTTTGCCTTTATTTATGATGGTGCACCCAACTGGGCGCAAACGGATGGGGTGGTGACCATCAATGTACCAGAGCAGCCGCCGATTGAAACGCGTTTAACAGAAGGCGCGGGTAACTTACCAATGTGTGCCATTGCGCGCTTGGTGAACCAGCAAGGCAGTATCAATGTTGAGCGTATCAACCAATATTTTAAAGGCCATCAAGAAATGGATAAAGCCTTTAATTGGGGGTTTAGCTGGAAACGTGGTCGTAAGTAAACGTTTTAATACCATCATAAAATACAAAAAATCAGCCCCTCTATCATTGATAGAAGGGCTGATTGCTTATAGACAGTTCGTATCTTAAATAAGATAACTTAAACTCAATTTAAACTGCTTAAGCGTGCGGCGTGATGGCAGGCATTAGATCATGGAAGGTACGACCAGAAGCAGTCTCACCAATGGCGTGCATTTTCCATTCATTGTTGTGACGATAGACTTTTGCCATAATCATAGCCGTGTGTCCACCTTGTGCTGATAAATTATAGCGGGCGACTTCAGCGTTATTGTCGGCGTTAACAATACGACAAAACGCGTTTGATACGGTCTCAAATGTCTGACCAGTAAAGCTGTTGACTGTAAAGACCAGCGAGACAACGTTGGCAGGGATTTTTGAGAGATCGACATTAATGACTTCGTCGTCGCCATCGCCGTCACCAGTGCGATTGTCACCTGTATGAAGGATACTGCCATCTTTTGATTGAAGCTGATTGAACCAAATAGCATCGACGGCTTGTTTGTTACTATCAAACATAATGCATGAGGCGTCTAGGTCAATAGAGTCGCCGCTACCACCACCGAATAATTTACCTAGGAAACCACCTTTCTTATCTTGTGGTCCTTGTGCGACATCCCAACCTAAACCCAATTTTACTTGAGTAAGCTCGCCGCCAGCTTCTTTATTAAGCGATATTTTTTGACCTTTTTGTAAGCTAATTGCCATGTGATAATCCTTATAATAATTGTGAGTAGAGTATTGAATAATTTTTATAAAATGTAGCTACAACACATTGTTCAAAAATCCGTTGTTGCCGCCGCGTCCACCTGAGCTGGTACCTAAGATACTTTGCAGCCAGCCTTGATAACTATCGCGATTGCGTGAACAGATAATGACTTTACCAGTACCTGAAAAGTTCAACACCATCCCTTCGCCACTGGTGACTGAATTAATAATGTTGCTCATGATGCCTTTTTTCTTACTGGTCGAAACAGAAAGCTTATAATCAAGCTCTGAATTCCAGCACACCACGTGTCCGTTGTCGATAATGACGTCTTTATCAGGTGTCACATCAATCTCAAACAGTGAACCAAAACCTGACACGACGACTTGGCCTTGCCCTTGTGTCTGCATAACCATAAAGCCACCAGTATCACCAAACACCGCACCGCCCAAATTACGTTGAATTTTAGCTCTAATATCAACGCCTGTTTGTGCCGCCACAAAAGCACCATCGCTTAATGTATATTGGCATGTACCGACATCGATGATTTGCATATCGCCATCCAGCGTTGGAGCAAGTAAACAATCACCTTCACCATTGACGGCTTCAATCTGCTGCTGAAATAAGGATTCATCGTTTGCAAATCTGCGCATCAATGATTGTATGAAACCACCTTGCAACTTGCCTTTAAGCTCAAGATTAGACTCCATCATGACCATGGCATTGGCTTCGCAAAAGATTGACTCGCCTTTTTTTAAATGACAATGTAAAAAAGGCTCAATAGTACCGATTAAGCTGAATGTGGCGACCATAGCTTACAAATCCTTATGCTAATATCTCTGAGATATGCGCTTACGATGCTTCTTAGATAGGCGGTTTTTTAATTTCAGTCGGCCAATTAAATTAAAAGCCATCAAATGCTTTAAAAAACACTTGATAGCTTTAAAGTAGCGCAAATAGATGCCTAATTACGCCAGTTATCTGATCAGATGATCAAATTAAATTTAGCTTTAAACGTTCACACCGTAAGAGCCAGCTAATGGTCCAAGACCACCACTGAAGCCTTGACCCACAGCGCGGAATTTCCAATCACTGTTGTGACGATACAATTCGCCAAAAATCATCGCTGTTTCAGTGCTGCCATCTTCTGATAGGTCATAACGGGCAATTTCAACATCGCCATTATCATTCAACACACGAATATAGGCATCGCCCACTTGACCAAAGTTTTGGTTGCGACCTTGACCTTCATAGATGATAGCGCAAATCGCTACTTTACTAACGTCTGCTGGGATACTAGCCAGATTGATTTTGATTTTCTCATCATCACCATCACCTTCACCAGTACGATTATCTCCAGTATGCTCAACGGCACCATTGTCTGACTTTAGGTTGTTAAAGAAGATAAAGTCTTGATCATTGCGCACTTTGCCTGCTTCATTGACCAAAAAGCCAATCGCATCTAAATCGAATTCTTTACCGTCAGTGGCGCGTGGATCCCAGCCAAGACCGACCGTAATATTGGTTAAACCTGGCGCTTCTTTTGATAAGTTTACGTTGCCGCCTTTTGTTAAGCTAATAGCCATATAAATATCCTTTGGATTAATAATTAAGTGGATTGGGTGATACAAAAAATGATCTAAAAATAGTGCAGTGTTAAATGTAGAGGTATAGAGGCTTAGTAAACCTCACCGCCATGCCCTGCATATTGTTACGTTTTACTATACTAAGCGTTTGCCCAGTAAGCAAGTCGTATTTTGTGCATTGGCCATATGTTTACTAAGGAACATAATAAGCCTGTATCTCTGATACTTTATAACACTTTTTCATATAACAGGTAAGGTGCTGTTATGAAAAAATCAGCCAATTTAGCTATTAGACTAAAGGTTTCAGCTATCTACCAAAGCATCGAGGTAGGAATTTATTGTGCAAAAACCGACCAGCCTGTTTCCTGTACAAACATCTCCAATGCTTTCAAACCCAGCTTAGAGTTGCCGATATGATCAAGCCCTGGCGACCAAACAGCGATAGAGCCTTTACCGGGGGCTATGGTTAAAATACCACCACCAACACCACTTTTACCGGGTAAACCGACACGATAGGCAAACTCACCAGACCCATCGTCATGACCGCACATCATCATTAGTGAGTTAATCCTTCTTGCCCGGTGCTCGTTGATCACACGTACCCCTGAGTGCTTGTCAACTCCGTTGGAGACTAAATAGAGACCAGCACTGGCTAATTGCTGGCAATTCATCGCAATCGAACATTGATGAAAGTAAGTACCCAACACCTTATCTACATCGTGCTTGAGGCGACCAAAAGATTTCATAAAGTATGCAAGCGATGCGTTGCGGTCTTTGTGCTCCATTTCGGACGCTGCCACTTTGTGATCAAAACGGATGGACTCATCGTCCGTAATAAAGTGTACAAACTGCAGAATCTCACCCAATATTTCTTTGGGTTCGTGTCCCATCATAATCGCATCAACCACCGCAATTGCACCGGCATTGATAAATGGATTGCGTGGCCTGCCAGTCTCATGCTCTAGCATTACAATCGAGTTAAAAGGATCGCCAGATGGCTCACGACCAACGTGTGTCCACAGCCCGTCACCCAACTTACCAAGACCGATGGTTAGGGTGAATATCTTAGAGATACTTTGGATCGAAAACAGAGTACTCGCATTGCCTGCTGTATACATCTGTCCGTCAGGTGTCGCTACTGCAATACCAAACTGGTTTGGATCTACATGGGCGAGTTGCGGGATATAATCCGCCACTTTTCCACGATCAGTCTCAAGTGCCATCTGTGCGGCAATATCATTAAGAATCTGTTGCATATAAGTTGTGTAGCCGTATTTCTGTTGAGTGATTGGAGGAGGATGATTTTAACTGAATAAGAGGCAATATAGATGAAAGAATTGTATTTTGATGAGTATTTATCTTCCTGTCTCATTACCTCCATCCATACTCGAAAAGCTGGCGTGTAAAAAAGCAGATCATACCTGATGATATGACCTGCTTAGACAAACAAAGTATGAGCGGATGATACGTCTTAATGCAAACGTGCCGCTTCAGCCTTACGATGTTTCAGAGATGCCCATAACGCAAAACCAATAAAGGCGATACCGATAAGACCTGTAATCAGCTCAGGTACATGGAACTTCACGGATAACAACATAATGACAGAAAGTGCACCGATGGCATAATGCGCCCCATGCTCAAGATAGATAAACTCATCAAGCGTGCCTTTATCCACCAAAAAGATAGTCATAGAACGTACGAACATCGCACCAATGGCAAGACCTAGCATAATAACGATAACGTCATTGGTAATAGCAAATGCCCCAATCACACCGTCGAAACTAAACGAGGCATCAAGGACTTCTAAGTATAAGAAACCAACAATACCGCCTTTCATAATAGCGCTAGTTACCTCACCAGTACTATTGCCCTGAGCATCAAGTTCTTCCTCGAGATCACCCTCAAGCATACCAGAGATTACTTGTACGCCAAGATAAACCAAGATACCCCAAACGCCTGCGATCAATACCGCACCAGCTTGTGCAACTGGCGCCCAAGATACTGAAATCATCAAGACAATCAGTGCTACGAAGACGCTCATCGCATCGACTTTGCCCAGTTTTGCTAAGCGACTCTCAAGCCATTCAAACCAATGTATATCTTTATCATCGAAGACAAAGTTTAAGAATACCAATAGTAAGAAAATACCACCAAATGCTGAAATTTCAGCGTGATGCGCCATTAATCGGGCTGAGTATTCCTCAGGATCGTTCAATGCCAAATCAATAACTTGCATCATGCCAAGATCGGCAGTAACGGCGACAATGACAATGGGGAATACCAAGCGCATACCGAATACAGCGATTAAAATACCAACCGTTAAAAATATCTTTTTCCAAAATTCGTCCCAGCCTTTAAGGACTGAGGCATTGACTACCGCATTATCAAATGATAATGAAATTTCCATGACAGCCAAAATAGCGGTAATAGATAGAGTGGCAATTAAGCCGCCAATACCGCCATGTGAATATCCCCACCATGCTGCTATCACTAAAGCAATGGCTGTGAAGATAAAGTCGAAATAAAAATGTCTCATGACACATCCTGTCTGGTTGCGTAAAGCTAAGGTCGGTCTAGTATAGACCCAAACCGCAAAAAAGTGGCTATTGCTAACCACTTCTTGTACATAAAATTAGATGAAACATAACCCATTATTGGCCATTTGGCTATCAATAATTGTGGCTATTTTGCAACTAGAAATAACTTGCTCTTTGGATGTGTTGATGGTCTCGATAATTGCTCAAACATCAGTAGCAATGGTGGTTTAAATATCGACACCATACTGCTGACACATGGCCTGCAAGCCACCTGAATAACCTTGACCAACGGCGCGGAATTTCCACTCACCGTTGTGACGATACACTTCGCCAAAGACCATGGCTGTCTCGACAGAGTAGTCTTCCGCTAAATCAAAACGCACAACTTCAGTGCCAGTTTCTTCATTAACAACGCGGATAAAAGCGTTTGCCACTTGACCAAAGTTTTGATTGCGAGCTGCCGCATCATGGATGGTGACAGTCACAACGATTTTGTCGACATCAGTAGGTACTTGAGTAAGGTTTACTTTGACCAACTCGTCATCACCATCACCTTCGCCAGTACGGTTGTCACCTGTATGCTCAACCGCGCCATTGTCAGACTTTAATTGGTTATAAAATATAAAGTCGTGATCACCGCGTACTTTGCCTGCGGTATTTAACAAAAACACGCTCGCATCAAGATCGAACTCAGAGCCAGAAGTGGCACGCTCATCCCAGCCCAAACCAATTAATAACTTGGTTAAATTTGGGTCAGTTTTGGTGAGTGATAAGTTGCCGCCTTTATTAAGTGATAAAGCCATGAGGTTGTCCTTATTATTAGAGTCAATTAAAAATTTGAAGATACTTATAATCATAAAAAAAGCAACGTTGCGCCCAAAATGGCGCAAGACCATCGCTTAATGACGCTCTATCATAACAACAAAAAATGACCCAATCAAAGCTGATTGGGTCATTGTTATGTTTTATCTGAATTGAGTACAAAAAAAGCTTTAGGTACTGTATCTATCTTGATTCCTTTTTTTAATCGTCTCTACGCTCTGATGTATAAGTATTTACTTATAAACTCTGACGATGACGAATCTCAAAACTCTGATGGATTGGTTTTTTGATATTAAAATCAAAACCAATCGTTTTTTGGGTGATATTGATGATGTCATAGCGCTCGGTCAATTGCTCATCTAACTCAAAGCGCGTAAAGTTATTAGAGAAATACAATACGCCGTCAGCGGTTAGACGGTTCATCGCACGATTGATGAGGGCAGCATGGTCACGCTGCACATCGAAAGTACCTTGAAACTTTTTGGAGTTTGAAAAGGTTGGTGGATCAATAAAGATAACATCAAATTGCTCAGTATTGTCCTTTATCCACTCAAAGATATCGGCAGCAACGAATTGATATTTATTGCGACTGACATCCAAACCGTTAAGCACAAAGTTTTGCTTGCCCCAATCGAGATAGTTTTGTGACAAATCTACACTGACCACTTTTTTAGCGCCTGCCAGTGCCGCGTGTACGCTCGCTGTACAAGTATAAGCAAATAAGTTCAATACCGCTTTGCTGCGACTGTTGTCTTTAATACGGGCGCGCATATTGCGATGGTCAATAAATAGCCCTGTGTCTAAATAGTCGGTAAAGTTGACATAGAAATAGGCACCATCTTCACGCGCCACATGGAATTTGCCACGCTTTTCTGTGTTGCCTTGTTTGCTGTATTGATCGTTACCAGACTGGCGAGCACGGGTTTTGATAAAAATTTGTTCACGGTTAATGTTAAAAACTTCCCGAATACCCATCAATGCCAGATTAAACCGTTTCTTTGCCGTCTCAGGTGGAATGGTTTTTGGCGGTGCATATTCTTGCACATGAGCATAGTCGCCATACAGATCGATAGCTACTTTAAAATCAGGCAAGTCAGCGTCGTATACACGGATATTACTTACGTTGTCTTTTTTCGCCAGTTTCTTGAGCTTGGTAAGATTTTTTTGCAAACGATTAATAAAGTCTTGACCGTCTTCTGTCTCAATATCGCGCTTTTCAAAGCGGCTAACGAGATTGCCGGTTTGTCCTGCAATCAATGTTCCATAGCGGAAATAAACCGTGATAGCACCATTATGACAGCGCAAGGTTTTTGGTTCTTTTATCGGCAAGATATCAACTTGTTCGACATGAGATGCCAAGATACCAAGCATCGGATCAATGCCACTGCCCGCAAAACTGTCTTGTAAAATAAGCCCAATCGCTTGATATAACGGCTTAATCATCTCTTCATCACCCAAGCGCTCACCATAAGGCGGATTGGTGATGATTAGTGGGTTGCTCAATCTGCCATCATCGACCAAAGGCTTTAGAACGGAGCTTAGTTGATCCAGCGCACGGGTTTCAATATCGAGTAGCGGTAGCAAATCTTGCAAACCTGCGGCGATTAAATTCTTTTCTGTGGCCACAATAGCGCCGCTATCGGCATCAAATCCCAAGATGAGCGGTAAGGTGTCTGGTTGTTCGTTGGCAATTTCTAACGCCTCACGAAAACGCGTTTGTGCGTCATCGATCATCTGCTGCCATAATGTCTCATCATGATGCTGCCATTGATAAAAACCAAATTGATTGGCTGCTTTATCAATACCTACGGCATAATCACAATGCATGAGTAGCGCTTCGATGATGAATGTTCCAGAGCCACACATCGGATCGATAAGCGCATTATAAAAAGGCGCATTACCAGCCTCGTTTTTCTTATGCCAACCCGCGCTATAAAGCAAAGCCGCTGCCAAGTTTTCTTTTAATGGTGCTTCTGTCATGGCTACACGGTAACCACGACGGTGCAAACTGGTTCCTGACAAATCTAGATACAGCTCGGCTTGCTTGTCATTGACGGTCGCAAAAATAGCAAAATCAGGAGACTTGCTGTCCACATTTGGACGGCTGTCATAAACTTCGTTAAACGTATCAGCAATCGCATCTTTGATACGCAGCATCGCAAACTGTTGACTGACCGCCACACGCTTATCGACGGATAGACGAATGGCAAACGTCTGCTCTAGGCTAAACTGCTCAGTCCAATTAACCGATTTTGCCAACCCATAAAGCTGCTCAGCCACATCGTATTCGGTGTTGATGTTTTTGCGTTTGATGAGCATCAATACTCGCGAAGCCACGCGTGACCAAAGGCAAATCTTATATAGATCACGCAAAGAACCGGTAACTGCCAAACGGCCCGTACTCTTGATGTCGCTTGCAATACCAAAGCTTGTCAGCTCAGTCTGTAGCGGTGCTTCAAGCCCATCGGCACAGGTGATAATAAGATCAAGCGATACCTCTGGTGAAGAGGCGGCTGAAGATGTGGGCGTGGTTGTTACGGTCATACGGATACCTGTGGCTAAATTAACAAAAAATTCAAATAATAAAAGAGGCGATTTAACCCGTGATTTTACCATAATTCAGGATGGGATGGTTCAAACTGGTCGTGTTTAACAAAGTGAATTGACCCTATCAATGTACCAGTTTATAAATGCTTTGATTATGTTATCGCCACCGTTGAATGGCAAGTGCGAAACCTGCTCTGATGTCATTATTCATCACTCTTTATAAGTGAGACTTTTTCTGAGATCGCTTGTTCTGAGATCACCTGCGTTGTCGTCGCAAATGGTTTGGTTGCAATGGGGTAATCAACATCTTTTGGCATTAGCAAACGCATGTGTGGATAAGGCGTGGAGATATTAGCGTGGTCAAGAGCTTGTTTGATGTCTTCTCTTAATTTTTCTTTGATTTTGGGTATGCGGGCAACCGCTGCTGGTTTGACCCAAAAACGAACGATAAAAAACACGCCATACTCTCCAATTTCTGCCACAGAAGCCGACGTTTCAGGGCGATTGAGCACCACTTCGGTATCAGCAAGCACTTGCAAAATGGCCTGGCGTGCCGTCTCAATGTCATCTTCAAAGGCAATTCGTACGCTGACATCAAAGCGTATAAAGTTTTTGGAGGTCAGATTGGTGACTTCAGATGAGGCGACATTGGAATTGGGAATAATGATGGTGATGTTGTCTCGAGTCAAAATATGGGTGGTGCGTAAAGCAATGAGTACCACCCGACCTTCATTTTCATTGATATGAATCCAGTCACCCACTTGAAAGGATTGCTCAAGTAAAATGGTGATTCCAGCGATGAAATTGGCAAGCGTTGACTGAGCTGCAAAACCTACTGCCAGCCCGACGATACCCAAACCTGCGACCAGTGAGACAATATCAAAGCCAAATTGCGCCATGACGCTGGCAAGACCAAGTACTAACAGCAGTACTGATAAGATGTTTTGCAGCAGCTGCTCTATCGAAGCGTTGAGACCATAGTGCTGCAAGATTCTATGAATGATTTGTCCTGAGGATGCCCAAAGTACGTAGTAAATACCAGCCCAAGTACTGGCTTTTGCAGTGGCCTTGATCGTCTCAGGCTCAAAATTAATTTGACTCATGATGGCTATTAAGCTGGCCACAATCCAGATGTAACGAAGTATAGAACGGACGATTTTGGCACGTCGTTCATTTAGGCGGATTTTCGTGCTGCTTTGTTTGAGAATGTAGATAGCCAACCAATAAAAAAATCCCAATACTGCAAGCAATATTAGGATTTTGATGCCAGTGCTGGCCAGCTCTACTGCTTGAGAAGACCAGTCGATAGACTCTTCATCTGCAGAGCCGCCAAGCGCAAGGTAGAGACTGGTATGGAGATCACGAATAATCTCTTTAAAAAAATCAGTAATACTAGCGATTGGCATTTTTTAGTCCATGCAAAATTTTTTGAGTTGCCTCAAGTTCTTTAGGGCGTGTTTGATAATTCAACCATGGCACTGACAGAGACTATTTTTTAGATGATTGGAAGGTAAAAATAGTGAGTATAGTTATTCTATACGTCTATTATTAACAATGAAGCGGCAAAAAAGAGTCCTGTCCCCTGTTTTTATTATTGGGGCTGATGCTAAAATTGCCCCATACGGTGTTGCAAGTCTAATTAAGGTATTAACATTATCGTCGACTTGCGCCTTGTCTGGAACCGTTTTAGCAATCAGCAGTGCCTATTTGTGAATATCAAACACGCCCTAGATAATCAAACAAAAAGCAAGCGACGATTGATACTAAGCCTCTCTATTTTGAAAGTGTAGCTGAGTGGATAATTAAAAGCTATCTTGTTGTGTGTCATGGGACTGGTACGGAATTTCCATTTTGTATTGAACATCGCGTAGCGCAGTCCGTAATCCTTCTAATATTGTGGGATGATAAAAAGGCGTATCAAGCATGTCTTTAACACTGAGGTCATTGGTTATGGCAGTTGCCAATATATGACCGATATATTCGGCATCTGGTCCAACCATACTAGCACCCAGTATCTTATCGGTTTTTTTGCAACCATAAATATGTAGCAGACCGCAGTTGACGCCCATCACGCGACTACGGCCTTGGTTGTCAAAGCTTACGCTACCGATGACATACTCTAAGTTTGAATCTTGTTGAATGTCAGGCAAAGACATACCAACGTTGACGATCTGTGGTGAGCAAAACACGATTGAGAACGGTGTGGCTGGCGGGCGAATATAAGCGGCTTTTTCGTTTTCGCAGACCATGCTTCCTGCACTATAGCCTTCATCACTGGCCACATGTAGCAGTGGAAGATTGGCATTGGCATCACCAACGATGTACACTTCTAAATCACCAATTTGCCCTGTTTTTTTGCTGAGATTCTTTGGGCGGTCTTTTTCATCTAGCTCAACCCCTAAGTTTTCAACACCCAGCTGCTTTATGTTGTTGCGGCGACCAGTTGCGACCAGCACATACTCACCTTGCCACTGTTGTGACTCACCTGCACTGTCTTCATAGTCAATAAATGCAGATGATCTTTTACCATCCGCATTTGCTTGGCTACCGACATCATTAATTTTGCTGCCCAAATGCATGGTCAACTCATGACTCAAACAATCGATAGCTTTGTTGTTAATGTCATCATCTTTAAGGCCGGCCACGCGCTTAGCACGATTAAAAACGGTCACGTCCACACCCAAACGTGTGAACGCTTGTGCCAGCTCTAAGCCGATAGCACCAGCACCAATGACAGCCATGGACTTTGGTAAATCTGTTAGTTCAAAAACGCTATCGGAGGTTAGCATGGTATCGCCAAGCTTATCAGCCCACCCATCTGGAATAGAGGGAGAGCTACCAGTGGCTACGATAATTTTACTGGCTTCAATGATCTTATTATTGACTTCGATCAATCCTTGCTCATTGATACGAGCACGCCCTGCGATTTTTTTATGGTCAGGCCAGCTATTGACTTGTTCTTTGATGTAACTCGCAAAATGGCTACGCTCATCACGCACGCGCTGCATGACTTGTTTGCCATCTATTTTCACAGTAGCATGAATACCAAACTCAGCAGAATGATTGGCTTCGTGAGCGCGATCAGCTGCTGCAATCAATAGCTTACTAGGCATACAACCTACAGCGATGCAGGTCGTTGTCCAAAATCCATCATTGATAATGACGATGTCATCATGGATTTTGCTGGCTTGCTGAAAGGCGTTTTGACCTGCGGTACCTGCGCCAATAATAGCGACAGAGACCTTACGAGTGATTTTGGACGTTGTACTAACAGCAGAAGTGCCAGATGATTTGTTCATATCGTTCTCAAATAGGGGTGGTTTGATAGTAGGCTTCTATGGTTGCTGTTGCTAGCGTTTTTTATGATTGATTAATTAATTAAGCGACTAAGGCTTTAATACTCCAAGCAAGCGTTCGGTATAGCCTTTGGCACGTAAATTTCGCTGAGCGTGTGTCAGCTTGCCATCCGTATTAAACACAAATGCCGAACGTACCAGCCCTAGCGTCAGCTTACCGTACATGTTTTTTTCTTTAATTACATCAAAGTATTGACACAACTTTTCGTCACTATCACTGATAAGCGCAATATGTAGATTGTGCTTGGTGATGAACTTCTCATGAGACTCAACGCTGTCACGCGAGACGCCAATGATGTCATAGCCTAACTCGTCGAAATCATTAAGATGAGTGGTAAACTCTACTGCTTGTGTGGTGCAGCCTGGTGTATTGTCTTTTGGGTAAAAATAGAGAATCAGTCCTTTATCGGTATTGGCCACCATCTCTTTGAGATTGATGTCATCATGGATAAAACTGCCATCCAGTTCTCGTACTATGGTCACTGGAAAGTCAGGTAAACTAATATTTTCTGTGGTTGGCTTTGCCATGATAATATCCTTATTGGTTTTTATTTATGTAGGTGCTTACTTAGGGCGTGTCATAAATTAGCACATTGATGCATTTTATGGCCTTAAAATGGCTAAGTTTTCGCTAAACGGTGTCAAAATTCTTGTCAATATGTTCATATTCACTGCGAATTTTTCCTTGTTTAGCATCAATTTATCTCATTTTAATGCTCATAATCTAATTGATGACACGCCCTAGATATAAAATATATTTTGTGTGGTTATTATAAGCAGATTAGTCGCGATTAATAATCAATTTTACACTTTACGCCTTCATTGACAACAAAAAAGACTGGCGGAGACCAGTCTTTTTTAGGTTAAACAGAGTGTGAATTAGGCCGATTTTTGCGGCTGTTTTAAATCCAAGCCAACCGTACACTGCTGTAAATCTTTTTGCATTTTCTTTACATAGGGTAGGCTTGAAGGGTCTTTTTTGTCTTGCGCATAGCTTTCAATTTCCCACATTTGACCGATGGTCATGTTGCTTCGGACCCCAATCGTACAATTACAGAGTTTGGTTGCATCGCCTTTGTCAGCGACTTTATATTTGACCGCGCCCGTGACACAGGTATTGATATTGTTTTGCTTGATGTCAGCAGCGTTTGCTTGTGGCATCGCAAAAATAGCAGCTAGGGCTAGGGGTAATATCGGCAAAAACTTCATAAATATCCTCTTACAGGTAGCATCAATTTCTTGAATTTTGTACTCAAATTAGCATCAAATCACTGATAGGTGATTGACTCATATCGCTGCTTATATCTGTCGATAAGTGCAATCGCTCATACCATAGCAAGTATAGGGCGTAAAAGACAACGGTAGCGTGCTGTGTTAATGCAAGCGAATGTTTCTCAAATGTTGAGTAGCTTCATTTTTTAATCCAAATACCCTTATGTCGTCTATAGTCGATTCTAAGTGAAACAGAACCATTATATTCCAACGTAGAACGGGTATAAATTTTTCTTGCGTGCTTTGCCTTCGCAGCTCGATGCGGCGAAACTTCTCGTTTAAAGATAAGCATACCAGCCGTTTTGACGCATTTTTATACTGAACTCACTATGTCAAGGCTGATAGTGGGTAGGGTCAGTGACACCCGCTTGTTCAAACCCTTGACGGCGTAGCGCACAACTATCGCAAACACCGCAAGCCAGACCGTTTGCGTCTGCTCGGTAACAAGAAATCGTTTGACCATAATCGACGCCTAATGACAAACCAAGCTCAATGGTTTTGGCTTTTGACAGCTGCTGCAACGGTGTTTGAATCGTCAAGTGGTGCCCTGTAACCCCAGCCTTTGTGGCAAGATTGGCCATATGCTCAAAGGCGGCAATATATTCAGGACGACAATCAGGATATCCAGAATAGTCGACTGAGCTGACGCCAATGATAATATGATTGGCATCGGTCACTTCGGCAACTGCCAAGGCATAAGATAAAAATATCGTATTACGCGCTGGCACATACGTATTGGGGATGGCATCGTTATCGATCTCATCACGTTTTTTATTGGGAAATTTATCGGTATCACCGTCAGGTACGATCATGCTGTGATCTGTTAGTGACGAACCCCCAAGTTGAGCGATATCAATATCGATGATTCTATGATTGACTCCCGCAGTTTCAGCAATAGTTTTTGCGGCAACCAGCTCACTATTGTGACGTTGACCATAGTTAAAGCTGACCGCAGTCACAGACGCATAGCGTGCTTTGGCCCAATATAAACAAGTGACCGAATCAAGTCCGCCTGACAGTAGCACAACGGCATTTTGGCTTTTATGAAGGGTGGTTAAGGTAGTATCGGATGGTTGATTGCTGAAAGTGCTTTGCGTAGTAACGTTGGTCATAGTGATATCTATTATTGGTTTACGAAAACGGCTATTTTAGCAAAAATACGACTGTTACAGAACCATAGGGCGACGATAAAAATGCCTTTATAATTTAATGTCATCTTTTCAATCTGTTAGCAATATTTGTTATAATCGCTGCCTTTAAAGCATTCGTGATAAGACATTAATAGTTTTGATAAATGACACATGCTTTTATCGCAAAACCCTTCTTGTAAATATATTGAGTAACTTATGACTGCAGCGACCTTATTTACGCCAAAAATCATGCCTGAGTTTGACGATAGTATGGATGGAAATACAGTGGCTGCTGAGCAGTCGATGCCTACTGAATCGGCAGAGTTGCAAAAGCTGCAAAAAAAGCTACGCAGACAAGTATCTTGGGCCATTCGCGATTTTAATATGATCGAAGATGGCGACATAGTGATGGTTTGCGTGTCCGGTGGTAAGGACAGTTATACATTACTGGATATTTTGTTGTTGCTCAAACGCATTGCGCCAATCGATTTTGACATCGTTGCAGTCAATCTCGATCAAAAGCAGCCCGGTTATCCTGAAGATATTTTGCCAGCATATCTAAACGAGCAAGGAATTGCCCACTATATCTTAGAAAAAGACACTTATAGTATTGTCAAAAGTGTGGTGCCCGAAGGCAAAACTTATTGCTCAGCCTGTTCACGCCTGCGCCGCGGTTCGTTATATGGTTTTGCCAAGCAAATTGGCGCGACCAAGATAGCCCTTGGTCATCACCGTGATGACATGTTGGCCACTTTCTTTTTGAATTTGTTCCATGGCGGCGCACTCAAATCAATGCCACCTAAATTGCTCAGTGATGACAAACAAAATCTTCTTATTCGTCCATTGGCTTATGTTGAAGAAAAAGACATCATTGAATATGCCCATTTAAAAGCGTTCCCAATAATTCCGTGCAATTTATGCGGTAGTCAAACCAATTTACAACGCGCCATCATTAACGACATGCTGCGCGAATGGGACAATGCTCATCCGCAGCGTTTGGCCTCTATTTTTAAAGCCATGCAAAACGTAGCACCATCGCAATTGGCTGACCGTGAGTTGTTTGATTTTGAGCAGTTACGTCTGGACCGTGATGATACTGAGCGTATGTTCGAAGGTGATAATATTCAAGCAGGGCAGACCGATAGTCTTGCTGAAATTGGCTTACCAATATCACCAAAAACACAAACTTTCAATCCGAGATTTGCTAGCGATAAACCGTCTTTGGCAAATACAGATCAAGCATCAGAAAATCCTTGTCCAACGCAGAAAATCCCAACGATTAATCCTGTTCTTTAGGGCGTGTCGTCAATTAGATTGTATTGTTTATAAAAAACCAGCACATCATTCATGAATGGCTGGTTTTTTTATATGTTTAGACAGTGCAATTTGAATGAAATTAACTTTTGGCAAAAACTGGTAATGGATTGAAGTTAACCTCTGAGCGTGGCAGTTTTGCCACATGTTGCATTCGCCAATCATCTTGACCGTCGTTACTTACTTGTAAGTAGTATTTGGCTTTTACGGGATCCATATCTACTTGCGCGCTGTATTTATTGCCCTCGACATGCTGTAGTACCACATCACGATCTTTTTTGATGTCGGTTGCATGCGAGATAGACAGCTCTAGCTTTTCAGGATATGTAAGCGGCGTGCCATTCAGTAGTTTGCCTGATTGCAAACTTTGTTCAGGATAGTTCAAATAAAACACAATATCGCCATTATCAGCAAGCTGCATTTTGCCGTGCAAATCTAAGTCATGAGTGAGCTTATCACGTGATACATCGTGATAAAGTGTTTTGCCATCCATATACCAGTCGTCACGTACCACGCTGTCACGGATTTGGTAAGAGTAATAAACAAACCAGATACAAGCAACCACTACGAAGGCTGGCAACCCAATAACAAAAATGACCACCATATAGTTCTTATACCATGGCTGAGTATCTTGGTGCTTAAAGTTCGGCTTTGGAGTAGACATAAAATACCTATTAATCAGATACCTATTAGCTGTATCAACGTATAATTTGACGGCTATATTCTGCCAGTTTAATGATAAATCGTACACCCACTAATCACTGATCAGCGGGTAAAATATAATACACTATCTAGCTAAACTCTTATAACTTACTGGCCTTGAGTGGTAAAGATGTTTTGCTTGCTCACCTTATACTTACCATCTTCACTGACCACATTTAAGGTTACGGGTGTTTGACCAAACTCAATAACCTCAGGATCGCCATAAATACTCACAGGCATATCGAAGCTTTCGCCAGCTTCAAGTGGCACATCATTAAAACGTAGCTGTAAAGTCAAACCTTCTTGCGGTGCAAGCGTTATATTATAGGTATGAGCATCCTGCGTTTTATTGGTCAGTTTTACGATGTAACTGTTTTCAATCATGCCTTGATTGTTCATTGAAGACAACTGATTACGGTCACGACGAATATCAATCTCTAAGGGCACACGGTCAGTTAACGCATATATCACGCCGCCACATAATATGGCCAATAAAGCCAAATAAGCAAATAATCGTGGACGAAGGACTCGGCTGGGTTCTTTTTCGGCCAGTTGGCGCTCGGTTGTGTAGCGGATAAGCCCACGTGGATAGCCAACTTTGTCCATGATCTCATTACAAGCGTCGATACACGCGGCACATTGGATGCAACCAACTTGCAAGCCATCTCTAATATCGATACCAGTGGGGCAGACCTGTACGCACATAGTACATTCGATACAATCACCTAGGTTTTCAGGATTGGTGCCTTTTTTGCGGGCGCCGCGCGGCTCACCGCGTTCGTAATCATAGGATACAATCAGCGTATCTTTATCAAACATCACACTCTGGAAACGACCATAAGGGCAGATCTGTACACACATTTGCTCACGCATGTAGCCCGCATTGGCATAGGTTGCAAACGTAAAAATAAACATGGACACCCATATCCATGTTGGCCAGTCGGGGATAGGCATAAAACCTATGGTTTGCCAACTCTGATACAAATAATCTGTCCCAGCGACATAGCTTACAAAAGTCGCTGCTGTACCTACAGAGAGTAAAAACCAAATAGAATATACCACCGAGCGCTTAACTGCTTTGGTTGCACTCATTGGGGCTTTATCAAATTTAATTCGTTTGTTACGATCGCCAATTACCCATTTTTCAACATACTGATAGAGGTGTGTCCAAATCGTCTGAGGACAGGCATAACCACACCATACGCGACCTGCATAGACAGTCACCATAAATAAAGTGAAAGCAGCAATAATGGCAAACGCAGCAATAAAATAAAAATCTTGGGTCAAAAATGTCATGCCGAAAATATAGTAATGCTGTGAAGGGACATCAAACCATATTGCTTGTCTGCCATTATAACGTAGCCATGGCAAAAGCAAAAAAGCAGCCAAAAGCGCATACATCGTGATGACACGAATATTTTGATAAAAACCTGTGACAAACCTAGGATGGACGCGGTGTTTGGTCGCATCAAGATCAACCTGTTGTACAGGAATTTTATTGGATTGTTGTGCTGACATAAACGTGCCTCTTTAAAAAAAGAATCAGTCTGCTGGCATGATGAACAAACACCTTTAATAATAAGATGTAAGAGTGTGCAATGTTATCAATGTCAGTAAGTAGCGGGAAGGGCGTCGAAAATAATAACGTCTACTCCGTCTACCAATTGATCGATTGTAAATAATAGCAAAACCAAAAAATACGATTCGCTGTGTCAAAATCTTTTAGCTTACAGTACGCGCACTCGTTTTTCTTGCTACCTTAATTTTGGAGATTGGTATAACTTAATAAAAATGGGTAATAGCCCTATACATCAAAGACTCGAGAGTGGTTTTTAGGCGTGCCCATTTTAGCATTCTCCCCACTATAAATGGGGTGATAGTGGCAAAAAGCAATCTATATATAAGAACCACTATCGATATACTAATCACTCAATACTCATATGAAGTAATTGCTCTACTATAAATATATAAAAAGGGAGAACTGCAATAACAGTTCTCCCTTTTGTTGATGCTTATCCATTTATAACATAGTGACTAACTAGGACACGCCCTAAACTATCAGTTAGCAGTTGCCGCCGCAGTTACTGGAACAGCGGTGGTAGCAGGGGATGCTTTAGTAGCTGGTTGAGCCGTTCTATCTGATAGTGAGTAAACATAAGCAGCAAGAAGCATAATGCGCTCATTACCTAACTTAGTTTGCCACTCAGGCATCACACCAGCACGACCATAACGCAAGGTCTCACGAACAGTTTCGCGATCACCACCATATAACCAGATATCATCAGTCAAGTTTGGTGCGCCAGTTGAAATCATGCCTTTAGCGTCACTACCATGACAAAGCACACAATTGGTCGGCTCGTTGAAAATTACTTTACCTTGAGCGACCATGGTTTGATCAAGATCATACCCTTCTTGATTGCCAGATATAGACAGGACGTACTCAGATACCGCTCGTACTCCACCTTCACCTATCTGATCACGCCATGCTGCCATACCGCCAACTCGCCCATTATGCAATGTGGTCAAGATGTTGGCAGCTTCACCACCATATAACCAGTCGTTATCGGTCAAGTTAGGATAGCCTACAGCGCCTTTAGCGTTTGAGCCATGGCAAACAGAACAGTTCTGTAAGAACAAGCGGCTACCAACTTTCAAAGCATTTGGGTTTTCAGATAACTTCTCAACGTAAGGCGAAAGCTCTGCAACTTTTTCATCGATCTGAGCTTGCAAATCTGCTGGTGGAGTCTCGCTATGACGCATCGTCGCTTGCATATCTGCAAGTGTTGCTAAGGTCGAGGTAGCGCCACTGGCATCTGCTTTTGCCAAAATGTTCTGTTCAAAGTTATCAGTAAAAACTTTGTTATTGCTCTCAAGCTCACTATACAGCTCGTTTTTAGAGCTCCACGGTACTGTCTCACCATCCACTTGGACCGTCGCAAGGCCATCCCAATGTTTTGGAAACATAGCAGGGAAAAATACCCAATATGCAACACCCCAAACGATAGAGCCAAAGAATATTACTAACCACCACTTAGGCAGTGGCTTATCGTATTCTTGAATACCATCGTAAGTGTGGCCAGTGGTGCCGTCCTCTTCTAGTTTTGGCTTGTACTTCAATACCATTATTAAGATGGCAAGGATAAACGCCCAGCACATGAAACTTAATATGGTAATCCAAGAACTCCAAAAAAATGTCATCATTTATCCTTATTGCGCTGCTCTTCAGACAGAGATTTTATATCTTCGTCATCAAGCGCAAGTTGTGCATCTTCTTCGAAGCGTTTTTTGTTTTTTGGCGAATACGCCCACCATGCAACACCTACGAAGGCAACAAAGGCAGAAACGGTCGCAATCGTTTGTAATTCACCAATACCCATTAGCGCTGTCCTTCCATCGCGGTGCCTAACTGCTGTAGATAAGCAACCAAAGCATCAAGCTCAGTGGCACCAAGAACAGCATCAGGTGCTCCCTCTATATCTTCTTCAGTATAAGGCACACCAAAGCGATCACGGAATAGACGCATTTTACTTTGAACGTTTACTCCATTTACCTCATTGGTAGCAAGCCATGGGAAACCAGGCATTACTGATTCAGGTACTAGTGAGCGTGGATCAATCAAATGCTGTTTTTGCCAATCTTCAGAATAGCGTCCACCAACACGTGCTAGATCAGGCCCAGTACGTTTTGAACCCCATAAGAATGGATGATCCCACGTTGATTCAGCAGCACGTGAGTATGGACCATAGCGTTCAACTTCGGCACGTAACGGACGAATCATTTGGGTGTGACAGACATGACAGCCTTCACGAATGTAAATGTCACGACCTTCAAACTCTAACGCAGTCCATGGCTCCATAGAAGGAAGGGGAGCGTTCACCCCACCTTCTTCGGGACCCTTGTTATCATATATCAATGGCACGATTTCAACTAGCGTTGCAAAGCTAATAGCAATAACGATACCGATGACCAACAAGCCTGTATTTTTTTCAATAATTTCATGCGGTGTACCAGCCATGATCGCTCCTTATACTTTAGCTGTCGAGATTTGATCGACACTAGGTTCATGATCAGTCGGATCAGCAATATCTACAGGCTTACCCTCTGGCATCTTGATTGTTTTATAGACATTATATGCCATTACAAACATACCAGATACATACAGAAGACCACCAAATGCACGACCCATATAGGGGAAATGCGAGAATTCAACGGTATCAACAAAGCTGTATACCAAAGTACCGTCTGGATTGGTAGCAAGCCACATCATGCCTTGACCAATACCTGAAATCCACATAGATACAATATAGAAGATAGTACCCGCTGTTGCTAACCAGAAATGCGTCGTGATCAAGCTGATAGAGTACATTTTTGGTTTGTTATAAATACGCGGTAGCAGTACATATAGTGAACCAATAGTAATCATACCGACCCAGCCAAGTGCACCTGAGTGTACGTGTCCAATCGTCCAATCCGTATTATGCGATAACGCATTTACGGTTTTGATAGACATCATTGGGCCTTCGAACGTCGACATCGCATAGAATGACAATGCCACAATCATAAAACGAATGATCGGATCGGTACGTAACTTATCCCAACTACCTGATAAGGTTAACACGCCATTAATCATACCACCCCAAGACGGTGCAAATAGGATGATTGAGAACACCATAGCAAGCGACTGCGTCCAATCTGGAAGCGCTGAATAATGCAAATGGTGACCACCAGCCCACATATAGGCAGCAATTAATGCCCAAAAGTGAACGATAGACAAACGATAAGAGTAAATAGGACGACCAATCTGTACAGGAACGAAGTAGTACATCATTCCGAGGAACGCCGCCGTTAGATAAAAACCTACCGCATTATGGCCGTACCACCACTGTACCATGGCATCAGTGGCACCGCCAAACAATGAGTAAGACTTAAAGGCGCTAACAGGAATTGCCATACTGTTTACGATATGCAATAGCGCAATCGTAATAATAAAAGCAGCAAAGAACCAGTTAGCCACATAAATATGTGAGGTTTTACGTTTGATGAGTGTGCCGAAGAAGACAATGGCATAAGAGATCCATACCAGAGCAATCAAAATATCGATAGGCCATTCAAGTTCAGCATATTCTTTAGATGATGTTAGACCTAAAGGTAGGGTAATAACCGCCGCTACGATAACCGTCTGCCAACCCCAAAAAGTAAACCAAGCCAGATAAGGGGCAAATAATCTGGTCTTACAGGTGCGCTGAACAATATAATAAGATGTTGCGAACAGGGCTGAACCGCCGAACGCAAAAATAACCGCATTGGTATGTAGCGGTCTTAAACGACTAAACGTCAGCCATGGTATATCGAAATTGAGTGCCGGCCATACTAACTGAGAAGCAATGAACACGCCAATACTCATGCCGACGATGCCCCATACCACGGCCATTGTCGTAAAGAATCTTATGACAGTAATTTCGTATTCACGGTCCACTGGGGCGACTGCTGTGTTTTGTAAACTCATTGGATGATTCCTTTACAGCCCGAATTATCAACAGAATTAACTAACTCTCCGCGTCATCTGCATTATAAAAAGTAATAATCAGACAATGGTTGCGGTACATGCTGTTTTTTGACTTGCTTATTACCGTAACGTTATTTAACTATCAATCTCAGCTTTTGCTTCATATCCGCTAGCATTAATAGACAGAAAAGGCGTTTCAAACGCCCTGCGCTTATAGCTAATTGATAGTAGGATTGTTAAAAGTCGTTAAGGTAAATGAGAAGATGCGCCGTTTTTGAGCATTAAACATCTTATGAGGCTAAGTATTTATCTTAATTATTACCAATAAACGGCACTAATGAAGATAGATACCAATGTCCATAGAGTCGTAAAAACGTACGAACCCCAGACGTATACTAGCGGCGGCTGACAAAAAAACATGTTTACGTAATGTTTAGTTAAAACTCCCGACTCTGTTTAAGGGTATTGTAACGCAATCTTAATCAAATATCATCAGAACTATGCGCCAAAATACAAACTCTTTGGTAAAAATCTTAGCAAGCAACTTATTATGACGATGCTATTTTTCTATCTTATACCCAATATTTCTACTATTCTAGAGAAAGGTTTGGGTCATAAAAAAACAGTAATTACTGAGCATACTGACCGAGGTCCGAAGAATTTTTGTAACAATTGCAGCTTTAGCCGTGTAAATAAGTTTTACTTATCATCAAGCCGACCTTTATAATAAGGCTGAATATGATTGGTGGTAGCGTTTTTTATACCGCTGTTATCAATAATTATTTTATAATTTGGTATCCAGTTAAGCGAGGATGCCAAAAAATTTAGCCTAATATAATACGAATTAAGGACAACAATATGGCAGTATTTTTGACAGATGAATGGTTTGAGCAAGTTGAAAAAATGGGTAACGAAGCGGGTGAGCTCAACTTACCACCAGCATTGGCTAATATGATCGTCAACCTCAAAGTATCGGATACTGAGCAAGATATCGAAGCCAATTTCGCTGACGGTTTATTGCATCAGGGCTTAAATGATTCGGCGACCACCACCTTGTTACTTGACCGTAGTATTTTACAGTCAATCATCACAGATTTTGATACCAATGAAATTATGGGTGCCTTTATGGGTGGTAAGATCCGTGTAGAAGGCGACATGTCGCAATTAATGGCAGTACAAACGGCTCGTCCAAGCACTGAACAGAAAGAGCTATATAAGCGTATCAAGTCGATGACGACTATGGCTTAATTTTATATTCGCAGTGTTTTGTCCCGACGATTGTAATAACACAAAAAGCCCCTAATGCTTATTAGGGGCTTTTTATTTGGTAAGGCATTCAGTCATCCTTAAAAGTAGCGGATGACTCATAAAGTAGTTAACTGGCCTTCGATTGCTGCGCTGTATTTTGCTGGTTTTCTTTATAGATAGCGGCTTGTAGCCATACGTTTGCCTGCACGTAGTCCTGCACTTTAATAGTGGCAGTTTCTGGCGTGTTGAGTGCGCCAATACGTATCACAAAGGGATCAGCATCTTGTTCGCGCAGTATCACTACATCGAACAGAATAATGGATTGACCATTAAACGCCGTCTCTTGCTTGCCAAGTACTTGACCTTGACACCATGCCTCATCTTCTTGCCCCAAAGTGTCACCGAACAGATAGGCACACATATGACCCAGATTAATCTCTACAGGAGCCATTTGTTCTTTGGTTTCTGGTTTCCATTCTTTGATTTGTTCTTGTAGATCATCGGGTATTTTTCCGTCATTGGCCGCCACGATATCGTTAAATGCACGGTGGTAGCGGATGGCTTCTTGATCCTCAACCATAATGACTTCGTGCTGATCGCTCAGTTTAATCTCATGCGCCCAAGCACTTAAATTTACAAAATAAGAGATGTCTCGCTGATATAAATGGCGATTTGGGGTATAAAGCTGATCAAAAGCATAAATGATACTGCCATCAGCAGTGCGCAAGCGTAGCACTGCATCGTGTGAGTTGTCATTGGCGATGATGCGCTCAATTTTACAATTAAGTCCATAAGGACTATCGATACAAGGATAGGCATTGATAAAGCATTCAGGCTTGCCATCTTTCATCGCGAGCACTTGATTGATATGACACGGCTGGTCTTCTGATAGCAGCAGGCAGCTATCCTGAGCACTCACATTACTATTGAGGCCTTTGGGCATTGCCGCCTTTTCAATCATTTTCTGTAGCCATTCTGGCACATCATGACTCATGTCATCGGTCAGAATGCTCCAATGGTCGGCATGACCGGCAGATTGCTCGTCAGTTAAAGTGATCTTAGTGGGGGACTGGATGTTTTTATATTGATAATTAATGGTCATGAAGATACTCAAAATTAAGTCAGCGTGAGGTTTGGACCTAAAACTGTTGTTATTTACGTATCAGCCAATATTTAACACTATTGGTTAATGACAGTAAGCAACGTTGTCATCAGCGAAGGGTCAACAAACAACAATGAATGGTGAATGACAATTGTCCTTAGCATACAATATATAGGTATTGACGCAGGTAATAGCAAGCCCCGTATAAAAAATAGTAACAAAACTGAGTTTTTATCAAAAAAACACAGCCAGTTTGTGCTAATAACTGGCATATATCAGCCAAATTGTGTCAAACTAGCTCCCTTTTGACAGCTGTCTTTGGCTCGTCTGAAACCCTGTTGTTGTGTTCGATTTATGTGTGAGTATGGCAAAAACAAGTGCATTTATTGTTGCTTGTTTATCACATATACAAAGTCGCACGTAGATAAGATAAAGAGTTTGAATATGTTTCGTCCTTTAGCGTTATTTATCGGCTTACGATACACCCGAGCAGAGCGTAGTAATGGTTTTATCTCCTTTATTTCGCTCATCTCGATGATTGGTCTGACTCTTGGGGTGGCCGTATTGATTACGGTGCTATCGGTCATGAATGGTTTTGATCGTGAGTTAAAAACTCGTATTTTGGGTATGGTGCCACAAGCAACGGTCGTCTCAACTGAGATTATCAGTGATTGGAAGCAATTGGCCGATAAAATCAAAGAAGATCCAGAGGTGGCAGCGGTCGCGCCCTTCATTCAACTGCAAGGTATGTTGACATCAAATGGCCAAGTCGCAGGAATTATGGTGACTGGTGTTGATCCTGAGTATGAGAAAAATGTCTCTATCATTAATGAGCACATGATTGAAGGTAGTATTGATACTTTACAAAATGGGGATTTCAGTATCGTACTAGGTGAGGAGATGGTGCAGTCATTGGGTCTGCAACTGGGCGATAAAGTGACTTTGGTATTGCCAGAAGCCTCTCCTTCACCAGCTGGTGTCATTCCAAGATTTAAGCGCTTCACTTTGACAGGTATCTTTACCATCAGTCCTGAAGTAGATAGTCTTATGGCCTTTATTCCAATGGGTGATGCCGCAAAACTGCTACGCCTTCCAGAGGGCGCGCAGGGCGTGCGAATGAAGCTGAATGACATCTTTACCGCGCCAATAGCAGCAGAAAAAGCAGCGGCGATAGCACCTCAGCAGTTGTACCCCAATGATTGGACGCAGACGCATGGCAATCTGTTCGGCGCCATTCAGATGGAAAAAGCCATGGTAGGATTATTGCTATTCCTTATTATCTTAGTCGCCGCCTTTAATATTGTCTCAAGCCTAGTCATGCTTGTTACCGACAAAAAGGCAGACATTGCGATTTTAAAAACCTTTGGTGCCTCGCCTCGTCTGATTACGCAAGTCTTTATGGTACAAGGTGTGGTCATCGGTGTTATCGGGACGATTGCTGGGACAATCTTGGGCATTATATTTGCACTCACAGTCAGTGATATTTTGGGCTTTATTAACCAAGTCTTTAATCTAAATCTGTTTGATGCGTATTTTGTGAATTATCTGCCATCGCAACTGCGCTGGGTGGATGTGGTATTGGTTACTGGTGCATCATTTATACTGAGCTTTTTGGCCACCATTTATCCTGCCCGCCGAGCGGCTAAAATTCAGCCCGCCCAAACACTACGTTATGAGTAATCTAAACGCACCAATACCGAAATAAATAAGATAAAGGAAGCGTCATGTCTGCCATTTTAGAGGCAAAAAATATCAACAAGATATATGATGAAGGGGCAGTGAGTACGCAAGTATTGACTGGCCTAGATTTGGATGTCTATGCTGGCGAGCGCATTGCTATCGTTGGCACCAGTGGTTCAGGTAAAAGTACCTTGCTACATTTGCTTGGTGGTCTTGATACACCAACCAGTGGTGAAGTCTGGCTGCATGGTCAGCTATTGAATATTATGAATGAGACTGAGCGCGGCGCGATGCGCAACAAGCATTTGGGCTTTATTTATCAGTTTCATCATCTGTTGGCTGAATTTACGGCTGTAGAAAATGTCGCTATGCCATTACTGATGCGCCCAAAAGTGTCGACGACCGAAGCGCGTCAGCAAGCAATTGACATTTTAAACAGTGTCGGTCTCGAGCACCGTTTGGCGCACAGACCAGGTGAGTTATCAGGTGGTGAGCGTCAACGTGTGGCTATTGCCCGTGCACTCGTCACTAAACCATCGCTTATCTTGGCGGATGAGCCCACAGGTAACTTGGATTATGACAACGCCCAAAGCGTTTTTGGACTGTTGTCAGAGTTGCAAAGTACCATGCAGACAGCCTTGCTCATGGTAACGCATGATCGCAATTTAGCGGCTCTTGCCGATCGCCAGTTATTGTTGCGTAATGGTCATTGGGAGCAGTATTAGGGCTTCGGCCTGACTATGAGTAAGAAAAGAATAGTCAATAAAATATAAAAAAGGGCGACAGCCTTTAGCCTTACTTACTTTATGAGGATAGATGCCATGAACGAAAATGATGATCCGATTGCTGCTTTTGGTAGTGCTGAAGAAGGTGTTGAACCATTAAAGCCCTACATGGATTCGACACTGTTCGATACGATTGATAAACAGGCACAAATAGAGCTGTTAACGCCTGTTTTTGATGCCATCACTTTGGCTGGGGCAGATTACAATCTAAAAGCGCAAGATAGTGCAACAGGCAAGCGCTATACGCTACTTAAAGATGATAAAGTGATTGAGGTTTTCGTAATGGATACTAACCTTGGCGATAACGTTAAGGCAGCTATAGATAATCATAAAGAGCAAAACGGATTGTTATAAATAAAGGGGCTGTAGTAGATAAGGATTAAATATCACACCATTTCCTCAGAGTTTTAAGCTGATTAGATGGTGACCCGTAGTT
>NZ_CAJHBU010000012.1 GCF_904846715.1 Psychrobacter vallis
AGTGAAACATCGTAGCGCCAATGGTAGTGTGGATTCGTCCATGTGAGAGTAGGTCATCGTCAGCTCTCTATTCTAAAAAGAGTCACCCTTAATTGGGTGGCTCTTTTTTTTATCTTTTATTCCTACTGATCTACGCAGCAAATCCTTTCGATAGGAGTTCGTTTTTTGAAACAACCCTCCTCTCTATCAGTTTTAAAATGGTGTATGAGTCTTAAGATATCAGAGACCTTTTTTCAATCCAATCGATAAATTGCCAATTCTATCTATTAAAATGATTTGACTTATATCATTATAAGTGATAATTTTGAACAGTATTTTCATTATAAGGATATAAAAAATACAGCCAATCTGAGTACATCACTTAGTTTGTATCAGGATCAAACTCCCATTTATAAAGTTTTACTCTTACTCTCATAATTATCAAAAGGAATTGATAATGAAGCTAGCTCCTATTTTTTCAATTGGTGCCTTAGCAGCTGTCAGTCTATTCGGCTGCTCTAACCAATCTGATAACACTACAGATGGCTCTTCAGCCACTTCACAAGAAACGACTGTCTTGCGTTTTTCTCATTTTTGGCCAGCCACTTCATCTATTAGCACAGAGGTTTTTGAGCCTTGGGCCAAGCAAATAGAAACCGATTCTAATGGTCGTCTAAAAGTAGAGTTGTATCCATCAGCGGGTCTTGCCAAAGCTGACGTTACATATGAATCTGCTGCGAAAGGGACGATAGATATTGGCTCACAAGCTCATGGCTATACCAATGGCCGTTTTCCTTTAACTCAAATTACTGAGCTGCCAGGCTTATCCAACTCAGCCACTCAAATGGGCTGTATGCTACAAACTCTTTATAATGATGGCACTCTTGCTAGCGAATATGAAGACTCACATTTACTGTTTATGTATGGCGCAGGACCTGGCTCACTTCATACTACTGATAAATTGATACGCACACCTGAAGATATGAAAGGTATGCGTATCCGTCGTCCTTCTGCGGTTGCTGGTGATATCATTGAAAGTGCTGGCGCATCACCTGTTGGATTACCTGCTAATGATATGTATACCTCTTTACAGCGTGGTGTCGTTGATGGGCTAAGCTTCCCTTGGGAAGCGGTAACTGCCTTTAAAATTGACGAGATTACTAAGTATCACACCAATATTCCTTTTTATAGTTCAGCCTTGATGGTCACTATGAATAAAGACAAATACGAAAACTTACCTGATGATTTAAAGCAAGTTTTAGATAAGAATTCAGGGATGACGCTTGCCAACAAGGTCGGTGAAGTATTTGACAAACATGACCAAATGGCCATACAAGCAGCCAAAGATAAAGGTGATGAAATTATCGAAATTCCTGACCCGCTTAATGATCCTGATTGGAAAGGTCCACTGGAGAAGGGCACGCAAAAATATCTAAGTGACGTTAACGCTTTGGGTTTAGATGCTAATGGTGTCTATGAAAAAGCGAAAGCTGCTAGTGCCGCCTGCAAAGTGGTATAACTCATTGGAGGTGTTACGTGGCATTTTTAATCAAAATTAGTACTTTCATTTCTAGATTATGCCAGTTTTTTGGTGGTATCAGTCTTATTATTATTGTGCTGACGACCATGTTGGATGTCACTGCTCGTTATGTTTTTAAGCTTAGCGGTGGGGAGTTTGGGTTTACCGTCAAAGGCAGTGTAGAGATAGTTTCTTATTTTATGCTATTTGCTTTGCTTGCCGCCTTTGCCGCCTTCGTCGAACGCTCACAAATCATCGTAGACGTCTTCACTCAGAAAATGCCCCAGTCTATCAAAGGCTACTTAATGGGCATTTTTATGATGGGCTTCTTCTTTATTGGCATCGTCTTTGCTTGGGGTCTCTATGAGAGTGCCATTGATGCCATAGAGTACGGTAAGGTCACTCAAGACCTAAGAGTTTCGATGATGCCTATCTATGCGTTTAGTGCATTTCTAAGCCTCCTACTCGCCATTCGCTCACTGATCGAATCTATCAATATCTTTAAAACGGGCGAGTTTTTTGACGCCGAGGAGACAGGCGCATGAGTCCAGAAATTATTGGAGCCATTGGTTTAATCGTCATGATTCTGCTTGTTGTCCTGCGAGTGCCAGTAGCACTGGCAATGCTAGGTGTGGGTCTTGTCGGTTTTGGGGCAGTGACTGCACCAAGTGGTGCACTGCAAATGCTTAAAGACATTCCGGTGGATGTTTTAGCCAAATATGATTTTAGTGCGATTCCTTTATTTATTTTGATGGGAGTCTTTGCGACCCATTCAGGCATGGCAGGCAAATTGTTTGAAGCCACTCGTACCATTTTTGGTGGGGTAAGGGGCAGCCTCGGTATAGCCGGTATTGGATCATCTGGTATTTTTGCTTCTATCTCTGGATCTTCATTAGCCACTGCTTCTACTATGACGAAAGTTGCACTGCCGCAAATGGAAAAGTACGGTTATCAGCCAGGTTTTGCTTGCGGCATCTTAGCAGCGGGCGGTACTTTGGGTATTATGATTCCGCCCAGTATTGCTTTGCTGGTCTATGCCATTTTAACTCAGCAGTCCGTCGGTGATATGTTTATCGCTGGTTTCTTACCGGGTATCTTAGGCATGGTGATGTATTCCATCACGGTCATGATTATGGTGCGCTGGAAGCCGCATTTAGCGCGCCGTGGTGAGCCTACTTCTTGGAAAGAAAAGATATTATCATTAACTGGACTGATACCTTTTAGCTTTATTTTCATCATTATTATTGCCGGTATTTTCTTTGGATTATTTACGCCAACAGAAGGCGCAGCAGTGGGGGCGTTTGTCTCTTGGGCGTATGCATTTGCCAAAGGTATGCGATTAAAAGGTCTTAAGCAGTCATTGATTGAAACGCTTGCCTTATCAGCGGTGGTATTCTTTATGCTGCTGGGCGCAGAGGCGCTGGGTTACTTTATCTCGGTATCGCGCTTGTCTTATTCGCTCGCGTCTTGGATCGGTGGATTGGCCGTGAGTCCGATGATTGTACTCATTTGTATTCTGATCATGTACTTTTTGCTAGGGCTGTTTATGGATGCTTTGGCAATGTTGGTCATTACCATCCCAGTGGTTTATCCTATTATTGTTGCTTTAGGGTTTGACCCTGTTTGGTTTGGTATCATTGCGGTGTTGACGGTGGAGCTTGGTTTGATCACACCGCCGATGGGTATGAATATCTTTGTGATTAAAGCGATGGCACCACATATAAAGCTTAGCGATATGTTTCGTGGGGTTGCGCCTTTTATCGTCTCTGATGTCATTCGCTTGGTGATTTTGGTGGCATTTCCAGCGATATCATTAGTATTATTGACCTAGGCATTGTCGATAAAAAATAGTCTGAAGGTTAGCCCTATCACAGTTTTATAATGTATTCACATTTAGAAGCCATATTGTGGTCACTGCAATATGGCTTTTTTGTGTTTCTTGGGCGGGTATTTTGAGTAGGCTATTTACAAGTCTATTTTGCACTTATCGCACACTGCCCAGCGATAACTTTTCTTAGCATTATAAAGGCTTATGAATGTAGTAAACTGGTTGATATTTCCGTATAGATTATTTTATAAGTAGAGAGAGTATGGCAGTCGATTTTAGTAACACGCTAATAGTCGCGATTTCTGCAACGGCGCTTTTTGATTTAACAGAGTCAGAAAATTACTTATTGCAGCTATTAGAGGAGCGACCTACAAGCGCTATCAAAGAATTCCGTGACTATATGACCGAGCGTGAAAACGACCCTTTAAATATTGGTGCAGGCTACCCTTTGATAAAAGCGCTGCTCAATCTAAACGATTACTGTCATAGAGATGGCACGCCAAACTTAGATATTGAAGCACCATTGGTGGAAGTCGTTATCGTCTCAAAAAGCAGTCCAGATACAGGTATCCAAGTACTTAACGCGATTCTTGAACACAAGCTTAATATTTCACGATCAGCATTTATTTCAGGTAGTCTTGTTGCTCCTTACATTAAAGATTTCAATGTTGATTTGTTTTTAACCACTAACCGTGATGACGCGCAGCAAGTTGCCGATGCTAATATTTGTGCTTGTGCCATACTCGATGCGACGCCTGTAAACACGTATGAGTTAGATACCAATCAGCTACGCATTGCTTTTGATGGAGATGCGGTATTATTTGATGATTCAGGCGAGCTACTTTATAAGCAAAAAGGTCTGCGCGCCTTTCACGATCGTGAAATACAGATGCGAGACTTACCAATTGAAAAAGGTCCTTATGCGGAATTGTTGATTAAGCTATCAAATTTACAAGAGCGTTTGCCAGCGGGTCTTAAATACTCTCCAATAAAAATTGCATTGGTCACGGCTCGCAATGCGCCTGCTGATTTGCGTGCTATCAAGACGCTACGAGAGTGGGGTGTCAATGTCGATATGGCGTTTTTCTTAGGCGGTCTAGAAAAAACAGCGGTGCTTAGAACGTTTGCGCCTCATATCTTTTTTGATGATTCAATCAAACATATTGATGCGGCACGACGTTTTATTCCTACAGCTTTAGTACCTTATCACTCGACGTCGTTACTACATGGCGACAGTTATTTAACGACTGATAAAGACGCGACCTTGTTGGCTTTTACACCGGTAGAGCGCCCGCTTTTTGCTGTGAATCATTAGGGCATACCTAAAGAAATTAATCAAAAGGACAAAATGCTATATGAATTGGCAGCAGTTGCTTAGCTTGATTGTGATGCGAATAAAACAGGTTATCGGCTTATATGCTTTTGTATTGATACCGATGTGGGGCATGTTTTTTTTGAATAAAGTCGCCTTATTTGGACTGTGGAATATTTTTGGGATTGTTCCGCGTGCCTTAGATGTGGGCAGTATGATAGGAGTGTTTGCTTCATGGACGATGCATGGCAACTTTTCACATTTGCTTGGCAACACTGTGACGTTGTTACAAATTTTATTTTTGTTTGGCTTGTTTGAAAAAAATGCTTATCGTACGGTATTGAAACTGGTTGTCGCCTCTGGATTGGTCACTTGGATCATTGGTTCGCCACTTTCTATTCATATTGGTGCATCAGGACTGTGTTTTGCGATGTTCGGTTATATGATAGGTGGTGCAATATTTGCGCGGCGTTGGGGGTATCTTGTGGCCTGTATTGTGATGGGTACTGGCTATTGGCTGACTATCAAGCAAGGATTGATGCCGCAACAAGGTATCTCATTTGCGGCGCATTTTGGTGGTTTATGCGCCGGACTGTTGTTAGGGGCTAACTCAAAGCACACTTATTCGGCAGTTTCTCAGCGCTATTAAATGTCTAAAGAGTTTTGAATATCATTGAAACTTTTCTTATGGTTATTTCTCAAGATCAGGTCACTGTCATAGTGACAGTACCGCTATTATTTATCAGTACAAATGCTGATAAATAATGGATCATCCGTTGCCAAATCTCGCCATGCTGTTGTCTGCTGGACATGTTCGTCGATTGTAATATTGCTGTCTTTTTCTGGTATCACGTAATCTGCACGTGCAGGGGTATTACAGTCTATGACTTGTGGTATTTTCTGTATACTTCTGCGTCTCTCAAATAAGTACAGATTGACCAAGTGTATATTTGGATTGTCCACTTGTACGCTAGCATTGCCAATATCGGCAGCTATAAAGCGTAATATTTGTGGTTTGACATACGACCATGGACGAAACCATTCGGTACTCTCTGCTGTTTTGACCACTTGCACGCCTTTAGGTAGCTTACTCACTTGCTGGTCATACCAGTTGTATTCTTGATGTATTTGAAAAGCAAAAATGCCAATAGCAGCAAAGAGAGGAATCAGCCATTTTGGCGCACGTTTTCCAGCCAGCTTACTGAGGTGAGTTATGACCAGTGCCAATCCAGCCATGCCAAATGCGGCAGCGATGGTAGCGATAAACTCAAAAAGCATAAAATTTTCCTTAATGCGTTAAATATATTTATTACAAAAATTTAAAAACTTTTGTAATAAATAGGCGATAAAAAAATCACTCACAAGCAGCTACTGCCTGTGAGTGATATATGGTAACTGAAGATATATCATCATGCGTGAGCTTAGTGGTCGACTGCACCGCCCGCGCCACGTGGAGAGCGGACGCTTTCCACCAATTCTTGAATGTGTAATGGTGGTGGCGCAGTAGCATAAGATACAGCAAACGCTACGATAAAGTTAAGTAAAGCACCAACCGCACCAAATGATAAAGGTGAAATACCAAACAACCAGTACTCTTCAGTATCAGGGAAGTTAGCAGTACCGCTAATGAAGAACCAGCCTTTGAAGATAAAGATATAAACTAAGATACTAATCAAGCCTGTCAACATACCTGCAATCGCGCCAAGGTTGTTAATACGCTTAGAGAAAATACCCATCATCAGTGCAGGGAAGAGCGACGCACCAGCAATACCGAAAGCCAATGCCACCACCTGTGCGGCAAATCCTGGTGGATTAATACCTAAGTAGGTAGCTACCACAATCGCCACACCCATAGTGATACGTGCGTATTTTAACTCATCCTTATCACTGATGTTTGGATTCAAGTTTCTTTTGATCAAGTCATGACTGATTGCTGATGAAATAGCCAGTAATAGACCAGCTGCCGTTGATAGTGCAGCCGCCAAACCACCTGCGGCAATTAGACCAATGACCCATGGTGGAAGATTGGCAATTTCTGGGTTAGCCAATACTAAGATATCAGCATTCACGTCAAGCTCATTACCTGCCCAGCCTGCAGCAGCAAAACGACCATCAACTTCTGTATCATGTTTGATTCGAGCTGCTTCAACAGCCGCGGTTGCTGCAGCAACATCGCCACCGTCAGTTTGTGCGGTATTAAGTGCTAGCTGAGCGGTACCAAGTCCACTATCGTTATATAACTGAATACGACCATCATTATTCAGATCGTTATACTTGATAAGACCTGTATCTTCCCATGTTCTCATCCAGTCTGGACGTTGATCGTATTCTAAAGGCGCTTCTGCAACACCTTGTGGATAGACGGTATCGATTAGGTTTAGACGTGCCATCGCACCTACTGCTGGAGCAGTAAAGTATAGTAGCGAGATAAACACTAACGTCCAACCCGCTGTCCAGCGAGCATCAGCTACTTTAGGTACGGTGAAGAAGCGAATGATAACGTGTGGTAGGCCTGCTGTACCGATCATGAGTGATAAGGTAAATAGCACCATGTTCAGTTTGTTAGGGACATCAGCAGTATAAGAAGCAAAGCCTAAGTCGGTCACGACTTGGTTAAGCTTAGTCAAGATGGGCACACCTGATTCTATATGATTTGAAAACAAGCCCAAACCTGGAATTGGATTGCCTGTTAATTCAAGTGAAATAAATACAGCAGGGATCGTGTAGGCAATCATTAGAACCACATACTGTGCAACCTGTGTGTAAGTGATCCCTTTCATACCACCAAGTACGGCGTAGAAGAATACAACGATAGCCGCAATAATCAGACCAGTCGTATTTTCAACTTCTAAGAAGCGTGAGAAAGCAACGCCAGCACCCGTCATCTGTCCAATAACATACGTCGTTGAGGCGATAATCAAACAGACGACTGCGATCATAGCAGCGGTCTTAGAATAAAAGCGATCGCCAATAAAGTCAGGAACGGTAAACTTACCAAACTTACGTAAGTAAGGGGCGAGCAGCATTGCCAATAGAACATAACCACCGGTCCAGCCCATCAGATAAGTCGATGCACCATAACCACTAGCAGCAATCAGACCTGCCATTGAGATAAAAGAAGCTGCACTCATCCAGTCAGCAGCAGTGGCCATGCCGTTTACGACAGGGTGTACACCGCCGCCTGCAACATAAAACTCACTAGTCGTACCAGCGCGTGCCCAAATCGCAATACCGAAGTATAATGCGAAAGATAGACCCACAAAAATAATATTAATCGCAAATTGACTCATAGGGCTATTCCTCGTCTACGCCATATTGTTTATCTAACTTATTCATACGCCAAGCGTAAAAGAAAATTAAGATGATAAATATCCCAATAGACCCCTGTTGAGCGAACCAGAAGCCTAAGTCGGTACCGCCGATTTTGATACCAGCGATGAGTGGCCGTAATAAGATGGCAAAGCCATATGAACACAGTGCCCAGATAACTAGGCTACCGATAATAAGACGGATATTGGCACGCCAATAGCCGGATGGATCGTTGTGGTTTTCCATAGGACAACTCCTTTTGTCTTACCTAAAATCTTATTGTTGATTTAATCCTATCACATCATAAATAGTCTAGCATTTACCGATTGCAAAAATACGGTATCTAGTGCAAAAACGTTGCTTCATAGACTGCTAATGTAATTGATTCAAACGCACTAATACCAACAATAACATGAGAGAGGCTTTGGCTATTTTTTATCACTTATATACGGTCATAAAAAATAGATATGTACTGCTTTATAAATTGACAGAGATAAACAGCGAGATCATTCATGTGTAACAATATATGACATTATCAAGAGCATAAAATCACCAAAAATATAGAGTTACTAAAAATATAAGATCACTAAGCGCATTGATCTAAAAGTAACAACGAAATTATTCAGTATTGTATGGGTCGCTTTGATTAAGAGTATCGCAAAGGATAGGATTTTTTGAGGAAGAAAGAAGGTGGGGTGAGACGGTCCGCTGTCTTTTTTGCAATCTTGTCTTCCTGACAAGCTTCTTAAAGTTTCTAATAAGCTAACTATTCATGCGAATTATTAAGTATCGACTCTATATAAAATTTTCTATACTAAATAGAAGCTATTAATACTAACCAAAGGCAACTATAGATAGTATCTATATTTTCCAGAAAATGCCATCAGTAATATTATGGCAAACATCATATTGGTGGTTAACGTTACTGAAACAGTACGATAACGGTGTAATTTATGCTGCTAAATTGTTACTCACACACATAGTATAGGATATTAACTGCCATTAACATTTATTTTATAAATAATCGTTATAAACTAATAGGTAAATGTGATATAGCAAACGGCTGAATATCTATAGAATGCACATGATATTTTGATGTCGCGACTTTAAAACAAGGCTGCTTAAGGGTCATGTTGGTTGCAAACGATATCAATACGATATGCAAGTGAGAGATATAAAGTATGAATGAGAAATCTTTATGAGCGAAGGGATAGCAGGTTGGTTTAATAACATCGTAAACTACGGTGTAAGTATTATTTAGGGCAATAATGATTGGTTGATTGCTAGTAACCCTTGGTATGGACTCCTAATGTTCGTATTGATAGGTGCTGGTATTTATTTTACGGTAGCCACACGTTTTATTCAGTTTCGCCATTTCGGCCATATGTGGAAATTGTTGCGCGTATTGCGGGTAAGATCGTACCCGTTATGGCGATTCTCTATATCCTATTGGCATTGTTTATTATCGTCACTAACTTTAGCCAATTCCCAGCAGCGACTGTCTTAATTGTTAAGTCAGCGTTTGGCTTTGAGCAAGCAGCAGGCGGGGTCATTGGTTATGGTATTGCGCAAGCGATGATAAAAGGTATCAAGCATGGTTTGTTTTCAAACTAAGCAGGTATGGGTTCAGCGCCTAATACGGCGGCAACGGCGAAGAGTCAGCCCGACCATCCAGCGGTGCAAGGGTTTATGCAAATGCTGGGTGTATTTTTAGATACTTTGGTTATCTGTACGGCAACCGCCTCAATCATTATATTATCGGGTGTGGTTGACCCGAATGTTGAGCAAGAAGGAATTCAGCTGACTCAGTTGGCACTGTCGCAGTATGTGGGTGACTTGGGTGTTATCTTCGTAGCGATTGCTATTTTCTTCTTTTCTTTCACCTCTATTATTGCTAACTACAGTTATGGCGAGTCAAATCTTGAATTTATCTCTGGTGCGAAAAACGCCAAAGTCATGATCATGATATTCCGCTTTATGGTGCTTGGCATGGTTTTTGTTGGTGCGGTTGCCAGCAATATGGAACTTCGCTGACTTATCAATGGGTCTAATGGCCTTGGTCAACTTATTCGCTATCTTATTGCTCTCGCCAGTGGCATTGAGAATATTGCGTGACTATGAACGTCAAGTCAAAGAAGGCAAAACGGGCGAACAAATCAAATTTGATCCCGATAATTTTGTGAAGCTGCGAGATGAAGCCAATCGTGATGCGTGGACGGATTGATTCTATAGTCGTTAAATATATGAAACAAAAAACCGCCCTTATTTAAAGGGCGGTTTTTTATTGGTGTGTTGATAATTTATTAGAACCAACATCATCACAAGGATGGTTTACATATTTGGATAGTTTGGACCACCGCCGCCTTCTGGCGTCACCCAAGTGATATTTTGAGAAGGATCTTTGATATCACAAGTTTTGCAATGCACACAGTTTTGTGCATTAATGACAAATTTGGCACCTTGAGCATCTTTTACGACTTCGTATACTCCAGCTGGGCAGTATAAGCGTGCAGGCTCAGCATACAAGGGCAAATTGATCGAAACAGGAACGGTTGGGTCGGTCAATTTCAAATGTACCGGCTGATCTTCCGCATGGTTGGTATTAGAGACAAATACCGATGAGAGCTTGTCAAATATCAGTTTGCCATCAGGCTTTGGATAAGTGGGCTGATAAGCATGATTGGCACGCTCTAGCTGATCATAGTCCGGAAGATTGTCATGCAACGTAAATGGCATCTTACCTTTCAATAAGTTATGCTCGATAAAGGTAAATGCACCGCCCATAAACAGACCCATACGGTGTATCGCTGGTGAGAAGTTGCGCGACTCGTAATTGTCTTGATAGAGCCATGATTCTTTATACATAGTGCTATAAGCAACGACTTCGTCGTGCTGACGATTGGCTTGTAAGGCCTCAAAGATAGCTTCGGCGGCTAGCATACCTGACTTCATCGAGGTATGTGTGCCTTTGATTTTGGCAGGGTTTAAGAATCCAGCATCATCACCGACCAATACGCCACCTGGGAAGGTGAATTTCGGTAGTGAATTCAAACCACCTTTAGTCAAGGCCCGCGCGCCGTAAGAAATACGCTTACCGCCCTCTAAGACATTTTTAATAACGGGATGGGTTTTTAGGCGCTGCATCTCATCAAATGGTGACATATATGGGTTGTGGTAAGACAAGTCAGCCACCAAACCAAAGCTTACTTGGTTGTTTTCATCAAAGTATAACCACCAGCCGCCAGTAGAGCCAGTTTCAGTCAAAGGCCAGCCAAGACCATGCATCACCACGCCTTGCTCGTGTTTTTCTGGATTGACTTCCCACAGCTCTTTTAAGCCAATACCGTAATGCTGAGGATCAGAGTCTTTATCCAGACCAAAGCGGCTGATTAAGCGTTTGCCTAAATGACCACGGCTGCCCTCGGCAAAAATGGTGTATTTGGCAAGTAGCTCGTAACCTGGCTCAAAGCTTGATTTGGCCTCGCCATTAGCAGCCACACCCATATCGCCAGTCAAAATACCTCTCACAGAACCGTCATCGTTGTATAAGATGTCAGCCGCAGGGAAGCCTGGGAACATCATGACTTCTAGCTCTTCTGCCTGTACTGCCAACCAACGAACCACATTCCCCAATGAGACAATATAATTACCATTATTATGCATGGGCGCTGGAATCAAAGGGTCAGGTACTTTAGTAGAGCGGGTGGCAGAGTTTAAGTAGTAAAAGCGGTCTTCGATTGCTGGCACGTTGAGCGGTGCGCCTTTGTCTTTCCAGTCCGGTATCAGCTCGTTCAAAGCACGCGGCTCGATGACTGCACCAGATAAAGTATGGGCGCCAAATTCAGAACCTTTTTCGACCACACAAACCATAAACTCATCGTTGCCTGCTTCGAGAGCAAGCTGACGCAAACGGATAGCCGCAGACAGTCCTGCAGGGCCACCGCCGACGATGATAACATCAAATTCCATTGATTCACGTTCGATTTCAGGCTCTGCCGCGATAGGCTCAGGTTCTGGGTCAGCGACGGTATCAGTCGTTGATATCTCTTCAGTCACCGCTTCAGCTGACTCTGCTTTATTTAGGGCAGCTGACTCTGCTTTATTTAGGGCAGCTGTCTCTGTCGCTACTGATGTGTCAGTGTGCACAGTGTCACCATCGATAACTGGCGTTTGATTGTCTTGCTCTTGCATACCTACTCCTAAACTTTTAGTGGCTTATCTCAGGGCATCATTAGCTTAACAATTGAATAATAGATTTGCGGCGCTAACTTTACTCAGACATATGGCTGCCCGATAGAAACTGTCTTTGCGGCATCAATGGGCCATGTTATTGTTGAAACCCATTCTCTAAAGGCATCAACACATCACGTAAAATGTGTTGTTAATACAACACCCACTTGACCAATTCAATAAAAAATCGTTACTCATTATAAAAGAAAAGCCCTATAAACACGATACGCATTTATGGGTATCAGTGTTAAGGTAAGTTCAAGGTAATGAGGGGATTGACATGATATGACCTTATCATACCCGAAACTAAAATTTATAGTAATAATAGATTTTCCAAACTTTGAATACTAGGTGAAGGATTACATGATGAACAACAATACCAGTAACGTGACTGAAAATGTCGAAAATGCTGCCAAACCCTCAAACGACATGCCGTCCAACCTAAACAATATGGATGCTCTTAGCCAATATCTAAAGGCTGCTGCGGGGACGCGTGAAGGTCGCGCTATACCGCCACTAGAAAAATGGCACCCTGAAGATGTTGCAGATATGGATCTAATCATAAAGGCCAATGGTGAGTGGTGGCACGAAGGCGGACAAATGACTAGGCAGTCACTGGTTGATTTATTTGCCACTGTTTTATGGAAAGAAGAAAATCTAGGTGTTACTGAGTATTTTTTGAAAACCCCTGTCCAAAAAATTCGTATCCAAGTTGAAGACGTTCCTTTATTAATCAATGATGTCGGTATTGTGCATGAAGACAATATGAGCTGGTTAGAATTTACAACGACGACTGGCGATGTGGTACGTTTAGATAATGAGCATCCTATTACCTTAAAGGCGTACAAGCCTAAAGTTGATAGTAGTGACTCTGATAGTAGCGAAGATAATAAAGGTCATCAAGGAGTCGGCATCGAGGGTCAGGTACGTCCTTATATGCCAGTGAGAAATGGTTTGACGGCGCTTATCGGGCGCAATACTTTTTATCATTTGACCGAGATTGGGCAATTGACAGAGCAAAATGGCGAGACAATATTGACGTTACAGAGTGGCGAACAGTCTTATCGGTTATCGATGCCAGCCAGTTAGATATTAGCGATGACAATTTACTCATTGCAATTCATTTGTTAGTTATTATAATTTTCATCAATCAAATAATTTGATAGCTATTGTCAACGCATTGGTAAATGGGTACGGCGTTACTCTCGCTTAATGTACTGAGTGGACTATTTGCGGACGCCTATCTTGCAGCTATTTTAAACTGCTTCGACTGTTATAGGCTCCATCAGATTCAATTTTATATGTGATTTAATAAAAAGTATGAAGATGACGATATGTATACAACAATGACGGTAGAACATTAATGGGTATTGCCACAGGTAATCTCATCAACGGGGTCAAAGTCCGAACAGATGCTTCTCATATCGGCGCTTTTGACAATACAGCTATTATCAAAAGTGATGTCAATAAAAAAGCGGACAATACCGTTATTAGTCATAAAGACCGTCGCGCTCCAATAGGGTTGTTTGACTCGGGTATTGGTGGCTTATCTGTGTATTTACATTTGGCGCAGCAGCTCCCTGCTGAGCGTTATGTCTATTATGCCGATACGTTAAATGTACCCTATGGCAGCCGTGACAGTGCCGATATCGAAACCCTAACCTTAACAGCTGTAGAATGGCTGTGTGAGCAGGGCTGTAAGCTTATCGTCATTGCTTGCAATAGTGCTTCAGCTTATGCGCTTGAGGCCGCAAGGCGTCGTTATCCGCAAGTACCTATTGTTGGTTTAGTCCCAGCTTTGAAGCCCGCCATATTAGCCAGCAAAAGTGGTCGCGTGGCAGTATTGGCAACCAAGGCAACCTTGAATGGTACATTGCTAAATAATGTTATTAATAACTTTGCGAAACCTAACAGTACGATAGTCACTAAATATTTTGACCCACAATTAGTGACTTGGGTTGAAGCAGGTATGCCAGAACAAGACACTACCGCTCTGTACTTGCGCCAGCAGCTACAATCCTTTGCCAATGATGGTATTGACCAGTTGGTGCTAGGTTGTACACACTATCCATTTTTCAAAGCATTTTTATTAGATGAGATTGCCCAGCAGCAGCTATCTATGCAAGTGGTGGATTCTGGACAAGCCATTGCTGAGCGAGTCAAACAGCTATTGGTGACAAACCAGCTGTCGGCATTTTTTGATGATGGCAAAGGCAATAGTGGTGCAGATAATAGACGTTCAGAGATCGCTAGTGAAACCAATGTTGGCATTCGACCACCGTTGACTTTTTATGCCACTAAATATGATGAAAAATTGGGCATTTTGATAGAGCGCTTGCTTGGCAAAGAGACTATATTAAAATATTACACCAAGTAGCCGCAAAAAATGTTGTTGATATTAAATGCCACAATTATAGTATGGAATTTTTTAAATAAATTGAGCGTATTTTTGTGAGATTGTGCTAGGCTGTGCCAAACAAAATATTTGTGCTATGTCTCATATTACATTTTTTTATGTTATGCCTGAAAATTAGAGGTAATTGTGCCAAACTGCCGTTATCATATTCATGTCATATGCGCCGACAACGATCAATTGCTGGTTTTAGATAGCCTAGCAATGTTTTTTCAGAGCCGTGCTTTCTTGACTTATGATGTATCAAGTAAATTGCCTAAAGCGTCCTTATATGGTCGCCAATGCATTGACTCCTGTGATTATGCATTGATGATCATCGGCGACAGTTACGGTGCGGTACAAAAAACAGGCGTGAGTCAAATGCACTTAAGTTATTTGAACGCCAAAGCCAAGCTCAAACCTTTAGTGATTTTAGTCAAAAATCATCGCAAAGATACGGATACCAGTCGGCAATTACAAGATTTTATCAAGTCAGTCATTAGACAAGACAACCAAATATATTATTACGATACAGAAGATGATATTGAGCAGCTGCTGGTGCAAGCTTACTATAAAATTTCGAATGATCATGAAGTGGCTGGTGGTTGGATAAGAGCCAGCGAAGAAATGATTAAATTCAGTAAGCAAACAGTGGCAGAAAGATTTACGGATCTTTTATCCAACCATAACATGGTGGAAAAAGACAGCGATGAGGCCACGGAAGCAGGTTCTGTGGCTGATGGTGTCAGTAGCACCATAGTGTTACCAGAAACCTTTAATATTCAATACAGCGCCCAAGCTTATGAAGGTGGCAACTTAACAGATGTTACTAGAGTCATGACATTGACATGGCGAGAGATATTGGTCGCATTAGTAAAAATTCCGACGACCTTTTCCAGTTATGGGTTGCAAAACACCATCAATCGTTTGATAGCAGTAAAAGCTGATAAAGACATCAAACAAGACATGCCAAATGTTCATGCTGTCTCACGCTGCCAAATTTTTCAAGATGACTTAAATAATCTGCAACGTCAGCTGGTGGCCGCAAAATGGATACAGTTAACAACCTATGGTGCTTATGGTACGCGAGTGTCACAAGAGCTATGGAAATTGACTCTCTATGCAAAAAGCCTAGTAGATAGTGAGGATGCCGAAACCTAATAGTCAGTACGCTAATTAGTCCCACATAAAATAAATATAGGGATTATTCTACGCTTTATGACTACGTTTTGTAATACAAAGCATACGCGTCAATGGTTGCGAATGGGCTTTGGACTGGTGATAATAAGATTAATCAGCTATTGATATCGAATACCTTATTTATATTAAGATTAAAAACATACAGAACGCATAACGATGTTGAGCAATTAAGGAGAGTATATAATGAGTAACGCAAAAAGTGATGCCTTGAAAAAAGAACTTGATGGCTTAGAGAAGTCTATGCATGATGCCGATCAGTTCCATACCTTGGAAGAGCAGGTAGCAGACATGAAGCGCCGCGGTATCGATCCTAGCCAAGCATATAAAGAGCTGGATAGAAAAGCAGAAGATGCGGACTGGGGTGATGCCACTTGGAAAGAGAATGGTAAGTGGGAACCAAAAACTTCTGCGGATTTAGACGACAAAGCACGTGAAAACTGGGATGGCGACAATGGTAAACCAAATCCACCGCCTATCGTTTAAGTTTTTCTTAAGATATAAAGTATAAAAAAGCCACGCTATGATTAGCGTGGCTTTTTGCTTAAGTGAGCATAATTTAATTTATCAATATCATACAGTCAATATTAGATAAAGTGGATACACGGTATTATGATGCGCGACTGGTACAAATTTTTCTTGCTTGCTGTGCCTTCGCAGCTCGATGCTACAAAAAATTCATCCCAGTCTCACTGATCCTTTCCTATATCGACCTGACTATATTACGAACCTTCATCAATACGAACAAGCTTCACAACGCCATCAGCACCTGTGATACGGCGATAGCGCGTATTGCCAGCGCTTGATGGTTGAGCCGATGGTTGTGTTGAGTAAGTATTAGGATTGCTCGTTTGTTGTTGAATCAGTTGTCCCATACGATCTGCAGAAGCAGGATTCAAAGGTTGGCCGTTTGAAGGTTGGCCAAATTGTGGGTTGCTTGGAGCTGTGTTACCAACGATGGCGCGGTGGAACTTCTGTCCTGCGCGGCCATCAGCTGGGAAAATACCACGACTAGACTGATATTGCTGAATCGCTGTGCGCGTATTGTCGCCGATGATTCCATCAACGCCGCCGATATCATAGCCTGCATTTAATAGTGCTTGCTGTATGTCTTTGGCTTGCTGACGGCTGATACCAGGATCATCTGTTGGCCATGCAGTGACAAAGTCAGTTTTGCTGCTGTCTTCGCGGGTTATCAAATCGGATAGGTGCGCGATTGCCAAGGCATAGTTTTCTGAAGCGTTGTACGAATAAAACGTGTCAAAGTTTTTACCGACCAAAAATGCAGGGCCTTCCATACCAGCGGGTAGCAATAGACCTGCGCTACTCAAGTCGCTAGGTAGCGTACTACCGTTGGCAAGCGTCAGACCTTGATTGCGCCAATGACTGATAGACTTTTTGTCTTTACGATTAGATGCTGCCCAAAACCCATTGGGTAACTTGACCTCATAACCCCAAGGCTCGCCCGTACGATAGCCACGTTTGTCTAAAAAGTTCGCTGTAGATGCCAGTGCATCGGGGACGTTATTGACCAGATCACGACGACCATCGCCATCAAAATCAACGGCCAATTCTAAAAAAGTGCTCGGCATAAATTGTGTTTGCCCAAAAGCACCTGCCCATGAACCCGTCATGTCATTTGGCGCAATATCACCATTTTGCACGATTTTTAGCGCATTGGCGTACTCACCTTGGAAGTAGCTTTGACGACGATCAAAGCATGATAGCGTCGCTAAAGACTCAAATAAGGGTTTTTTGCCCAAAGTTTGCCCGAAGTTAGATTCGACGCCCCATACACCCAAGACATGCTCGGCTTTTACCCCATAACGCGATTCGATTTGGCGTAGCGTGTCGCGCCATTGGCGTTTGGCTTGAATACCATCTTCGACACGCTCTTTGTCTACGAGTACTGATAAATAATCCCAAACATCTTTTTGAAACTCTGGCTGATAATTGAGTGACTGAATGACGCTAGGGTCAGGCTGGCTAGGACGATAGTTGTTGAAGGTAGAATTGTTGACCCCGCTGAATTTACTTGAGTTTTGCAGTCTATCCAAACATTGCTGAAACTCGCTATTTGATAAATTGGGTGCTTCGGGACGAGCAGCTTGGGCAGTGCTGGCAAAGCTTAGGCCAACTGCCATACTAAGAAGCGACAAAGTAGAAAGGGGAGTCAAACGCATGAAAATATCCTATAAGCATCGAAATTGTGAGTAAAAGTAAAAAGCAATTAAAAGCAGTATCGACTTAGAGTAACCAATCTCAATAATAAAGAAAAGGTGTCGAAGCACTCAGTTACTATAAGCTGACGTTAGCGTGAGATTAGGAGAGGGTTTTGGAAAAGATGACAGTGTCACAAGCCCCAAATTCTTAAAAATCCTCTAGCAGTAAACCATCTACCTATGACTTATTCAACAACCAAACCTGCTCCGTGACTTTTATGTCAGGTGCTGACCCGATAGAGGCGGGTTCATTTGCTAGCTCGGTGATTTGATAATGGTTGCCATAATATTGCTGTATTTGTTCACCGTTGACAGAGAATGGTGGCCCCTCTTTTTTGCTTTGGTCATAACGTAATGTGATTAAGAGTTGTGGTACATTGCCGCTGATTTTACGTATCTGTGCGCTATAGTCGCAACGCATGTCAGCTGGCAGGGCAATTAACGCGGCTTTATCATAGATGGCGTCAACATGGCCGATATCTGTAGAGGTTAACGCAAAAATATCCGCAACCCATATCTTTAATTTTTTATCCAAAAGCTGTCCTTGATAGCAGGTAATAGCTGGTTTTTTTGTATGTTGAGACACGGTAGGCTGAATATTTTGTTCAGCAAAGAATGCTTGCGCGGCAGATTCGACCAATTCAATTCCCACCACCTCATAGCCTTGTGCTGCCAGCCAAACCATGTCAATCGATTTACCGCATAACGGTACAAAAATGCGACTGCCAGCTAGTAAGTTTAGTTCTGTCCAATACTTTATTAATAATGGATTGACCTCGGATTGATTGAAGCCGATGCGCTTTTCTTGCCAGCGTTTTTGCCAAAATTCAGGATTCATAACAGAGACCTCTATTTGTAGGCATTAAAATTGTGGGTGATTGTTTTATTTTAAATTCACGTTCATATAGTTGATACCAAATAAAATGGATACACGACATTATAATGTGAGACTGAGATAAGTTTTTTGTAGCCTCTGTCGGCGTAGGCACAGCAAGCAAAAAAATTTATCTCAGTCTCGTTGATTCTTTTTTATATTAACCTGCCTATAACGTCTTATTTGATAATGTTTAACACAATAAAAAGCCAAACGCCTATTGTATAAGCGTTTGGCTAATATCGAGTATGATTTTTTACTCAATCAATTGCTTAGCTCACCATGTACTTACTAAACTCTTTACGCAATTTAGCCAGTTTTGGCGGTATGGCAAAGTTGCAATATGCCTGTCCTGGGTTTCTATTAAAGAAGTCTTGATGCGTGTCTTCAGCTTGATAAAACTCAACCGCTGGATGCACTTCTGTGACGACACCGACGCCCATATCACGCAATTTATTGATCGTACGATCGACCGTTGGCTTCTGATCTTCGTCCGTATAAAACACGACGCTACGATATTGGCTACCAACGTCATTACCTTGACGATCCATCGTGGTGGGATCATGCGTTGCAAAGAAGACATCGAGTATCACTTCTAATGGTACGACCGATTCATCAAATGTCACTTTAATCACTTCAACGTGTCCTGTGTCACCACCGCATACTGCCTGATAATTGGCAGATACCGCATCGCCGCCCATATAGCCGGATACGACAGATTGAACGCCTTTCACTGACAAAAATACCGATTCGGTGCACCAAAAACAGCCACCGCCTAATATAATGGTTTGCATAATTTTTCCTATTATTATAAATATGAGCTAAGGTCTTTATTTGGTTACAATGTTGTCGTTTTTCAATACGTCATTACGCTTAGCTCTACCCATTCAGCTTAGCAGGGCATCTACTAGCGCTAAGTAACAAACAGTAATGTTATAATGGGCTTTTGCTACCTACTTCTGAATCTGTATTTTACCATCAAAAATGAGTCGCACCATGAGCCAGTCCCATCAGTCTACAGACGCTGCTATCAAGCATGACACCCTATTTACCACACCGCTCGATAAAGCGGCGCGTTTTTCCTTTGATGAGCAAGTGGTGGCGTGTTTTCCTGATATGATTCGCCGCAGCGTCCCCGGTTATGGTCAAGTATTGGCCATGCTGCCTATCTTTGCCCGTCGTCACTGTAAGTATCGCCAGCAGGATGATAATGGTCAGCGCGTCAGTCGCATTTATGATTTGGGCTGCTCGCTTGGTGCCGCCAGTATGACGCTGGCGGGCGAGTTCGACCCGCAAGACTTACAGATTAAAGCCATCGATATCTCACCCGCAATGACCACCGAAGCGACGACTTTATTGAGTGATCATTATCCTGAGCACGATATCGAAGTGATTACTGCTGATATTCGTGATGTTGAGCTTGAACCGTGCGATATGGTGATTTTAAACTTAACGTTACAGTTTTTGCCAGCAGCCGATAGAGTTGCAGTATTAGAGAAAATTTATGCCGCATTAAGTGAAGGTGGCATACTAGTATTAACTGAAAAGACGCACGCTTTTGATGAACAATACGATGCGTGGTTGGTCGAACGTTATTATGACTTCAAACGCGCCAACGGCTATACCGAAATGGAAATCAGTGGCAAACGCAATGCTCTAGAAAACGTCCTTATTACCGATACTCTAGATGAGCACCATGCGCGGCTAGATCACGTAGGATTTGAACGTCATCTGACGTGGTTTCAGTTTTTAAACTTTGTTTCTATTGTGGCGTTTAAATAGCGCTGAAAATTTTTTAAGGTTACATTTCCTTCTATTTTTTATCGACAGGGTAATCTGCTTTTATGCTTAACGACACAATCACTCACGCCGAACGCGAACTGTATTTAACTCTACTAGAACTGGCTCAGCAGTATCCAAGCGCTTACGAATGGCTCACGCAACTACCCACGTGGCTAAATGATATCAAGGATAAAGCCAATTATGCACATGCGCCTGCTTACCAAGCATCGGTAGCACGTTTACCAACATTAGCCGTCGATAATGTTGATTTGGACAGTGATATATTGACGATTAACGCGAGACTTAATCAGTCTCAGCATAAACAAACTACAGCGTTATTAAAGCAAATGATGCCGTGGCGCAAAGGGCCTTTTCAGATTGGTGGTCAAGTCGATAGTGGTCAGGATGAAGGGCAACAAGCTGCGCCAATTTTCATCGATACTGAATGGCACAGTGATTGGAAGTGGCAACGAGTCGCGCCGCATTTAGGGAATTTAAAAGGTCGACGTGTATTGGATGTCGGTGGCGGCTCTGGTTATCATGGTTGGCGGATGGCTGGCGCTGGAGCGGATACAGTGATTATCATTGATCCGTCTTGCTTGTTTTATCATCAGTTTATGGCGATTCGTCATTTTGTTGGTAGCGCCGATGCTCATGAGACAGGTCGTTATCGTACCCATTATATTCCCGTACCACTTGAAGCGTTGCCAGAGCATAGCCAGTTGTTTGATACCGTATTTAGCATGGGCGTGCTCTATCATCGTCTGTCGCCTTTTGAGCACTTACAACAGCTCAAAGGGCAATTGGTCAAAGGCGGTGAGTTGGTACTTGAGACGTTGGTCATTGAAGGCGATGCCAATACGGTACTGGTGCCACATGACCGTTATGCCCAAATGAATAACGTGTATTTCTTACCCTCAGTCGCCACATTAATCGGCTGGCTAGAAAAAATTGGTTTTACTGAAGTACGCTGTGTCGATGTTGCGGTGACATCGACAGATGAGCAGCGTAAAACGGAATGGATGACGTATCATTCGTTAACAGATTTTTTAGATCCCAATGATTCAACAAAGACCATTGAAGGCTATCCTGCACCGATGCGTGCGACCTTGATTGCCAAAAAGTAGCGCACACTTACTGTATCTACTATAAGGAAAATGGACCGTGAAAAAACTAACGATTTTACTCAGTGCTATGATGGGTATTCTGCCATTGACGTCCATATCAGCTCATGCTGCTTATGGTACGCCATTTGAAGGGTGGGGTTTTGTGCAGGATGACTGGCAACTGGTCTGTGATAACACATTGACTTGCCGAGCAGCGGGTTATGCAGAGGAGAGTATGTTGGATACGCCTGCCTCAATTTTACTCACAGTATTGCCAAAAGTAGCCCTGCCAACGGCACAGGTTCAATTTATGTCACAATTTTCAGAGGATAGCGTTGATAATGCTCAGCTTTGGTTAAATGACAAAAACTATGGGACTTTGCAGCTAGTTGGAAAAGATTCTCAAATATATGATCTATCCGCCAAGCAAACCCAGCAGCTTCTCAGTCATTCGCGTCAAAATACTAAAATAGAGATCAGAGCGGACGGTGATCGGTGGACAATCAGTGATAAAGGCATGAGTGCCGTGCTGCTCAAGCTTGATGACGTGCAAGGAAGAGTAGGGACACCAATAGCGCTGGTGAGTAAAACCAATCCCAATCGGCAGACTCCTAAAGCCGCCAAAGCAAAACCTGTCATTAAAAAAGCGCTCTCATATTCTGACGATAATAAACAGCAGCTAGACCCTGCAAAGCTAGTGTATTTTCAAAAAAATATAAATAAGTGGATTGATATTAATGCTAAGCAATTGGTAGGATCTGGAAATGAGATGGGGGATTGTGAGCTGGTTAGTCCAAAAACCGAAGCGTATCAACAAATACAAGAATATGGCGCTGATAGGTTGGATTGGACGTTTACACCTGTAGACGCCAAGCATACGCTGGCTAGCCATGTGTGCTGGCAAGGAGCGTACAACGAGGGCTACGGTTATTGGCTTATCAATCATGACAAACCCAGTAAACCAAAACTGATCACTACCTCAGGCAATGAATATTCTGATGGCGAGATTTGGGCCACTCATAAAGATAGAGGGATAGGTGATTGCTGGAATAGACAGGTATGGGTTTGGAATGGCAAAACCTTCGCTCAATCTGAAGATTCTAGTACTGGTATGTGCCGAGGCTTTGCAGGTGGTGCATGGGATTTGCCAACTTACGTCAGTGAAGTAATAGAAAATAATAGCAAAGCTAATAAATAATGTTTTGATAAAAAATTGCACAGATAACGACAATCTAGAGATATCATCAATAGCGTCATCATTATCAGTAAGGTTATTAGGGGTGTCATCAATTAGCACATTGATACATTTTAAGCCTCATAATCTAATCTATGACACGCCATAGTGATGAGATCTAATATGCCTCAAATAAACCATCTTTGAAAGGCTACTTCTAGCAGTAGCTTGAGTAAAAAACCGACAAAGCCTGCGCCCAACGCTAAAAAAATCCAAAACGTACCAGCGCGCCCAGCTTCGGACTTTTTAGAAATATCCCAAACAATAAAAAATAAGAACGCGATGAATATGGGTAATAAAACGTATAGTCCCCAGCTGGTGACCGTACTGGCAGCAATAGCAAACATGGCATAATCCTATGAAGTAGTAACGCCTTTGATGACTTAGACGAGTCATACAAACTGCCATTATAACGCGGAATTAGGCGCGTAGAAACGACTGTCCAGTATCAGCCAACAGTAACACTACAATCATCACGGCTGACTTGTAGTTGTTGACTAAGCCATAACCGTAAGATTTTAGTGCTAATTTTGGTGCAAATGGTGCAATAAAGCGCAAAGATTGTTATATTTACAGGTTACTTAACTTTTTATATTATTTATCCCCTGCAATGTCGGTCGCTATTATAATAGGCAGTTATCGACTGCTCGCATTTGCCACATTTTGCGCCGTTCTTGTTGTTTATTTAACAGAGTTCAAAACCCTATGTCACAAGCCCAAATTGATACCCTTACCTCACTATTTAACGATGCCATTCAGGCCCTACAAGCCGATGGTACTTTACCAAGTGATTGGCAAAATAACAGCCAAATCACCCGTACCAAAGACATCAGTCATGGTGATTTCGCCTGCAATATCGCGCTTACTGCGGCAAAAGCGGCCAAAGTCAATCCACGCCAGCTTGCCGAACAAATCGTCAATGCGCTTCCTGAGAATCAAGATATTCGTCAAGTAGAAATCGCAGGCCCAGGTTTTATTAATGTGTTTTTAAATGCCGAAGCCAAGTTTGCGGTATTAGACGATATCTTTACCTTACAAGATCGCTTTGGTTTGAGCGATCAGTTTGACGGTCAAAAGGTACAAGTTGAGTTTGTTTCGGCTAACCCAACGTCTAGCCTCCACGTCGGTCATGGACGCGGTGCCGCATTCGGTATGAGTGTCTCAAACCTGCTAGAAGCGATTGGCTATGATGTTACGCGTGAGTATTACGTCAACGACGCGGGTCGTCAAATGGATATCCTAGCGACCAGCACCTATTTGCGTTATTTAGAATTAAATGGCGAGCAAATAATTTTTCCGGTCAACGGTTATCAGGGCGACTATGTCAGTGATATCGCTCAAACGCTAAAAGCACAACATGGGGACAGCTATGTACACAATTTTGCAGAGATTGCCAAAAGTGTACCAGCAGACGCTCAGTTTGAGATCAATGCTGATGGCGAAAAAGTACTGCTATCAGGTGATAAAGAAGCGCATATCGATGGTCTGATTGCCAACAGTAAAGCGTTACTGGGTGATGGTTATGCGCTGTTTTTGAATGCAGCATTGACTAGTATTTTGGCCGATATCAAAGATGACTTAAATGACTTTGGTGTTAGCTACGAGTGTTGGTTTAGCGAAAGGTCTATCGATAGCGAGATTGAGCCTGTTCTGCAAATACTGGATGACAAAGGCTATTTGTACGAAAAAGATGGCAATATTTGGTTTAAGTCGACCGATTTTGGTGATGAAAAAGACCGTGTGGTACGCCGTGCCAATGGTCAATCGACGTATTTTGCCTCTGACATTGCTTATCACAAAAACAAGTTCGATCGCGGCTTTGATAAAGTCATTAACGTTTGGGGTGCTGACCACCATGGTTATGTGCCACGAGTAAAAGCCGCACTATTAGCCCTTGGTATTGATGCTGAACGTCTGGATGTGGTACTTGTACAGTTTGTGGCATTATGGCGCGGTAGTGAAAAGGTGCAAATGTCATCACGTTCTGGTCAGTTTGTCACGTTACGCGAGCTGCGTGCTGAAGTCGGCAACGATGCGGCACGTTTTTACTACGTGGCGCGTAAGCCTGAAGTACATATTGATTTTGATTTGGAGCTTGCCAAGTCACAGAGCAAAGACAACCAAGTGTACTATATTCAGTATGCCCATGCGCGTGTATGCCGAGTGTTAGAAAAACTGGCAACTTACGATTTGACAGTAGATGATACCGTTGGTTTGGCACATCAAGATTTGTTAAGTGCGCCGAATGAAGATGAGCTGATTAAGCTGTTGGCAGGGTATCCTGCAACATTGTTACGGTCAGCGACAGGCTATGAGCCGCATGTACTAACCAACTATCTAAAAGAATTGGCGGCGCTATTTCATGGTTGGTATGATAGCAATCGTATTTTGCCAGTGAGCTTGACCTCAGGCGAGACAACGAGTCAAGCAGAGATGGATTTGATGCAAGCACGTCTGCGCTTATCCAAAGCCGTAAGACAGGTATTGGCCAATGGCCTCAGTTTATTAGGGTTGTCTGCACCGTCTAGCATGTAGTATCTTTCTAACATGTAGAATAAGCATAGACGACCGATAGTAATAATTTGATGATAGTTAGATTCAGTAGGGAGAACCAGATCCATGTTAGCCAAAAAACCTAAAGGCGCGACCGAAAAGCGCAAAACAAGTAGCGTATCAGGCTTATTATGGATGTTTGTCGGGGCAGTATTGACCCTTATGATAGGCGTGTTTCTATACCTGTCTCCATTATTTGATTTCAGTCCTGCCGAGAGAACGGCTGGCAATGATCCTGATCGTCAAGTGCAACCTCGGGTTGATACTGATACCGACAATAATGATTATGAGTTCTATGATATTTTGCCCAATCAAGAGATGGCAACCATTCCTGAAGAAGATACTGCTGAGACAGATAGTAATCGCATAGAAGATATTGCAGCTTTTGAGCCAGATATTATTGTGACTCAACCTGATGGCACTTCAGACAGTCGTAACGATGATACTGGTAATTTTGGCATCGCTGAAAGTACAACGATTGAGCCTAGCCGTGGCAACAATGCGGCAACCAGCAACAGTGGCGATGATATCGTTATCGTTGAGGAAGAGGCAACCTATGATGGGTCATCACCTGCTAGTAATAATTCTGCGAACCGTACAAATAATGGGGGAGCAGGGACTGCGAGCATTCAAGCAGCCAAACCTGCTACCTATATCTTGCAGATTAATAGTTTCGGTGATGCTGATGAAGCAGATCGCCGCCGTGCGCAAGTGCTGATGGCTGGTGTTGATGCCAGAGTGGTCAAAAATACGACGGGTAATGGCTTGCCGATCTATCAAGTGATCTCACGTCCGATGAATAACCGTCAAGCAGTAACCACTGCACAGCAGCGTCTACAAAACAATGGTATCGATTCTATTATCGTTGAACAGCGTCGTTAGATTTGACCTTCGTGCTAGCTTACTTAGTTATTTATTAATGATAAAAAAAGCGTCGCAATGACGTTTTTTTTATCTTTGAGTTTTCGGGCGTGTCCTCAATCTGAGCGATAGCGACTAAATGGGTTAAAAATGGCTAAATATTCGCCAAACTGCGTCAAATAGCTGGTTAATATCCCGATATTATCAGCGCTATTTTCCTTGTTTGGCTTCAATTTATCTTATTTTTATAACCATTTTCAAAATGAGGACACGCCCTAGTAAAACTGTGTTATCCCATTGGTTTGTTATATCTTATTAAAACCTTCACAAAGAGTATGGCTATGGCAGTATCTGACTCAGCAACACCGCCTACTAGCTACATGAAAGCATTTTTTCAAAAGTATTTTATCGATGCGTTTACTGGCATGGCTTTAGGGCTATTTGTCACGTTGATTGCTGGTCTGATTATCTCGCAGATCGGTGGTTGGTTAGGCCTGCCAGCATTGGTGGCAGTTGGCAAGCTGGCCTCAGTAATGATGGGTGCGGGTATCGGAGTGGGTATTGCTTATTACCTAAAAGCACCGACGCTGGTCATGCTCAGTTGCCTCGTGGCAGGTATGCTTGGTGCGCATTCTGAAGCATTGATGGCAGGGACGCTGTTTATGCCGCAAGAGGGTGGGCCTGCGACATTTGTTGCGTTGCCTGGTAATCCGATCGGAGCATATTTGACCGCTGTGTTTGCTTATCGCGCAGGTACTTGGATCGCTGGCAAGACGAAACTTGATATTTTATTAGTGCCCTTATTGGTTTGTGCGGTTGCACTATTGGTCTGTGCGCTGCTCAATCCACCTATCGTCGCTGCGGTCGCTGCTATTGGCCAAGGTATTCAGGCAGCCACTGAGTTACAGCCCTTATTGATGGGAATCGTGATTGCGGTTGTGGTTGGGATTTTGTTGACGCTACCGACATCGAGTGCCGCTATTTGTATCGCTATTGGGCTTGGCGGTGTGGCGGGCGGAGCGGCAGTCGTCGGTTGTGCGGCACACATGATTGGCTTTGCGGTTGCCAGTTTTAAGGACAATGGCGTGAGTGGTGTGATATCACAAGGTCTCGGCACCAGCATGCTACAAATTCCTAATGTGCTCAAAAAGCCTTTAGTCATGTTACCGGCAGTTATTGCCAGTGCCATCGTTGGGCCTATTGCGACGGTAGGGTTTGGTTTGGCTTGTACGGCGACAGGTGCTGGTATGGGTACCGCTGGATTGGTTGGTGTCTTTGGCGTCATTGAAGCGTCGCAAGGAATCATGAGCACGACAGAACTGTGGGTTGCTATCGTTTTATTGATGTTTGTATTGCCCGCAATAATCGCGGGTTTGGTTGCTTATATAATGCGCCGCATGGGCTGGCTGGTCGCTGGTGATATGAAGCTGCCTTGATGGTTTGATATCAGTTTTAAACGTACTATCGACGGCCTTATAAATATTATTTGTTAAAAAAGCCCAGCTACAATCATAGCTGGGCTTTTTATATGTGAATTATCTAGTCTTGACGGCAATAGAAAGTAGTCATAAAACTAATAAGTTATGCAGCTGACTTTGATTTTTTATGACGACGTGGTTTTAGTTTGCGTGATAATTGATTGATGCCATTCAGCACCTGACTATAATTCGATGGAAAGACACGCTGAATCGCATCAACCATTTTGGCATCATTACCAATCAAACAACGTTGCTGATCGTTCGCCGCGGCATGTAAAATAACCCAAGCGGCTTCGCTGGCATCGAATTTCAACAGCTTGTTAAAGCTTCTAATTGCTTTGTCACCAGTATGCATACCAACATCACTGACGCTGTCATTACCACGAGCACTATTGGCAATATTGGTTTTGATACCACCTGGATGAATGCAGGTGGCTGACACACCGCAGTTTTGAATGTTGAGCTCTTGACGCAAGCTTTCTGTGAAGCCACGTACGGCAAATTTACTGGCATTGTAAGCAGAGTATGAAGGCTGAGCGGTCAAACCAAATAAGCTTGAAATATTCACAATGTGACCATGCTCTACAAACTGGCGCGTTTGGTTGTCGCTTCTACCTTCCTTATTATGAGCCATTTCGCTTTGTTTAACACTATTTTTGATCAAGGGTAAAAATGCCTTTGTACCATAAACCACGCCCCAAAAATTGATATCCATTACCCATTCAAGCTCCTCAATACTCGCGCCCTCTATCGTCGAAGAAAATGCCACACCAGCGTTGTTAAAGATAAAGTTCACTTTACCGTGATCGCTCATCACATTATCGGCCCACGCTTGCATGGCTGTATTGTCAGAGACATTCAGTACGGTCGTTTTGACTTTAACATCGTAACCGACCAGCATCTCTTTGGTTTGTGCCAGCTGCTCCGCATTGATATCTGATAAGGCGACATGGCAGCCCATTTTTGCTAAATGAAGCGCTAGCTCGCGTCCCATACCAGAACCTGCACCAGTGATGGCAGCAACATGGTCCCGATAATAAGGCGCGATATCATTATCCTGACTATTTAGTATGGTAAAGGGCAGACATTGACGTAATGAGGACGCCATAGCGGCGAGATTATTGAGCATAATAAACAGTCCTTTGTTTAATAAATGACAGGTGATAGAGAGATTAGTAATACGGACATGCAAATAAAAATGAGGTAATTAAAATAGGTACATCTACCTTATCATGATTCATATGACTGACAGATGGCAATTAATAAACGCAGCTGTCATTTAAATCGCTGATTAGAAGCGACTAAACAGACAAAAAAAGCGTCTGAGCATAATTTGCCAGACGCTTTTTTAATTAATAGCCAATAACTGACTAATTTATCTCAATGATAAATTAAGCAATTTTTGGGATTTTGCCTTCATTAATCACTTCTACATCAACTAAGACGGTTTTGGCATCTTTCATAGAAGGCAACTCGTACATGGTTTCAAGTAAGGCGTTCTCAACGATAGAGCGCAAACCACGCGCACCTGTTTTGCGTTCCATGGCTTTTTTAGCAATCGCATCAAGTGCTTCTTGGGTGAAGCTGATTTCAGCACCTTCCATGTCAAACAAGTATTTGTACTGTTTAACCAGTGCGTTTTTAGGCTCAGTAAGAATCTGTACTAAGGCTTCTTCATCAAGCTCTTGTAGCGCAGCCAGCACAGGCAAACGACCGATCAATTCAGGAATTAGACCAAATTTGATTAAATCTTCTGGCTCAACTTGTTGTAGCAAATCTGAGCTACGACGGCTGTCATCTTTTGAGCTGACATCAGCATTAAAGCCAATACCGCCTTTTTCCGTACGTTGCTGAATCACTTTATCCAGACCCGCAAACGCGCCGCCCACGATGATTAGGATGTTGCTGGTATCAACTTGGATCAGCTCTTGCTGTGGATGCTTACGACCACCATGCGGTGGAATAGCCGCAACCGTACCTTCGATAAGTTTTAGCAACGCTTGCTGTACGCCTTCGCCTGATACGTCACGCGTGATAGAAGGATTGTCGCCTTTTTTGCTGATTTTATCGATTTCATCGATATAAATGATGCCTTGCTCAGCTTTGCTAACATCATAATCGGAGGCTTGTAATAGCTTTTGTACAATGTTTTCAACGTCTTCGCCAACATAACCTGCTTCGGTTAAAGTGGTAGCATCTGCCATGGCAAACGGTACATCGAGTAGGCGTGCTAAAGTTTGCGCAAGTAATGTCTTACCAGAACCAGTTGGGCCAATCAGCAAGATATTACTTTTGGCCAGCTCTACCATCGCATCATCAGCGCCAATTTTGGCTTTTTTGCTGTCACGAGCTAACGTTTGGCTCACTTTAAGACGTTTATAATGGTTATAAACGGCAACAGCGAGGGCTTTTTTGGCAGCGTCTTGACCGATGACGTATTCATCAAGCTTGGCACGCAATTCTTTTGGCGTTGGTAGCTTTTTATTGACCCATGAAGTATCAATCTCGCTATCGTCATCACCGTCTTCTGCACTGTCTGCGATTAGGTCTGTACATAGCTCAATACATTCATTACAGATATTGGCATCGTCAGCGGCGATCAGTTGTTGTACATCGCTTTTGGCTTTGCCGCAAAACGAACAATGCGGGGTGTTATCTTCTGCCATAAAAGGCGCTCCTAAAATTTAAAACGTATCAATATTTTGATTGTGTGCATCAATGCCAAAGCAAATAGAGCTAAGGCATTTCATGCTTATCAAAGCTGCTATGTCGTAATTATAATGAGTCAGGGCGACGCTTTAATACTTCATCAACCAGACCGTATTCTTTTGCTTCGTCGGCATCCAACCAATAATCACGCTCGACATCTTTTTCGATTTTTTCTACTGGCTGACCAGTACGCTCAGCTAAGATCTGATTTAAGCGCGCACGGGTTTTTAGAATTTCGCGAGCATTGATTTCGATGTCTGTCGCTTGACCTTGTGCACCGCCTGATGGCTGGTGAATCATCACACGAGCGTTGGCTAGCGCATAACGCTTGCCTTTTTGACCAGCAGCCAACAAGAATGAACCCATGCTATACGCACCGCCCATACAGATGGTCGACACTTCAGGCTTGATGAAGTTCATGGTATCAAAAATAGCCAAACCAGCGCTCACAGAACCGCCTGGCGAGTTGATATATAAATGAATGTCTTTATCAGGGTTTTCAGCTTCCAAGAATAGCAGCTGGGCGACGATTAAGTTGGCCATGTGGTCTTCGACTTGACCGGTCAAAAAGATAACGCGCTCACGCAATAGGCGTGAAAAAATATCAAACGAGCGTTCACCGCGTGCTGATTGTTCGACAACCATAGGCACTAGTGCTGCTTGTGTGCTTTGCACTTCGTTATGTGCACTCATCAGCATATCAAAATGTGGGTTGGCAGTGATGCGATCATAATCTGTCATAAAAATGTCCTGTTTATAAGTACATAAAATAAAGGGGTAAAGGGTAGCGAACGCTTGAGCTTTTATGGATGTTTATCATTATAGCTATTGCCGCTTGTTGATAACACGAACTAGAATCAATAGTATGATCTAGATGCCGCTAAAAATAATTGAGCTAATGGTAACTTTTTTATTGGGGAAATAGTAACTTTTTCATATGAAAAATGACTTTCTATTAATACTCTAAGTGACTTCCTATTAATAAGGTGTCTGTCTACGTTTATCAAGGGTATTGCCCATAAACTATTTATAAAGGTATATAAACCCCCAATAAAAATGCCCTAACGACATGTTAGGGCATTTTGACAGTCATATTAGCAATGAACCCCAATTACAGGCACATTACCAATTTACATCTTGCTAAGCTACTTTTTGCTTAATTACATTGCTTGCTGCTGTTGTTGCTGAGCAGCTAGCAAGTCTTGGTAGCTCACTTCTTTGTCAGTGACTTTACCTTGCTCGATCAGATAATCAACTACTTGATCTTCTAGTACCACAGACTCAATGTTAGCGCGCTGCTGCTTGTCAGTCGTGTAGTACTCGATCACTTCCGCTGGATCTTCGTAGTTTTCTGCCGCTTCTTTGATGAAAGTCTCAACACGTTCTTGATCTACTTCTAAGCCTTTGGTATCGATAACACGAGCAACGATGATGCCAAGACGGGCCGCACGTAGCGCTTGCTCTTCAAATAGCTCATTTGGCAGCATGTCTTTGTCGAAGCTATCAGCGTTAGCGCCGAACTGCTGAGAAAAACGTTGCATCATCATGTTGCGCTGACGCTCGATTTCTTGCTCTAGCATAGCGTTTGGTACGTCAAACTCGTTCTTTTCTAGCAACGCATCAAAAGTCGCTTGCTTCACTTGGCTACGCGCAGCGTTTTTGATTTCGCGTTCCATGTTTTTACGTACGTCGTCTTTCAACTTCTCAACGCCGCCTTCTTTTACGCCAAACAGCTCAAGGAACGCATCGTCGATTTCAGGTAGCTTAGACTTTTCAACCAATTTTACGTTGATTTTGAACTGAGCTTCTTTACCCGCTAAGTTTTCAGCTTGGTAATCTTCTGGGAAAGTCACGTCGATGGTTTTTTCTTCGCCAGCTTTCATGCCTTTGATACCAGCTTCAAAGCCAGGAATCATTTGGTTGCTACCGATAACCAATTTGAAGTCTTCAGCAGAGCCGCCTTCAAATTTTTCGCCGTCGATTGAGCCTTCAAAGTCAAAGGTCACTTGGTTGTCTTTGGCTGCCATGCCTTTTTTCTCAACGAACTCTTCACGTTGCTTTTGAAGGTTTTCGATCATGGTGTCAACGTCTTCTTCGCTCACTTTAGCAGTGTGACGCTCAACTTCGATTTCATCGATACCTTGTACGTCTACTTCTGGGAAGATTTCGACAGTGGCTTGATAGACCAAGAAATCATCTTCAAGTTTTACATCATCGATGTTAGGCATACCAACGGCGCGGATGTCTTCAGATTTGATCGCTTCAAAAACGGTATCACGGATCACATCGTTGATCACTTCTTGCTGAATGCCAGCACCATACTGTGAACGGATATGTGACATAGGGACGTTACCTTTACGGAAACCGTCAATCTTGGCAGTTTTCGCAACTTGGCGAATACGACCTTCGACTTTGTTTTGAATTTTTTCAACGGGTACTTTAACCGTTAGCTGGGTTTCTTTATTAGATAGCTTGTTGGTTGTGACTTGTAAATCTGTAGCCATGTTAATTACACCTTTAGGATTAAGTAGTACGTTTGATTAATGAAATAGTACTTAGGGTTAAATGGTAATAGACAAACCGTGCCTCGACATATGGGCGTGTACGACGGGTTGCCGTTGGAATAAATAGGGGATAGTGATAGTCCGCAATGCTAACGTCAGTACTAAGACGACAATGTCAAAATGCTGATATTATAAAAGACCATCAAATATCAATAATAAACCGTAAATGGCCTGCATACTAACGTCTTTTGGTGACTTATACAGACAAATCACGGCTTCCAGCAAAATTTTAAAAGTAGAACAGTATAATCTATCTGTTTATTAAAGTAAAAATTATCTGTTTTTTGGCAGACTTTTTGGCTTTTATAGTATGTTCTGACGGACACAGCGTACCGCTTGTGTGTAAAACACCTGTATGTGGGACAGCTATAGTTGATACTAAATAAAACGGATATCGGACGTTATAATGCGAGACTGGTACAAATTTTTCTGGCTGGCTGTTCGCAAGCGTGACAGATGCTGCAAAAAATTCATACCAGTCTCGCTGTACCTCTTTTATGTACATCTGATTATAAGCTTTAGGGGTCATTTACAAAGGTAACTACTATAAAGGTAGCTGTGCCAATAATTGCTGAATCGCCTGCCCACGATGGCTGATACGATTTTTGTCAGTAGCGCTCAAGCTGGCTGCCGTGGCTTGTAGATCTGGTAACCAAAACAGCGGGTCGTAACCGAAACCGCCCTCACCGCGCGGTGCTTCTAAAATCTCACCATGCCACAGACCTTGAGCGATAATCGGTAGCGGATCATCCGCATGACGAACCATGGCTAGGACACAAACGAACAACCCTTGAATAGGTTGCTCACCGCGAATCGCCTGCAAGTCAGTGACAAGCTTGGCGTTGTTCTTGCCATCGTTGCCGTGTTCGCCTGCATAGCGAGCAGAGTAGATACCGGGTGCATTACCTAATACTGGTACACACAATCCTGAGTCATCAGCAATGGCAGGCAATCCGCTGATACGGCTGGCATGTCGTGCTTTGATAATGGCGTTTTCGACAAAGCTTAATCCGTCCTCAACCGCATCGTCGATACTCAGCTGACCTTGCGGGATGATGGTTACATTCAAATCCGCCTCAGCAAACAACCTGTTGAACTCAGCCAGCTTGCCTTTATTATTGCTGGCGAGTACCCACTGGTTATCGGATGTCGATTGAGTAGAGGGCGAAGAGGTACTGGTAGCGCTCATAATATCATTCCGTCATACGAGTGGTGATGGTTTGGGTAGTTTGTTGCTAGCTTTTGATAGTGGTAGTGGTGTTTATAGGGATCAATTTCAATATCCCTACAGCAATGACTGTTTATAGCTTTAAGATCACTGTCGCTATCAATAGATAAACCACCAGTTGCTATACAGATAGTATGGGTTATAACATTTGGTAACTGATATTTCTGGTTGCTTTTGCTATAATAGGCGACAAGCTACAGTGAATTATATCTTATGGCTTGTGAATATTAAGTTAATAAAAACACATAAAGTCAAACACTTGGCTTTTGGGCAAAAAATAATAGCTCAGTCAATTTTGGATTCATAATAATACGTGATATTGTGTTAAGCAATAAAGTGTATGAAGCGATAACATTCAGTTCGAACAATAAACTCAGCCAATTTAGGTTGCTATTTTGTAGAATAAAAACAGTGTAAAATTTCAGTTTCTACAACTCAACGGCCAAAAACAGCAAGGATAAAATAATTATGTCACATATTACTTTACCAGACCTACCATATGCAAAAGACGCACTAGAGCCACATATCAGTGCCGAGACACTAGAGTATCATCATGACAAGCATCACAATGCATACGTGACTAAGCTCAACGAATTGCTACCAGGTTCTGGTCTAGAAGATAAAACGTTACCAGAAATCATCAAAGCAACCGCTAAAGATGATAGCAAGCAAGGCATGTTTAACCAAGCAGCCCAAGTATGGAACCATACGTTCTATTGGAACTGTATGACCCCAACCAATGGCGGCGGCGAACCTACTGGTGATTTAAAAGCGAAAATTGAAGAAGATTTCGGTAGCTATGACAAATTCCGTGAAGAGTTCAAAAACGCAGCATTGACTCAGTTTGGTTCAGGTTGGGCATGGCTAGTCGCTGACAAAATTGGTGGCAAACTGTCTATCGCTAAAACAGCAAACGCTGATACACCATTGGCACATGACCAAGTAGCGGTATTGACTTGTGACGTATGGGAACATGCGTACTATGTTGATTATCGTAACCGTCGTCCTGATTATGTTGATACGTTCCTAGACAAGCTTGTGAACTGGGACTACGCAAATGCAAAGTATAAAGGTCAAGACGCTGGCGTTGAAGAGTAATCTTTAACTAAGCATTTGATTTGAAAAAAGGACACCGCGAGGTGTCCTTTTTTTGGTGTGCGTTTTAATAATAAAAAATGAATGGGGTATGAAAATACCACGGTAAGATAGCCTTGCTTCATAACTACTCTGTGGGCTGGAACTTTAATGAGCATTTTCATGGCAAAGGTTACGCCAGTGAGAGCACTAATGATTTTATAGATAAAAACGGTCTTGATGTCGCTATAATACAGGCGACGCAAATATAAAATGCAGACAGGGGAATAGAGTGAATAAAGCACGCATTGCAGTACTGACCACATTGACATTATCGGTGCTGAACCTGTGCTTTATGATACTTAGTGTATTGACTAGGACGCGATTATTTCTGGATTATCCATCGATGGTCATCACTTTATTCACGGTGTTTTTGATTACTCTTGGGGTACTCAGCATCTGGCATCTGTTCGCTGGGCTAGACGGTCAGGTGATGAGCGGAAAAGTACTCTTACTGCTCGCGGTGGAGTATTTTGTGGTGTATGTGGCGGGCATTGCCAATATCTTTCCGCGCTCGGTCGCGCCAATGGGGCAGACACTGTTTGCCATGGAGATGCTTGGCGCTGGGCTGGCGGTATTGCTGTTTGTTAGCGCAAGTAGGTATATCAAGACTGCGCCCACGCACACTTCTACGTAAGTAGTTATACAGTAATTGCGGTGGCAAGGTAACGGTGTACTGTTGATTCATATCCTGACTATGTTGATACGTTCATAGAGAGGTTAGTGAGTTGGAACTAGGCAAACGCAAAATATAAAGGTCAAGATGTTGGCGTTGAAGTGTAATTTTTAATTAGGTATTTGATTGATAAAAAAGGATGCCGCGAGGTGTCCTTTTTTTGTTTAGTAAAGTGGTTTTTACACTATCTATCTAAAGCCTTTTCATCTAACTTTCTCAATACAAATCGACCTTGTTCTGCTACGTTAGCGGATTTATCGGCTGCAAATTTTTCTGCAAGATTTCTAGCGGGGATACCTAAGCTTTCAATATTTCTAATAAGAAATTCGGCAGAAACTTGTCTGACAATAGCAGATCGGTCAACAGCTGATCTATTTAATAATTCAAGAAAAGGTATTTGCACGTCAATTTTTCTTTCAGCAATAATTGGTATTAATTTTTTTTCACCATAGTATTTATCAATCCATTGCCACTCCCTACCTTTAACCCACGTCATACGACCTTCAAATAAGCTGCGATACGCTTTGGCTCTCACATAAGGTTGGACAGCATTACTAGCAATCTCATTAAGATAATTATCGAGAATACCAGTACGACCAATTTGTGAAAGCAATGAAGGCATTGGTCCTGATGTAGAGGATATCAGGCGAGATTTAAGTAATAAGGCCATTTCTTCAGAAATAACCATATCTAAAAATAAGTGCTTATCTATTTCTTCCATTTTCCCCCACGAATGCCAATTAATCAGAAGCATACACAAGACTTCAGTCACGTATTCAGGTTCCGTACTTTTAAGCAGCGAAGGAAGTACTTCTCTTGCAGCTGTGCGAACTTGCGGTACCCAATCATTCAATCTGCGGACAGCTAGAGCAAGGGAAAAAGCATTTGGTGCACCATCTTTTGATAGCGCGCGTAGACTCTTTTCTCGTTTATATCCATCCGCATTGACAATATCTAGCCAAGTCAATTTTGGAGCAGGTTTAAACCAACGCGCCCATTTTGACTGTGCAGTAAGGTACAGATTACTATCAAGTTCACTACGAATGAGGCGCTCCCAATAGCCTAATTTTACCAACTTAAGATTTGAGGTAACTTGGACAAGCGAGGGCATGTCTCCTCTATAATCATTACTAGAATCTATTGAGCGAGTAAATGCTTCGATAGCTAATACAATGTCATTCTTTGTTTTTCGATAATCTTTCATAGTGAATTACTCTTTTAGCTACAATACTTCAAACCCAAACTTACCCAACGCCTCTCTCAACATCGCAATATTATAATAAGCATGCGCATCAACAGTGTTTTAAATATTGAATGTATGGCGTTACCGATTATAGCTTTATTTAATAACTTTCCAGCCATTATCTCCATCCACCATCGTCTCATCAAATACCCGTTTAAAACCTTGCTGAATCAGCTCAAAACGTGATGGCATAGGCTCGTTGTCTGCTTCAACGACAGGTGCTTCTATCGGTGTGATGGCTTGCCATTGCGTACTTTGACTGGCTTTATCAGCTAATACAAAACTAAAAAATGCGGTATCGCCCGCCATCATTCGTAAGTCATCAACAACGAGTTGCGTGGTTTGCTCGTTATTTCGAGCAGAGTCTTGATTAGCGTCGCCATTAGGCTTTTGCGTTCTATATCCTGTCCAATCACCGGAGAACCAATCGAGTCTTGAAGCATAAGGCTGGCTAGATTGTGGCAAACTTGCGTTAAGTGCCTTTGAATCGTTATATTGAGTTAAGTAGCGATATTCGGGAAGGCGCTTATCTAACGTGCTACCTCTTAGCTCAATAAGCTGATGCTGATTATCTTCTGCGAGCGTCCGCCACATCAGAATAGTAGGAAGCACCGGCATGGTTTTGATACGGACGATATTGTCTATACCAGCAGCTGCTAAAGTTTGCTCGGCTTGACTTTGCGCGTAGTATTTCAATCCTACTGACAGTAATAGATAGCTACTACTAACGATGAGCATCCATATGGCAAAGCGTTGGCAGTTGGCAAAGAGTCCTCGTTTAAATAGGGATAAATTGCGACCTTTTATTAGTCCCACAATCATAGCGATAAGCAAGGGTATAGTATAAAGCGGGTCGATGATAAACCTTGAGGCGATGCTGATAGGCGTAATTTGTAATGACTCTTGTAATGGCCAAAATAGCTGCGTACCGTATACGGTAAAGCTGTCTAATATCGGATGCGTCGTCAGTGCCAATGTCATGGCAAATGCTAAGCGCCTAAAAGAATAAGGCAGCGGCATATTACGCCATTGATGATAGCGACTTATTAGCCATGCACCGCCTAAGCCTAATGCAGTTAATACAAACAGTGAATGGCTAAAGCCCCGATGATAGGTCATGTTGCTGACTGGATCACCATAATGTAAAAGCACATCTAAATCAGGGATAGTGCCAAGTATTGCCCCATACAGATAAGCTTTGCGGCCTTGATATTTACCAAGTATTGCCCCTTGGACGCTAGCACCTAAGACGATTTGACTGAGTGAATCCATAGCGCTCTTATTAATTTAAGGGATTAGGTTTAGATTGATTATAGTATGTTGAAGTTATGGGTAATTAATGCTGCTCGCAGTATCGAAATATTATAAAAGGCATGCGCATTGGGGGTATTCTAAATAAATTTAACCATTAAAAAAATCAAATTAACAACGAGCCATCGCTTCAATGGCTTTTGCCACATCATTCAAGTAATCTTCGTTGACACGTTGCCCTGTCACTAACATACGCCAGTAAATTAAACCTGCTACGGCGTCACTCAACAGCTCAATATTGGCATCTGCTGGTATCTCTCCTCTTGCGATGGCACGAGTAAAAATTTTCTCAGCATGCCCGCGACGTTGCTGTTGTAAACGTCCGCGGATGGCATCAGTCAAATCGCTTGAGCGCCGCATCTCAGCATGCAAATCTGGTAAAATTCGACCGATAAGAGGATGACGTAATAACCGTCTTAATGTCAATAATGTCTCGTAGATATCACCATATAGTGAGCCGGTATCAGGCTCCACGATAAGCTCGATACCGATAGTCTCCATTCGCTCAACGACCATTGCAAACTTAGAAGGCCAGCGCCGATATAGCGCCGCTTTTCCGACCCCAGCACGTTTGGCAACCTTTTCAAGGCGCAATGAACCATATCCGTTAATAGCCCATTCAGTAAACAGCGCCTGAGTGAGCGCCTCAGTAACGGCAGGTTGCATCACTGCCGCTCCTGACGGCGCACGTTTTTTTGTACGGCTTTCTGTCAGACTATTTGATTTAACATTATTGCTATCAGAGGATTCATTCGAATCTTTTACAGAATCAGCTTGAAAATGCTTGTAATTTGTCAAAAGAAGGTTATCCTATATGGATGGAACGATATAGTTCCGTCCTAAATGAGGTGAGATCATGAAAACAGGTAATGAACAAAATAACAATCTAGTTCCTGCATTCTCAACTATGATTGCTCAAGCGCTAGGTTCATCCTTAACCATTACTACCGACAGTTTTGTAGAGATGTTCGCAGAAGACGGTGTCATGGAGTTTCCCTTTGCTCCACCAAGTATACCTGATGTTTTAGAAGGCAGAAGTGCGATTGCCAATCATCTTAAATGGCTACCTGGGTTACTCACTATTGATTCATTCAGCGAGCCGCAGGTACATCGAAGTGAAGATGGCAAAACGGTTGTTCTTGAATTTGATTGTATTGGTAAAGCCACAGCAACAGGCAAGCCTTATAACCAAAGCTATGTATCAATTATCACCATGCACAATGGCAGAATACAACGCTACCGTGACTATTGGAATCCGCTAGTCACACTATCCATTATGGATAATGATACAGCGACTGCTGCTTCTGATACAAAACGGGAGCGTACTCATGCGTGATACTATTTTAGTCACTGGTGGTACTGGAAAGACGGGTCGCCGCATTGTTCAGCAACTCGAAGCTCGTGGCATCCCTGTCAAAGCGGCATCACGCACCGCTAATGCTTCTAACCGTGTAAGATTTGATTGGTACGATACGACCAGTTTTGCAGCAGCACTAGAGGATGTCAGAAGTGTGTATTTGGTTGCGCCTGCTGATACGGCCGAGTCTCTAGATGCCATGCGTCCATTTCTTGAACAGGCTGTTACCGCAGGCGTAGAGCGCTTTGTATTACTTAGCTCATCTTCACTTGAGCAGGGCGGCGCGTTGATGGGGAAGGTACATGAATGGCTCGCGCAGCAATCGGTGCCCTATACTGTACTGCGTCCTAGTTGGTTTATGCAGAACTTCTCTGAATCTCAGCACCTTATGGGTATTTGTCGTGCGGATATGATTCGTTCGGCGACAGGTGATGGAAAGGCTGGATTTATAGATGCCGAAGATATCGCCGCCGTCGCAGTAGAGGCACTAATTGATCCGACCTTTTCACACACTGAGTTGATACTCACAGGCTCTGCAGCTATTAGTTATGATGAAGTCGCTCAGATTATCGGTGGTGCCGTTGGTCGTCCTATCTCACACAATCGATTAGATGCTAATGAGTTGGGTAAAATGTTCCGTGAAATGGGCGTAGCTGCTGACTTTGCTGACGTCCTTGTTCAGATGGATATTGCGATTAGCGAAGGCGTAGAAAACCGTACTACTGATAACGTGCATATGGTGGCGGGTAGCTTTGAGGCGTTTGCTCAACGCGAAGCACTGGTATGGAAAGTTGCTTCTTAACACAGTCAATCTATTTCAAAAAAATTAGCGTTCTGCTGGAACAAATTTTTCAAAACCTCTATTACACGTGCGAAACTTCAATGAGAAAAATTCATACCAGTAGGACAGCATGTCCGTGTGTCTCACTTTTATTTAGGATTGATTATGACCAATAAGATCAGCCATTTTAGTTAAAACTAATAAGTGCTTTCTAGTGCTCTGAAAATAAGGGAGTTGAATATAATGAATAATAAGCTGTATGAAAAACCATTATCCAGAGCTACAACACTTCAAACCCAAACTTACTCAACGCTTCTCGCAGCATCGCAATATTATAATACGCATGCGCATTGACGGTGTTTTGAAAAAAGACATAGAGCGTATCAAAATGCTGACGCTGATTGGCAATCGCTTGTGCCCAGTCCTGCATCTCCGCTTCGCTATAGCGATAATCATGACGGTCAGCCGCACTCATCGCATCCCACCAGTTTAGATTATTACCATGCATGCGTAGATAACCTATACGTTCGGTAAATATCAATCTTGACGGTGGCAGTCCGCTGACTTTGGGGTAATCAACGCTACACCAAATCAAACCTTGCTTGACAAAGCTATCGACGACTTGCGGTGTATGCCAGCCGTTATGGCGAAACTCAACGGCGAGTGGATAGTCTGTAAACCAGCTGACCAGATTGGCAAGGTAGAGACGATGCTCACGAGTACGATCGAAGCCATGCGGGAATTGTAGTAATAATGGCGCTAAAGCATTCGCTTCGATAAGTGGCGTGAGAGCAGTAAGAAAAGCCTGTGCATGTTCGGCAGTGCCTTTTCGCGCATGAGTGAAGTCTTGATGGAGTTTGACGGCAAATTTTAACTGACTATCAGTTTGCACATAGGCTTTATCAACCATACCCGCAAAGGCTTTTTGCCCGATGGGCGCATAGAAAGTACTATTGATTTCGACTGCGCCATATTGCTTGGCATACTCACGCAAAAAGTCCGTTTTTTTGGTACCAGTGGGATACAGCGTACCGAGCAAATCGGTATCGCTATAGCCGCCAGTGCCAAGATAAATACGCGGGGTAGGGTTACTGTCCATCTTCACCACTCATTGCCTTTTGGGGTAATAAAATTTGCTGAGTTTTTCATTCAGATACTATTCGCTAAACTATTTTTTACGCGACCAAAGCCACTCAATTAAAGCCAATAGCGCATCATTATTTTTGCCGATGTTGTCTTGATTGTCGCTGAGCTCTCGACTGATGGCTGCACGTCCATCATCAAACAGCGATTGCGCATAGCTGGTTGCATCATCGACACCCATCAATTTTACATAAGTGGATTTGTCGAGTTTTTCATCGCTACCTGCAGGTTTGCCAAGCATATCGGTGCTGGTGGTCACATCCAAGATATCATCTTGTACTTGAAAGGCGAGACCAATATGCTGCGCGCATTCTTGCAACGCCATGCGCTGCGGGGCAGTCGCGCCCGCACAAATACCGCCCATGAGCATGGCCGCCTCAATCAACGCGCCCGTTTTATCACGGTGGATGGCTTCTAAATTCTCTTGAGAGATGTCCGTACTGGCTTCTGCATTGAGATCAAGCATTTGACCAGCCACCATACGCCGTGCACGCGGGGCAAATATCGCTAATAGCTGGCTTGCGATATTCGCATCGAAGTGCGCAAATGTGGGCATCTCTGCGGTCAACACCTCAAACGCTAACGTCTGCAACACATCTCCTGCCAGCAGCGCTGCCGCTTCATCAAAGGCGATATGACACGTTGGCTGACCACGGCGTAGCTCGTCGTCATCCATACACGGCAGGTCATCATGGACCAACGAATAAGTATGCAGCAGCTCCACCGCCAACGCCGCCCGTCGCGACATATCATAATCGGAGTCATTTTCTAACAGCGTTTCCAAATCTTTATCTTGCTTGGTCTCTTTATCAGGGCTTTTATAGGCATCGTTAGCGGTTTCATTAGTATTACTATGATTGACACTGGCAAAGGTACTAGCAACCAATAGTGGGCGTACCAATTTGCCGTGACCCGTCATCACATAAAGACAGGCATCGACCAGTGGGCTTGGTAGCTCGGCATAAGCAAATAGTACCTCGATATCGTGAGCCAATTGCGTACGCACAGCACCATGAAATTGCTCAGTGTTTTGAAAAGAGACAGAGTTAAAAGGTATAAAGCCAAAAGAGGTCGCGCTAGGAGTAGGGGAAACAGTCATAATCCAACCATTTATCAGGGACACAGTAAAGTTATCAGGGATACGGTAAAGTTATCAGGGATACGGTAAAAACGGTATTAGTGTAGCATGATAGGTCATATCGCTTGTGTGAGACACCGTATCAATTGATTGTTTTTTGCATATTGCTGGCACGCCTTACCTAAAAATAGCTAAGTACCACTGAAATAAGACCATAAGTTCTCGTTACGTATTGGCGGTTTTACTCACTGGTTGAATATGTTGTGATAAAGGCGCAAGCTAAGTGAGCGGCATGAATGGAATGACATCAACTGTTTAGCCTCTTTTATATGGCAGGCATCGAAGACAAATAAGATAAATGCCTATCAGTGATTTAAGAGTGACTTGCGAGTATGGCATTAGCTTGTGACAGCTAGGGGTATAATCCCCTACACTAATTGACGTGATAACGGTCTGATGGTGACCTTGCTGGGTTTTACTCAGGATGATGAATCATTCATGTTCAGTGTTGGGCCATGTCTTAGTCGTTATTTTTAACATCAGTATTTTTAGCAGTAGCATATAAATAAAGCGCCGTATGATTTTGTGGGAAAACTTTAAAATAAGTACATAGCAGTGTGTACAAGATCATGAGCGCTGGATAATAAAGACATCTTCACTCGTGTGCTGGCTAGTTGGTCTTTACAACGAAGCGGGCACACAAGTGCTATTACCCATTTTACTAACAGTAACTGGCTATTTATTTTACTCTAAAACGTAGCTTTCGTTATATAGAAAGGAGTTTCAAATGGTATACCAAGGAAATCGCATCACGGTGACAATGCTAGAGGATGGCATCGCCAACATGCAGTACAACGCCGAAAATGAGAGCGTGAATAAGTTTGATGCCGAAACCAACAAACAGTTTGGTGAAGCCGTCAGCGCGTTGGAAAAAGCTGACGACGTAAAAGGTCTTATCGTCACCTCAGCCAAAAGCGTGTTTATCGCTGGTGCTGATATCACAGAGTTTGTGGGTTCTTTCAAAAAATCAGAAAGCGAGATCAAAGATTGGGTCATTCATGTCAATGACGCTTTCAATCGTTTTGAAGACCTGCCATTCCCAAAAGTTGCTGCCATTAATGGTGCGGCAATGGGCGGCGGCTGTGAGATGACATTGGTGTGTGAATACCGTGTCATGAGTGACAAAGCGATTATCGGTCTGCCAGAAACTCAGCTAGGTATCTTCCCAGGGTTTGGTGGTACGGTGCGTAGTACTCGTATCATTGGTATCGATAACGCGCTTGAGCTTATCGCTACTGGCACACCAAAAAAACCGCTTGATGCACTAAAGCTTGGTTTGGTTGATGCAACCGTACCTGCTGATGACTTGCAAGATGCGGCGATTGATTTGGTCAAAAAATGTATCTCAGGTGAGCTTGATTGGAAAGCGAAACGCGAAGAAAAATTGGTTCCAGTGAAGCTAAACCAGCTTGAGCAAGCCATGGCATTCAACAGTGCCAAAGGTATGATCTTTGCCAAAGCCAACCCTAAGCAGTACCCAGCACCAGCACTCGCTATCGAAGCCATCGAAAAACACGTCAATTTACCACGTGACAAAGCGATTGAAGTCGAAGCCGCAGGTTTTGCTAAAGCCGCTAAAACCCCGCAAGCAGAAAGCTTGGTTGGTCTGTTCTTAAACGATCAGCTGGTCAAAAAACTGGCCAAAAAACACAGCAAGCTTGCACATGACATCAATGAAGCGGCAGTACTAGGCGCGGGTATCATGGGCGGCGGTATCGCTTATCAGGCAGCCAGCAAAGGCTTGCCAATTATCATGAAAGACATTAAGTCTGAGCAATTAGATCTTGGTATGGGCGAAGCCAGTAAATTGCTTGGCAAAATGGTGGATCGTGGCAAGATGACCCCAACGCAAATGGGTGAAACATTAAGCCGTATCCGTCCTACTTTGAATTATGGTGACTTTAGCGAGACTGATATTGTTATCGAAGCCGTCGTAGAAAATCCAAACGTAAAGCGTGCGGTATTAAAAGAAGTAGAAGGCTTGGTAAAAGACGATTGTATCCTAGCGTCAAACACCTCAACCATCTCTATCACCTTCTTAGCAGAAGCGCTTGAGCGTCCAGAAAACTTCGTTGGTATGCATTTCTTTAACCCAGTACACCGCATGCCATTGGTAGAAGTGATCCGTGGTGAGAAATCCTCTGAAGAAGCCATCGCGACGACTGTTGCGCTCGCCTCTAAAATGGGTAAAGTGCCTGTTGTAGTTAACGACTGCCCAGGTTTCTTGGTCAACCGTGTGTTGTTCCCATACTTTGGTGCTTTTGACTTGTTACTTAAGCAAGGCGCTGACTTTGCTCATGTCGACAAAGTCATGGAAAAATTCGGCTGGCCAATGGGTCCTGCTTACTTAATCGACGTCGTCGGTCTAGATACCGGCGTCCATGGCGCAGAAGTCATGGCGGATGGTTTCCCTGATCGCATGAAGCCTGACTACAAAGGTGCCATTCAGCATCTGTATGAAAACAATCGCCTAGGTCAAAAGAACGGCGTTGGTTTCTATAAGTATGAAATGGACAAGCGTGGTAAGCCAAAGAAAGTGGCCGATGAAGCCACTTATGAGCTGCTAAAAACCACCACAGACAGCGATACACAAACCTTTGATGAACAAGCCATCATCGACCGTACCATGCTGGCTTTCTGTAATGAAACTGTACGCTGCCTAGAAGACAACATCGTGAGCACGCCAAGCGAGGCCGACATGGCAATGATTATGGGCGTAGGTTTCCCGCCATTCCGCGGTGGTCCTTGCCGTTATATCGACCAAATGGGTCTAGATAACTATTTGGCATTGTGTGAAAAATACGCACATCTTGGCAAAGCCTATGAAGCGCCACAAAAAATTCGCGATATGGCAGCCGCAGGCGAGACTTTTTACTCAGTCGCTTAATGAACATACCGTATTAGGATAAGTGTGGTACGTCTGCCAAAAGAGAGATAGCAATGGATTTATGAATACTCTTTAATGACAGACGTACTGTTTTAGCTGGTTCACCGTAGCTCTGATAAATGATATTAAGCATCAATTCGTATTGCGCATTATGCCTTACGTAAGATAAATAAATCATAGAGATGAAGTGAACTGCCTACACTGACAATAAAAATTGAAAAGGAAGATAGTATGACAACTTTAAGTCCAAATGATGTGGTCATCGTAGATGGCGTGCGCTCGGCAATGGGCAAAACCAAAAATGGTATGTTCCGTCATGTACGTGCTGACAATATATCTGCTGAACTGGTACGTGCATTGGTAGAACGTAACGACTTTGATACCAATGACGTTGAAGATATTATCTGGGGCTGTGTCAACCAGACGCTAGAGCAAGGCTTGAACATCGGTCGCAACATCGGTTTGCTTGCTGGTATTCCAAAAACCGCTGGTGGCCAAACGGTCAACCGTCTGTGTGGTTCTTCTATGCAGGCGCTACACACCGCTGCTGCCCAAATCATGACCAACCAAGGTGATGTCTTCATCATCGGCGGTGTCGAGCACATGGGTCACGTCGGCATGATGCACGGTGTTGATTTGAACCCTGCGGCTTCTAAGCATTATGCAAAAGCCTCAAACATGATGGGTTTGACTGCTGAGATGCTAGGCCGTATGAATAACATCACGCGCGAAGAGCAAGATGCTTTTGGTCTTGAGTCACATCGCCGTGCATGGGCTGCGACTACCGAAGGTCGTTTTGACAATGAAATCATCGGTATCGAAGGTCATGATGCGGCTGGTCGCTTGCAACTGTGCACCGTTGATGAAGTGATTCGTCCAGATGCGACGATGGAGCAAATGCGCAATCTACGTCCAGCGTTTGATCCAAAAGGCGGTACGGTGACTGCGGCAACCTCATCTGCACTATCTGATGGTGCGGCAGCCATGCTAGTCATGAGCGCGCAAAAAGCCAAAGACTTAGGTCTAAAGCCACGTGCTCGTATCCGTAGTATGGCTGTTGCTGGTTGTGACGCCGCTATCATGGGCTACGGTCCTGTACCTGCCACACAAAAAGCCCTAAAACGTGCTGGCATGAGCATCACTGATATGCAAACCATCGAGCTAAACGAAGCGTTTGCCGCTCAAGGATTATCAGTACTAAAAGCTCTGAACTTGACTGATAAGCAAGACATCGTAAACATCAACGGTGGCGCGATTGCACTAGGCCATCCACTAGGATGTTCAGGTGCTCGTATCACAGTGACCTTGCTAAATGCAATGGAGCAGTCAGATACTGAAATCGGTCTAGCGACGATGTGTATCGGTCTTGGCCAAGGTATCGCGACTATTATTGAGCGTGTGTAATTTTTAAAAAGCTGATATTTGTTTATTAATTTAACTTTTATCTTGTACAATGGACGCCTCTAACGCTATGTTAGGGGCGTTTTTTTGTGCTTATAAAGAATGAAACCTTACCAGTAGTAAGTGCCAACGGAAGAAAGGCATTCTTAGGCAATGAGATTAATAAGGGTTAGGTTGATGATGGTAAATTATGTTAGATAAAGCGCTCATTACCATAAAGCTCAAGCTAATATTTTTACCATTTTTAGGGTTGAGCCTTTTAACAGCCGTAGTTTATGCTGTCGTACGTTGGACTTTTGACATTCATTTAGATATATGGCCGTTTAACGACACTATTTGGGACCTCATTATTCCAACAATATTGAGTGTCATGGTGGTATTGATTGGTATGCGTAAAAGGGTTAGGTTATTACGTTTTAAGCTGTTTGAAGAAAAAAGTTTTAATGTATGTTCCTTCGTAATGATAATGTCTTTATTTCCAGCTTTATCTGTCAGTCAAGCTTATCTGTCTAAAGCCTCGTATCATGTGATCGATATAAACAACGTTGACGAGGTTCGGCAGTATCCAAAACAAAAATACTTTCGAATAGCTGATTTTGATATCAATAAACCAGCGGCTGAAGTACATATGACTACTGAGCTGAGTGGAAAATATCAGAGTCATATTTTGGCTTATTTATATGTTGCTACACCTTTTGTGAATGCTAAAAATATTTGGTTAGCAAAAAGCTTTCGCATAGAGATTGACAATAATATTACTGAAGCAGCTAAAAGGCGGCAGCTCAACAGATTTATTGAAGAGTCAGAACATGAATACAAAGTTTTTGATGCCTCATCTATCGCTTACTTTGAATATATAAAAAATTCAGACGTAAAGAGGGGTTATTTACAAGCTACTAAGTTATTACCACAACCACACGAGAGCGAAGCTTATATGCTTCTTGGCAAACAAGGTACGCTTTCAGAAGATGCCAACGCCGAGTTGCTGAAATTCATTAGGTTTTTTTTAATTGGTATGGCTATTTGTTTAGCAATGATTTTGCGGGTTGAAGTTGATAAAAAGCCTTGAAGAGCATGAAGAAAAAATCATATTGAGCATTACATATTTAGGGCGTTATTTAATCTAAACGAGTGGTAATGGTACATGCGAGATAACGATAAGCCAAGTCAGTATAGATATAAGAATAAAAACAGAAATAGAAACAGAATAAGTAAAAAAGATAGGCATAAGGGAGCACAAAATTTAAGTGTACAAGATGCAATCAAAATAAAACTCAAGCAGGTGTTTTTTCCTTATTTAGGTTTGAGCATTCAGACTATTCTGCTTTTTGGTGCTTTCCGCTGGGTATTTGATATTTATTTAGACGTTCTACCTTTAAAGGAAGGCTACTGGGATTTTGGTATTCCTTGTTTTTTATCAATCTTGGTCGTTAGTATTTGGATGTGGCCGAGGTACGAGCTTTTGACCTTAAAGTGGGTTAAGCGTAGTAGTTCAGGCTATTTTTTTATAACTATGGTTTTAGCATTAGTGATACCGCTTGTTCTAAGCCAAAAATATTTGTCTAAAGCTGCTTACGAGGTTATTGAAATAAACAACCTGAATGATATTCGTCACTATCCAAAGCAAAAGTATTTCAGAGTAGATGATTTTGAACCACTAAAATTAGAGCAGGTTTCTTATATAGAAACACAAGTAGTCAGTGGACGATATTTTGACTCAACATTGCATATTGATTATTACATTGCCACGCCATTTATAGCCGCTGAGAATATTTGGCTAGGTTCTTTATACCGTACAAGCTACGATAATCGTGTAGACCAAAGTATTAAAGACAGTCAATATGCAGCGTTTATCAATGACTCGCGCCATAAGTACGAAGCCAAAGACTTCTCTAATATCAGATACTTTAAGAAACTTAAATTATCAAATAGCAGAAATGCTTACTTACACACGATTTCTACGGCTAATAGGCAATCTAATTTGCCACCTTTGATATTAAAACCTGAAACAGGATTGCTTGCTGACAGCTTAGATCGTGATTTCGTCTGGGGGTTTGGTTCATTTATGATTGGTATGGGAGTGTGCTTATTGCTTATTCTTGCAGCAGATATTGATAACCAAGAAAAGAAGGGCACACGAAAACACATATAAATACAAAAGCATGTAAAAAAACGAGATCCAGTGAAGGATGGGTCAAAAAGTATAGGGGCTCTTTTTAGAAGTAATAAAAACAACCTGCAACGTTAGTATTGATGCTGACTTGTATAGGTGCCTTTATACTAACCATATTCATGGATATGGATATCATAACTCTTTTATCCAGGCAGATAGATAAGGTAGGTGGGTTGACTACGGACGCGCTGCAAGCTGGTAAGTATTTACGTGTAGCCACATCGATTTTTGTACACGCAGGGATTATGCATTTAGCAATGAGTCTGGGAATGCTGTTTGCGGTAGGTTCTATTTTGGAAAAAGTCTTAGGTCCTATACGTTTTACGATTGCCTTTTTATGTGTGGAATCTTTTCTAATATTTCAGGTATTTTCTATTATGATATGAACATGTCGGGTGCTTGGGGCGCTATATTTAGCTTGTTTGGTATTGCGATGATGTTGACTATGTATAAGATCTTTAATAAAAAATATAGAGAAATATATGGTGCTACCGTGGGTGTAATACTGACTATTGTGTTATCTAGTATGTTTGTTGAGTTCATAAACACGCTCAGTTACATGGAGTATTATCTTTCAACTTTATGTTTTGGTGTTGTTTCTGGTGTGGTAATGGTTATGACTCAAAAACAGTCTTTATTACAAAATGCTAGGCGCCATAATATATAGTTATTGGCTATCCTTCATTAAGAACCTATATCAAGTAGTATTAATCAAGCGTGGATAATAGTTATTAATCATTATTAAAAATTATCTCCATTGACGCATCCAGCAAACTATGACTAAATAAGAGTAAGCTGAGCCAAGACACTATTGATGATAACTCTAAAGTAGTTTTTAATAATAAATATCAGCCGTACAAGGAGTGTACTATGTCTACTATGATTACCGATCGCACCTATCGAATCGCTCGCGAAAACACGCAAGCGATGATTATCGATGTACAAGAGCGCCTAACGCCGCACATCTATGACCACGAAAATATCATCAAAAAAACCGTGATGCTTATTAAAGGTTTACAAGCGCTTGATATCCCCATCATGCTCAATGAGCAGTATAAAAAAGGATTGGGCGATACGTTGCCCGAGATACGTGATGTACTAACAGGTGATAATGCAAAAAGCTTTGAAAAAGTCACGTTTAGTGCCTGCGATAATAATGATACATGGCACCATTTAGCACAGCAAAATCGTAGCACTATTTTATTATTGGGGGTCGAAGCACACGTTTGCGTGCTACAAACGGCGCTTGATTTGCTTGATAATGGGATGCAGCCCGTCATTATTGGTGATGCGGTTGGTTCGCGTTTTCCCTATGATAAAAAACAAGCCATTCGCCGTATTCGCCGTGCAGGCGGAGTCATTACGACCGTAGAAACCATTTTGTTTGAATTGTGCCGCAGCAGCGAAGACCCAGCTTTTAAAACCATTAGTAATTTAATAAAATAGCGGGTTTAGCCCATTTCAGTAGATTTAAATGAGATAGCGCTTGGTAAGATAAGCGCTATTTTGCGTTTGGCCACAAAAGTAAGAGTTAAAACTATCAAAGAATCAGAGAGAAATATGTCTTTAAACACGCCTATGTCATTAACGAATCCAAAAGCCGCTTCAACTATCGACATAGATGATGTCACTCATTTCTTACTGGAATTAGATGCCCTAAAACGTGTGAATCGCCGTAGTTACGTGACAAATACCACTCGACAAGAAAACTCTGCCGAACATTCTTGGCATTTAGCGATGGCGTGCTGGTCAATCGCTGAGTTGTTTGATCTGGACGTCAATCACGAAAAATTGCTTAAGATGGCGCTGGTACATGATTTGGGCGAAATTGATGCGGGTGATACTTTTTTATATGCCAATACACGCCGTGATGCACACGTTGAAGAGCGCGCTGGCATCACTAGATTGCAACGCGAGCGGGGCAATGGCATTGGTGATTTGAGTGAGATTTGGGAGGCACAGGAGACAGGTATCAGCAAAGAGGCTCAGCTTCTTAGGGTCGTTGATCGCTTGTTGCCATTTTTGCTAAATCTAAATACCCATGGAAAAACGTGGATTGAGCTTGGTGTCACACGTACGCAAGTCGCGGGTGCTCATACCTTTATTAAAGACAGCTTTCCTCCTATTCATGATTGGTTATCGAAAAATATTGAATATGCCACCGAGCGAGGGTGGTTGGTTGATGCTTAAATACAGCCATCATTTTGCTGTTTAAATATTTATATTTTTCAACTAGTAGAGCATTCATACCCTAGCTAAATGCACGGTTAAGTATATTACATAGAGAGGTCGTCAAATGAGAGTCATTGGCATTTATAAGGTTTTCGCTAAATCGCTCGTCTTTATTAGCATCCTAAGTTTGGCGCAACTAACGCAGGCTGCCGAGCCTATTAGCAATGGTGATAAATTGGCAGGCGATGCCAAAAAACAAATCGGTATTACCACCAGCTATGACCCTGCTTACCGCAAGTTGGATTTTCCGCGTGGCGATGTACCGATAGAAACAGGCGTCTGTACCGATGTCATTATTCGCGCTTATCGCTTGCAAAATATAGATCTACAGCAATTAGTTAACCATGATATGAAGTCAAATTGGTCGGCTTATCCAAAGAATTGGGGGCTGAAATCAACCGATGAGAATATCGATCATCGCCGAGTGCCCAATCTTGAAGTGTTTTTTGCGCGTCACGGAAAGACATTATCGACGACTGATAAAGACAGTTTTCAAGCAGGAGATGTGGTGACGTGGCGATTACCGAATGGCAATCTGCCGCACACGGGCATCGTCTCCGATAAAGTCTCTGCGGATGGTACACCGCTGATCATTCACAATATCGGACGCGGCACGCAAGAAGAAAATATCTTATTTGCTTATCCTATTCTCAAGCACTTCCGTTATTAACTACTATGTTGCGATAAAACAGTTACCCACACTAAAAAGCTCAGTTAAGCATAAATTAGGATGCTGAACTGAGCTTTTTTGAGTTGTTAAATCGCTCGTCTATTGAGTGTTAGCAACACCCAATAGTTGTCCCATCTGTACCACACTATTGGCTTTCATGCTGTCTTGCCAATCCGCTTTTGCTGCTTTTGGCAGCACGATGATGGCGGTCGAACCTAAATAAAAACGTCCAAGCTCATCACCTGCTGCAAAGTCCATATCATGATCGGCTTCTTGTATGTCATCGGTACGAGTGATCTTACCAGTCGCTACGGTTTCGATGCCAGCGACAATCATAGCGCCAACCATCACCACGGCAGCTTTACCATATTTGGTATCAAACATACACACCAAACGCTCGTTACGGGCAAATAGGTCAGGTACATTGGCAGCAGTGGTATTATTGACCGAAAACAGCGTACCCGGTACGTAGCGTGTCTTGGTCAACGTACCCGCAAATGGCATGTGGACGCGATGATAATTGCTTGGTGCCAGATAAACAGTGGCAAAACTGCCATCGGCAAAATAGCTACCATCTTCGCTATCGGCGAGCAGTTGCCCGACATCATAGTGACGACCTTTGGCCTGTAGCAATTTATGATCTTCGATTTGTCCGAGCTGAGAGATGATACCGTCAGCAGGACTAACGATGCCGTTGACGGTGGCATCGATCGGGCGAGCGTCTTCTTTTAGCTCACGTGTAAAAAAGTCATTGAAACTCTCATACGCATTCAGACTCTGGCGCTCATACTCATCGAGACTGACGTTGTAGGCTTTGGCAAAGCCACGGATAAATGCCCGTTTGACATATGGATGACGGCTGGCAGCCAAACGCCCAGCGACTTTACTCAGTTGCTGCTGCGGGACAAGCTGTTGTAAGGTGGTGAATAAATTCATAGTAAGGCGACCAAAATAGAGTGTGAGGTAATAATTAATGGGCAAGTAAATGGCGGTATTTTATCATGGACAGCGTATCATTGTATGAGCATAATCTGTAAGCCATTCCATTTATAAATAAAAATAAAGAGGGCCGTAAATGAAAGCACTTGTACAACGGGTAGACCACGCTAAGGTCATTGTCGATGATCATTGTGTTGGTGCAATCGAACAGGGTTTGTTGGCTTATATTGGCTTGGGACATGAGGACAGCTTGCAGAGTGCACAGCGGATGATCGATAAAATTCTCACTTATCGTATCTTTAACAATGATGATGATCCTGCCAAATACGGTAAACTGGATAAAAATGTGCAACAAGTCGGTGGTGGGTTATTATTGGTATCACAGTTTACCTTAATGGCAAAAACGGACAAAGGGCGTCGTCCTGATTTTGGTGGAGCGATGGCACCTGACGCGGCAAAAACATTGTTTGCGCAATTGGTTGCTTATGCTCAGACGCAATATCCTAATGTTGCCACTGGTCAATTTGGTGCTGATATGCAAGTTGAGAGTATCAATGATGGACCACTGAACTTTTTATTAGAAGTGGATTAAACGATTGAGTAAGTTGTCAGCTACAGTCGATTCAATCTAAAAATCATACCAGTAGTACGTTACTATAAGTGTGTCTTTCTTATCTTGAGCTGACTATATTCATCGCTTAAAAGCCCAATGTCATCGAGTTGTCATAATTAATTTGTTTAATAGAGAGAAGTTGGCGAGCATTTATCGCCTTTTTTACATGCTAAACTTTGTCCTCTAACACTGAGAATGCCGTATGTACAATGAGCAAATTTTGATTGTTGAAGATGAACCCGCCATTCGTGAAATGATCGTAATGACCCTAGAGATGGCAGGGTTTGATAGCTTGCAGGCAGCTGATGTGTCAGAAGCGCATCAACAAGTAGTCGATCACAGGCCAGCACTGATTTTGTTGGATTGGATGCTACCGGGGGATAAAAGCGGCATTGATTTTTGTCGTATGCTAAAAAACGATGATTTGCTCTCTGAGATACCAGTCATTATGCTGACCGCCAAAAGCGAAGAAGACAGCAAGGTTCACGGTCTCGATGCTGGGGCGGATGATTATATGACCAAGCCATTTTCGACGCGTGAGTTGATTTCAAGAATCAAAGCGGTGCTGCGCCGTAGTAGTGCGCTCAGTAACGATAAATCGATCGAAATAGGCAATTTAAGTTTAGATCCAAAAAGCCAACGCGTGATGGCTGCTGGTAAAGTTATTGAGGTTGGGCCTACTGAGTATCGCTTATTGGCATTTTTTATGAGCCATCCAGAGCGTGCTTATACACGGACACAATTGCTGGATCAAGTATGGGGTGGCAATGTGTATATTGAAGACAGAACCATTGATGTCCATATCAAACGTTTACGTACATTACTGCGCCCACATAACTGTGATACGTTGATACAAACGGTACGCGGTACTGGTTATCGATTTTCTAGCCTCATTGAACCCATGTAGTTTATGATACAGTCGATATCAAATAAAATGGATACTCAATATTATGACGTGAGACTGGGATAATTTTTTGTGCTTGCTGTGCCTACGCCGACAGAGGCTAAAAAAATTTATCCCAGTCTCTTTTTTTTATTGAACCGACTATAGTAACTTATTATAAGTAATTCACAATCAGAAGTGTCATCGTAATCTAACGTAACACAGCGAGTAGTGGTAAGGAGGATAGATGAGCAGCATCACGTCGATGGAAAATGAGCCGCAGAATCAGTTAGAGCCAATCGCCCAACAAAATACAACGGATCAACTCAAAAAAATCAGAAGCGCCTTAGGGGCATTACGAGATGCAGTGATTTTGCTTAACGAACATGACAGTTTGGAATGGTGGAATCAATCTGCTCAAGAGTTATTGTCATTACAATCAGACGATAAAGGCAAAAGTATTTTTGATTTTATTCGTGTGCCTGAGTTTCGTCAATATTATCAAGCGACTACAGCATCTAATGAGAGTGTGCATATAGAGTCATGGCAAGACCCTAAGCGTTATCTGAAATGCGAACTCACACCTTTCGGCGATGAGAAGCTGCTGATTATTTATGATGTGACGCGCTTGCAGCATTTAGAGGAGATGCGTCGTGACTTTGTAGCGAATGTCTCGCATGAATTGCGTACACCATTGACCGTAATGATGGGTTATCTCGAAAATTTCTCAGATCAACCAGATATGCCACCGCATTGGCGACGCGGTTTTGAGCTGATGACTCAGCAAACTGCCCGTATGAATAGGATTGTGAATGACTTATTGCTGTTGTCTCGCATTGAAATCGAAGAGACTCATGAACTTAATTATATCGATATGACCCGCTTGCTTACCAATGTTTATGACGATGCGCAGGCTTACAATCAAGCATATGGTCATACCATTCATTTGCAGATAGATACCTATGATGGGCTGTATGGTTCAGAGATGTATCTAAATAGTGCGTTGTCCAATCTGGTCATTAATGCCATTAAATACACACCAAAAGGTGGCAATATTGCTATCAGCTGGACAAAGACTGCTGATGGCTGTCGCTTTGCCGTCGAGGACAATGGTATTGGGATTGCGCCGGAGCATATCACACGTTTGACTGAACGTTTTTATCGCGTTGATAAAGGTCGTAGCCGTGCCACCGGTGGAACTGGGCTGGGACTAGCAATTGTAAAGCACGTCTTATATCAACATGACGCCAATTTGCAAATTGAGTCAGTAGAAGGAGTCGGATCGACTTTTAGTATGGTGTTTCCAGCAGCTTACGTTCGCTCTGCGTCCACCGATTAATATTAAAATTTCTTGCTAATTTTTATAAACTATAGTTGATAATAAATAGAATTGATACAAGATATCATGATGCTAGACTGGGATAAATTTTTCTGGCTTGCTGTGCCTTCGCAGCTCGATGCTACAAAAAATTTATCCTAGTCTCTACCAACTTCAGTCTTTTTGCAAAAGCGGATATGGGTTAACGGCGCTGCCATTGATATAAATGCCATAATGGACATGAGGCGGTGTGCCTTTGGCGTTGCCGCTATCACCAACATAACCAATGATGTCACCAGCATTTACCCAGTCATTGGGCGCGATGTCAGCATAGTCTTCTAAATGGGCATAGTAATGCCCTGCACCCCCTGGTCCTACTACCACGACCACGCGACCACCCAAATTATTTTCCCCAACTTTACTGACGATGCCTTGCGTTGTTGCTTGAATCGGTGTGCCTCGCGGGGCAAAGATATCAATCCCTTCATGTGAGCGTCCTTGACTACGCGCGGCGCCCCAAGTATCGGTCAGTCGCTGTTCGGGCAGCGGATTGGGTAAGCTGTTTTCTGTGGGTAGTTCTTGTTGCATTAGGCTGAGCTGTTGCCATTTCGCTACCACAAATGACTGTGTCTGGTGACTAATGCTTGGGAGTAGTTTATCGAGTACAAACAATAATGCTAACAGCACAGTAGCCCTAATCAACACCTTTAGCACGCGGCTTAAAAGCGCAGGTTTTTGTTGCTTGTTTTCATCGTTTGGTAGCATTAAAATCTCTTATCTTTTTTAGATCGTTTCAACTGCTAGTATATTGGTTTTATTGGTTTACGTTTGTATAGCATTGTTATATAACAAGTTTGTCCCCATCAATGGCGTGCTTGCTCTATAGTCCATACTAAATAAAATGGATACACGATATCATGACGCAGGATTGGTATAAATTTTTATGGCTTGCTGTGCGGTTGCTGCCAGAGGCTACAAAAAATTTATACCAGTCTGGCTGCATTTTTTTATATCAACTTGACTATAAGATACCACGACTGTTATCTAGACTTATGGATCATGCCTTATGACTGATTTTGATACTGCCCTGATTATCGACACCGAAACCGATCAAGGTCATGATCCACGGCCTATCCAAGTCGCGACTATCAATGTCGCTACGGGCTATGAGTGGATGAAGTACTTTAATAGTGGTCGTCCAATATCACCAGTTGTCATCAAGGTGCATGGCATTACTGATGAAGATGTCGCTGGTCTTGAGCGTTTTGAGTTGGAACAATTTGAATTACCCGAGTATTTAATTGGTCATAATGTCCGCTTCGATTGGCGTGTGATTGGCAGTCCTTCTACCAAGCTAATTTGTACGGTGAGGCTGGCGCGCGCCGCCTTTCCAGAGTGGCGTGCTTATGGTCAGTCCAAGTGTATCGAGCAGCTATTGGGCAACGGTGAGGCGAGCAAGATGACGGTTGCGGCTCATGACGCGTTGGGTGATGCTCGTATGTGTTATTTACTGTATCGGGCGTGCTGTGAGCGTTTAGAGATTGCACCGACCGATTTTGTGGCGGCACATGCCATCTCTAATACTGCCAATCCTGTGAGTAAGATGCCTTTTGGCAAGCATAAGGGTAAGGCAATCAAAGACGTACCTATCAGCTATGTGAAATGGATGCTTGGTAACATCCATAACATGCAGCCGTCGCTTTATTCTGCATTGACCAAACGGGTTAAGGCAGAAGAGGCGACAGAGCATATCAAGGAATAACTCGACTCATCGAGGTTTGATATAAGTTTAAAATTATTATTGCTTATTTAACCAATCCACCGCCATTTGCCATAACTGGGGCGCTTTGGCATGGGTTCTGCTACTAAAGTAACGCATGTGACCGATATGGTGCAGTCCGAAATCCTTGGGTTCTAAAAAGCGCTTTTCGACTGGCATTTTTGTAAATACGCGTATCATATCGTCCATGTTTTTACTATTGGCGATATCATCATCGCTAAAGCCGAGCCACAATGCGGGCATGTTTATCTCATCATAAAAATGCGTGTGTATACTTTTTCCAAAGGCTGTCTTGATATAGCCTGCGCCATTGCACCACTCACGCCACTGCTTCGCAACACCGCGCGGCAGCGGTTCACCCATACCAATTTTATCCGAAGGCGTGTAACCTAATGCTAAGTTAGTGACAGGAATAAAGGCATCCATAAAGCTCATCGCTTTGAGCTTATAAGGCAATTCCATGTTTTTGATACGGCCTGAGGAACAAGCCACATTAAATACAGAGGCAATGACCTTGTGATTCGGCATCAAACCAATCAGTTGACCGCCTGCGCTATGACCGATTAGGTGGTAAGTGGCATCGGCAAACTCATCTTGCAACGCATCGAGCACAGCTGGCATATCATGACGACCCCAGCTGATTAAAGACGCGTCACATTTCGCCAAATGGGTCGACAGTGATTCGCCAATCCCTTCATTGTCAAAGGTCAGCACACCAAAGCCATGACTGGCTAAGTGCGTCGCAAAATTATGGTAAAACTGTCGTTTGATGCCCGTTGCTGGGGCTATCATGATGGCTTTTTTTACCGCTTCTTTAGGTCGATGCACAGTCGCGGCTAATGGCTGGTTACGGTCGGTCATTATACTCAGTAAGTAGGTGTCGATATCCGTCTGGGGCTTGATGGTAGCGTCAATAATATCGCTGCGTTGCGCTACAGAAGAAGGCGTTTTATGATTATCCATGGTTTTACCTTAATAGTTTTTATCGTTTTTAATAGAAAAAATACTGGTTTATTTGACATTATTTATCAAGGCTGAACGTTAAAAGAGCCGTTATTGCGTAGTGGTAAATCGTTGCTACCACGTGATGCCATTGCTTATGTTAAGATAAATGCTGCTAAGCGCGGCGAACAAGAATGACTTCCAAGTTCTATCTAGAGCGTGTCCTCAATCTGAACGAGGATGCCTAAATGGCTTAAAAATGGCTAAATATTCGCCAAACTGTGTCAAATAGCTGGTTAATATCCCGATATTATCAGCACTATTTTCCTTGTTTGGCTTCAATTTATCTCATTTTTATAACCATTTTCAAAATGAGGACACGCCCTAGTTTGTCTGATAAGATTGTCTACAAAGATTTGAATAGATATTTTTTGACACTTAATCTCCACTCAGAAACGCGTACCAATAAGCGCACTCAATACAATAATTGATATAAAATTAAGGACGCTATATGCAAATGAAAATTAATAATGACACCTATGAAGTTATTACTAGCCAAGATATGACCAATATCGAAAATGCAGTCGATAAATCAACATTGATGATGCCATTGGTTGCGGTTTACTGTGGCTCACGTCTGGGTAACAGTGACGTATATGAACAAGCGGCCCGCGAGCTGGGTCTCGCTCTGGCGGAGAATGGCTTGGGACTGGTATATGGTGGCGCGAGTATCGGGCTGATGGGTGCTGTCGCAGATGAGGTTATTAAAGGCGGTGCGCAAGCGGTGGGAGTGATTCCAACCTTTATGCTAAAGCATGAGATTGCTCATGAACAGCTGACTCGTTTGCATTTGACCGATACCATGCACACACGCAAAACAGTGATGGCAGAGTATGCTGATGCCTTCATCACTCTACCGGGTGGCCTCGGAACATTAGAAGAAATCATGGAAATTGCCACATGGCGTCAGTTGTATCAACATGAAAAGCCGATGATTATTCTTAATATCAATGGCTTCTATGATCGTATGATTGAGCATTTAAAATATACTGCTGATCAGGGCTTTATGAAGCAAGAAGACCTTGAGCGTTTGGTGGTTTGTAATACGATTGGTGAAGCCATTGACTTGTTAAAAACCGTAGTGACCATCGACGATACAGTCGATACTGAAAAAATGGTAGGTAGCGAAAGCTAAGATTTAGAGGCTGTAGTGCTTGTATGTTTTTCCTTGCGGCTTTAATTTTGCAAATGGTATGATTTTTCATTTTATGTAAAAGAAAAAGGCGTCGATAACCAATCATTGGTTACCGACGCCTTTTTTTCTTCTTTTAATCCCACTATAAAAAACTATGCTTCATCTGGTGACAGGTCATCTAAGGTTTTTTCACGGATACCGTGATTCACATCCGCCATCGCCAGCGGAAATCCACGTTCTTCAGCCAGTACACGCGCAACTTCATCAATGATTAAACTGTCATTGTGCACTAAGTAAGGCCATTCATGGGCATAACGATTACGATTTGCTGGCGTGTCATTATCAATCAAGCCAAGCGTAGTCAACTCATCCACAATTTGATCAGCAGCAATCAATGTTGATGACGCTTTTACGTTCTCAGCGCGGGCATAGCGTATATTAGAATAAAGGCTCACATCAGCGACTCGCAATGTATCGTCTTGGCCTGGAATTTGTTGGCCACCATACAATGCGTTACCAACTGTGCGCGCACTATGAAATGTCGGTACAAACTCCGCTACATAGTCAATCGCTTGCTGACTACGCGCTTGGAGCGGTGCTTTATCCCAGCCATCTTCAATATAATGCACGTATTGCGGAGGCAGCTTAGGTTGGGCACTGTCTTTGCTAGAAGCGACCAATCCGTCATCGAATAATGTGATAAATTTACTCATACCATGTATTTGAAAGTAGCCACCAGGATAGGGTGTGAGCTGTGCCATGCCCTCTGGTGTGCCGCGACTGCCATAAACGATAATCTCTGGTATTTGGCCACCCGCATTGTCCCAATGAGTGATATAGGAGGATTTAAACTCAACCATGCGCGTGACTTTTACACCAACCATATCGTCGATTACGCCAGTACGGAAACCGCAAGCATTGATTAAATAATCGACTTCGATAGACTCAGGTTCTGCATGCGTTGCTTGCTGGCTGAATGTTTGTTGATAGTCGATGCGCCACTTAGTAACATGGTGGTCAGCGTTTGAGCAGTTTTCACAATCCACAGGCATGACTTGTTTCACTTGAGTATCGGTAAAGACATGTGCGTGCTCATAACCTTCTAGTGCCAACTGCGCAGAGGCGGCCAGACGAAAGATATTCCAACCATACTCTTGTACGACAATCAGCGGAAATTTGACTTTATTTAAGTCTAGATACTTAGCAACCGGTATCATCCACTCGTCAACGGTGCTCGGCACAGCGACTTGGTGGCGCTCAGACAGCTCAATCAATTGCTCATGACTGTATAACTGATAATAATCTTCAGGATCGCCCAAAACTTTATTATTGGCATCTTGAGCAATAAGGTCACGATAAGCTTCTGTCAAGATATCAAGGCGCGGTAGTAAGTCTTCGGGCAAGCCTTCATCGCGAGTCGGAACAGCAAATACGGTTGGGCGTACATCGATGGTATAAGGATAAAGACGTAAAATATCGATGCATTGTTTGAGAAGCGCGACGCAATCTTCATCGGGGATTTCACGGTATAAATTGCCACCTGCATGCAAATGACACATAGGCGGGCCATCTATCAGCGATTTATTTTTTTCAAATAAGTAAGTATCCAGCCCGAGCGCCGCTAAGCGAATTGCAATGGTTGCTCCGGCCGTACCACCACCGAGAATACCAACACGTTTGGTGGAATGAACATGATTTTTAGTAAGAGAGTGAGTCATTGTCGTCATTGTATCCCTAGTAGTATCCATAGCTAGTAGCATCCACAGCAGGTCATGCTTGGCGTATATATTAAATATATTATCACTGTTGATATGCGTGCAAAGGCAGTCAAGTTCAATGTTTATATTAAGTCGCGATGGTCATTTTTTATTGTGTAGTATTTCTTAATTTCTTTAGCGACATTGTACGAAAAACTACAACTGATATGAGGGCAAATACGTAAGTGGGTACATGATTTTTGTCAACGAATAGCCGAGAACAATTAGAAAAGCAGCCACATATAATGGCTGCCTTTTGAAGACTTAGAGAAGTCGATAATGCTGCTTGACCTAAACGTTAGGTTTATTTCGCTTTTTTCTCTACCAATTCACCATCGATTTGGATAGGAACGTTGGTCGTGATGCCATCAGCAAAAGTGGTCATACCATAGGCGGCGCGATCAATGTTACCAGTGGCACGGAAACCAACAACAGGTTCTTTCGTAAGCGGGCTATTCGCAATTTTATTCAACGTTACATCAAGCGTTAGTGGTTTGGTTTGACCAAGCATCGTAAAATCACCCGTTACTTTGGCTTGTTGCGGATTCATAAAAGTGACTTGGGTAGATTTAAACGTCATGGTTGGATATTTTGCAACATTAAAGAAATCATCTTTCTTTAAATGCTCATCACGCGCATCCCAATTGGTATCGATACTGTCAGTTGCAATCGTAAAGTTCATATTGGTTTTGCTTGGGGCTTTGATATCGTAATTAACCATGCCTTTGACATCATTAAAATGCCCCATAGTGGTTGAAAACCCCAAATGGTTAACAGAAAATCCGACACGAGTATGTGAGTCATCTAATTGCCATTGGCTTGGCAGGGCAGCGCTTGCCATAGTAGTGACAGCCAGTGCTGAACTGATTAGTAATGTTTTTGCGGTGTTTTTCATGACAGTATTTATCATTGAATTGTCCTTAGTTGGGGTTTGTTAAGTAAAGGGTGTTTATTGCTGGTCAGCAGTTGTAAAGTATGTGTCATTATAAGTCGGTACAATTAAAAACAAACCATTTAAAAAGGCTGTTTAAAAATCACAGATTAGAAACTATAAATATTAATGATACATAAATATTAATAATGCAATTTTCTAATTGTTAATGAAAGCTACAGTAACAGATTTTATTGATAATTTCAGCTAAATGATTATGGTACTAATGTAACGTATTTTTCTCACCGCAATAAGCGTCTTGTTGACCACTTATCACACATAGGTAGGATAACTGCTACTTGCATCAAACACCAAAAACCGTTAGAATCGCGGTTTGATTTTCCCGCTGGGGAAAGGCTAAGCGAGCAGAAGAATGGTGTTGGGTGCTGGAATAAGCCAGTGACACAGTTGCCATACTTGTAAATGTCCTTAGTGCCTCAGTTACGTATGTCATTGCTCGTTTAACCTCTCTTAAAGAGTTGGTTTAAACGCGTTATCCATACATCGGACCTAGAGAGTTTATTATGCGTAAAGATATCCATCCTAATTACCAAGACGTTTTATTCCATGACACGAACGCTGACGTGTTCTTTTTAACCCGTTCAACGGTTAAAACCAAAGCCACTCGTGAATATGAAGGTACAGAATACCCATACTACCCACTTGATATCTCAAGTGCGTCGCATCCATTCTATACTGGCGAGCAGCGTAAAACATCTACCGAAGGTCGTGTTGCTAGCTTCAACAAACGCTTTGGTGCATTCGGCGGCCGTAGCAAGAAAGCCGCTGATTCTGCTGAATAATTTGCACTTATGGTGTAAAAATATTTTGCTAAGCAATAAAAAACCGCTGATGATTCAGCGGTTTTTTATTGCGTTGCTATAGTTGATTCTAAATAAAACAGATACCTTATATTACAACGCTGAACTGGTATAAATTTTTCTGGCTTGCTGTGCCTACGCAGACAGAGGCTGCGAAAAATTCATACCAGTCCTGCTGACTCGTTTTTATACTGAAATCACTGTGAAAGCAAATATTGCCAGACTACCAGCTAGTATATCAAGATGAAGAAGTCTTAAACAGACGCAGAATTATCAAGTAACTGTGTGATACGTTCGGCCAGTTGCTGCGCCCAATAACCATACATTAGGCTGCTTGGGTGAAATCCGTCACTGGCAAACATCACTGCGATATCAATGGGCATGCCGTTCGCATGCTCTTCTATCATCCGTGGGAAATCAGTGGCCATATAGTTGACGCCATCATGAGCATCACAAACTTGTTGCAGTATTCCATCAAGACTGGACGCTTTAGCACCAACAAAGTTATTTAGTGGCGCTGGTATCGCTGGCATTTGCGCCATCGGCGGTAGGCTAAAAAAAATCAACTCTTGAGCGCCAAATTTACGCTGAGCAATTGCAATGATGTCTTCAATTTGCTGTTGCCATTTATTCACAGACACGTTAGCGGTAGTGTCATTAACACCGACACTCAGCACCATCACATCTACAGGCTGAGTAGGAGCGGGTAAGACGTACAATCGACGCAAAATATCAAAACTGGTATGTCCTGTCGTCGCCTGCAATGACCAGTTCAGCGTATTAAACATTAAGTTGATCGTGGGATGTTGTTCCAAAACTGGAATCAGCCTACCGACCAGCGCTTCTTGCTGTGTTTGACTACCGACACCAGCTGCTGCCGAATCACCAACGATCATGAGACTAAGTGTTTGCTTGGATTCATCTGTTAATGTGTCAGTAGACTGGTTCAGTTGAACAAGCCCATGCCTGTCGCCATTTGGTTCAGGAAGACGCACGGTGTCACGCTTGATTTTGCGTCCTTGATAAAGATAAACGGGAGCGAGCAGCATGTCTCTTGCGACGGTCGCGACTTTATTGCTATTTATCATATTGCTACCATCCCGCACGCTCCCGAATAGTCGTGAGACTGTCTTCAATTAATAATTCACCATCAACATAGACATCGCGTAATAGGTTGCTTGTATTGGCAGATAGCTCATCTGCTTTGATGGTTTTTATGGAGCCGTGGCTGTCTTCGATCAAAGCCAAGCGTCCTTTTTTTGAGCGTTTAGAGCGGCTAGTCACAGGGTCTTTATAGATATCCTTCCATGTACCGTCAATAGAGATGGCACTGGCTTTCATGGCCCAGCTCATCGTGTCGCGATTGACTTGTTGTAATAGTCCACCGCCCATACCAAAAGTGACATTGTCTGCGCTAAAGCCTGCTTTCATCACCACGTCAATGATCTTGCCCAAGGTTTGTGGACTGATGCCGTCACCTTGAATGATACGCACATAATCAGGCAGGACTTTGTAGCCTTTGCTATTGATGGTCGTTCCAAACTTGACTGCCAAACGCTCTATAGCCTCACGAACCACTTTAGCAGGTTCGCCACTATCCGGCCGGATGACTAAGGTGCCGCCCATATTTTTCACATCGTCTTTTAACGTACCGCCCCAAATATTGTCAATGGCATTCCACAAATCATAGCTATCAGACACAACCGAAAAGCTTTGTCCTGCACCGCCAAACTGCTCAATCATATTGGCAAAGGCGGCAGTCTCACCATCCCGGCCCCATGCTGTCATGGTGCTGTGCTCAGCCGCAGGGATAGAAAACGCGGGCATGTCACTGCCCATTTGATACCAACGACTGGCAGCAACCAAGGCTGTCATCGAGTCAGTACCAGCAAAGTTCACCAAATGTGCCAAACTGCCGAGTGCGACCGACTCCTGACTAGAGGCGCCGCGTGAGCCAAAGTCATGCAAGCGAAAGGTGAGCGAGTCTGTGTTGTCCGCTGATTTTTCTAGCGCTTGACGAATAATGCCTTTGCAATAATGCGAGACACTAGCGACGGTGGAAGGATACCAAATCGCCCGCAATAGTGCCGTCTCGATATAACTGGGTAGCCAATAAAACTCAGGATCGGTGTTGATGATTTGGCAGACCACATTAGATACTGGCACGATGCTGCCTTCAGGCACGGCTTCGATACGTAGTGGCAGGTAGCCATCGTGCTTGTCGACCAAACGCTCCCAACCAGCACGATTAAAGGTTAAGCCATGTGCTTGAATAACCATTTCGGCTTCATCAATGTCTTGATGGGTGATAGGGGTGCTTAGGTATTCTTTGATAAAGGCCTGTAAGCCAAAGAACACCACATCATAGTCACCCTTACGTGCTTCGATGTAGCTTGACAGGTACTCACTACCGCTTGGATATTGCACCCAATGTGAGGTTTTATAACTGTCACTATTCAAAATTAAATTGTTTAAATTACTGGTGTACATCACAGAACTCCTCTGCTTTGAGATGCCGCAGCTTGTATTAATGACAAGGTCAACTGCGGCTAGATAACCATTACCGTCTATCGGCGCTGGCGTGAAAACTATAAGATAAATGATATAGACCGTCGTTGGTGACTTATTTATGAATAGTGTACTAAATAGCCAACGAAAAAAATGCTACAACCCAACCATCTTAGTGATAATGGCATAATGATCTTCAAACATCATTTTGGCATCGAGCTCTGCTAAAGGTAGCCAAAATGCCTTTGTCGCATCGTCGCCGCCTTTGACTTTTGGCAATCCTTTTGGGTCATTTTTGAGCTGGAAATAAAACGCTTGCGTAATTGTACGCCCACGCGCTGAGCGATAGGGGTCATCGAAAGTATGCTGACTATGGCAAGAGCCACGGAGAACCGGTTCTGGTACTTTAAGACGCGTCTCTTCGCGTAGCTCACGGATACAAGCGTCGAATAATGTCTCTTTCGGATTCAAAAACCCACCCGGCAACGCCCATAGTCCACGTCCTGGCATACTGCGGCGCTCAACCAAGAGAATATGTCCTGACTGCACGATTAAAGCATCGGCCGTCATAAAGGTAGGTGGATAGGGCGCAGATTCCCATTGTCTTTTGTATTTATCAATAAAATCGGCTTCTTCATGTAACTCTTGATAGTCGTCAGTTTTTTTGAAGTCGTCGAGCACACTACGTGTTGATTCAGGCGTGCGCTCAGGCGTTGGCGTGGCGCCCATCAGATAGCTGTCACGGATAGGGGTGGCTGATAAATTGTGGTAATTGGGCACAGAAACCGACGCCCAGTTGGGAAATAGCGATAGATAATACGATGAGCTGTCTTTTGAATGACCAATCAAACCAATGTCAGTCTGCAAGTCGCCTGTGACAGATTTTACGCCAGCTTGTACATATTGTAGCCAGCGCGTGTCGTTATAAAGCGCGTCATCCAGTCCGACGCAATGAATGCGTGTGGCGTCTGCTTCTGAGTATGAACCCTTAATCATTGCAGCACGTTCAGCTACGCTAAATGGATTGCGTAAACTACGCGGTAGGTTGGCAGAACCAATGAGCATAATCACGTCATCTGAGCGTTTTAACGCCTCATCGATGACCGCTTTATGTCCTCGATGGAACGGCTGAAAACGCCCGATAAAAACCAAATAACGATAGTGTGTATTATTTTGCTGATCGGGATTTTGCTTATCTGAATTTTGCTCTGCTGGTCCACTCATATACGCCGTTTTCCTACTGCTTATTTTTATCAGTTAAAAAGAGTAATGTTGCTAATACTGACACAGGCCATCACTGGCTGACAAGTGTAAAGATGTTTAGAGAAAAAATAAGCACATAAAAATGACGATTTCAATTCTGGCATCAGACAATTTATTTGGTAAATCAGGTTACTTTGTGTCTTAGCAATATGAAACGCTTGATAACGCCAGCCACTGTCTTTATATAGAGAGTAATGTAATAGAGAGCGACTGTCCCCACTATCGATCAAATCATCGTTATGGTTGGTACAATCGCATGAAATTAGTAATGCCATTAAAAAAATCGATAACAGTCATTTGCCCATACGATGATGCAAATCACAGTAGCGCGGTCGGAATTACAGCTTAAGTCAGGTATAATAGCGATTATAACTGCCGCAAATTTTATAGACATGGTGGTCAGTGTCATACAATAATAAATTTCAATCATTGATGTCTGCCTGTCTTATATAATCCGTAAAAATTTTTAAAAATTCAAATTCACGACACAGCAGCCATAATAGATATCGCATTTGTGTCATAACGCATAGGAAACATTATGAGTGAGCAAAACCAAGCTGATAACCAACTAGACCAGTCTACCGACTACGAATCAGCACTAGATACTGAGCAAGTTGAAACGAAAAGTAATATCACTATTACCGAATCAGCCCAAGGGTATTTGGCAGATTTGTTGTCTAAACAAGATACCGATGGTATCGGTGTGCGTATCTTCGTTGAGCATCCTGGTACCCCGCGTGCAGAATGTTGTATGGCTTATAATCAGCCAGGTGAAGAGGACAGCGCGGACTTAAAGTTCAGCTATGACAATTTTTCTGCTTTTATTGAGGCGGCATCAGTCCCTTATCTAGAAGACGCAGTGATTGACTATAATAAAGACCGTTTTGGTGGTCAGCTGACTTTCCGCGCGCCAAATTCCAAAGTGCCCAAAGTGGGCGCGGATGCCAGCATCGAGGAGCGCATCAACTATGTATTGCAGTCAGAAATTAACCCCGGTCTGGCAGCGCATGGTGGTGACGTACAGTTGCTTGAACTGCTTGATGAAGAGGGCGTTGGTCTCACTGCTGTCTTGAAGTTCGGTGGTGGTTGCCAAGGGTGTTCAGCCGTCGATATGACCTTGCGTCAAGGCGTTGAAGTGCAGCTCAAGCAGCAAATACCAGAGCTGACGCAAGTGATTGATGAGACGGATCACACGCGCACAGAAAATGCTTACTACAAATAAAAACGTCAGTAAAAATCAAAGATTTGAGTAAACGCTCAAAAGTTATTTAATTAAAAAGCCGAGTTCTAATGAACTTGGCTTTTTTTATTGCTATGATTTGGCAGATAGCTTTTTGAAATGATTTTTACACGCTAACTTTTTAACCAATTATTTTTAATTAATACAAAGGAATGTACGATGAGTGAAGAACAAACAGCCCAGAAACCACAGACTCCCCAACGTCTCGAAACCTTGGCGATTCATGCCGGTTATACTGTTGAGCCAACGACTAAAGCGGTGGCAGTGCCTATTTACCACACCAGCTCGTATGCGTTTGATAACACCCAACACGGTGCTGACTTATTTGATCTAAAGGTGACGGGCAATATTTATACCCGTATCATGAACCCGACCAACGCTGTGTTAGAGGAACGTGTGGCAGCGCTTGAAGGCGGTATTGGTGCGCTGGCTGTGGCATCAGGCATGGCAGCCATTACTTATGCCATTCAAACCATTTGTGAAGCTGGCGATAATATTGTCGCGGTCTCAACGCTGTACGGCGGTACTTATAATTTGTTCGCTCATGCATTGCCGCGTCAAGGCATCGAAGTACGATTCTTTGACCATAAAACCCCTGAAGCGATTCGTGATTTAATCGATGATAAAACCAAGATGGTCTTTGCAGAAAGCATTGGTAATCCGCTCGGTAATATCGTGGATATCCAAGCACTCAGTGATATAGCTCATGAATACGGTGTTCCAGTGGTGATCGATAGTACGGTTGCGACGCCTGCGCTATGTCGCCCGTTTGAGTTTGGCGCTGATATCGTCATTCATTCCTTGACCAAATACATGAGTGGTACAGGGACATCAATTGGCGGTGCGATTGTCGATAGTGGTAAGTTCCCATGGGGTGATTATCCGGAGCGTTTCCCGTTATTGAACACCCCTGATGCCAGCTATCATGGGGTGAATTTTGTCAAAGATGTGGGCGCGCCCGCCTTTATCGCCCGTGCTCGTGTGGCTCCGCTACGTAACACTGGGGCGGCACTCAGTCCGCTAAATGCGTTTGGTATTTTGCAAGGTATGGAGACGTTAAGCCTGCGTATGGAGCGCCATGTACAAAACGCCCAAGCAGTAGCAGAATATCTACGTGACCACGATAAAGTTGCGTGGGTGAAATATGCGGGTTTACCAGATCATCCTGAACATGCGCTTGCTAAGAAATATATGAAGGGCACACCATCGGCTATTTTGACTTTTGGTGTAAAAGGTGGTCTCGAAGCAGGCGCGCGCTTTATCGATGCGTTGCAACTGATTACGCGTTTGGTGAATATCGGTGATGCCAAGTCTTTGGCTTGTCATCCGGCGACAACGACGCACCGCCAGTTGAATGAACAAGAGCTTGAAAAGGCAGGGGTGAGTACGGATATGGTGCGTTTGTCTATTGGTATTGAACATATCGAAGACATCAAAGCCGATCTGGCACAAGCGTTGGCTTCTGCTTAATAGCAAAATTTTTTATTGAGCCAATTAGTTGACTCAGTGAAGAATAAGTAAAAAGCCCATATCGATTGATACGGGCTTTTTTATGAAGCAACAAAAAAAATGATGTTAGTGATTGCGTTTCTTTTATTTAGAACCAACTATAGGTCAAGCAGATAGCACACGGCGAGCGATATCTTTATAGTCTTGTGAGGCCAAGCGCGGGCCAAACTGTTGGATAACTTTTGCGGATACTTCGCTGGCAAGACGACCGCATTCTAGTAAGCTGTATTGTTGAGACAGCGCATATAAGAACGTACCAGCATAGTTATCGCCCGCACCATTAGTATCAATGACATTGGCAACCGCTGGTGTCGCCACGTCATAAATCTCAATTTCTGACGTATTATCAGACTTATGGGCAATGATTGCGCCATTGGCACCATCTGTGACTACGGCTGTTTGGCAGTAGTCAAGTAGCGCGCGTGCTGCTGCTTTCACTTGTTTTTTATCGGTGAATAACTTAGCTTCTTCACTATTACAAAATATCACAGCGACTGTATTGCCAAGCATATTGAGCAGACCGTCTTTGGCAAATTTCACTACGGCGGGATCGGCAAAGCTTACCGCAATTTTTGCCCCATGGATGCCCGCTTGTTGGCGTAATTGGGTCATCGCTGGTTGAATGCTCTCAGACATAGCCAAATACCCTTCTATGTATAGCCAGTCTGCCTGCGCCAGTGCCTCAAAATTGACATTATCGGCAGTGATGTCGCTTGAAGTACCAAGATAAGTTTGCATGGTACGCTCGCCGTCTTCGGTCACTGCGACCACACAAGAACCCGTGACACCGCCTGTATGGATGGATTTGTCTGAGGTGGCAACGCCTGCTTCATGCAAGTCCTTTAGGTAAAATGCACCTTGATTGTCGTCCCCAACGCGGCAGGCATAAAAAGGCTTGCCGCCTAGACTGGCAAACGCGTACATCGTATTGGCGGCTGAGCCCCCGCCAGCTTGTTTTGATGGCTCGATCTCAGCAAGCTTGAAATAAGCGAGCAGTTGTTGTTGCTCTTCGATATCTGCCAGTGTCATATTGCCTTTGGTCAGGTCTGTCTCTTCTAATGCGGCATCCGATAGCACGTATTCGTGGTCAACTAAGGCATTCCCTATGGCCATTACATCGTACATTACACCCTTCTCCTCAATGAGTTTATAACTATGATTTTTTTTCGTTGAAATTATTCAGCCTGTAATTCAAGCAAGCGTTGATAAAGCGCATTCTTTTTTACACCTGTAATGTCAGCGGCCAATGCAGCCGCTTTTTTAACTGATAAATCCTCTAACAAGCGCTGCAATAATTTATCATGCGTGCTGATGTCATCGGGGTCTTGTGCCACATTGACGCCAGCGACCACGACTACGATCTCGCCGCGCTGCTGATTGTCGTCGGCTTTTACAAATTCTACCAAATTACCAAGGGTGCTCTTGTGTACGGTCTCAAATGTTTTGGTCAATTCACGACAAAAAGTCACTTCGCGCTCAGCCCCGAATGTCGCGGCCATGTCTTCTAAGCTCGCAATAATACGATGCGGTGCTTCATAAAATATCAGCGTTTCGGTACGTGAGTGTAAAGCGCTCAGTTGTTTTTGACGACCATGTGTTTTTGCTGGCAAAAAACCAATAAAGCTAAAGCGATCTGACGGTAAGCCCGCGACTGACAAGGCAGCAATCGCAGCAGACGCACCAACAATGGGTGATACTGTCACTTTTGCGGCATGAGCCGCTTGCACCAATTGATAACCCGGATCACTGACCAGCGGTGTCCCTGCATCACTAATCAAGGCGACCGAGTGACCTTGCTGAATCATCTCAATGATTTTGGGTGTTTGTACCGCGCTATTGTGTTCATGATACGCCCAAAGCTTATTATGACCTTTTTGTTTTGGGGCAGTATCGGACTCATTTTTAGTTTCAGGATGAGCAGTATCTTTTGTGTCGTCCGTTTTATCGCCTTTGGTATCAATGCCAAAATATGACAGTAGCTTACCTGAGGTGCGGGTATCTTCGCAGGCAATGATGGCAACCTGCTTTAATACATCGATTGCATGCGGTGTCATGTCATTCAGATTACCAATCGGCGTGGCAACGATATATAGACAAGCTGGCATCGCGGTAGGGGTAGACATGAAAACCTCGAATCGTTAAAAATGATAAAGCACCGGTAACCATAAGGTCAGCATCTGTTATCTGTCTCAGACAAATAATGCATGATAGTGTATGGATAAATGGCGCAAAAGTGGTTAGTTTAGCATGTTGTGCTATGATAATTCTGAAATGTTAATCAGATCCATTGACCTCATGGCAAACCATAAACCGCTCCATAAAACCTTAACCCTGACTTCACCAACACAGCGCCAAGGCAGTCTGTTCGAGCAGCAGGCGTGTGAATTTTTACAAATGCAAGGGCTGCGCTTGCTTGCACAAAACTGGCAGCAACCAAAAATTGGTGAGTTAGACTTGGTCATGCTGGAAAAAGGACAAGCATGGTCAACGCTGGTATTCATTGAAGTACGCCAGCGTAAGCGTTCAGGTTTTGGCGATGCCGCGCTCAGTGTCACACCCAGTAAACAACGTAAAGTGATTAAAACCGCCAAATATTTTTTACAATACCACCCTGAGTACGCGCATTATGACTGCCGATTTGATGTCATTGTCTATGATACAACGGGTAAAATACCGCTCAAAGGACAACGGATAGACAACCAACCAGAATGGCTGCAAGGTGCCTTTATAGCGAATGCTTGGTAATAGGGTAGGATATGGTAATAGCATATAGAAATACTCTTATCGATGGGTTAAATAGAGTTGGACAATCAATGACCGTTACCAAAAACCTAACCGCTATCCATAAAAATTCAGTAAAGTAGCTGAATTAAGTCTTCTCAGTTTGATTGAACTGATACTAACTCCAAAAATCAGAGTAGTACGGAAAACGAGTGCAAGGGCTACGTGTTGTAGGCTAAACGAGTTTGACGCAGCTAATCGTATTTTTTGGGTTTGGTATTATATCATCGTCACAACCATGCTCTAAGAGGTAAATCATGACACGGATGCATTTGCGCACTGCTATTTTTGGTTCATCACATCGTACCGCAATCGGCGCGGTGCTGATGGCTGGGATTATTAGTACAGGCTGCACCACCAATTATTTGACCAATAGCACTGAGGGAACTTATGGTGTGCCAATGACCGAGCGCACCATTCCGCAGCGTCTGCTTGATCGCAGTATCGAACACACGGCCAAAATCAATGTTTACGGTTTAAGAGAAGATCTGCAGCAAACCAGTCGTATGGGCGTTGATAGCTTCAATAGTGAAGTGTTATTGACAGGTGAAGTACCGACTGAGGCAATCAAAGCAGAAGTAGAGAAAGTCGTCAGCTCTATGCCAGATGTGCGCCGTGTCTATAACGAGCTGGACGTCAGTGCTTCAAAAGGCTATAGCTCAACCGTCCATGACGGCTATATCACCTCAAAACTACTGGCAAAAATAGCCACAAGTGATGGCGTTAAAGCGTCACAAATCAAAGCGGTGACCAATAATGGAGTGGTTTATATCATGGGACGCATGACGCCCACTCAGCAGAGTCATTTAGTTGATATCGCCAATAGTACCGTCGGTGTGACAGAGTTGGTATTACTGACGACGGTCGTCGATGATAGAGGTGTGAAAATAAATGAAGACGATATTATGTACGAGAATAATTTGGCCAATCCTGCGGCAGCACCCGTTGTAGATAGTGCCGCAACCGCAGAAGCGGCAAGTACGGCGACACCGATTATAGTGACAGAGGAAGGTGCCACCGTCGACCAACCGTCATCAAGCCCATATATCGAGCTTTATCAGAATCAGTAAAAACGCTCTAGTAGCGTTTGCCTATTAATAGAATAGTCTTTATTAATCGTCCTAATTATAGTCAGCTCAATATAAAAAAGAATCAGCGAGACTGGGATGATTTTTTTGTAGCCTCTGTCTGCAAAGGCACAGCAAGCAAGAAAAATTTGTGCCAGTCTCGCGCCATAATATCGTGTATCCATGTTATTTGGTATCGACTATGGAGCAATCATGATTGTTTCAGAGTACGATTTAAACGTCTATGTAAACCGTTTATGCTAGTCACCTTATGTTTAGGATAGCTAATATTGTAGATTGTTAAATGACAATAAACCTAAACAGTGATAACAGTAAAAGCACGAAAAATATTCAGTCAGAACGTAATATATGAAGCGTGAAAGTAGATAAGGCCGCGTCAACAGTACCGCAAATGGTCATCATTCTACTTACCAATCATTGACTGACATATAATAGGAATACTGGCTATGAAGGGTTCAAGTAAAGGCACAGCAAAAACCAAAGCACATACATTGACAGGGGTAGGCGTTACGGCCGCATTAGCGATAGGCGGCATTGCGCTGGCCACGCAGCAAGCACAAGCGTTATCAGCGCTGGCTATCGTCAATGGCATCACCGCAAATGGTGGTGTTGGTGTGAGCAAAGACATTTTATATGGCAATGAACCCTCACAAGATTTAGATATTTACTATCCAAAACCTTTAGCGCAAGCCATGAAAACCCAAAGTGTGGTAGAGACGACGTATCCTATGGTGGTATTTGTCCATGGCGGCTCATGGGAAAGTGGTAACAAAGAAGAATATGCGTTTGTTGGACAAAGTTTGGCGCAAGCAGGCTATGTCACGGCCGTAATCAATTACCGTAAAGCGCCTGAGCACGTATACCCTGATTATGTAAAAGACGCGGCGCAAGCGATAGCATGGAGTTATGATAATGCCAAAAGCTTTCACGCTGATCCTGAGCGTTTAGCCGTCATAGGACATTCTGCTGGCGCGTTCAATGCTGTTGCTGCAGTCGCTAACGAGGACTTTTTAGCGCCCTATGGTATTCAACCAAAAGATCTTGCTGCGGTTATTGGTATTGCTGGGCCTTACAGCTATGATTTCCGTCAATTTAGTAGTGCGACAGCGTTTGGTGCCGACGCGACTCCCGATACGGTTATGCCAGATCGCCAAATCAAAGGTGCACAGCCACCTTACTTATTATTGACCGCCGAAAAAGACAAGGTGGTTCATGCCACCAATAGTATTAAAATGACCAACGCGCTACAAAAAGCGGGTGTCATTGTTGAAATTGGGGAAATAAAAGGTGCGAGTCATGCTACCAGTATTGGCGCAATAGCGACGCCACTACGCTGGGTTAATGATGTTCGCGCCCAAGTATTAACCTATTTAGACAAAACGCTAAAATAATCCATACGGTCGTGTAGCTACTTTATAGTCAGTTCAGCATTAGAATATATCTATTTTATTTAGAGTCGACTATGCGCTATTACTTCTACTTCCAAGCAGTTGCGTAAGACAGTACTGTAAGATGCGCAAACTCTTGTTATAATATTGGCACTTTAAATTTCCACCCCACTTTACTGTAAGGCAGAATATTCTATGAGCATGAACGCTGATGATCTGATCGCATTTTTACAAACTCATTTCCCAGATGCTTTTATTCAAGCTGCCAATCAAGGCAATAAGTTTGATGTACGCGTGGTCGATGCTAGCTTTGAAGGCAAACGTGCCGTTCAGCGCCAGCAAGCGATCTATGCACTCGTCAATGATAAGATTGCGAGTGGCGATATTCATGCGCTCAATATTCAAGCATTAACGCCTGCTGAGTGGGATGTTCAATCAAAAGGCTAACTCATTATTTATAGGATTAAACTTCATAAAATAGATTGCTTAGACGATCAGTTTTAGAGGGTTTGGTTTTCATTGTTTTTATACTTATCGCTAGGTTGTCATGTTTATGGATCAATTTTTAATCACCGGTAGTAGTCGTATCGCAGGGGAAGTTACTATTTCTGGCGCTAAAAATGCCGCTTTGCCGTTATTGGCAGCCATGATATTGGCTGAAACTCCAACGACATTGCATAATGTGCCGTCATTACAAGATGTACGGACATTGATTGAATTGATCGGCGGCATGGGTATCCATATCCAAAAACAAGACGATACGGTTACTTGTGATACCAAAAACATCGATAATTTTTATGCGCCGTATGATTTGGTAAAAACCATGCGCGCATCGATTTTGGTGTTGGGGCCATTGTTGGCACGTTTTGGTGAGGCAGAAGTGTCATTGCCGGGCGGCTGTGCGATTGGTTCGCGTCCGGTTGATCAGCATCTTAAAGCGTTTGAAGCAATGGGCGCTGAGATTAGCGTCGAAAATGGCTATGTAAAAGCGCGAGCACCAAAAGGTGGCAGATTGCTTGGGTGCCATTTCTCATTTGATATGATTACTGTTGGCGGTACTGAAAACGTCATCATGGCAGCAGCGCTTGCCAAAGGTACGACGGTCTTGGGCAACTGTGCGTTAGAGCCAGAAGTCGTCGATTTGGCCAATATGTTGGTTGCCATGGGCGCTAAAATTAGCGGCATCGGTACAGCAACCATGACCATCGAAGGCGTTGAGCGTCTGCATGGCTGTGAGTATTCGGTGGTAGCGGATCGCATCGAGACAGGTTCATATCTTGCTGGCGCATTGATGACGCGCGGTGATGTATTAACCAAAAAAACCACGGCGTCTTTATTACATCCTGTACTTGAAAAATTTGAAGCCATGGGTGCAATTATTACTACGGGCGATGATTGGATTCGGGCGCAGATGAAAGGGCGTCCAAAGCCAGTTGATATTCGCACTCAGCCACATCCCGGCTTTCCAACAGATATGCAAGCTCAGCTTATGGCGATTTGTTGCTTAGCCGATGGCACCAGCACTATTATCGAAAATATCTTCGAAAATCGCTACATGCATGTTCCTGAACTGAATCGCTTGGGTGCTTCTATTCAAGTAGATGGTCATACAGCGGTGGTCAAAGGTGTCGAAAAATTCACTGCCGCTCCTGTAATGGCAACGGATTTGCGAGCATCTATGTCATTGGTAATGGCTGCAGCGACTGCTGAAGGTGATAGCTTAATTGATCGTATCTATCATATTGATCGTGGTTACGAAGATGTCGAAAATAAACTACGCGCCCTTGGCGTTACTATCGAGCGTATCAATACCAACGACTGATATGAATAGTCTTATCAAGTGAAATTTGATAGGCGAATTATTGATAGTAGTTGCATTGTAAAATTAATTAAAAGTTTGGCGTTATAAAATTAAAAAAATCCTCTCTAGTGAGGATGCCCACTGTATATGGACATGATGTCATTATGACTGAAGCAACCAAACCAATACCCGCCAGCGGTTTATTGAACGAAGTAAATAATGAGTTCTCAGGCTTAACGCTGGCCTTATCAAAGGGTCGTATTTTAGAAGAGACTATGCCATTGCTACGCGCAGCTGGTGTCGACTTACTAGAAGATCCTGAAGCGTCGCGCAAACTTATTTTTCCAACCTCAAATCCCAATGTGCGTGTATTGATTTTGCGTGCCAGCGATGTACCAACCTATGTAGAGCATGGTGCTGCTGATTTTGGGGTGGCGGGTAAGGATGTCTTGCTCGAGCATGGCGCCAATCATGTTTATGAGTTACTTGATTTGCAGATTGCTCAGTGTAAGTTGATGACTGCTGGTGTCAAAGGTGCGCCACTACCTAATCGTCGTTTGCGTATCGCCACCAAATATGTCAATGTTGCCCGGGCTTATTTTGCTAGCCAAGGTCAACAAGTAGATGTCATCAAGCTTTACGGCTCCATGGAGCTTGCACCATTGGTTGGCTTGGGTGATTTAATCGTCGATGTGGTCGATACTGGCAACACCTTGCGCGCCAATGGCCTTGAAGCACGCGACCATATCTGTGACGTCTCCTCACGTCTGATCGTTAATCAAGTTAGTTATAAGCGCAAATTTGCTTTACTTGAACCGATTTTGGACAGCTTCAAAAACAGTATCGCTAGCGCTTCATGAGTCAGCGGTAATCATTGATAATACAAAGCTTCGTTATACAAATTTTCAAACCAGTTTGGCGTTCTATGATAGATATAGCGTGCTAAACTGGTTTTGTTGTCTTTGTACCAAACCCAAAAAATACGAGTAACCGGATTAAGCGCTTAGCCTACCATGCGTGGTACTTGTGCTCACTTTTCTTACTACTCTGATCTTTGGGATTGGTATTACTTGCCAGAAAACAAAAGCCCAGTATAATCTAAGTGATATGCCAGTATAATTAAGTGAAAAGATAATAAATACGCTGATATATCATTGATCCACTTTAAAAAGGTTACTGTTCTGCTGGTGTGAATTTTATACAGCCGCTATATAAACTATAGCTTGTAGCAATTTTTTATTTTTTACATTCTTATAACCGTGTTCTATGTTTAACCACAGGATTCAGTCATGCGCCAATTAAGTACTCAAGATGCCGATTTTGACAGTCAATTGACCCAATTGCTTGCTTTTGAAACCGTCAATGATGCCGATTTATTAAAGACCGTTGACGATATCATTGCGCAAGTGCGTCATGATGGTGATAGCGCGGTACTGGCGTTGACCAAGCAGTTTGATCAGCATCCAGCATCGACGATACAAGAGCTAGAGCTTTCTCAAGAATCACTTGCTGAAGCGTTTGCCAATCTTGATGATAAAATAAAAACAGCATTGACCACAGCAGCAACGCGTGTGCAGACTTTTCATGAACGCCAAGTACAGGAGACGTGGCAGTATGAAGATGAGCTAGGCAATCGCTTGGGTCAAAAAGTCACGCCACTGGATCGCGTGGGTATTTATGTGCCGGGCGGCCTTGCCTCGTATCCTTCTTCTGTGTTGATGAATGCCATTCCAGCCAAAGTGGCTGGCGTCGCTGAGGTCATTATGGTCGTGCCAGCCCCAAATGGCGTACTAAATCCTTTGGTATTGGCAGCGGCGCATTTGGCGCAAGTTGATCGCGTTTTTACCATTGGCGGGGCACAGGCTGTGGCAGCACTGGCTTATGGGACGGAAACGATTCCAGCAGTAGACAAGATCACAGGACCCGGTAATAAATACGTCGCGGCGGCCAAACGTGCAGTATTTGGCCAAGTCGGTATTGATATGATTGCTGGCCCCTCTGAAGTGTTGGTCTACGCAGAAGGCGAGGCGCAAGACCGCGCTGACTGGTTAGCGATGGATTTATTGTCACAAGCAGAGCACGACCGTATCGCGCAGGCCATCTTTGTCACGACAAGTAGAGAGCAATTAGAAGCAGTTGCTACTGAGATAGAAAAAGCATTGGCAGAATTGCCAAAAGCTGATATCGCTCGTGATTCGCTAAAAAACCGTGGTGCGCTTATTTTAGTGAAAGACAGAGCAGAAGGCATGGCACTAATCAACCGAATTGCGCCTGAGCATTTAGAGTTATCCGTTGATGACCCTGATGTGCTTCTTGCGGATATTCGTCACGCTGGCGCTATCTTTATGGGTCGTCATACACCAGAGGCGATTGGCGACTACTGTGCAGGGCCGAATCATGTACTACCGACATCCGGTACTGCCCGTTTTTCTTCGCCGCTAGGGGTTTATGACTTCCAGAAGAAATCATCCATTATTTATTGTAGTGAAGCTGGCAGTAAGCCGTTGGCAGAAACGGCAGATATTTTAGCGCAACGTGAGGATCTAGAAGCCCATGCGCGTTCGGCTCGTTACCGTTATCAGTAATATGTTTTGGTACTTTTAAAAACCACCTTAAAAATTACTTTTGGAATTTATTGTTAATAGCCCTTATTGCTAATAGTAGGATAATTTATGAGTGAGTTAAAGACAGACACCAGACTTTGGTCATCCAAAGCACGCAATTTATCACCTTATATCCCAGGTGAGCAGCCGCAACATGACAATTTATGCAAATTAAATACCAACGAAAATCCATTTCCGCCCTCACCAAAAGTAGGAGAAGCAATCGCTAAAGTTTTGGAGCAGCAGGCGGATGAACTGCGTTTGTATCCAGCGCCTGAGTCTGATGATTTGCGTGCCGCATTGGCACAACTGTATGATCTCGATATCAATCAAGTATTCGTGGGTAATGGCTCGGATGAAGTGTTGGCACTGGTGTTCGCAAGCTTCTTTATGAAAGAGCGACCGATATTAGCACCTGATATTAGCTATAGCTTTTATCCAGTATATGCGCAGACATTTGGTGTAGAGCTGGTACAAATCGCATTAGAAGAAGATTTCAGTATCGACCCCGATGCATATCGCCAGCCTTGTAGTGGTATCATTATTGCTAATCCCAATGCACCAACAGGCTTATTATTATCGCTTGCCGATATTCGTAAACTGGCTAGTGAGCATTCGAACGCAGTGGTTGTGATTGATGAGGCTTATATCGATTTTGCGCAGATAAAAGATGGCGAGTCAGATGCTCAGGTCTCAGCAGTGAGCTTAATCAATGACTGCGATAATATTCTAGTGACGCAGACCTTTTCAAAATCACGTTCACTTGCTGGATTGCGTGTCGGTATGGCTTTTGGCAACCCGTCATTGATTGAAGCACTAACGCGTATGAAAAACAGTTTTAACAGCTACCCATTGGATAAGTTAGCGCAAGCGGGTGCGACTGCCAGTGTGTTAGATACCGATTATTTTGAGCAAACCCGTCAGCAGGTCATCGACTTACGCACATCATTGACGGCAGAATTGACTGCACTAGGCTATAAAGTATTGCCATCGCATGCCAACTTTGTGTTTGTCCGTCCTAAAGATGGCAATGCGAGTGCGGTCGCCACTACATTGCGTGAGCAGGGTATTATCGTTCGGCATTTTGATAAGCCACGCATTGCAGATTACCTACGTATTACGGTTGGTACGGCAGAGCAGAATCAGCGTTTGATTGATGCTTTAAAAGAGCTACATATAGATACTGGCGTTACAGCTGGTTAATGACTTGATTGCTATGTCTATATCGATTGATGTTACCAATGAGTGTTAAAGACAAGCCTGCTAACGTAATGTTGAGCAGGCTTTATTTTTGATTATTTCTTAAGACAATACTTAATTTTATTTGCTCAGATTATCTTGGGCAAGTACTGATAGCAGATTACCCACTTTATCTAAGCACTCCTGATGTTCAGCATCGCAATCAGAAGCGATAGTAATACCGCCGCCAGCCCATAAATTGATGTATCTTTCTTTATCTAATTCATTGTCTGGTGAGATACTGGCTTGCAGTGTGCGAATCAGCACATTCCATTGACCACTACCATCAAAATTCATATAACCCATGGTGCCGCAGTAAGCACCGCGCGGGGCTGTTTCTAATTCAGAAATAATTTCAACTGCCCGCTTTTTGGGCGTGCCAGTGATGGAGCCGGCAGGTAGACTGCCAAATAATACCGTCAGTGGATGGGTATCGGCCTTTAGCTCAGCGCTGATGGTGCTGACCATATGATGAACATTGCTAAAACTTTCGATCGCAAATAATTTTGGTACTTTCACGCTACCTATCTTTGCATATTTACCCAAATCATTGCGCAGTAAATCCACGATCATGACGTTTTCGGCACGATCTTTTTCGCTGTTAATGAGTTGTTGTTTATACAACTCATCTTTCTCATCAGTGTTGCCACGAGGCATAGTACCTTTGATAGGTTTGGTGAGAATATGATGCTTGCCGTTGTTATGATTTTTGGTAAAAGTAAAAAATAGCTCAGGTGAGCAGCTTAACAATTCAAAATGGCTTTGTTGTTCAGTCATTTTATTTGGTTTAGTAGTACAGTCTTGCCTATTGGCATGGGTTTTATCGCCCATATATTTGGTGCTCAAATACCCTGCAAATGGCGCATGGGTATTACGATGCAGACTGGGTAAGTAATCAATGAGGGTGGAGAGGGGTTCATCACGTTTGTCTTGATGAGAAAGACAGCCATACCATTCTTGAGTCAGATTGATTTGATAGCAATCACCTTGCTCTAAATAGTTTTGGGTTTGATTAAAGGCGTGCTGGTAATGATGCTTATGCCATCGTGCTGTTAGCATTAAAGGAGTCGGCTTTAATAATGTTTCAAACTCCGCCTGATTAAGATGTTTATCAGACAATTTTTTATCTAAAGCATCTAAATAGGAGGTTAGCGCTGCGACGAATTCGTTCTTTTTCTTATTATCACTCTCACCGAAATAATTATGGGTTTCGTTCACAGTTAATGTCCAAGCAGAGTCACTATATTCATCAATTGGTGTCAGATAAATATCATATTGTCCCAATACGGCACAAGGCTGCGCTGCCAGTTTAATATCAGCAGTTGGACTTAGGTCACGCGCGGCCATGTCATAACCGATAAAACCTATTAGCCCATGATGGTAGCTTGGTTTGTTATTTGCTTTACTCGATGATTTTGAATCATTGCTATGATTGTCATAGGTTTGACTATAAGTAATTAACTCGTGCTGCCATACAGCATAGCTCATATGGGTTGTTGTGATGGCGTTGTGCTTAGGATTATGAGAAAGATAAGCATCACGGCAATGTTTGATGACTTTATAAGGCGTTGATGATTCATTAGACAGTGTGTGATGGGTAGGATAAACCGACCAGCTGGTTTTAGGCAGCAAACCAATCACTGGTCTGCCATCATTATTGAGCCAAACCAGTTGCCAGTTCGCCTCAGTATCTTGCGCTGCTAGATGCTTTTGTAATTGCGGCATCAATGCTGCCGCAGGCAAGTCACCAAAACGCCAGCTAGACTTAGTAGCTGGCGAGATGGCAGAAGCTGTTTGCTCCGTTGTATTATGATGTGCTGCAAGCATATGCTAAACGTCAAATTTTTTGATAATTAGGGTAGCGTTAGTACCACCAAAGCCAAAGCTATTGCTCATTAGCGTTTCAAGCTTGGCTTCACGCATTTGAGTGACGATATCAAAGCCTTCAGCGGCAGGATCTAATTCTTCAACATTAATACTTGGGGCAATAAAACCTTCTTTTAGCATCAATAAGCAATAAATGAGCTCTTGCGCACCGACCGCACCCAAGCTATGGCCTGTCATAGATTTGGTCGAGCTGATAGCGGGTACTTTACTGACATCATCACCAAAAACTTTGGCAATGGCTTTAAGCTCAGTCATATCACCGAGTGGCGTGCTCGTACCGTGGCTATTGATGTAATCGACAGATTGTAGACCCGCTTCAGCCAATGCTTGTTGCATACAACGTACAGCACCTTCACCACTTGGAGCGACCATTTCTGCGCCATCAGAGCTGGCACCATAACCGACGATTTCGGCTAAAATATTGGCGCCACGTGCTTGGGCATGCTCTAAACTTTCAACGACAACCATAGCACCGCCAGCGGCAATCACAAAACCGTCACGATTCTTGTCATAAGCTCTTGATGCCCGTGTTGGCGTGTCATTATATTGAGTGCTAACCGCACCCATGGCATCAAACATGCAAGACTGCGTCCAATGCTCGGATTCACTACCGCCAGCCAGCACCACGTCGGCTTTGCCTAGCTGAATCAGCTCAGCGGCATGACCGATACAATGGGTTGACGTTGCGCAGGCAGAAGCGAGAGAGTAAGAAACCCCTTGGATTTTTAGACCTGTTGCCAGTGCTGCTGATACCGAGCTGCCCATGGTTTTTGGCACAGCCATAGCGCCGACACCGCGAAGGCCTTTTTCGCGCATAGCGTCCACAGCATTAACGATATTTTCTGTCGATGCACCGCCCGAGCTCGCTACTAAGCCCACACGTGGATTACTATTAATAGTCTCAAGGGATAAACCTGAGTGCTCAATCGCGTTCAATGCGCTAACATAAGCATAGAGACTGGCATCACTAAAAAACCGCTTCAATTTACGATCGATACCGCTGGTATCAAGCATTGATTGATCGATACTGCCACTAACATGTGACTTAAACTCATGCTCAGCATAAGAGTCATTGAACGTAATACCAGACTTTCCTTCTTTAAGAGCAGTAGTGACCGTGGCTAAATCATGTCCGATACAAGAGACAATCCCTGCTCCAGTGATAACGACGCGACGCATATTCTATTCCTTATGAGTAACGATTTGCAGCTATTGACATGCAATAATCGTTGTAAATCTATATATGAGGTTTAACTATTAATTAATTTGAGCATTATAGTGAAAAAATAGTCTATGTAGATAACGATAGCATGAATTAAAGTAACTACAGTATATTAAAGACGATATCAATTCAGTGTACAATTATGCTCTAACTTACGGCACATGATAACGTATCAAGCATTGAAAATCTTTGGACAAGTGTAAAATAATGGCGAGATAGCCTCTATGGCTACAAGGTAATGAGAAAGTGAGTGGCTATGAAGCCCTTTTATTCAAGCAGTTGCTTTGCTATTTATGAAAAACAATGTGGGTGAACTAAAGGCTATGGTTAAGTTAGACAAAAATTAAGTTATACTTTTAGATACAAAATTTGTGATAGCAATAACATTGTTCGCACTGACATCAACCACAGTGGTTCGCTAGAATGACACAGTCAGTATTTTTATATAATAAAACAAAATTAAACTTCTTCTTTATTAAAGGATATTCCGATGGCGAAGCGTAGCACTCTCTCTAAAAGCATCAATACTGTAGGATCTTTTACGCGTAATAACTTAGAGCGTATGGGCGCTTTGATCGATGGTATGAATGCTAAAACCAGCAAGCCGCGTCAATATAAAGCGGTTAATTTGGGCGATGAAGACTATCAGCAAGATTTATTTCGGGAGCAAACGTTGAAGGCGACTCAGCAGTTGCTGGGGCCACGTTTTGCAACTTATGGTAAATATGCCAAAAAAGTGGTACCAAACAGTTTTTTTCAATCGACAGTCGATGGGGCTTTCGCTCAAGTAGCCAAACTTGCGTCTAATTGGAGTCAAATTGATTTGCCTAATGAGCATCGGTTTGCCAGTGTCGCAAGCTTAGATGATGAAGAGCGTTATGCATTAGCCACCGATATCGCCAATCAAAACCGCGCATTGGCGACGATGGGTGGCTTGACTGGTCTAGCTGGGCTTCCGGGTATGTTGGCTGATACATTGTGGCTATTGTTGGTATCGTTACGAACTATTTATCAGTTGGGTGCTGTATATAACAAGCCACTGACAGGTAAACAAGGTATCAAAATGGCTTATGAGTTGCTCTCAAATGCTGACCTAAGCAAAATGCAAGAGAAGCAAGCCTTACTTGCGGGTATTGGTATTGGCAAAGGTCTACTCGATAATGCTCAAAGCAACGGTTTACATAGTGAGCTTAAAAACTTAGGCCTGAAAAATAAAAACGTTAATTTTTATGCTGAGCAAATTGATAGTATTGCCAGTCAAGTTGGCATCGATTTGGATCAAATCAATTTGTCATGGGTGCGTCGTTTCTTACCAGCCACCGCCGTCATCATTGGTATGCGCTATAACAGCCAATTGATTGATGAGGTTATTGGTGTGGCTCAAGCAACTTTTGCGCCAGATGCAAAACTTGCTAACCGCGCTATCACAGATGATAGTAGTAATGAAGCAGCGGTTAAAAAATCTACTGACAGCAATGAGCAAGAAGACAGCAGTGAGCAAGAAGACAGTAAAAAGCAAGAAGACAGTAAAAAGCAAGAAAGCACTGAAAGCGACGACACACAAACAAAAGACAAAACGAAAAAAGCTGTTGATAAGGAAAATGACAAACAGAAAGATAACGTTGATGAATCATCCGATGACACATCAGGTCAGGTAGATAAAGTCACCGACAAGTCAAGCAAGTAAACAGAATCTGCACGTCTATTTTTATATGGTCTTCTTTTAACCAAACTAGCAAAGTTGGAATCAGCTAGTTAACTGTCTCTAATATTGGCGATACTATCTTATCTCTCTTGAAATATAAGATAGTATCGCCATCTAGTGCTCGCAGATTGCTATTTTTTAATACTCAATGCCTTACCTAAATCGCAAATGAACCTGCTTTTAATACCATATTCCATAACCCGTTTTTAAAGTTATTATCTAATTAAAAACAGAGAAAATGGTATCGAAATAGGTTGACTGCATATCTAACAAATATTGTAAAGCTCGACTACTCATAAGTGGTTGAAATAGCTGCAACAACTCTTTATAATACACTGTCCTAAAAATGGGTGCGCCAAAATCTGTCACTAACGTCAGATAGATGGTGTAATACTCCATTTTTTTGTTTTATACCAAACGGGAGAAGGATGCCTTATGGCAACAACTAACCAATTGATTCGTAAAGGCCGCAAAACCATCAAGGAAAAGTCAAAAGTTCCTGCGTTGGAAGCGTGCCCACAGCGTCGCGGTGTATGTACTCGTGTATATACTACCACGCCAAAAAAACCTAACTCAGCCATGCGTAAAGTATGTCGTGTACGTTTGACTTCAGGCTATGAAGTATCAAGCTACATCGGCGGCGAAGGTCATAACCTACAAGAGCACAGTGTTGTTCTTATCCGCGGTGGTCGTGTAAAAGATCTACCAGGTGTACGTTATCACACGGTTCGCGGTGCACTAGATTGCGCAGGCGTTAAAGACCGTAAGCAAGGTCGCTCTAAGTACGGTGCTAAGAAGCCTAAAGTTTAATAGCTAAACGTTATTAACTAAAGTTTTTTGCACTATCCAATAACTGTGCATGGGTTTGGTGTCAGCGGTAATATGATTGGTATACAAGTAATTTTATATCGATCAGCTACTTTTAAAACATACCACCATGCAGTAAGGCTAACTGACAACTCGTAACTATGTCTTATAGACAAGTGTGATGTTGTGAATGTTAGACACTCCTGAAGATAAGGAAATTTATTATGCCAAGACGTCGCGTCGTTGCTACCCGTGAGATCCTACCGGATCCTAAGTTTGGTAGCCAAACTGTTGCAAAATTCATCAACCATGTAATGAGTCATGGTAAAAAATCTACTGCTGAGCGTATCGTTTACGGTGCACTTGAAACAGTAAGTGAAAAGCGCAAGATCGAAGATCCAGTATCTTTTTTCGAAGAAGTGCTTGAAAATGTACGCCCAATGGTAGAAGTAAAAGCTCGTCGCGTCGGCGGTGCAACCTATCAAGTACCAATGGAAGTACGCCCCTCCCGTCGTACTGCATTGGCTATGCGTTGGTTAGCTGAAGCGGCTGCTAAGCGTTCTGAAAAATCAATGGCTTTGCGTTTAGCAGGCGAATTGAATGATGCTGCTGATGGCAAAGGCGCTGCTATGAAAAAGCGTGACGAAGTTCATCGCATGGCAGACGCTAACAAAGCATTCTCTCATTACCGTTTTTAAGCTACTGTTGAATAGTAGCTTTAGATTATTGGCTCACGTCAACTAATCTTAGATTGTTATTGATTCTATTGATTACCGCCATCATTAATCATGTTGTTAGTAGGGTTTATCCACTAGCATCTGAGATGGCGGATATCTATCTAGATGCCTTTCTGAAAATATATTTTTTAGCATAGAGCGTCCCAAATTTGATACCGCACTATTCTTAGTATTTGCTCTTTTTTTGTCCATTTTAGGCTCAATAATCAGTAAGTAATATTACGAAGCTGACAGCTTTGTCATAGAGTATGAGGTAGAGACACAATACATTATTATATACACGACTTTTCCTAGGAAAACACTATGGCTCGTAAAACTCCCCTAAACCGCTATCGCAATATTGGTATCTCAGCGCATATCGATGCTGGTAAGACAACCACTACTGAGCGTGTTTTATTCTATACCGGTGTTAGTCACAAAATTGGCGAAGTACATGATGGCGCAGCTACCATGGACTGGATGGAACAAGAACAAGAGCGCGGCATTACTATTACTTCAGCGGCAACAACTTGTTTTTGGTCAGGTATGGGAAAACAGTTTGACGAACACCGCATCAATATTATTGACACCCCTGGTCACGTTGATTTCACGATCGAAGTTGAACGTTCTATGCGTGTACTTGATGGCGCTTGCATGGTTTACTGTGCAGTAGGCGGTGTTCAGCCACAGTCTGAGACTGTATGGCGTCAGGCGAATAAATATAAGGTGCCACGTCTTGCATTTGTAAATAAAATGGATCGTGTTGGTGCTGATTTTTATCGCGTTATTGAGCAAATTAAAACTCGTCTTGGTGGTAAGCCAGTACCATTGGTTATCCCAATTGGCAAAGAAGATGACTTTGAAGGTGTTGTTGATCTAGTAACCATGAAAGCTATTTATTGGGATGAAGCGTCTCAAGGCATGGAATATGATGAACGTGACATCCCAACTGAACTACAAGAAAAAGCGGAAGAGTATCGCGAATATCTTGTAGAAAGTGCGGCTGAAGCAAACGAAGAGCTCATGAATGAGTATCTTGAGAATGGCGAATTGTCTGTAGAACAGATCCATGGTGCTATCCGTCAATTGACTATTGATAATGAAATTATTCCGCTACTTTGTGGTACTGCCTTTAAAAACAAGGGTGTACAAAAGATGCTGGATGCAGTTATTCAGTATCTTCCAGCGCCAATGGATGTACCTGCTATTAAAGGTATCCTTGATGACAAAGATGAAACTGAAGGCACCCGTGAAGCGTCAGATGAAGCACCATTTTCAGCTTTAGCGTTCAAAATTATGAATGACAAGTTCGTTGGTAACTTAACCTTCGTTCGTGTTTATTCAGGTGTTCTAAAGCAAGGTAGCAGCGTTTATAACCCAGTTAAAATGAAGCGTGAGCGTGTTGGCCGTATTGTACAGATGATGGCGAACTCTCAAGAAGAGCTTGCAGAAATTCGTACTGGTGATATCGCAGCATTAGTTGGCATGAAAGATGTAACGACTGGTGATACGCTATGTGACGAAAGCAATGTTATCACGCTTGAGCGCATGGAATTCCCAGATCCAGTTATCAGCCTAGCGGTTGAACCTAAGACCAAAGCTGACCAAGAAAGAATGTCAATTGCTTTAGGTCGTTTGGCAAAAGAAGATCCGTCATTCCGTGTACATACCGATGAAGAATCTGGTCAGACAATCATCAGCGGCATGGGTGAATTGCATTTAGAAATTCTAGTTGACCGTATGAAGCGTGAGTTTAACGTTGAAGCCAACATCGGTGCGCCGCAGGTTGCTTATCGTGAAACAATCCGTAGCACTGTTGAGCAAGAAGGCAAATTTGTACGTCAAACTGGTGGCCGTGGTAAATTTGGTCACGTTTGGTTACGCCTTGAGCCGCTTGATCCAGCAGGCGATGTTGAATACGAATTTGCTGAAGAAGTTGTTGGTGGTACTGTACCTAAAGAATTCCATGGTGCGGTCGACAAAGGTATTCAAGAGCGCATGAAAAATGGCGTACTTGCTGGCTATCCTGTTGTTGGCGTTAAAGCGACACTTTATGATGGTTCTTACCATGACGTCGACTCTGATGAGCTATCATTTAAGATGGCAGGCTCTATGGCCTTCAGAAAAGGCTTCTTAGCAGCTGATCCAGCACTACTTGAACCAATCATGAAAGTCGAAGTGGAAACACCTGAAGATTACATGGGCGATATCATGGGCGATCTTAACCGTCGTCGTGGTTTGGTACAGGGTATGGAAGACTTACCTGGTGGCACTAAGCAGATCCGTGCTGAAGTACCGTTATCAGAAATGTTTGGTTATGCCACGCAAATGCGCTCAATGTCACAAGGCCGTGCTACTTATTCAATGGAATTCCAGAAATATGCGGAAATTCCAAAATCAGTTGCTGCTGAAATCATCTCTAAATTTAATTCTAAAGATGATGACGAATAAATAAAAATCTATTAAATATGACAATATAGGACGTGTTTCTATGTTGTCAGTATAGAATGCACCAATAACTTGTTAAAAGACTTGTTATTGGTCGCGATTTTCTTATAATATCTGCACATTACTATGTGCACAATTTTAACACTTATCTTAAGTGGTCAAGATTGTCTTAGTTATCGTATTGATACGAACCAAGCATTTGACCCCAAAAAAAGAGGAAATACCCATGGCAAAGGCCAAGTTTGAACGCAAAAAGCCACACGTCAACGTCGGCACCATCGG